>NZ_JACJLV010000029.1 GCF_016902415.1 Mordavella massiliensis | reverse complement strand
CTCCTATATAGTATGTTTTTAATAAACTACTATATAGGAGCTTTTGTATGGAAATGAATGGAGGATTTCTTGTCACAAAAATAAAACAGCTTGGAGACCGGATTTTTGAGAAGATTCTCAGTGAAAAGAATATTGATGCGTTTAATGGAGCCCAGGGACGTATTCTTTATGTGCTGTGGCAGGAGGATGGTATCTCAATCAGGTCACTCTCGACTAAATGCGGATTAGCGATAACATCTCTTACTACGATGCTGGAAAGAATGGAAAATCAAGGGCTGATAAGCCGTGTTCAGTCTGAAACGGACAAAAGGAAAACGCTCCTGTTTCTGACTGAGAAAGCACATGCCTTAAAGGGCGAGTACGATTCTGTATCTGATGAGATGGGCAGTATTTACTACAAAGGTTTTTCAGAGGAAGAAATTACCCGGTTTGAGGAATGCCTCGACCGCATCAGAAAGAATCTTGAGGAGTGGCAGAAGTCATGAGTATTTGTATCAAAGATCAGATTCAGAACATGAATATCGTCATTGGCTGCACAGTGGGGTGTACATATTGCTATGCCCGCAACAACGTGAAACGCTGGCATATGATTGATGATTTCGCTGACCCTGAATTCTTTCCGGGTAAGCTCAAGATGATGGAAAAGAAACGTCCGCAGAACTTTCTTCTTACCGGCATGAGCGATCTCTCTGGATGGAAGCCGGAATGGAGAGACGAGGTATTTGCAAAGATCCGTGAAAATCCACAGCATCAGTTCCTGTTCCTTACCAAGCGACCTGATTTGCTGGATTTTGATACCGATCTGGAAAACGCATGGTTTGGCGTTACGGTGACGAGGAAAGCAGAACGGTGGCGTATCGACGCCCTTCGGAAAAACGTCAGAGCAAAACATTACCATGTTACCTTTGAGCCGTTATTCGATGATCCCGGCACAGTTGACCTTTCCGGAATCAATTGGATCGTTGTCGGCACCATGACCGGAGCTCAGAGCAAGAAGATTCATACGGAGCCGGAATGGGCATGGTCTCTGACGGACCAGGCACATAAGCTCGGCATTCCGGTGTTTATGAAGGAAGACCTTGTCCCTATCATAGGGGATGAAAATATGATTCAGGAAATGCCGGAAGAATTTAATAAAGTGTTAGAGGTACAGAAATCATGGAAGAAGTAATGAATGGAATCCTCATTCGTGAGGTGGAAACAAAGAACATCATGACTAAGTCTAGTCTGCCGGTAGGCGGTTACTCGGTCAATCCCTATGTGGGCTGTACACATGCCTGCAAGTATTGCTATGCTTCTTTTATGAAGCGCTTTACCGGGCACAAGGAGGAATGGGGCACTTTCCTTGATGTGAAGCATTGGCCGGAAATTAAAAATCCGAAGAAATATGCCGGACAGCGGGTGGTCATCGGTTCTGTGACAGATGGCTACAATCCACAGGAGGAGCAATTCGGGAATACCAGAAAACTTCTGGAGCAGCTGATCGGCAGTGACGCAGATATTCTGATCTGCACAAAGTCGGATCTTGTGGTACGGGATATTGATCTGTTGAAGAAGCTTGGACGTGTAACCGTTTCATGGTCGATCAACACACTAGATGAAAATTTCAAGAACGATATGGATTCTGCTTCGAGCATTGAGCGCCGCATCGCTGCTATGAAGCAGGTATATGAAGCAGGTATCCGTACAGTCTGTTTCGTATCCCCGGTATTCCCCGGTATCACGAATTTTGAAGCAATCTTTGAGCGGGTAAAGGATCAGTGCGATCTGTTCTGGCTCGAAAATCTCAATCTTCGAGGCGGTTTCAAAAAGACAATTATGGATTATATCGCCGGAAAATATCCTGATCTTGTACCACTTTACGACGAGATCTATAACAAGCATAACCGCAGCTACTTTGAAGCACTTGAAGTAAAAGCTGAGAAAATGGCTAAGAAGTATGATTGTGTCTTTGTGGATAATGAAATGCCTTATGGCAGAGTCCCGCAGGGACATCCGGTGATCGTAGATTATTTCTATCATGAGGAAATTCGTGGGACAGAGAATACCGGAAAAAGAAATCGCTAACTTCCAGTTTGGAGAATTAGAATTGAGAAACTCGGTGTTTGTCTTGATGAAAAATAGATAGTTTATAGTGGAACATCTGTCAGAAGCGGCAGGTGTTTTCTTTTGGCTCTTGTTGTTCCTGAAATCATGAGCATGCACTTCTAATAAAGGGGGATGAGAATTGGGAATTTTGTAAACCATAAAAATAAACATTGACAATCATCTATGCATAATGCATAATAGAAACATAGACAATTATCTATGTAAAGGAGGACAATATGAATACAATAGATGTAGCACTTATTTGTAAAGCATTGGGAGATAGTAATAGATTGCAGATTATCCAAATGCTCTCCGACGGAGAAAAATGTGGTTGTAAACTATTGGAGGCTTTTGAGATTACACAGCCTACACTTTCTCATCATATGAAAATCTTAAATGAATGTGGGCTGGTGAATGATTGGAAAGAAGGTAGATGGCATCATTATTCATTGAATTGTGAGACCTTGAATGCCTTTAAAACTTTTATTGAAGGATTATCCTGCTGTAAAGAGGAAAGTGGGTGCTGTCAATAATGATTTGGGAGTTTATTCAAAATCAGATTTTGGGAATGAAATGGATGAGTACATTATTTGGAAATCTTCTTGAGAAAATTGGCTTGGATACTTCAAGTAGAATGGGTGGAAGTGTACAGTTTTTCCTATATGATGTTTTGAAGATAACGATATTGCTTTGTATCCTAATTTTTATGATTTCCTATATTCAAAGCTACTTTCCACCAGAACGAAGTAAGAAGATTATGGGGCGTTTTCATGGAATCTGGGCAAACTGTATTGCAGCATTACTTGGTACGGTGACACCATTCTGTTCTTGCTCGTCCATTCCACTGTTTATTGGATTTACCAGTGCAGGACTTCCATTAGGTGTGACATTTTCCTTTCTGATTTCTTCTCCAATGGTAGATTTAGGAAGTCTGGTTTTGCTGATGAGTATCTTTGGATCCAAAGTTGCTATCATATATGTGATTGTAGGGCTTGTTATTGCGGTAATAGGTGGAACAATTATTGAAAAGCTTCATTTGGAGAATGAAGTGGAAGCGTTTATTCGAAAAGCGAATGCGGTCGATATTGATATGGATGAACCAACGCAAAAAGAAAGACTTTCTTTTGCAAAACAACAGGTTATAGACACCTTTAAGAAAGTATTTCCATATATTTTGATTGGTGTCGGAATAGGAGCTGTTATTCACAATTGGATTCCAGAGAGCTGGGTAGAAAAGATTCTTGGCAGTGATAATCCATTTGGTGTAATTTTGGCAACGTTGGTCGGCATTCCTATGTATGCAGATATTTTTGGTACGATACCAGTAGCAGAAGCATTACTTGCAAAAGGGGCACAGCTTGGAACAATCTTAAGTTTTATGATGGGTGTGACTACACTTTCGTTACCGTCAATGATTATGCTTAGAAAGGCAGTGAAACCGAAGTTACTAGGAATTTTTATTGTAATATGTGCAGTTGGAATAATTATTGTTGGATATTTCTTTAATGCAATTCAGTATCTACTGGTTTAGAAAAAGAAAAAAGGAGATTGAAATTATGAGATTATTTGGAAAGAAAAAGGACGAGAAGGAAATGGTTAAGGAACAATCAGGTTGTTGCTGTGGTGGAAATTGCAATGAAGAAAGCGTTGAGGCAGCAAAGGAAACTCTTTCATCAGGAGCAAATGTGAAAGTTCTTGGTGGCGGTTGTGATAAATGCAATGCATTGGAGAAGAATGTGAAGGAAGCGCTTAGTGAGCTTGGCATGACGGATGAGATTGACCATGTTACAGATTTTGGTCAGATTGCGGCAATGGGAGTTATGAGTACACCTGCTCTGGTTATTGATAATAAAGTAGTCTCAATGGGGAAAGTATTAAGTAAGGATGATGTGATAAAAGCATTAAAGAAAGTTAGGGGATAGGTATGAAGAAAGTAGCGTTCATTTGTGTCCATAATTCATGCAGAAGTCAGGTTGCAGAAGCATTGGGAAAGCATTTTGCATCCGACGTATTTGAAAGTTATTCTGCTGGAACGGAAACGAAGCCACAAATAAATCAGGATGCAGTTCGTATTATGAAAGAAATGTATGGCATTGATATGGAGAAAGAACAGTATTCAAAGCTGATTTCGGATATACCAGAGCCAGATATTGCTATTTCTATGGGATGTAATGTTGGATGCCCGTTCATTGGAAGACCATTTGATGATAACTGGGGATTGGATGATCCGACAGGAAAATCAGACGAAGATTTCATCAAAGTAATTAATCAGATAGAACTGAAAATAAAGAATATGATAGATAGGATGAAATAGACAGATCCCAGTTTGTTAAGCAGAAAAATCCTAATTGTGAAGGGGATAAATAATGAAGTATACAAAAAAGTATTTCTAAAGAATAACAAGAAATGTTTGATTAGAAACGCTACTGGCGATGATGCGCAGGAAGTCTTAAATATTTTTCTTTTAACTCATGATCAGACAGATTTCTTATCATCATACAAAGATGAAACATCTATTGATATGGCATTTGAAAAGCAATTTTTGACCGATAGAGAGACTGCAGCCAGGGAAGTTTATCTTTGTGCTATTGTTGACGGACACATTGTTGGAACTGGACTGACGGATAAGTGAACGGTATATCTGGCTGGTGAGATCACCAGCCAGATATGCTTTTATGCTTTTCCCCCGGATGCTATAATCTTCCAGTAGTTTTCAAGGTCAGTGGCTCCTTCTGTGGAAACGCACAGGATCCGGGAATCTGCACGAAGTCCGATTTTTTCCTTAAGAGGAGCAAGGCTTTCGTCCAGCAGGAGGGCCATGGCAAGGCCAAAGGAGGCTGCTCCGCTTTCGCCGGAAATGATCCTGGGATCCGACCCGTCTGGATCTGCGAGAAGCCGCATGCCAGAAGCCGCTATCTCGTCCGGCATGGAGATGTAATGCTCGGCGCAGCGGGATAAGACGTCCCATCCTATGGTGCAGGGTTCGCCGCAGCACAGTCCGGCCATCATGGAATCCATGTCACCGGTCACAAAGTGGATCTGGCCGTCATTTGCCCTGGCGGTGCGGTACAGGCAGTCCGCTTTGTCCGGCTCTACAATGGTGATGACAGGCCGCCGGTTCAGGACGGAGGTGAAGAAGCCTGCCGCGCTTCCTGCAAATGCGCCTACTCCGGCCTGCAGAAAGATATGCGTGGGTTCTTCGCCTTGCAGCTGTTCATAGGCTTCCAGAGCCAGAGTCAGATATCCTTCCATGATCCAGCCCGGCACATCTTCGTACCCTTCCCATGCAGTGTCCTGCAGCATGATCCAGCCATGCTCCCGGGCCTGCTGGTTGGCAAAGCGGACAGCGTCGTCGTAATTCATGTCCGTGATGCTGGCCGTGGCGCCGGCTTTTCGGATATGCTCCAGGCGTTCCGGAGAACTTCCCTTTGGCATATAGACAACGCTTTTGCAGCCCAGCTTCTGCGCGGTCCAGGCAACGCCCCGGCCGTGGTTTCCATCGGTTGCAGTGACAAAGGTGAGAGACCTGGTCTTTTCACGGATCGCAGGTGAAGTCAGAAGTTTATAGGAAAGCGCTTCCGCAGGAATGTCCAAAAGTTCTCCGATCTTGCGGGCGATGCAGTAACTGCCGCCCAGTACCTTAAAGGCGTCCAGTCCAAAACGGAAGCTTTCGTCTTTCAGATGGATAGAGGCGACGCCTGCTTTTTCTGCCATAGCGGAAAGATTCCACAAAGGAGTGGGGGCATATTCCGGAAAAGAACGGTGAAAATTTTTTGCGGCCCTGGCGTGGGCAAGATCGAACCGGTTAAGATACCGGGAATCGTCGGCTGGTGAAAGCGGCCGGTAGGCATAATGAATATTCATGGGAAACCTCCTCTAATATAGAAGATATAGAACTATTTATTGTCAGTATATCAGAAACAGGGTATAATATCCATCGGTTCATAACGAAAGAAAACGGGAAAAACAGGAGCAACACATCGTGGATAAATGGGAAAAATATAAGCGGCAGATCTCGGCCGGGATCGTTCTTGTGCTGTGGATCCTGACGGTTGTTTATGCGGCGGACGCGGCAAAGGCAAGAGGCCAGGCAGAAAGCCTTAAGGCCGCTAATTATATAGAAGGAACAGGGATAGAAGAAGAATTCTATTCTCTCAGGACCGAACTGACAGAAATGATCCTGGATCAGCCGGGAGAGTACAGTATTTATCTGAAGGATCTGGAGACGGGCGAAGAACTGTCTCTCAATCACCGGGAAATGTATGCGGCCAGTCTGATCAAATTGTTTGTAATGGCAAGAACGTATGAGTATTTTGAAGAGATCACCGGGTGGCAGGCCGATGAGGCAGGAGATCTGGCAAAAGGCCAGGAGGAGATCACCACTTATCTGGAACAGATGATCCAGGTATCGGATAATGAGTCCTTTAATGAACTGGTGCGTGCCCAGAACGCGGACCATTCTTTTTCAGAAGGATGCCGGAAGATGAACGCGTATCTGGAAGAGCAGGGATATGAAGATACCGGCATTTACCACACACTGGAGCCTTCTGTGTCGGAGGAAGAGGAGATTTCCGAAGAGAAGAATCACACATCTGCCAGGGACTGCGGCAGGCTTCTGGAGAATATTTATGAGGGGAAATGTGTTTCCGAAGAAGCTTCTCTGGACATGCTGGCGCTTCTGACGGGCCAGGAACGGGACTGGAAGATCCCGGCGGGATTGCCGGAGGGAACGCTGTGCGCGAATAAGACAGGAGAAACGGATACCTGCCAGCACGATGCGGCTATCGTGTTCGGGCCAGAGAAGGATTATATCCTCTGCGTCATGAGCGACGGTCTTGAGGGAGAGCAGGAGGGGGAAGACGCAGCGCTTCTGATCCGGGAGATTTCCAGGACAGTATACGAATTTCTGGAACAGGAAGAGGAATAAATGTCTGGTTTTACCAAGATTTAACAGAAGAAATGCATGCGTCGAAAAAGCGCCTCTGTTAAAATAAAAGCAAAGGGATTTTTGGGGAAACGGTGAAAATCTGTAGAAAATCTACAAGGAGGATGTATGTCAAAAGAGATTGCACAAAAGATCCGTGCAGGGTACGGAGACATGAGAAAGTCTGAACAAAAAGCGGCGGATTTTATTCTGGAACATCTGGATACGAGCCGGAGTGCTGGTTCAGTCCGGATTCCACAGGACAGAAAGGAAGACCGTACCCCTATATGATCTTCCGCAACATGGAAGCGCTGGGAATTGACGACGTACATAAGGTGCTGAAAGTGGGCGACACTGCTTCAGACATCAAAGAGGGCAAACACGCCGGCGTATGGTCCGCGGGCGTTGTCATCGGAAGTTCCGAGATGGGACTGTCTGAGGAGGAATACCAGGCGCTTTCACCGGAAGAGCAGGAAGCAAAATGCAAAGAGACAGAAGAAAAATTCTATGCGGCCGGAGCCGATCTGGTGTTCCGGACTCTGCAGGACCTGGCAGAGGCCCTGTAAAGATTGGAAAGGCCGTGCGCGTATTTAGAATAGTTTGAGATTTATGAGAGACCCGGGAGATGTTTGTCTGAGGAGTGGATCAGGCAGACATCCCCGGGTCTTTTTTGTAAGTCCATGGATTGTATAGTATGGTTAAAATGTGGATAAATAGCGGATATATAATGGATGTTTGTGATTGACAAAAGGCGGTATAATGGTTATAATTTGGATAGAAAGGGGATGAGGATATGACAATTCAGGAAATGCAGGAGAGGAAAAGAGAACTGGGATATACCTATGCGCAGATCGCGGAGCTGTCCGGACTGCCTCTTGGAACCGTGCAGAAGGTGCTGGGAGGGATTACGCTGACGCCAAGGTATGAGACGATCCTGGCGCTGGAACGGGTGCTGGGGGAACAGCCTTCCTACATGCGGGAATCCGCAGTCCCCTATTTTGTCAAGAAGCAGGGGGAATACACCCTGGAGGATTATTATAAGATCCCGGATGATATCCGCGTGGAACTGATCGACGGGGTTATCTATGATATGTCGTCGCCGACCTCTGCACACCAGATCATCGGAGGATATATTTACAGCAAAATGCTGCAGCATGTACTGGATAAAAAAGGAACATGTCTGCCGATGATCGCGCCCATTGACGTACAGCTGGACTGTGACGACAAGACGATGGTGGAGCCGGACGTGGTGATTGTCTGCGACAGGGATAAGATCATCAACCGGTGTATTTACGGGGCCCCGGATTTTATCATTGAGGTGCTGTCAAAGTCTACAAAAAAGAAAGATTCCGTGATCAAGCTGAATAAGTATCTGAATGCAGGGGTGCGGGAATACTGGATGATAGATCCCATGAAGAAGAAAGTCATCGTCTATGATTTTGAACATGAGGAATATCCGCTGATTTATGGCTTCGATGCGAAGGTCCCGGTAGGAATATGGGACGGGGAGCTTGTGATTGATTTTGCGGAGGTCTATGAGCATGTGAGATTTCTCTATGAGAGAGAGGAATAGAAGAGATAAGAAAAACTCCCGGGCCGGCGAAAGCCCCGGGAGTTTTTAATAAGCGGAGACGGTGGGATTCGAACCCACGTGCCGGTTGCCCGACAACTTGATTTCGAGTCAAGCTCGTTATGACCACTTCGATACGTCTCCAAATCACGAGGTCTATTATAGCACAGACCAGGAAGAAAAGGAAAGCCTTTATTTGTGAAAAGCTCCTATTTGTGAGAAGACGGCCGGACGAAAAAAAGCCGGCGCTTTTGGCGCCGGCATAAAGAGGGATGAAAAATAAATCTATATAAATGTTAGTTGTTTTTAGGCGAAGCCGGTAATCATGCAAAACATTCAAGTCACGGTTAAGTACGACTACCGTCTTCTTTTTGTTGATGAGTTTATTATACGCATGAATTGTGGCGGAAGTATGTCAGAATCTGGAAATGTTTCTAAAAAATCTTAAGAAAAACTATCGCCGGGAGAAACAAATTTTAAACTAATTTTTAGAGAAAAGCTATTGACAAATCCGGAGGGTAAGAATATAATTATTTTTGCTGTGAAAAAGTTCATAGTTGTGTGGGCGTAGCTCAGCTGGATAGAGCGTTTGGCTACGGACCAAAAGGTCGGGGGTTCGAATCCTCTCGCCCACGTTTGATAAGAGTTCCTGAAGGAGCTCTTATTTTTTTGTACTGGCGACCGCTTACAATCCCGGAATGTGCCTTTTGGCATTTCCGGTGACTTTGACAGAGCCACGGGGATGCTCTATAATAGGACTGGCTGACGGAAAGCCAGCCAGTATTTTTACGAAAGAAGGAAGAGACATGAAAAAGGAATATTACAGCGGTAATCGTAAGAATGTAATCCGTGAGATGAAAAATGGTTCACTGGCCGTTTTTTTCTCCGGGGACGAGATCCGCAGGTCGGCGGATGAAAATTATGACTTCTTCGGGAACCGCAATTTTCTTTATCTGACCGGGATCGAAGAGCCGGGACTGGTTCTTCTGCTTGGAAAAGACAGTGCCGGAGCGGGATGGGAAAAACTGTATCTTCGCAGACCGGATGCATTTGCAGAGCGCTGGACAGGGAAGAGAACCAAAGAATCCGAGGCTGCGGAAAAAGCGGCGGCAGAAGCATTTGGTTATGCAGAAAATTTTGAAAAAGATTTTCACAGGCTGGCTGTTTCCGGAAACTATGCATTCCTTTACGCAGACACTTACAAAGAAAGCACAGAGGATATTGATACCAGAGCCCATCGGTTTGTAAGAGACGTAAAAGATGCCTGGCCGTATCTGCAGATAGAGAACGGCACCATGATCCTGCGGAAACTCCGCACCATCAAACAGCCCTGCGAAATCGAAGCGATCCGCAAGGCGGAAGCCATCACCAAAGAAGGAATCCTGGCTATGATGAAAGTATCCCGCCCGGGACTGTATGAGTATCAGTACAAGGCGGAATTCGAGCACGCACTGTGGCAGCACGGCACAGAAGGAACCGGCTTTCCGCCCATCATTTCCGCAGGGGCAAATAATTTCTGTATTCACTACTATGCCTATCAGGGACAGGCGCAGGACGGCGACATGATCCTCAACGATGTAGGCGCGCGCTGGAACGGACTGGTGAACGACGTGTCCAGAGGCTGGCCCTGCAACGGGAAATTTACGGAGCGGCAAAAACTCCTTTATAACTGTGCGCTTGCCACGTCTGATCACATGTTCCAGATCATCAGACCGGGCATGAAGATGGCAGAGGTTGACGCAGAAATCCGCCGGTACAATTATGAACAGTTAAAAGACGCCGGAGTCTGCGAGAAATGGGAAGACATCGGCACCTACATGTGGCACGGCGGCGCCCATCACATCGGATATGACGTACACGACATGGTAAAAACACCGGAGATCATCGCTCCGGGCATGGCGTTCTGCGTGGATGTGGGAATTTATCATGAAGAATGGGGCATTGGCTTCAGGGTAGAAGACAACTGCCTGGTAACGGAGGACGGCTGCGAGAACCTGTCAAAAGACATTCCGCGGACGATCGCCGATATAGAAGACTGCATGAGAAACATATAAGTGACGGGGGACGGGGGATTTCTGAAAATCCCCCGTCCCCAATTAATGAGCGAGAAATGCGCCGATCCCCAGTGCGCCGGGGCCAACGTGGCAGCCGATGCTCATGGTGAGGGGCGCGGCGAAGAGTTCCAGGTCCGGGAAACAGCTGGTCAGCTCGTCCCGGAAGTAGGAAAGTTTTTCTTCGTCGGAAAATGTAGTGGCCATGCCGATTTTTAACTGGCGGTGTTCATAAGTGCCGCCAAATCTTGTGCGGATGTCTTTTTCCAAAGCTTTGCACATGGTTTTGAAGGCGGTTTTGATTCCGCGGGTTTTCGCGCAGGCGTCCAGTTTGTCCCCCTGGATGGTAAGGACCGGCTTCAGGTTGAGGACGGTGCCGACGGCTGCGGCTGCCGGCGTGATGCGGCCGCCTTTTTTCAGATATTCCAGGGTGTCGACCGCGATGTAGATCGTGGCGTCCAGGCTTTCTTTTTCCAGGATTTCTTTGATCTTGCTTCCGCTATTGCAGGTTTTGGCAAGGATCCTGGCGTCGTAAACAGACTGGGCCTGAGTGACGGAAATCCGGTGATTGTCTACCACGTGCACCCTGCCTGCAAATTCTTCGTCCCGGGCCAGTACGGCCGCGGTCTGGCAGGTGTTGCTTAAACCGCTGGACATGGGGATGAAGACGACTTCATCGTGGGTCTTTAGAAGAGACCGCCACATGTCGATCACTGCAGCCGGGGAC
Organism: Mordavella massiliensis; assembly: GCF_016902415.1. Taxonomy (GTDB): domain Bacteria; phylum Bacillota; class Clostridia; order Lachnospirales; family Lachnospiraceae; genus Merdimonas; species Merdimonas faecigallinarum. The sequence goes on along the minus strand of NZ_JACJLV010000029.1, from coordinate 21,538 downwards.
GGCTGGGAAGTGGTGGCTGATACGCCGCGGGTCAGTTTTTCATAGAATTCTTCAGTTGTAATATCGTATCCTTCATAATACGTGCGTTCATCAATGAGGATCGGCATCGGGATCACATGGATGCCGGCTTTTTCTCCTTCAGCGGGCATGATGCCGCTGTTGCTGTCTGTCATGATCGCGATTTCTGACATTTCTTATCCCCTCTCTAACTCTGATATTTCGTGTTTCCAGGCATAAAAAAATATGGATAAAATGATTACTTTACAGGTTGCCTGTTATTTTAACAGGTGTTAAAATTATAGCAGACTGAAGTACGAACCTCAAGAAACAATAACGGGAATATGTAAGCTAATTATACAGACAGGAGAAAGTGTAAGGAAATGGAAGACAAGCGGATCCGGAAAACGAAAAAGACGCTGAAAACCACATTGATCAAGATGCTCAAAGAGGAGACGTTTGACCAGGTGTCTATCACAGAGCTTTGTAAGAACGCGGACATCAGCAGGATTACTTTTTATTCGCATTACAGTGATAAATTTGCCCTGGTGGACGACATTTTTGCCGATATGCAGGAGATCGGCTATGCGGATTACCGGCGAAGGCAGCAGGAGTATAATCCCTCCGGCAGCGTAGTGCAGGGGTATGTCAATGTGCTGGACACCATCCTGGATCTTTATTATGCCAGGTTTGATTTTTTCCGGCATACTGACCCGGAGAAGAATCCGTACCTTGCCTTTGCCTTTTATAATATCGTGCTGGACACTGTGGAGCAGCACACCAGCCATATCGAACAGCGGAACCTGAAACTGAAGTATTCGGCCCGGAAGATCGCAGGATTTGTCTGTTTCGGGCTTCTTGGATTTATCAATGAGTGCCATCAGGAAAAAACGCCGCTGGAGCAGATCCGGGGGGAATGCAGGGCGCTGCTTACCGATATCCTGCGTTCCGATGTGGTGGTAGGAGAAGGCGAAGAACAGAAGGATTCTGGAAAATGATTCCGGGAAATTGTAAAATGCAGGACAGGATGTTAGAATGAGAAAAGTCAGGAGTGGAAACGAAGGATTTCTATGAAGAAAAAGGAATTGGATTATTTTACAATTGACGGCGGTGTAGGCGGCAATCAGGACTGGTTCCAGAATGTGGTCATGTATATGGGAGGCTGCGCGGCGGCCACGGCCTGTGACTGCTGTATCGATCTGGCCCGGAGAAAAGGCATGACGAATCTCTATCCCTTTGATCCGCAGAATCTGACCAGAGAGGAATACGTCCGGTTTGCCATGCGGATGAAGCCTTATCTGAAGCCCAGAGTGGGCGGGGTAAGTAAGCTGTGGATGTTTACGGAAGGGTTTGGCCGGTATCTCCAGGACGCTGGCGAGAAAAAACTCCGGCTTCAGGAGTTTTCCGGGGAGCGGAGCGCCCGGGAGGCAGAAACCTTTATCCGGCAGCAGATTGACAGCGGATTTCCGGTGCCTTATCTGATGCTGAAACACAAGAAGACCTGTTATAAAGACTTTACCTGGCACTGGTTTTTGTGCTATGGATACGAGGAGACAAAAGAAGGCTTCCGGATCACGGTTGCCACCTATGGGGAAGCGTCCAGCTTTCTGCTGGAAGATCTGTGGGAGACCGGATACGAGGAAAAAGGCGGATTGATCGGCATTTCCCTTTCGTGAGTGGAAGGAAAACCGGCGGTCCATCAGGGAATAAAGAAAGTGGGGTATTTTCATGGAAAATACGTCTGAACATCAAATAAAACAGATTACCCTGGGCGTTCTGGCCCATGTAGATGCGGGGAAGACCACGCTGTCGGAGGCCCTGCTCTATCTTTGCGGCCGGATCAGGAAGCCGGGCCGGGTGGACAATCAGGATGCCTATCTGGATACTTATGAACTGGAGAAAAAAAGAGGGATCACCATTTTCTCCAAGCAGGCGCTGATGCAGTGGGAGGATATTAGGATCACCCTCCTGGATACGCCGGGGCATGTGGACTTTTCGGCGGAGATGGAGCGGGTGCTGCAGGTGCTGGATTACGCAATCCTGGTGATCAGCGGGGCTGACGGAGTCCAGGGACATACCCGGACGCTGTGGAAGCTTCTGGAGCGGTATCAGATCCCTGTTTTTCTGTTCGTCAATAAGATGGATCAGCCGGGAACGGACCGGGAAGAGCGGATGCGGGAACTGAAAAGCCAGCTGGACAGCGGCTGCGTGGATTTTGGAGACGGGGCAGGGCCTGCGGCCGGAGAAGCCAGAGAGCAGTTTCTGGAGGAGCTGGCGCTCTGTGATGAGGAGGTCATGGAGCATTACCTGGAACATGGAACCGTAGAGAGAGAAGAGATCTGCCGGATGACGGCAGAGAGGAAAGTATTTCCCTGCTTCTTTGGTTCGGCTCTGAAGATCGAGGGTGTGGCGGAACTCTTAAATGGACTGGCCGCCTATTCCCGGGAGCCGGATTGTCCGGAAGCATTTGGAGCCAAAGTCTTTAAGATCTCCAGGGACAGTCAGGGGAACCGGCTGACTCATGTAAAGATCACCGGCGGCAGACTAAGAGTCAAGGAACTGCTTGCAGGAACCGGAAGGGATGAAACACCCTGGGAAGAAAAGATCGACCAGATCCGCCTGTATTCCGGGGAAAAGTACGAGATGCTCCAGGAGGCAAGGGCGGGCAGCGTCTGCGCCTTGACGGGGCTTTCCTCTACCTGGCCGGGAGAAGGGCTGGGCGAGGAAACAGATACGGAAGATCCGTATCTGGAACCGGTGCTGGAGTATAAGCTGGAACTGCCGGAAGGGACGGACATCCACCGGATGCTTCAGAATATGCGGTGCCTGGAAGAAGAGGAACCCATGCTGCGCGTGGTCTGGGAAGAAGAACTGGGCGAGATCTATGTGCGGCTGATGGGCGAGGTGCAGATCGAGATCTTAAGAAGCCTGATCCTGGACCGGTTTGGCGTAGAAGTAAACTTTGATACCGGCCGGGTGGTCTATAAAGAGACGATTTTGAATACGGTGGAAGGAGTGGGGCATTATGAGCCTCTGCGCCATTATGCGGAAGTCCATCTTCTGCTGGAGCCGGGAGAGCGGGGCAGTGGCCTTCGCTTTGCCAGCGTCTGCAGCGAGGACCAGTTAAGCCTGAACTGGCAGCGGCTGATCCTGACCCATCTGGGAGAGAAGGTCCACAGGGGCGTGCTGACCGGGTCCGCCATTACAGATATGAAGATCACGCTGACGGCAGGAAAAGCGCATCTGAAACATACCGAGGGCGGAGACTTCCGGCAGGCCACTTACCGGGCTGTCCGCCAGGGACTGATGCAGGCGGACAGCATCCTTCTGGAACCTTATTATGAATTTTATCTGGAGGTTCCTGTGGAAATGACGGGCCGTGCGCTGACAGATATCCAGAACATGGGCGGCGAATGTGAGCCCCCTGTGCAGGAGAAGGAAATGACGGTCCTTAAGGGCCGGGCGCCGGTGGCGGCCATGCGGGACTATGCAAGGGAAACAGCTGCCTACACCAGAGGAAGAGGACACCTGACCTGTACCTTCCGGGGTTATGATGTGTGCCGCAGCCAGGAGGAAGTCCTTGCGCGGATCGGGTATGAACCGGACCGGGATGAAGAAAATCCTTCCGGATCCATTTTCTGTTCCCACGGCGCGGGATATTTTGTGCCCTGGCAGGAAGTGCCGGATCACATGCATCTGCCTGCGTACCAGAAGCAGCAAAGGCAGGCGGAAGAGACGGCCGCGACCCGGAGAAAGGAGACACAGGCCGTCTGGGGAGAAGACGAGAAAGAGCTGGAAGAAATTTTCATCCGCACCTACGGGAAAGTGGAGCGCAGGAACCAGGAAGGATGGAAGCGAAGAGTCGCCGCGCCTGCGGAAGAGAAGGAAAAGAAAAAACGTCCGGTTCAGACAGAGTATCTTCTGGTAGACGGCTATAATGTGATCTTTGCCTGGGAAGACTTAAAAGAACTGGCAAAAGTCAATATCTCCGGAGCACGCCACAAGCTGATGGACATTCTCTGCAATTATCAGGGATATAAGGGCTGCCAGGTGATCCTGGTCTACGACGCCTATCAGGTAGAGGGCGAGCAGATGGAGATCATGAAGTACCACAATATCCATGTGGTCTATACGAAGGAAGCGGAGACGGCGGATCAGTATATCGAAAAGGTGGTCCATGAGATCGGGCGGAAATATCACGTAACAGTGGTAACTTCCGACGGCGTGGAGCAGGTGGTGACGCTGGGACAGGGCGGCACCCTGATCTCAGCCAGAGAATTTGAAGAAGATATTAAGATCATGCGCCGGCAGCTCAGGGAAGAATATCTGGAGAAGCATGGCAGCAGCCGGAATTACCTGTTCGACCATATGGATGAAGACCTGGCGGGGCACATGGAAGATATCCGCCTGGGCAGGACCGATCTGGAAGAATAATTCACGGTATTTTCACAAAAGAATTACACTGTATTTACGAAGAGGCAGTATAATGAGTGGGAAGTTTTGAGAAGAAAAGAAAGGCTGACAAAGGAAGAGAGAAGACATGGAAAATAAGAAGATGACGAAACTGGAAAAATACTGGATCTTATACGATGTGGGCAACTCTGCATTTACCTTGCTGGTGTCCACGATCATTCCGATCTATTTTAACGCGCTTGCCGGAAATGCGGGCATTTCCGAGGTGGATTATCTGGCGTACTGGGGATATGCGGCGTCTATTTCCACCATCATTGTGGCGCTCCTTGGCCCCACTGTGGGATCCATCGCTGATACCAGAAATTATAAGAAGCCGCTATTTGTGCTGTTTATGGCTGTCGGCGTGATCGGCTGCGCCGCCTTGTCTGTTCCCGGTTCCTGGCTGGTATTCCTGGTGGTATTTGTGATCGCAAAAGTGGGTTACAATGCCAGCCTGATCTTCTATGACTCCATGCTGGTGGATGTGACCACGCCGGAGCGCATGGATAAGGTATCTTCCAACGGCTATGCCTGGGGATATATCGGAAGCTGTGTCCCCTTTATCCTTTCTCTGGTGTTCGTGCTGATGTATGAAAGCTTCGGCATGACCATGAATACGGCTATGATGCTGGCTTTCTTTATCAACGCGGCCTGGTGGGTGCTGATGACGGTTCCCCTGCTTCGCAATTACAGGCAGAAGAATTATGCGGAGACGCCTAAGCATCCGGTACGGGACAGTTTCCGAAGACTGGGTCACACCATAAGAGATATCAGAAAAGAGAAGAAAGTCTTTTTATATCTTCTTGCCTTTTTCTTCTTTATCGATGGTGTTTACACGATCATTGAGATGGCTACCGCCTATGGAAGCGCGCTGGGGCTGGATACCACCGGACTTTTGCTGGCGCTTCTGGTGACACAGATCGTTGCATTTCCCTGTGCTCTTATTTTTTCGGTATTTTCCAGAAAATATGAGACAGCCAGCCTGATCAAAGTCTGCATCCTGGCATATACGGGAATCGCATTGTTTGCGATCCAGCTGGATAAGCAGTGGGAATTCTGGTTCCTGGCGGTTATGGTGGGAATGTTCCAGGGCGCGATCCAGGCTCTGGCCCGGTCTTATTTCGCCAAGATCATTCCGGCGGAAAAGTCGGGAGAATACTTTGGGATCTATGATATCTGCGGCAAGGGGGCGTCCTTTATGGGAACGACCCTGGTAGGTGTGGTGGCGCAGATCACAGGCGTGGCAAATGCGGGGGTAGGCATTATCGCCGTGATGTTTGTGATCGGCTATGTATTGTTTCATAAAGCCGCCAGGGTGGAATCGTAAGGCCGTTTGTGTTAGAATGATTTCGCAGCAGGATGTTTTTGGACAGAAAGGGGAGTATAGACATGCCAGCATTTTATGCACATGACAGATTTGGGAAAAAAGTAGCGGAAAAATTACCGGTTTCACTGAAAAAGACGATCAAAAGCCATTCCCGGCAGTACCGGATCGGACTGCAGGGACCGGACCTGTTCTTTTTCTATCAGGCCTACCGGCCAAACCGGGTGAGTAAATACGGAAACCATTTACATGAGATCTCTGCTCTGCCTTTTTTTGAGCATGCCGTGAAAGTGGTGCGGAAAAAAGGGGCCGCAAGCCGGGAATATGCGTATCTGATGGGCTTTGTCTGCCATTTTATCCTGGACAGCGAATGCCATCCTTATGTGGAGTCTTATATTGAGAAAAGTGGCGTGCAGCATCTGGAGATCGAAGAAGAGTTTGAAAAGAAGCTGATGCGGATGGACGGAAAGGATCCCTTTTCCTATCCGCTGGCAAGGCTGGTGCCGGTAGACATTGCCACGGCGGACGCCATCTGGCCGTTCTATGACAATATCAGCCGGAAAACGGTGATGCAGTCCTTAAGGGATCTGCGTCTGATCAAGCAGATCTTTACCGCTCCGGGCGCTGTAAAGTACAAAATGGTCAATACAGGGTTAAAACTGAGCGGACATTATGCGGATATGAAGGGGCTTATGAATCAGCGCCGGGACAATCCGAAATGTGAGGAGAGCAATGAAGAGCTGATGCGGCGCTTTGACGAGGCGGCGGATCTGGCGGCCAGGATGATCATCAGTCTGGATGAAAGCATCTGGTCCAGAAAGGAGCTGGATGAAAGATTTGATCGGACATTTTCATAAGAAAAATGAAAAAAGGATACATTTTCATAGAATGTCAGGGCTGTGTCTTCTGGCCCTTTCCTTTGTGTTCGGGGGAACCGGATGCGGGGCGGAAGAATTATTTTATCAGGAGATCCCGTCCGTATCCGCGGCAGAGATGGAACTGGGAGAGATCCCGGAGTATCAGGGAACGCCTTATGTGGAAGTGGAGAACGGGGAACCGGATTTTACAGAGGAAGAATTGACGGAAGAATCCTATGAAAGCTATGGAGGCCTTGATATGCTGGGCCGGTGTACCGAAGTGGAAGCCTGCGTCGGTACGGATCTGATGCCCACGGAGAAAAGAGGAAATATCAGCGAAGTGAAGCCAAGCGGCTGGCAGTCGGTCCAGTATGAGAATGTAGAGGGAGGTTCTCTTTACAACCGCTGCCATCTGATCGGCTATCAGCTGACTGCGGAAAATGCCAATGAGCGGAATCTGATCACAGGAACCCGCTATATGAATACAGAAGGGATGCTGCCGTTTGAAAATGAAGTGGCAGAGTATGTAAAGGAAACGGACAACCATGTGATGTACCGGGTGACGCCTGTGTTTGAAGGAAGAAACCTGGTGGCTTCCGGCGTCTGGATGGAGGCGATGTCTGTAGAGGATGACGGACAGGGGGTATCCTTTAATGTATATGTCTACAATGTGCAGCCGGGGATCGAGATCGATTATCAGACCGGAGACAGCATAGAAGCATCCCGGGCGGACGACTGGGACAAGGAAAAGAAAGAAGAGGATTCCTCTTATGTTGAACCGGATCCGTCGGTGACTTACGTGCTGAATACCAATACGCATAAGTTTCATCGTCCGGATTGTGCCAGCGTAAAAGATATGAATTCCTGGAACCGGGAAGATTATAAAGGAACCAGGGAAGAACTGGTGCAGGAAGGATATGAGCCCTGCGGAGCCTGCAGCCCGTAGGATCAGAGGTTCAAAAATAAATATTATGTCAGGAGCAGCCGGCTCAATCTGGCCACTTTGGTGGCGGATTGAGCCGGCTGTTCTTTTAAGAAATCAGTGCGAGCATATGCCTGAGACTGAATTTCTTTTCTTTTTTCAGCATTTTTTCCAACATGTCTTTGTTGAGGTCGGAGTGTTCCAGTTCCCGGGCAAACCGTCCGGCGGTTTTCCGCAGGCACTCCAGGCTGACGTCCGGGATCTTGTCGGTTCCGGCGGCTGCCCAGATGCATTCGGCACGGAAGAGTTCACGGATCAGGACGACACAGACAAAGGAGAATTTCATTTTTCCCCATGCGTCACCATCGTAGACAGCGCCGGCAAAATAGGTGAATAGGAAGTAGATCATCAGTTGTTCGGTGATGATATCTGTAAAGGTCTGCCGGAAAGCCGCGTCTGCATGGTCCGTATGAGTGCCGGCATCACTGCCGGTGCGGGCCTGGCGGTCAGCGTTATACTGGAATACGGCTTCTTCTGCTTTTTTCCGGAAGATGGTAAAGCCGGGGCGCAGGACCTCCAGATGATCCAGGATCTCAAACAGATTCTTAAGGGTCTCATCCCGTAGAGAGGCGACAAAGGTTTCTTTTCCGTTCAGTCTGCGTTGGAACCAGTCCCAGACGCCGGGAGAACGGTAACGGTCGAAAAGATCGTCGCAGTCGAACAGGGCGTCGCGATGGATACATACCTGCAGGTCGTGAGCCAGAGCAAGAGAAACGGCCAGACGAAGTTCGACCGGCCGGCTGCGGTCCTGCAGGATATGAAATATGAGGGCGCGCGCATCGGTCAGTTTGGTGAACAAAAGATAATCAAAGTCAGGCTCATTTTCTTCTTTGTCATTCTTTTTGTGGAGAAAGCGGACGGGCTCCTGGCATTCCAGGATCAGCCTTGCCGCAGCCGGACAGGAAAGAGACAGGGAAATCTCCCGCAGTCCCTCAAATTCTTCGATGTGTCTTGGATAGGTCCGGCAGGTCCGGCAAAAAGCCTTTTCTCCGCCGCCTTCTGTGTAGAGATCACACAGATTTTCTTCATTTAAAAAGGCGCAGCGTCCGTTGTATTGCCGGAAGCAGCTTTCCTCCCAGTCGATCTCATTGTGGAGACGGGCGCCAAGAGGCCCTTCCGTCTTCCGGTACTTTTTCAGGGAAACCGGATCGATCTGGATCTGCCACCCTGCGCAGCAGGTGTCCGGGCAGTCCCCGGAAAGACAGGTAAATTTCTTATAATAGTGCGGAACTGTATATTGCATATTTCCTCCATTCATAACAGTCATAGTAACATTATAGCGGTTAATCTTGCTTCGCACAATCTTGTTTCACAGAATTTCCACAGTTTCAACACATTTTCACTACATAAATTTCAAACTTTTTGCTTATATTGGTAGCATCGGCGGCCCGCCTGCCCCGCGGGTCCACACATGAATTTTATATAATAGGAGGAATGAAAGTGATAGAAGTAAAACATCTGACCAAACGCTACGGGAAGCACCTGGCGGTCGACGACTTGAGTTTTACGGTGGAAAAGGGCCAGATCTATGGATTTCTGGGACCAAACGGCGCGGGAAAGTCCACTACCATGAACATTATGACCGGATATCTGGGAGCCACAAAGGGAGAAGTCCTGATCGATGGACATGATATCTTAAAGGAGCCGGAACAGGCCAAAAAATGTATCGGCTATCTGCCGGAGCAGCCGCCGGTCTATCCGGATATGACGGTAGAAGAGTATCTGAAATTTGCGGCCGGGTTAAAGCAGATTTCCGGAGAAGAACGGGAAATACAGATCGAAAAGGTGATGGGGCTTACGAAACTCGGGGAAGTGAGAAACCGGCTCATCGCCAACCTTTCCAAAGGCTATAAGCAGCGCGTGGGGCTGGCACAGGCAGTTTTAGGATTTCCTGAGATCATCATCCTGGATGAACCTACGGTGGGCCTCGATCCGAAGCAGATCATAGAGATCCGGGAGCTGATCCGCAGGCTTGCCAAAGAGCATACGGTCATCTTAAGTTCTCATATCCTGGCGGAGATCCGGGAGGTCTGCGATTACATACTGATCATTGCGAAGGGGAAACTGGTAGCCAGTGATACGCCTGAGAACCTGGAAAATGCCATGAGCGGCGCGGGTCATGTGGAGATTGAAGTGCGCCGGGGAAAAGAAGAGGTGGCGGCCCTTTTAAATCACATGGCTTCCGTGAAAAAGGCAGAGTACACCCTGGAGGAAGACGGGACTTTGAGAGTCCAGATCGAAGCCAGGGACGGCAAAGACATCCGGGAAGAGATCTTCCAGGCATTTGCGGATCACCGGATGCCCCTGCAGACACTCAAACTGAACAAGTCGACACTGGAAGAGATCTTCCTGGAGTTGACGCAGAAATAAACGGGGAGGATGCACAACAATGAAAGCAATCTATAAACGAGAACTCAACTCTTATTTCCACACCATGATCGGCTATGTGTTCATTGCGTTCCTGGTGGCCTATACAGGGATTTACTTTATGGCATACAACTTAAATTACGGATATCCTTATTTTTCCTATGTTCTTTCCGGCGTGCTCTTCGTGCTGCTGATCGCAGTACCTGTGCTCACTATGCGCAGTTTTGCGGAGGAACGGAAGAATAAAACGGACCAGCTGCTTCTGACATCGCCGGTGAGCGTGGGAAGGATCGTTCTGGGAAAATATCTTGCCATGGTGACGATCCTGGCAGTGCCCTGTGTGATCTATCTGATCTTTCCTCTGATCATTAAGGCCCAGGGGACCGCATATATCCTGACAGACTATCTGTCGATCCTGCTGTTTTTCCTGCTGGGATGTGTCTATATTTCCATTGGACTTTTTCTCTCTTCTTTAACAGAGAGTACCATTATTGCGGCGATCAGTACAGTAGGGATCCTGGTGGCCCTCTATCTGTGGAGCGGCATCCTGGAATTTCTGCCCGCAGGCGCCGGCGCAAATGCCGTCGGGATTGTCCTGATCCTGTCGCTTCTGGTGCTGGGGCTCTGGCAGATGACAAAGAACTGGCTTTTTAGTGCGGCGGCAGAAGTGCTGGCGGCGGCCGGGACCCTTGCCGTATATCTCATCAAACCGGAACTGTTTGAAAATCTGCTCTCTGAGATTCTCGGGAAACTGGAATTAACGGAATATCTGACTTCTATTACGCAGAACAGTTACCTGGATCTTGGGGGGATCATCCTGTATCTGTCGCTGATCGTTATTTTTCTGTTCCTGACCGTGCAGATGATCCAGAAAAGACGTTGGAGTTAGGAGGGCATCATGAAAGGAAAAGTCAAAACATTCGTTCAAAATACAGGTTCTGCCTGGAAAAAAGGAAGCTACAGTGTGGGAATGATCGTACTGGTGATCGCGATCGCCGTTCTGGTGAACATGATCGCTGCCAGGCTGCCCGAAGAGGTGCGGCATCTGGATATCAGCGACAACCGGATCTATGAGATATCCGATACCAGCCGGGAGCTCCTGAAAAATCTGGATCAGGACGTAACTTTTACCGTGTTTGCGGAAAAATCCAGTACTGACGACAGGATCAAGACCTTTCTGGAGAAATATACGTCCCTGACCGGCCGGATCAAGCTGGAGTGGGTCGATCCTGTGCTCCATCCGTCGGAATTAACAGAAAATGGAGTGGATTCAGATACGATCCTGGTGACCGGAAAGGAGACGGGGAAAACCACGACCATCGCTTTTTCCGATATCCTGGTGACAGACGAGTATTCTTATTACACTACGGGATCCACTGCGGCTACGGAATTTGACGGAGACGGACAGCTGACCAGCGCGGTGAACTTTGTGACCACGGACGACCAGAAGAAGGTCTATGTTACCACCGGGCACGGGGAGTCTGCATTTTCCGGTTCGGTCAGCGATCTGCTGAAAAAGAACAATATGACAGAGGAAGAACTCAACCTTCTGATGGCAGGAGAGATTCCCGAGGACTGCGATCTATTATTCCTGTATTCGCCGGTTACGGATCTTTCAGAGGAGGAAGTTTCCCTTCTTAAAGATTACATTGCTCACGGCGGGAAGGTTTACATCACCCTTTCTTCGGAAAGCAGCGACGCAACGCCGAATCTGGACGGCCTGTTAAAAGCCTACGGCATGACGCGGGCAGACGGGTATATTGCGGATATGAGCCGCAACTACCAGGGCAATTATTATTATATATTTCCGGAGATCAGCGCCTATGACGGGCTGACAGACGGCCTGTCTTCCAATATGGTCCTGCTGATCAACGCGCATGGTATGACCATTACCGATCCGGAGGCAGACACCATTTCCGTTTCTTCGTTCCTGGATACTTCCGAACAGGGCTATGCGGTGACAGAGGAAAACCAGACCGAAGGCACGTACAGCCTGGGCGCGGTGGCTACCCAGACCCTGTCGGCAGAGGATACGGAAGAAGAAGCTGACGCAGAAGATTCGGACGCAACCGACGCAGAGGATGACGCAGAAGACGAAGAACTGGAAGAAGGGAGGCTCACTGTTCTGGCGGCAGACAGCCTGATCAACGCGCAGGTGACGGATTCCTTTACGACCCTGGAAAACCTGGATCTCTTTATGAACACCATATCGTCTAATTTTGACGATATGCAAAATGTAGCGATCGAGGCCAAGAGTCTGGAGATTACCTACAATACCATGCAGCACGCAGGACTGATCAGTGTCGGCCTGATTCTGGGACTTCCGCTGGTTATCCTGGTGTTTGGATTTGTCCGCTGGTGGAAGAGGCGGAAAGCATAAAAAGAAAAAGGAGGAAACGGTGTGAAGGAAAAGAAAATGTTGATCCTGCTTCTTGCGGCTTTTGTGGCGCTGGCAGGGTGCTATGTGGGCATTGAGTTCTGGAATGCAGAAAAGGAGGAGCAGGAAAAGGCAGAAGAAGAGGCTGCCAAAATCTATCTGACCGGGGAAGAGTCGTTGACTGCGGTTTCCTACGCAAGCGGGGAGAGCCGGATGGGGTTTGTAAAAGAAGACGGAACCTGGTATGACGAGGACGACAGGGAAATTCCGCTGTCCCAGGACGTAGTGGAAAATTTCGCGGACGCCGTCGGATCGCTCTGTGCAGAGCGGGAACTGGAAGATCCGGACGATGTGGCGGATTACGGACTGGACAGCCCGTCCTATACGGTTGCCTACACCACGGAGGCTGGCGAAGAGGGAGAAGTCTATATCGGAAATCAGGCGGAAGATGATTATTATGCCATGGTCAAAGGATCGGATAAGATCTATACCATAACGGCAGACCTGCCGGGGCGGCTGGACTTTGACCTGTCCGGATATATCCAGAATGATACCGTTCCTTCCATCAGCAGCGGGAATCTGCAGAAAGTAGAGATTACAGAAAATGGTTCTACGGTCGCCTATGAAGAGGAAGAGGATTTAAGCGAGCTGGCAGGCGGGTGGGGGACCTTGAGCCTGGCCGCGCCAAAGGACTATCATGTGACAGAAGAGACACTTGCGGATTACGGACTTGACGAAGCGTCCAGAACAACGGCTGTGGCGGAATATGAGGATACGGACAGCGGGGAAAAGGAAACATTTACCGTATACCTGGGAAGCACGGATTCTGACGGAAACCGGTATGTCATGGTAAAGGATTCTGTGCTTGTATACACCATCAGTCAGAGCGTGGCGGAAAATATGCTGACAGTGGATGAAACCACAGAGGAGGCGGAAGAGTAGAGAAATTTTTGCAGGATCCTTCTTTTTTCGGAAATGTTTTGTGTTATAATACTTTCAGAAATACGGTTCAGACCGGCAACTCAAAAGGAGGACTCAAGATGAAGAAAGAAGTATTGGATTTTGTAGTGGAAAAATCAAAGGAACTGATGACAGCGCCGACCTGCAGCCAGGAGGCAAGAGACGCGGCAGTGGAAGCCATTCTGTCGAAGAAAGCAGAGATGCTGTAGGATACTAGAAAGAAAAGAGAGCAGAGGATTATGAAATTATTTCAGGAAAAGACAGAAGTATGCCAGTATCAGAGCGCGGAGGAGTTTGTGCGGGAGTTTCAGATCGGGGAAGGGGACTTTATCCTTGCCGGGAAATCGGTGTTTGAAGCACATTTTCAGAACGTAAGATCCTCCGGCGCGGAGGTACATTTTAAAAGTGAATATGGACAGGGAGAGCCGACCGATCTGATGGTGGATGCATTGTTAAAAGATTTCCGCCAGACAGACTGTGGCCGGATCATTGCCATCGGAGGCGGCGCGGTGATTGACATGGCCAAGATCCTGGTGCTGGACGGGGAGGCGAAAGCTTCCGAATATTATCAGAAACAGGTGCCTGTGAAGAAGGTGCGGACCCTGGTGGCCGTGCCCACCACCTGCGGGGCCGGATCCGAGGTGTCCAATGTGTCGATCGCAGAGCTGACACAGCTGCAGACCAAGCTAGGCCTTGCCTGTGAGGAAATGTATCCGGATCAGGCGGTACTGATCCCGGAGCTTCTGGGAGAACTGCCGTGGCATTTCTTTGTAACCAGCGCGATCGATGCGCTGATCCATGCCATCGAATCCTATGTATCGCCAAGAAGCACATTATATACACGCATGTTTGCAAAAGAAGCAATGGAAATCCTCCTCAAAGGATTCTGTACACTGGCGGAAAAAGGACCGGACAGCCGGCAGGAACTCTTTGAAGACTTTCTGGCGGCCAGCGATATGGCAGGGATCTCCTTTGCCAATGCGGGAACCGGAGCGGTGCACGCCATGTCCTATCCATTAAGCGGCGTGTATCATGTAACACACGGAGAAGCCAACTATCAGTTCCTGACCGCCGTATTCCAGGCTTATCAGGAGGCGGATCCGGACGGAGGGATCCGGGAACTCAACCAGTTTCTTGCAGGAATCCTCTCCTGCGGCGCGGATCAGGTCTATGGAGAGATCGAAAAACTGCTGGGCGGGCTGATCCAGCGGAAGCCACTGCGCGAATATGGCATGAAAGAAGAAGAGATCCGTAGCTTTGCCGAAAGCGTGGAGCAGTCCCAGCAGCGGCTGCTGAACCAGAGCTATGTGAAATTCGGCGCAGATGAGATGGAAAAAATCTACCGGAAATTGTATTAACGGAGGGATGGCTTATGAGGATGAAGGTCAGGAATAAAGCGGCATTTACCGATGCAGAAGATGTCCTGGAGCGGGAGAACCGACAGGTTTCCTACGAGGCTGCGCTGGAAGGCATCGTGCTGCTGGAAAATGACGGCGTGCTGCCGCTTGCGCCCGGAAAAGTGGCTCTTTACGGAGCAGGAGCGGGTATGACGATCAAAGGCGGAACCGGATCCGGAGAAGTGAAGGAGCGCCATGTAATCTCTATCCTGGAGGGGATGGAAGAAGCAGGATTTACGGTGACTACCAAATCCTGGATCGACGGGTATGCCCGGGAATACCGGGAAGGTGAGGAGGCGTATGCGGCTGAGTTCCGGAAAAGACTGTTAAAATCCGGCGGCCTTGACGTAGTGAACTTTATGAGTCACCCTTACCAGTATCCGTTTGGACAGCCGGTGACGCAAAAAGATGTGGAGGCTTCCGACACAGACACCTGCATCTACGTGGTGGCCAGACAGGCGGGCGAAGGCGCAGACCGGAAGCTTGACCGTATGGAATACCGGATTTCTGACGTGGAAAAAGAAAACATTGCCATGTGCGCAGCAAATTATGAAAAGATGATCGTGGTGATCAACGTGGGATCGGTATTTGACATGAATTTCCTGGATGAGATCCCCGGCATCCGCGCAGTGGTATATTATGCCCAGCAGGGAATGATGGGAGGCCGGGCATTTGCCGATCTGATCAGTGGAAAAGCGTCGCCGTCCGGCAAGACTGTGGATACCTGGCCAAAGCATTATGAAGATCTTCCCGGGGCCGGGGATTACAGTTATCTGAATGGAAATGTGGATGAAGAATACTACCGCGAGGGTATCTATGTGGGCTACCGGTATTTTGATACTTTTGAAGTGGAACCCCGGTATCCCTTTGGGTATGGTCTTTCTTATACGACATTTTCCATTGAGAAGAAAAATGTGGATGTGGCGGGAACAAAGGTGCGGATCAGCGCAGAGGTAAAAAATACCGGCGGGACATATGCGGGAAAAGAAGTTGTCCAGGTATATGTCAGCTGTCCGCAAACAGGGATGGAAAAGGAATATCAGAAGCTTGCCGCATTTGCTAAGACCAAGGTGCTGCATCCGGGGGAATCGCAGGAGATCTGTCTGGAGTTTGATCTGCAGGATCTGGCTTCCTATCGGGAAAAAGATGCTGCTTATGTACTGGAAGCAGGAGACTATATCGTGCGGCTCGGAGACTCCAGCCGAAATACATTTCCGGCAGCAGTCGTGGAACTTCGCCGTACAATGATCACTGCATTTTGCACGAATATCTGTCAGAGAGGGCAGAAGGTGAAAGAAATTGTGCCGCCACCAGTCAGGGACACTGCGGAGCATCCAGATGAAGATCTGGAAAGATTCATCCTGGAGGAAGATGCAGTTATAGCAAAAACCTGTGATTATGAAGAACCAGAGGCAGCGTTTTCTCCTGAGGTAGAAGAGCTTCTGGATCAGCTCTCACCTGAGGAAATGTGCAGCCTGGTGGCAGGTATCGGACAGACCGGAGGGAAACGGTTCTTTGACGCGCCGGGTTCCGCCGGATACACGACCTCAGAGCTGCTGGAAAAAGGCATTCCCAATGTCTGTCTGGCTGACGGCCCGGCAGGCTTGCGCCTTCAGAAGGTTTCTACGGTTACGAGACGGGGAAAGATCAAGGGCGTGGAGCCTTATATCGCCATCATGGGTTATCTCCCGAAGACGATGAAAAAATTCATGCTGGGAAATCCGCAAAAACAGCCCTGTATTTACCAGTTTACGACTTCCTTTCCGGTAGGCCTTGCCCTGGCGCAGTCCTGGAATGCTTCCCTGGTGGAGAAAGTCGGCGCTGCGGTAGGAAAGGAAATGGAGAAATACGGCGTTACCTACTGGCTGGCGCCGGGTATGAATATTCACAGAAATCCGCTGTGCGGGCGGAATTTTGAGTATTATTCCGAAGATCCTGTGCTCACTGGAAAGATGGCGGCAGCCATGAGCCGGGGCGTGCAGTCCAGACGGGGATGCTTCGTGACGATCAAACATTTTTGCTGCAATAATCAGGAAGAGAACCGGAACCGGACTAATGCCAATGTGAATGAACGGGCGCTTCGGGAGATTTATCTGAAAGGATTTGAAATCGCGGTAAAAGAAGGCGGAGCGAAAGCTGTAATGACCAGTTATAATAAAGTGAATGGAACGTATGTCAATAACAGCTATGATCTGGTGACCCGGGTTCTGCGAAGAGAATGGGGATTTGAAGGCCTTGTGATGACAGACTGGTATGCGACAGGAAAGGGCCTGGGAGATCACTGCAAAGCGATCGAGATCGGCAATGATCTTTTGATGCCGGGCGGCGGCAATGTTGTAAGAGAATTGCGCAAAGGAGTCAAAGACGGAAGACTGGATGTGCAGGATCTTTACCGATGTGCGGGAAATGTGCTGACCGGAGTTTTAAATTCCAGAATTTACCAGGCGTTCCGGAAGATGAGAAAATAGAAGAATAAAAAAGAAAAGAAGAGGCGTTTCTTACGCCTCTTCTACAAACATATCTTTACCTACGCCGCAGACCGGGCAAACCCAATCCTCCGGAATATCCTCGAACGCAGTTCCGGGAGCGATTCCGTTATCCGGATCGCCGATTTCCGGATCATATACATATCCACATGGTTCACAAACATATTTTTTCATGCTTTGGTCCTCCTGTCTTTTAATCTCTTTTTATTATACCAGTAAGCAGGTTTGTTTGCAAATATTGTTTCTGGAATCGGAGGAAGAATTATCTTATGGATTTTTATGAGAGAGCAAAAATGATCTGTGAAAACATCCCCAGAGGACGCGTGGCCACTTACGGGCAGATCGCCCTTTTGTGCGGAAAACCCCGGAATGCAAGGCAGGTGGGGTATGCGCTGAATAAAGGACGGCTGGGCGACGTGCCTGCGTACCGGGTGGTGTCGGGGAGCGGGGTTCTAAGCGGCGCCGCTGCCTTTGAAACATATGACATGCAAAAAATCCTGCTGGAAGCGGAAGGGGTAGAAGTTAAACGGACAAAAAAGGGATGGAAAACGGACCTCAAACGGTTTGGCTGGAGAACGACCCTGGAGGAAGCAGAAAGCTTTCAGGAGATGTTTCAAAAGAAAAATATTTGATTTATATTTTACATTCATTTAACGGAAATCCCGTGGCTTGTGCCGCGGGATTTTTGTACACTTGTATTTGTAATAAAATGCCCGAAGTGCAGAGTAAGAAGAGACTTATGGCATGTATGGCATCATTCATAAGAGATTAGAAAAGCAGGTGTACAGATGAAAAACAGTGTGTATATGAACCGGGAGTTGTCCTGGCTGAAGTTTAACGAGAGAGTGCTTGAGGAGGCGGAAAGCCAGACGGTCCCTCTTTGCGAGAGACTGTCGTTTGCCTCGATCTACCAGACGAATCTGGATGAATTTTTTATGGTCCGGGTGGGATCGCTGGTGGACCAGCTGCTGGTGTCCAAAGATATCCGGGACAATAAGACCAAAATGACTCCAAAGGAGCAGATTTCCGCGATCCTTTCCCAGGTGGCAAAGCTGAACCGAAGGAAAGATTCGGTATACAGCGACCTGATGGAACAGATCGAAGAGTACGGCATTAAACTGGTAAATTTCCGGAAAATTGACAAAAAAGGGACGGAATATCTGGAGCGGTATTTTGATTCGGAGATCGCGCCGCTGATCTCTCCGACTGTAGTGGGCAAGCGGCAGCCGTTTCCATTTCTCCGGAACCGGGAGATCTACGCGGTGGTTGTGCTTCAGAGGAAAAACGGAAAAGAAAAACTGGGGCTGATCCCCTGCGGGGGCAGTGTGTTCCCAAGGCTCATAGAAGTGCCGGGGCAGGACGGTACTTATATGCTTTCCGAAGAACTGATCCTTCACTTTATCCCCAAAGCATTTCCGGGGTATTTTGTGAAGGCAAAATCATTGATCCGTGTGACCAGAAATGCGGACATCGATGCGGACGCTCTCTATGACGAGGATCTGGATTACCGGGAATTTATGGTGGAGGTCATCAAAAAGAGAAAACGTCTGGCGCCGGTCAGACTGGAACTTTCCAGAGAACTGGACGGGGATATCGTAGATACGCTCTGCGATTATCTTGGCGTAAATAAAAAATATGTATTTCGCGGCGAGTGCCCGCTGGATCTGTCCTTTGTATTTCAGATCCAGGATATGCTGCGGAATATTCCGGAGTTGTTTTATGAGAAGCGGGTGCCCCAGAAATCTGCGCAGTTCCAGAGCGAGATGCCGATCCTGCAGCAGATAGAAGAAAAAGATAAACTGTTGTCCTATCCGTTTGAAAGTATCCGGCCGTTCCTGAATATGCTCCGGGAGGCTGCCAATGATGACAGTGTTGTTTCTATTAAAATGACGCTCTACCGGGTGGCGAGACAGAGCAAGGTGGTAGAGGCGCTAATCGAGGCGGCAGAAAACGGAAAAGAAGTTCTTGTGCTGGTAGAGCTGAAGGCCAGATTTGACGAGGAAAATAATATCGAGTGGTCCAGGCGGCTGGAAAATGCAGGCTGCCATGTGATCTATGGGCTGGACGGATATAAGGTCCATTCCAAGCTGTGTCTGATCACCAGAAAGAAAGAGGGCCAGGTCGAATATATTACCCAGATCGGGACCGGTAATTATAATGAAAAAACAGCCCGTCTCTATACGGATCTGTCTGTCATGACCTGCAACCCGCAGATCGGGCAGGAGGCTGCGGCTGTGTTCCAGGCGCTTGCCATGGGCGAAGTGGTGGAAGAGACGGAGACGCTGCTGGTTGCTCCGAAATGTCTGCAGAATCAGGTGCTGGATATGATCGATGAAGAGATCGCGCATGCCAGAAATGGCGAACCTGCTTATGTGGGCGTAAAGATCAATTCTCTGACAGATAAGCGGATCATGGACCGGCTGATCGATGCTTCCCAGGCAGGAGTGAAAATCGAAATGGTGGTGCGCGGCATCTGCTGTCTGGTCCCGGGTGTGGAAGGCATGACAGAAAATATCCGGATCATCAGCATTGTGGGAAGATTTCTGGAACATTCCCGGATCTATATTTTTGGAACCGGGGAACGGGAAAAGATTTATATTGCATCCGCTGACTTTATGACCAGAAATACCATCCGCCGGGTGGAGGTTGCGGCGCCCATTTTAGATGGCGATCTGAAAAAGCGGTTAAAGGAAATGTTCCACGCGATGCTGAATGATAACCAGCAGGCGCGGGAGCTGCTGAACACAGGAGAATATGTGCGTATCAGAAATGATAAGACGCCGCTGAATTCTCAGGAATTATTTTATGAGCAGGCGTATGAACAGAATCTGCCGAAAGAGAGGTCCTAAACGTGCTCATCCTTGCGCTTGGAGAAGTTCTGGAAAAAATTGAAGAAGAGCAGGTGCTGGAAGAAGAACGTCCGGCGGTGATCATTACGGATTTTAAGCATGCCGGGGAGGCAATGGGGCTGGCGGGGATGCTCTATGAGGGGGAACTGAACTTAAGCCCGAAGGATATTGGATTTTGTAAGCTGGAGGCGCAGCAGGAGTGTCTGGCGGGGTCGCTTTGTATTCCTAAGCTTTTGGATGTGCTGGGAAGCCGGTACCGGATGCTGTTTTTTATCAACCAGAAACATATCGTGATTGTGGACGATGATGATTTTGCCAGACGTCTGATCGTCAGGATCCGCAGGAGTAAGATCAATCAGGGCGATACCAGGGAGCATTTCCTGTATAATTTTATCGGGCAGTTTATGAGCCGGGATCTGGAACTGCTGGGACGATATGAGCGCCGGATCATGCATATGGAAGAAAATGTGGCGGACGGCAAAACGGAAGGATTTCAAAATGAGATCGGGCCGATCCGCAGGGAACTGCTGACACTTAGGGGCTACTACGACGAATTGATGGATATGGGCAAAGATCTGGAAGAGAATGAAAATGGATTCTTCGCCAGGAAGCAGTTGAAATATTTTGGAACCATCGCGGACAGGGCGGACCGCCTCATGGGCAGAACGGCGTACCTTCTGGAATATGCCCAGCAGGTGCGGGACGCTTATCAGACGCAGGCAGATGCAGTACAGAATAAAAATATGCAGTTCCTGACGGTAGTATCCACTATTTTCTTCCCGCTGACCCTGATCACAGGCTGGTATGGCATGAACTTTCAGAATATGCCAGAGCTCAGGCAGGGGTATCCAGGCGTGATCCTCTTAAGCCTTGTTGTCGTGGCGGGGTGCATCCTCTTCTTTAAAAAGAAGCACATGCTGTGAACAGCTCGCGATGCAGAAAGGTTCACGCGCGAGCGACTAAAAAGTCTGAAAACAATTGACATAATAACCGAAAAGAATTACAATTATAGTAATCAAAAAGCGGAAAGGAGTGTCAGTTATGTCAGGTTATTGGATTCAGATTTTAATTTTTACTGTGGCGCTGCTCTTTTTCTGCTGGCTGCTTTTAGAATACTGGTATTACAGAAAAGAAAAAAATCCGGAAAGCAGATTGTATCTGGCGTCAAAAGCAGCATTTGCATTTGTCCATTTCTGGAAAGCAGTGGACAGTGCAAAAGAAATCCCGGAGGATACCATCAAAGATCAGGCGGGACATTATACTCAGGGAGAGGAATATGCAGGAAGCACAGCCACACCGATGCTGGAAAACGCAGGAAAAGAGTTCCGTGCGATAGGACGTAAAAAAATATTCCGCCGTCAGATGTAAAATGCACATGTAATTCACAATAGAAAAGATGCCGGGGCGCCCCACAGGTCAAAGAACAGATCTGGGGGCGCTCCTTTTAGTTGATAAATGAGGGCGGTAAATGGGGGGATGGGGGGTAAATG
>NZ_JACJLV010000028.1 GCF_016902415.1 Mordavella massiliensis | reverse complement strand
GTGCATACTGATCAGTTCTCATCATCGTCCTCCTTTATATTATTCAGATACTCCCTCAGATCCAGGGAATAGAAATAATCATCTGCCACCTGCTGCAGTTTCTCTATTGTGGATGACAGTAAGAGGATCATCTCTTCATCAGAGACATCTTCCTTCGTATCTTCTAAGACATCCAGCGTACCCTTTAGGATATCTATGGTTTCCTCCCTGGTTCTGGCAGCATAAGCGGCCACCAGCGTTAATTCATCTTCATCAAATCGTGTCTGGCTCATAAACATTCCTCCCTTCTCTTGAGCGTGGTTTTTACTTCTTTATTTTCATTCTTAGGGACGGTTCTTGCCGATTCACGGGCTTTCAGTTCCTTTTCAGCCTCCGCTATTGCTTTCTGCACATGAACATTTTCCCGGAAATAAGGAATTGAATTAATTGTTTCCTTCTGGACACGGTTTCCACTGACCAGCTCAAATTCACCTTCATAATCACTTCCATCCTTCAGATCGAATCCAATACACTTTATTCCATGCATCCGCTCCGGCGGAATGCTGTCATAAATCCGAAAAGCTTCCTGCAGTGACAGATCCTGATGGTACTCTCCCAGAACGGGAAATTCTGAACACTCAGCCACATAAAACCGGATATTGGGGTCTTCATCCAAGTGACTGACCCTCTCTGTCAGCTGACCTATTCCCAGCTCTGCCTTCCTTTCCAGTGCAAAAGCCGGAAGTTCTGTAAATCCAAATTGATCCACATAATAAGCCCGCAGTTCATGATTCCGGTTCATGACCACCACATCACTGACCGACATAGAATGGGCTTTGAAGTCAGCGGGCGGCAGATCATTGAACATGCTGTAAAGTGTTTCCAGATCATCCGATTTCAATAGAATTCCGGAATAAACACATTCATAATCCGCAGCGACCACTTCCAGTCCTTCTTTATTGATATAATCCATGCCAAGGAATCTATACTGCTCTGCTTTTGATCCTTCTTTGATCTGATAGATGGAAAATCGCTCCCCGTTGTCTTCATACATCATCTCTTCTGAGCTTTTTTCAAACCGTTCCGGATAAAGAACTCTCTGGATCCGTTCTGCCGTAAACTGATCATCGATACCGCCCTGTCCAAACCAGGTCTCTACATCATCCCAGGAGTCTGCATACAGAACCCCTGATAACTGATGTACGCCGTCCGGCACGAACCGGAGATGGTCATCTGTACTGCCCTTTTCATCAAAGTAATACCCGGCAGCTTCCATCGCAGGAAGGAATTTCTCTTTCTTTTCCTCCTGTCTCTGCACATTTCTCTCTGCCAACAGTTCCCTCATCTTTATGCTCAGCTCATCAATCATTTTCCCAGCCGTGTGCCGGATCGTATCCATTGATGTTTTCAGTTCTTTCATATCCCTTCCGGAACTCCAGTTTGCAATGTATGGGAAACTATACTCCGAGGTATCTATTCCGAATGCACTGCACACACAGTAAGCAACAGACTCTGCCTCTACTTCTGCTGTCAGCCGGTCTTTCTTTTCTCCTTTTGCCTTCATTTCATCACGGTCATGGAGTCTGGCGTGCCCGGACTCATGGATTGCGGTCTTGATTGTCTGGCTTTCGCTCATCCCTTTCCGGATCACGATTTCTTTATCCTCATTGTGATAGTACCCTTTCGCATTTCCTGAAATCTCATCAAATCGGATCGGTACTGGAGATACTGCGGTAATTGCTTCCATGAACAGATCGAAATCATTAACTGCCTCTTTCAGTTCTTCCGGCACCATCAGGTCGATGGGATCTCCAACTGTCTGAGCAATATCAAAGACGGTAATCGCCTTAAACCGGGGGATCTTCACTTCCACCTCTTTCATGATCGAGTCTCCATTTTCATTCAGAACCGGACGCCCTTCCTTGTCCAAGACTTCCTGCATCTGCTTTTTCTTGATCGGCGTCGAGGCAATAATCGTAATCCCTTTCTCTCCCTTCATGACCTGACGTCCCATAGACTGCCAGTTCCGGTATCCTGTCACAAGCGTTGCATCCGGCCGCTGAAGTGCGATCAACATCGTGTTATTGAAAGAATAATTATGGAACTTCGCCATTGTCTGCAGGTATTCCGTGTATCTTTCACTGGTAAATATTTCAGAAACGCCTTCTTCCAGAGACTGCAGAATACTGTCCATATCTCTTCCTTTCAGCTGAAAAGATGTATTTCTATTTTCTTCCATCTCATGTCCTCCTTATAAAAAGTCCCCGCCGCTGTCTTAGGACAGCAGGCAGGGAAAATCTAAAATCGTTCCTACAGTTCCATATCCGTAGATTTATGTTTGATCCGCTTCGGATGGACAGCTTTTTCTGCCGCTGTCTCCTTAACAGGTTCCTGTTTTCCAATATCCTGTTCCTTCGCCCTTTTTCTCTCTGTAAAAGCCTCAGCTTTTTCAAATACATGGTCTCTGGTATCGTAATGATACACTTCATCTGTCAGGCGGTCTTCCGGGGCAACCTGCGTTTCATTAATTTCTGTCACCATCTCTTTTAATTCCGAGTAGGAAAGTCTTCCATCATCAGGAGCAACAATAATTTCATGCACAGATGAAGGGAGAATAAAGAAATCTCCTTTTATTTCTTCACCAAGCTGATCCATAACGCCCGGATAGAACACAGCAACAGCCCCGTCTATACCAGTTTCATTTGTTACTACAATCAAAGGATTATCCTGATTTGCTTCGTCCATCCTTTCTTTTGCATCCCGGATTTCTTCTTCGGATGCTCCCATCTCCTTCATCCCATCCAAAGTCATTCTGCCAAGCAACTCTCCCAGATTATTAATTTTTACAGGCGCAATAACCGGACTGTTTGCCAGAGCATCCTTATAAAGCTGATTTCTGGTCACTCCATAGGTCTCCATCATCCGGTTGGTTACAATGGCAGAAGCTCTTCCCATTTCCGTTTCCTCAACAGCAATGTGAAACGTAATGGCCAGATCTTCCCGCTCAACAAAAGGTACGCCTCCCAGCACCTGTGCATTTTTATCCGCATTAGATACTCTCATGAAAAGGTGTTTTTTCGCTTCTTCATACTGAGTAAGGCGGCTCACATCAAAGCGCTCCGGTTCTCTCTGGATGATCTGCGATATCTGCTCAAGTACATCCGTGATACGGAACCGTGGATTTTCATAAGACTGCCTGTACAAGTCAGTCAGATTAATCGTGGGAATCCGATCATCTCCCGGCCTGATCACAGTAAGCCCCATATACCGGTTATTCAGTTTCTGCTGTTCCCGGATTGTGACCTGGGCATCCTGATATGACTCAGGAAGATATTCTTTGATATGTTTCTTTATCGATTCCATAAATGCTTCAAAATTCATATGCACTTCCTCCTATGCTCTTTTTTTGGTTTTTTTGTTGTAATTATTCTTCGGAAAGGACAGGGAAAATTCTACCTTCCCATCATCCTGCGTTTTCATCAGAAGATCCGCCTCAAAATAACGATCCTTCTTTGCGGAATACAAATCTTTCACATGGGTGCTGCCGTTCTTCAAAAGTTCTGCCGCCATCCGCTTATCAATGGTTTTTCTCATACTCTGCAGATATCTGGTTTCTTTCCAGAGTGCAAAGTTACACTCTCTGCTGCTGCAGTAGTAATTCTTCTTCCCTTCATAAACCAGGCTTCCACATACAGGACAGGTTCCGATGCTTTCCCGACTCTGAAATCTGCCGGACTCTTCTTCACTGATCTGATCGCATCCGTTCAGCATCATCGTGATCAGATTCCGGATCCCGGTCAGGAACTGTTCCGGCTGGATCTTTCCGTGCTCCATTTCCAGCAGCTGGTTCTCCCATTCAGCCGTCATAGATGCCGATTTCAGATAATCCGGAAGGATCTCGATCAGGGACTGCCCGTCATCTGTAGCCACGATCTGTTTCCCTTTCCTGCAGGCGTACTGGGAATGGACCAGTTTTTCAATGATCGATGCCCTGGTAGCCGGAGTCCCGAGTCCTTTCTTCTCTGTCTCTGCGTCAAATTCTTTATTTCCTGCCGTCTCCATTGCTGCAAGCAGCGTATCCTCCGTATAAGGTTTCGGCGGAGAAGTGAAATGTTCCGTCACCTTCGCTTCCACATGATAGAAGGTCTTCCCTTTTTTCACCTTTGGAATCGTCTCCTTTGCAGCCTCTTTCGGATCCTCTATAGCAATGCCGTCAGGATTTCGGAAACAAGCTTCGTAAATCTTCCAGCCCTGTTCCATAATCTCTTTCCCTTTCGCATGGAAATGCTCACCCTCGCATTCAACTTCCACAGAAATCTCACGGAAAACGTGATCCCTGCTGACAGCTTCCACCGTGTGTGCGGCAATCAGAAACAGGATCTTCTGCTCCGTTTCCTTCAGGTCGTTCAGATCAGCATCCGCAATCTCTATAGTGGGGATGATTGCATGGTGATCGGACACTTTTTTATTGTTCATGACCCGGCCAAGATCCGGTTTTTCCGGTTTATCAAAAGGCCCCATCAGCTGATATTTCTCATGGATCACACGGATCACCTGTCTGGCAGTTGACTCCATATCTTCAGTCAGGAAATTACTGTCTGTCCTTGGATAGGTGATCAGTTTTTCTTCATAAAGGCTCTGGGCAGCTGTAAGAGTCTGCTGCGCCGTAAAACCATAAATGCGGTTTGCCTCTCTTTGCAGGGTAGTTAAGTCGTAGAGTCTGGGCGGTTTCATCTTCTTCTCTACACTCTCACAGGACATCACATGAGCATCTTTCCCGTCGCACAGGTTCCGGAGTTTTTCAGCTTCCTCCGGGTCAAAGATCTTCTGCCGTTCCGCTTTCATGCCGTCACAATCCAGTTCCACGTTGAAGTACTTCTCCTTCCGGAACTTTTTGATCTGTTCCATCCGGTCTACCAGCATGGCAAGCGTCGGGGTCTGAACCCTTCCTACTGTAAGTTTTTTATAATACTTGGTTGTAAAAGCCCTGGTTGCGTTCATTCCTACCAGCCAGTCCGCTTTTGCACGGCAGACAGCCGCCTCCGCCAGATTCCGGTATTCTTCTGCGTCTTTCAACTGTTCCATGCCCGCCCGGATTGCACTGTCTTCCATGGAACTGACCCAGAGACGTTTCACCGTCTTTCTGCTTCCGGAAAGCTGGTACACCCGCCGGAAGATCAGTTCCCCTTCTCTTCCTGCATCACAGGCATTTACCACATACTCTACATCCGGACTGTTCAGCAGCCGTTTCAGTGTATAAAACTGTTCTTTTTTCTCCCGGGAAACTGCCAGTTTCCACTCATCCGGGATGATAGGAAGATCTTCATACTTCCAGCTTTCATATCTTTTATCATAGCCATCCGGCGGCAGATATTCCGCCAGATGCCCCAGGCACCAGCTCACGATACAGTCCTTTCCGGAAAGAAATCCTTCCTCCCTGTTCTCCGCCCCGATCACACGGGCGATCGCTCTTGATACGCTTGGTTTTTCTGCAATCACAAGATACATACTTCTATTCCTCCTTCAATGAAAAAAGAGAGAGATCTTTGTGCAATCCCTCTCCATAAAATCTTTTATCTGGTTTCTTCCCGTTCATCCACAGTTTCCAGGCCATCGTCCAGCTCAAGCCCTTCCTCATCCTCTTCTTCCTCTATCGCTTTCTTTTTCCGGATCTTAAGGAAGTAATAAGCCGCGATACCGGCTCCCGCCGCAAGGAAAATCACGATCAATACTGCAGCATTGCCGGAGACTTCCTCTTCTGGCTCCTCCTCAACGGCCGTCTCTTTTTCCTGACCGGTTTCCGCAGACGCTCCTGTCTGGGATTCTTCTTCCAGCACAACAGCCGGTTCCTGTTTTTCTGATACAGATACAGCACCGTCTTTCAGAAATTCCTGCAGATCGTTTTCATCGATCTGAGAAAGCAGATAGACATTTTCAGTCGATGCGCTCCTGTCGATCACAAGATAAAATGTATTATTATTTTTGGTCGTGATTGTCAGGAACTCCTTACTTCCATCTTCTGTAATATCATCCTGCACCTGTGCGTTCCCGGGAGTGGTAAATGCCGTGCCTCCGGTCCCGTCTTCTTCCAGCACCGGTTCTGTCTGAGGTGTCTCAGTTGCTGCATCTGCCGGGACATTTTCCGTCTGACCGTTTTCCCCGGCCGAAGCAGACTGTTCCTGTGCTGCCTCCTGCCCTTCCGGAGGAGAAGCATTGGCAAATGCTGTTGTTGACGTTCCCAGGATCATGGCCGCAGCCATGACTGCAGCCAGTACCCGCTTATTCCATTTCTTTCTCATCATTCTCATCCTCTCTTTCTGTATTTGAATCCTGCCGGATGAAAGAGCCTTTTCCGCTCCCATCCGTCTTCTTTCCGACTTCAAAGCGAACATTTCCGCCTTTCAGCCTGTCCAGGAACTGGAGGAGTTCTTCCCCCTCCAGCTTCATGCCCCGGATCGCCCGGATCATTTCATTATTTTCTTCCTCTTTCAAGGCGCTTTTGATCCCTTTCAGATACTGTTGGAGATCTGCGATCTTTTTCTCCGTCTTCTCAATCTCTTCCAGATACCGTCTGATCTTTTTATTCAAATCCTCACCTCCATTCTATGGCAGCCTGCCGTAACACATAAAATGCTGCTGCCAGTAACTGCTGTTGATATTTGCATACTGGACCGGATCCCCGCAGTGGATCATCATTCCATTACCTACATAGATACCGATGTGAGATGCTCCGGACGTATTGTACGTTCCCTGGAAGAAAATCAGATCTCCAGGTTTTGCTTCTCCCGGTGCCACGTAAGTACACTGTCCCCGCAGCCCTTCTGCTGTCAGTCGTCCGTAATTCCAGCCGTTTCCGCAGTTGTTTACTACATAGGAAACAAATCCGGAACAGTCAAATCCTGACGGGGAATATCCGCCCCATACGTAAGGAACGCCGAGATACTTTTCCGCTTCCCGAATCATCCGGGCGAACTCTTCATCTTCCAGTGCTTCCGGCGGGATATCGTAGTCCATGCCCCCGGATCCTCCGGAAATTGCTCCGCTGTCCCAGAGATAATCCCGGTTTCCAAGCGTTGTATTCAGCGCATTGTAAAGAATCATCTGTTCCTCATCCAGGTTTTCCCGCACTATAGCGTCAAGCCCCTGGTTTGTGAGCGTCACATACAGGATTTTGACTGTCCTGGTATCTGTCACAGTTACCTCATTGGTCCCGTTATCATCAGCCAGATAACATTCCCAGGTCTTGTGTCCATGAGCGGAAGCGGATGCATGATCGTCATAATAAACATCAAAATCTACACCGTACCGGTCAAAAGCCCCGGTATCTTCTACGGTGTATTCCACACCATTCATCACAACTTTTGTTCCCATCGGAACGATTGGGTTAGAGGCATCCACCGCCAGGGTATGATTATCTGTGGGATAAACTCCGCTGGCGGTCGGTCCGCCGGACCATTGACCGCAGCAGATGGAACAGCTGCAGTAGCCGCTCGTGACTACCTGTCCTAATGACTCTCCTACACGCACCGTCCGGGTCTCCGTCACAGTCTCTGTCCGTCCTTCTGTATGAAGGGAATACTGCTCCGAAAACAAAGCTTCTATCTCCGCCTCTACATCGGCATAGGTCCAGTCTCCGTATTTCGCAGTCAGGTATGAGATCAGATGATAAGGATTATGAGAAATCTCACTCACGTTATAGTTGTATTCGTCATAATCGGGATGCGTGGACTCCATCTGGTTAATCTGTTCATTCAGTGCCGCTTCCAACGCAGCATAGGCGTTCTCTGCCGCATAAATATCTTCGTCTGAGGTTGGATATGTAGTAATCCCGATGACAGATCCGCTCCCCTGTACCGAAGCGCTGCAGCTGGAAAAGGCCACGGCGATCAAAAGGAAGAGAAGTCCAAAGATTCCCAGGACGGCAAATACTGCATGGTTCCTTCTTGCCACTTCTTTTAAGGCGTTCTTTGCCTTAGTGGTCATAGTCTCGGCCGCGGCAGCCGCTTTTGAGGCTCCTGCTTTTCCTGAGGTCGCCCCGCTTCTCGCAGACTGATAAGCCTCTTTATAGCGTTTCCGCTGAAAAAAACGGTTCATAACCGTCTGGCGGTCTTCCTGCTTCTTCTTATTAAAATAGGTACTTCCTGTCCCTTCCTGCCCTCCCTGCGTGAATTTCAATCTGCTTTCCGAAGCACTCTCCATATGGATCCCCCACCGGCTGGCGCGGACGTCCGCTCTTTTACTCCGGTCCTGGGTATGTTTCAGGCTGACCGCAGCCCGTTCTGTCATCAACTCTCCGGCCGAAACAGCATTTACAGCAGCGTTATCATCCGCTTCCTCTGATGCTTTCTCATGAACATATACCGAAGCGGCAGATGCCGCTGCTCCTGCGGCCTTGCGTCCTACTCCCATTCCGGCTCCCCGGACCATCTGGCTTCCTTCATCATCAAAAGCCAGACGCCCGGATTTTGCCTGTTCTTCTTTCAGACGGGCCTTTTTCTGTCTGGTTTTGATCTGGGATTTCTGACCATCCAGTCCGTCTGTGTCCGGAACCGTCTCATGATCCCGGATTTTTTCTGACCGGTTCCTTACCTTTTCACTGTCTGCAGTTGTCTGCTGTCTGCTTTGCGGATCTCCATCCGCTGATATGCGCCGCTCTAATCTGGAGCCATCAACGCTTTCTTCTTCAGACACCTCCTGTCGAAGAGACGCCTCCCGGATCTGTTTTTCAAATCTGGCAGCCGGGCGTCCCCTGCTTTTATCCGGCACATCTTTTTTCTGACCATCTCCGATATGTTCTTCCGTCAGGCCATCCCTGGTCATCTTCTGTACCGTTTTTTCTTTGGCGGTATATTTCACTCCTGCCAGGCTTTCCACCTCCTTTGCAAAAAGAAAGACCATTTACTGGAAACGGTAAATGGTCGGTTAATCTTTCACTTCTTCTGGTTTTGTCGTCATCAGGGAATACAGTTTCAGGCTCTTATCAAACTTATCCTTAAACGGGATGATCGTACTGCCATAAAACAAAAGCCCTTCGCCTTCTCCTGAATTAGTCACATAGGACAGCTGATACGGGGAAATATTCAGCTGTTTCGCCAGGATCTGCCGGTCGCCGGCGGCCTGATTGAGCATCAGAATGAAATCACTGTTCTCAAAAATATTCTCAATCTCACGGCTTGCCAGCAGGTCTTTAATATTCTGGGTGATTCCGGTCGGGATACCTCCCCATTTCCTGAACCTTTTCCAGATTTCCACACTATAGGCGGCCGTCTGCTCCTCTTTTAAGAGAAGATGGAACTCATCGATGTAATACCGTGTCGCTTTATGGGTGGCCCGGTTGACTGTCACCCGGTTCCAAACCTGATCCTGGACGATCAGCATCCCCAGCTTCTTCAGCTGTTTTCCCAGATCTTTCACGTCATAGCATACGATCCGGTTATTAAGTTCCACATTGGTCCTGTGATTAAAGACATTCAATGATCCATTCACATAGATCTCAAGCGCTGTGGCGATTCTCTGCGCCTGGGGTTCTTTCTGCTTCCGGAGACAATCGTAAAGGTCTCCCAGCACAGGCATATTCTCCGGCCTTGGATCAGAAAAATACTTCTGATATACAAGCGGGAGACAACGGTCGATTACCGATTTTTCCTCTGCCTCGATGCCATTTCTGCTTCCCATGATCAATTCACACAGTGACAGGACAAAATCTGATTTTACCCCCAGCGGGTTATCGTCATCAGAATAATCCATGTTGATATCCATAGGATTAATGTAGTCTTTACTGGTAGGTGAAATATGGATTACCTGCCCTCCTAAGGCATGAACAAGAGGATAATACTCCCCCTCCGGATCTCCGATTATGATATCGTCCTGGGTAATGCAGAATGCATTAGTGATCTCACGCTTCGCAGCAAATGATTTTCCGGATCCGGGCGTGCCAAGGATCAGCCCGTTAGGATTCTTTAATTTTTTCCTGTCCACCATGATCATGTTGTTGGACAAGGCATTTAAACCGTAGTATAACGACTCCCCTTCCATAAAAAGCTCCTGACTTGTAAAAGGAACGAAAATTGCTGTACTCGTAGTTGTCAGAGCCCTCTTGATCGGCACATGGCCCACTCCCAGAGGAAGGCTGCTCATCAGCCCTTCTTCCTGCTGATAATCCAGCCGTCTTAAGATACAGTTATATTTTTGTGCGATTCCTGCCGTCTGCAGGACGGCATTATCCAGTGCCTGCTTTGTCTTCGCAGTGTTCAGGAACAGTACCGTTACAAGAAACATCCTTTCGTTTCTGCTCTGCAGATCTTCCAGCAGTCGTTTTGCCTCACCGCCATAAGTGTTCAGATCCGACGGGATGATATCCATATCGTAGCCGGAACGGACCGCCTTTTTCTGCTCTTCAATCTTCATCCGGTTGATATCCGTCATTTTTCCTTTCACCAGCTTAATTGCCTTTACCTGATCCACAGACTGCACATGCAGATTGACGATCAGATTTTTATCCATATCCAAAAACTCCGCCAACATCTTATCGGTAAGTTCCGGCGCCAGGATCTGCAGGTACGAAACTGCGCCGATGTTATTTCCCATCTGGAACGTCTTTCCGTCCTTGAACACAAAACTGGTAGGCGCCACATAATCTTTTGTAGAGAGCCCGCTATGGACCATAGCCCCATAATCGAACGGGATATCTCCCAGCTCGTCCGGATTCAGTATCTGGCGCAGGATCTTCAATCGTTCCGCTCCATTTAACGGTTCTGCGGGAACACCCAGGATTTTAAAATTATTCAGGATATCAGTCTCTATACGCTCCAGTTTTGGCTTTGCCTCCCGGATATTATCCGCCTCTATGGAAAAAGTGATATACTTGGATTTCACTAGGCCGTTATTCCCTTTTGCAAGCTGCCGATGCAGCATCCGGGCGTATTCTCTCCGGATCTCATCAAATTCATCATGCCTCCGGCGGATCCGGATCACCTTTTCAAATTCCTTCATACTGCTCTTCTGATTGATAAAGCTAAGCTGAAAATGGATACTGCTGTCAAAATAGTTCAGAAAATCGCACCAGTTTTCAAAGATCGCATTTTTGTCATCGTTCTGAGCCAGCTGATAATTGATATCCGAAAACCGGATTGTTTTGGAATAACATTTATCATGCACCCTGCAGATCCCGTCCTTTGCCATTTCCTTATAGGCAATCGTCCTCTGTGCAGATATCCTTTTCTCTTCTTTCTGCTTCTCCTTCTGATCTGCCTTGCCGCATGAAGCTTTACGGCTGCCTTTTTTCGCGGCTTTCAAAGCCGCCTGCTGTTTCGCAGCTTTCTTCTCTTCTTTAGCCCGGCGCTTTTCCAGACGCCGTTTCTTACCGCTTCTTTCTGCCAAGGTTCTTTCCTCCCTTCTCCGATTTTTTTACTGTCACAGACACGGACTTTCCCGGATCTGTCTCAAAATAATTTTCCGTTTCATATTTCCTGACTGCCGGACGCAGCCATTTGACACGGATCATATGGATCAGCACCTCTTCCAGATGCATGCCGTCCTTTTCGTACATAGCGAAAAGAAAGGCCGGCAGCATCAGCAGGACCATAATTGTGGCAGCATTGCTGTTTCCCAGAACTCCTCTTGTAAGGAAATAAAAGGGAATTCCCGCCGCAGCTCCCGCCGCGATACAGATCAGCTGCCGCTTAGTCAGGTTAAACGCCACCTTATTCTTTACTTTTGTTAAATCTTTTGGAACACTGACATAAGCCATCGTCCAAATCCTCCTTCCTGAAATTTAATGGGCATTAAAGATCGATTTGCTGAGTGCCCCCGTCTTGAACAGGCTGAAACACAGCACAACCGTGTAAGCCATCACTCCGAAGAGAGAGGAACTTAAGTTATCCGAATACTGGATGCCCGCCACCAGTATGGAATAGATTGCCACGCATACCATCATCAGGAATGCCTGGAACGCCAGGGCAAAAAGCCCCCGGAAATAATTGGTCCCGATCTGTCCCCATTCGCGGTTGGTCATAGTAGCAAATGGAATCGGGGCGATTGAAGTATACAGATAAATCTCGATCATTCGACCATACAGGATCACTGTGATCAGAACACTCATGATCTTCATGCCAAAGCTGACGATCAGCGTTTCCAGCACCAGAACGACCAGTTCCCCGATCTCCATAGCTTCCAGTGTTGTGTCCAGGTCTGTCAGCACAGAACTGATATCAATCTCTGTACTTCCGGTGATCACACCTGCCGCAGAATTGACCACACTTTGCCCTACATCAAATACGGCCATCGTAATGGTAAATGTATTGCTGACCAGATAGACCGCGATCCACATCTTTACAAAGTACTTGAAAAACATCCATGTATCGATATCATGCATGTTGTTTTTCTCTGTGATCATACTGATCAGCTCATAGCAGAGCACAAATGTGATGATGATCCCTGCAATCGGCAGGATCACCGTTTCCGATAAGTTTTCGATCATATTGAATATGCTGCTGTTCCAGCCCTGCGGGGTCTGTCCAACCTGAACGGCGATCTCACTGGTCTTTTCATTGACATCGGTAAACATCCGGTCCAGGTTGGAATGAATGATCCCTGTGAGGAGTCCCCTCATCCACTCTTCAATCGCATCAAAGATCTGATCGAACATGGATAATTACTCCTTCCTCTAAAATAAGCTGCTGAGAAGCGGGATCAGCTGGGTTCCGATCAGGATTACCCCGCCGCCGCTCATCAGCTGTTTGATTCCCTGGCTTTTTGCTTATGTGCGATAAAGAAGTAATAGAAGTGTAAAAAATTTTGCCGTTCCTATCCGGCACTTGGCCATTGTGTCGGATAGGTCGGGCGTTAGGCTTCGGGCAAGTCAATCTTGCCGACAAAGCTGTAATAAATCTCAATGTCCTGCCTGCGGGTGCCGTTCTCGTCATAGCTGCACTCATGCACGACGATTTTTTCAATCATTTCCCGCAAGAGGGTGGGGGTCAATTCCTCAAAGGCAAGGTGCTTTCGGACGATACCCATAAACTTTTCCGCGTTGACGGTGGCGGCCTGCGACTTGTCCAGTTCGGCCTGCAAAGCGGCGGCGCGGTCTTTCAGTTCCCGCTGCTCCTGCTCATAGTCTGCCGACAGTTCCATGAAACGCTCGTCGCTGATTTTGCCGTTTACATTGTCCTCATACAGCCGCTTGATAATGCGGCTCACTTCGGCAATGCGCTCCTGCGCCTGTTCAAGCTGCTTGGTGGCTGCGGCGGTCTTTCTCTTGCCGCCGATCTCGTTCTGCTGGATAAGCAGCTTCACAAAGCGGCTCTCATGCTTGGCGGCATATTCCGTTACTTGCCGGAGATTGGAGAGGACACCGGCGGTCAACAGGTCGGTGCGGATAAAGTGCGCCGTACAGTCGCGGGTGCGCTTCTTGTAGCTGCCGCAGATGTAACAGTCCTGCTTGCGGGTTTTGTTCTGATACCGCTGCTGGTACATCACATGGCCGCAGTCGGCGCAGAACAGCATACCGGAGAACAGCCCCACTTCATCATAGCGGTTCGGGCGTTTGCGTTGCTTGCGTAACTCCTGCACGCGCTCCCATGTTTCCCGGTCTATGATAGGCTCATGGTGGTTCTCAAAAATGGCCTGCTTCTCCACGGGGTTCTCTACACTGTGCTTGACCTTGTAAGAGGGCTTCTCCGTCTTGAAGTTCACCAGACAGCCGGTGTACTCCCGGTTTTCGAGGATATGCACGACGGTGTTCGTCGCCCACTTGCACTCATAGCCGGGGTGGTAGCGGCGGGTGCTGCCCGTCCTGCGGTATTCCAGCGTCCCCGGCGTGGGGATTTGCTGCTCCGTAAGCATACGGGCAATCTTGGTCGGTCCGTTCCCGGCAAGGCAAAGCTGGTATATCTGCTGGACAACCGGCGCGGTTTCCTCGTCAACGATATAGTTCTCGTCCTCGTCCATGAGGTAGCCATAGACCGGCTTGCTGGTAACAGGCTTGCCGCTCATGCCTTTTGCTCGTTTTACTGCCTTGATTTTCTTGCTCGTATCTCTCACCAGCCATTCATTGAACAGATTTCGCAGAGGGGTAAAATCGTTGTCCATGCCGCCGTTTGCGCTGTCCACATTGTCGTTGACAGCGATAAAACGCACGCCCTTTTGAGGGAACAGCATTTCCGTGTAAAACCCTACCTGCAAGTAGTTTCGCCCTAACCGGCTCATGTCCTTGACGATAACTGTACCCACTTTCCCAGCTTCAATGTCTGCAAGCATGGCTTGAAAACCGGGCCTTTGAAAGTTCGCGCCGGAATAGCCGTCGTCGGTGTACCAGCGCAGGTTGGTAAAGCCATTCTGTTTTGCAAAGGCTTCGAGTATCCTTTTTTGATTCGATATGGAATTACTCTCACCTTGCAATTCGTCCTCATGGGACAATCTCGGATAAAGGGCGGTAATGAGGTTTTGGGTGGCTTGTCTTAACATAAAATCCTCCGTTTCCGACAGCCAGCCCCACTATTCCGTGGTTTCATTGTACCACGGAATAGGGCTGGTTGTATAGCGGCAAAAGTGTCAAATCTGCTTCTTTACAGCTTGTCAAATCGCCGGTTTTTGTGTAGCAGCGGCTTCCGCTTCCAGTACCCGCGCCATTTTGTCGGCGGCGGTGGTGGTCGTGTCTTTCTTGAAATAGCCGGACACGACAAGGACGGAATTGCCCATGCGGATTTCCGTCACGCAGTCGGGGCGGCGGGCGGTGCGGGTGTCGGGCTGCTTGTTATCTGCCATAGGCAATACTCCTTTCAGTCGGTAATCAGTTTCTTCATGCTCTCCATTTTCCGCTGCGCGGTTTCCTGCCGGAAATTCTCGCCGGTAAAACGTACCGGGACGCACATGGAAAGCAGCCGGTCATAAATCCGGGAATGGGCGGTGTCCTCCGGGTTGTGCAGGCCGTCCAGCGTGAGGTTGGTCGTGACGATCAGCGGCTTGCCGCTGCGGTAACGGCTGTCAATCACATGGAAAACCTGCTCCAGCCCGTATTCCGTTCCGCGCTCCATGCCGAAATCGTCAAGGATAAGCAGCGGATAGCGGCAAAGGCGGGAAATGTACTCGTTGCGCCCCTCAAAGCTGGCGGCAAGGTCATTGAGGATAAGGGCAAAGTTCGTCATGTGGACGGGGATTTCTTTCTCCATGAGGGCGTTTGCGATACAGCCCGCAAGGTAGCTTTTCCCGGTTCCCACGCCGCCCCAGAACAGGCAGCCGATATTGTCGGTTCGCATATCCTCCCAATGCTCCACATACCGGCGGGCAATCCCGGTCTGCGGGTTCCTGCCGTTGTCGTTCTCAAAAGTCCAGTCCCGCATGGTGGGGTCGGTAAAGCCCCGGCGTTTCAGTTCCTCCACGGTGTCAAGGTGCCTGCGCCGCTTCTCGGCGGCCTCCCGTTCCTCGCGGGCGGCTCTCTGGCAGTCGCACTCTGCCGGGTGGCGGTCACGGCCAAAGACAGCGGCCTTATCCGGCGCAAAATAGGCTTCTTTCGGCTTGCGGCACTTGCCGCAGTACAGTAAACCGTCCTCGCCGGTGTAGTCCTCCGGCTCCGGGGTGGTGGTCGTCATATTCTCCAAAACAGCGTTGATTTCGTTCTTCATAAACTCTCGCCCTCCTTGCATGAGTAGTCTGGTATGCCCTTTTTCGGGGCTTTCCTGGCTGCGTCCTCCTGCGCCCATTTGTAGATTGTGGCGGCATGGCTGCGGTATCGCTTGCCGCTGGACGCGATATGGCAGGATAGCCGGTCAATGTAGTAGTTCCACTTGTCGGGCAGGTCTGCTTTCAGCCCGTCCAGTTCTGATTGCGAAAGAAAGACATTTTCATACCGGCCATAGGCGGCGCGGGCGGGTTGTCCCGTATCTAACTCTCGCTCTCTCTCTTTTTCTATCTCTATCTCTTTCTCTATCTCTATCTCTGGTGGACAAATGTCCGCTTGATATGGTGGACATTTGTCCGCCCCGGCCTTTGGCAAGGCTTTCTGCTCCTGCAAAGCCAGCCTTGCCCGCCGTTTCCGCTCCCCCTCGGTAGAGGATTGGCCGATAAGCAGTTCAATGTTGCTCATATACAGCGCGCCGTTCTGTAACGGCTCCACAAGCCCCAGCTTCATAAAAATCTGCAAGGCTCGCTCTACGGTGCCGACCTGCTGACGGGTAATGGTGGCAATCATCTGTGCGGTGTAGGGGATATTTTCATCAAGCTGCAACTTCCCGCCGTTTTTCAGCGATTTCAGGTACAGTTTCAAGAGAATGTTGGAATAGAGGATACCGTCCTGCATACTTTCCAGCAGCACGATAGCGTCCTCGTCAAAGTAATTCTCTTTCAGCTTGAGGTAGTAGTATTTTCGGTTGTCTGACATGGTTCCTCCTTTGGGTGGATTTGGGGCGTTTGTACGCATTTAGAACGCTGTTTCCGGGGGAAAAGGATAAATGTATCGCACACCCTTTGACACCCACGAAAAAAGCCTTGATTTATGCGGGTTTGAAAGGCTCTAAAGCGTGACATTTATGCCTTTGTTTCCGCTTTCGTTCGGCGGCCTTGAGTTTCTTCATGCGCCCGGCGCAGTCGGGGCAGTATTTCCCCCGGTTGGATTTGGGGACAAAGGCCGCGCCGCAGACGGCGCACCGTTTCCGGCTCCCCCGGTACAAGAGGGCTGCGGCCAGTTCCTCGTCAAGGGGCAGAACAGCCACACGGAACCAGCGGCACATGAGGGAAAAGGAAATGCTCTGGACGCACACGCAAGGCTCCCCGTCGTCTAACAGCAGGCAGTTCCCCTCGTCGTAGTTACAGCACTCATGCACCAGCCGCCGCGCCCGCCGGTGCTGGCGGTAGTCCATGCGGGGCAGCTTATCGCTCATGGCTCTGCTCCTTTCTGCGGCGGGGTTCCTCCCGGCGCAAAATCTGGTCGATGTTCCGCTTGACGGTCTGCAACTCCCTGAACCGCTGCTTCTGTTCGTGATAGGTGTTGTACAGGCCGTCTTTCTCGGAGATAAGCTGCTCGATCTCGGCCTGCAACGCTTTTCGGCCGGGCAGCTTGGTAAGCCCCTGTGCCTTGAAATACCGGGCGGCGGCTTCGGCTATGATAAAATCGCTCTCGTTTGCCTGGCGGTATGCGGCGCGGGCTTTCTCGGATTTCTGCGCTTTCAGCCCCTCGCGGATGGGCTTGGTCTTGGCATAGGCAAGTACCTGTTGCCGCAACTCCCTTTTCCCTTGCAGCTTCGTTTCCAGTGCTTTCAGTTCGCCGCTGGTCTGGCGCATTTCCTGATAGGCGGTAGCAACGGCGGCTTCAAGCTGTTCCGGGGAAGAAAAGCCGTACTGTTGGTAGATGGTCAGGGTCTTGGCGGCCTGTTTCAGATTGTGTATCTTCGCCCATCGTTCATAGCCTTTGCCCTTGCCCTCGGCCATCTTCTGCTCAATGTCCACAAGCCGCTGCACACTGTCCTGTCTGGGGTCGATTTTCCCTGTCTTTTCGCCCTGTAAGCGGCCTTTCCCGGCGTGTAGGTATTCGGGTATGGCTGCGGTCTGTTCGGCGGCTCTGGCGGCTTGGTGCTGCGGGGTGTAGCGAACCGTTACGCCCCTCTGGGCGTTCCGCTCCAAAACGGCAAGGACAGCGGCGCGGTCAAAATCGTCGCCCAGCTTGCGGGCGGTAATGGGCTTTGTCCTGTCCGGCGTGAGATAGGATAGCCGCCCCCGGCTCTCCTTAACGGTCACACCCTCCCGCAGCAGCAGAGAAGAAAACTCGTCAAAGCCGGTGGCGGTGGCAAGGGCTTCCCGTATGGTCTGCCGCAGCTTCTCCTTGTTCGTTTCAAACTTGGTCTGCCGGGGCGTGATACCGCCTGCAATCATGGGGGCGTTCTGCTTGTCCAGCGCGGCCTGTCCCTTTTTCTGCGCCCAATACTCCCGGTCTGTGACGCGGTTCTTGCTGCCGTTCAAGAGGTCGATTTGGTAAAGCCCCTCCCGGTGGCACATTTCCATGACTTCGGACTTGAAGTAGCGCAAGGCAGCGTCGGTACAGCGGTGCTTGCAACCGGCTTTCGTGTCGGCTGGCCTGTCCATGTAGGGCAGGAACGGGACTTCCTCTATCCGCAGGCTGTTAATGACGATATGCACATGGATATTGCCGCTGTGGTTATGCCCGTCCGGGTGGGTACATACAAGGGCTTGGTGGCCGGGGAAATGCTCGGCGCAAAACTTCTCGCCCAATGCCTGCGCCCGGTCTACGGTCAAGCCGTTGTCCGGGCCGTCCCGTGGGTCAAAGCTGATGATATAGTGGTGGCTTTTCACATCTTCCCGCCGCTGGTTCTTCCCATAGCGGAGATTTGCCCGCATACAGGCAACGGCAAAATCCTCCCCGCCGCAGTTCAGCGTGGACAGCCGGTAGTCCTCGCGGGGGATAAGCCTGCCGGTTTCATCAAGGACGGGCTTCATGGTAAACTCGTCATGCTCGAAAAGCAGGTATTGTTCGGCGGCTCCGTAGTCGGCATTTTTAGAGTTGATATGCTTGAGTGTTGCCAACTGCGTCACCTACTTTCTGTAAGACTTCATACTTGAGGGCGGCAAGGTCGGCTATGGCGGCGCGTACCTCGCCGGAGAGGGCGTTATAGGGTGCGCCGTACTCATTCAGATACCGGGCAATCTGATTGAGGTTGCCGCCGATCCTGCCGTACTCGGCGGTCAGCTTCCCGACAGCGGAGAGCAGTTCGTCATTGACCGCTGACACATGGATAACGGGGCGTATGGTGGTGCGCCGTATCGCCTGCCGGAGAAATTCCGACTGGCTGATACCATAGGGCGCAAGCCGCGCTGTGAAGTCGGCGTATTCATCTTCGGACAGCCGGGTTTTCACAACGCGGCTGCGGTGGGGTGTGTTGTATCGCTTCGGCATAGGCTATAAACCTCCTTTCACTTATCACAAAAAATAGGCTGGTCTGTTAGGTATTTCCGGGACAGTTCCCGCAAAAAAACGGCCTGCCGGACGGAAATATTTTTGCGGCGCAAGCCGCCATAGCAGGGTTTGGGGAAGGCACTCCCCAACAAGTTTCCCGCGAGGGGCAAAACCGCAGAATTGCGGATTTTGGCACCGTGGTAGAAACTTGCTCTGTAACTGCCGCAGACTGCCCCAGTCTGGTCTTTTCGTACATAGAACGGACAGAACAGGACTTGCGGCCCGCTGTGGGCGGTCTTTTTTCCTTTCCGCTAAAGATACATTTCAAAAGCCGCCAGCTACCCACTGGATGGAAATTTTCTCAAAATTTCTTTTGCTTCTGTAATGCGGGCAACAGGATTTTGGCAACCGGCGGGGCAGAGAATTTTTCCTTTCACTCCCCACACCATCGCGTTTTGAAATTCGCCAAACGAAACGGGAAATTTTCTCTTTGCTTCTTACTACGGGCAAAAATCAAAAATGCCAAACGCCGGAGCAGAAAAATTACCCTCTCACTTACTACTACAATCTGACCAGGGCAAAATGGCCGGGAGCGGAGCCGGGCAACAAAAAAGCAGCAAATCTTTTTCAGACTTACTGCTTTCGCTGGCCGCCGATGGACGGCTGGATATTCAGTTTTAAGGCTTATCGGTCAAAGCGAAACTTGAACAGCGCGGCAATTAGCTTCTGCTTCACATATTCCTCAACCTCGGCGTTGACTTGCCCGTGTACTTTGGAACAGTAGCGGATATATCCGGCGTAATGGGAAAGAACGGTGTCGATTGCGTCCGGGTCGCCCTCATGGGCTTTGACGATTGTTTCATAGGGGAGAAGTTTACTCATGGCGTTTTCCCTCCATAAGCTGCCGCAGCAGCTTCAAGGCAAGCTGGATATGCCGCCCCGCTGTGCTGCGCGTCCGGCCGATATGTACGCCGATCACCCGCTGCGGCTGGCGCAGGAAGTAGTAACGGAAAATTTCTTCCTGTGCCTGCTCCGGCAAAAGGGCAAGGGCGGCGGCAAGTTCCGCATGGTACAGAACGGCGGTCTGGCCGCAGGCGGTAAAAAGATATTCTTCAAGCTGTTCTGGCTCGACAAGCTGGACAAACTTCTCATTCATCAGATAGTCAAGGGAAACTTCCCGTTCCCACCTCCGGCGCAGCTTCAAAATTATATCTATGGCGGCGTGACGAATGACAACCTTGCAAAAGGAGTTAAAGGTGTACTGGATATGCACTTTGTAGGCTTCATTTTCGGTCATGGAAATTCCCCCTCTCTGATAATAGTGCGGGGCGGCAGCACTCCTTGCTGTCGCCCCTTGATTGCCTGTCTGCAAAGGCGGGCGGGGCTGTCAACGGCGGCGCATATGCGCCGTTCATCTTGACCGTTGACTGGCTCGGCTGGCTTTGCTATTTATAAAATTGTTCAACAAAATCCGTATCCTTTAGTTTGTCTTGTACATCGTTGCTCCACTTCTCCTGTTCAAGCAGATTTGACAAGGGAGCGCCGAATATATCTTCAATTTGCGTTCGTTCAAAGGAATAGCTATCACCGGAAAAGTTATAGGTTATTCCCGACAAATTATCAATCGCCGCCATAGCCGCAACGGTATTATAGATTAAATCTCTTTGTACCTTATCCTCTCCGATGTTCCAAACAGTATCAAGATAGTTCACTGTTAAAGTACAGTCATCAGAATTGATTTCAAACTGCCTTGGAATATTGTTTAATGGTAAATTTCCAAATAAGTCTCTAACATTGTTCGCGTCCCCCAAATATGCAGTTTTATAATCTTCAATCGCAGAAATGTCATGTGTTAAAGCGTCCGTCTGATTTTGGGCGTAAGCTTCTTGTCTTGCTTGATTGGCGGGAATAATCCAAAACTGGATTACGCAGAACAAAACAACTGCAACAGCGAGAAGTCC
Organism: Mordavella massiliensis; assembly: GCF_016902415.1. Classification (GTDB taxonomy): domain Bacteria; phylum Bacillota; class Clostridia; order Lachnospirales; family Lachnospiraceae; genus Merdimonas; species Merdimonas faecigallinarum. Next base: position 15,298 of record NZ_JACJLV010000028.1, on the reverse strand, counting down.
GATAATAATTTTACTTTTCTTATTCATCTTCATGCCCCTTTCTGCATTTCAGCAGTATTTTTGAAAAACTGCTGATTGTAATAGGAATGATAATGGTCAATAGCGGCAGATAAAACCGTACTGCAATATTTGCCATTTGATATGGGCCTGTAATATTCAGAGGTCTGCCAAACCAAATATCACTTCCAAATGTCAACGCTGCCATCGTTCCGACAGCTACAAGAAAAAATACACTCCAAATAGTCCATGCGACTTTTCTTCTGTGTTCACTCGCTGAAAGCGATAGAAAAGCAATGACTTTTTCTTTTTTATCTTTGCTCAGAATGTAAGCGCAGCCAGAAATGATAACACATAAAAGCCCGATATAACTGGTTAGCGCATAATGGGTAAAAAGAAGCGGCAAGGAAAAAATCCAAAAAATAATACAGTTGAGCAATAGTGTTTGCATACATTCCAAATGATATTTGCCAACATCGGTAAGCTGATTTCCGTCTATCAGATAATCAATCGCTGACAAACTTTCCTTTGCTTTCTCGGTTGCCTTTTCTGCACTCAATCCCTGTGCAATCAAATCGTCCCGCTTTGCAATCATATTGCTCAATATTTCTTCCTTTAGGTCTTTTACCTCCGGCGTTAAACGCTGGTGCCGGAATAAGCCGTCAACATATTTTTGTAAATCTATCATTCGTCCTTACCTCCTTGCAGAAGCATAGTAATAATTTTTTTTGCATGCAGCCATTCCGAAAGTGCTTTTTCATAGGCGGCGTTACCGCTGTCCGTAATATGATAATACTTTCGCCGCCCGCCTTGCGATTGGTCGCCCCAATAGCTAACAATATGGCCTTGTTTCTCAAGACGCTTTAGGCTTGTATATAAAGACGGCTCTTTCAATTCATATTCATTGTTGCTGTTCATGGATACAGCTTTCATAATCTCGTAGCCGTAATTGTCGCCATCTCTTAATATTTTAAGAATTATGGTATCTATATGCCCACGGATTAAATCGCTGTTGATGTTCTGCTCCGGCATTTGCTTCACCTCCATGCACATTATATCCGACATTACTATGTGTGTCAATGTACTATTTCACAAATTGCTTATGTAATCTTGTTTCTATCCCTGCGTTATACGAAATAGTAGGGCGGTTGTCTGTAATATTATAGTGCTACTTTACCGTACATGAGCATTAGCCCCGGGATTGTCATTTCCATACCCTTCCATCAAATTTATCACGCCCCATACGCCAAGACCGGCGCCGATTGCGACCACTAATGTCTGAAGGATATTAACAGCGCTTGTAAAAAAACTCATATACGCACAACTGACAAAAGCGCCTTTTTTTCAGCCTGTCAGCGCTTTTTTCTCTCCTTTCCCTCTTATTCAGGCCATAAATCCGTATCCCCTGGTCGGGGACCTGATACGAATTTCCATGGTTTTCCTCCATAAAAAAACCCGTCCATACGGACGGTCCCAAACCTAAAAATCGATATCTGATTTATTCTTCCGGCCTGAATTTCAGGGGCAGAATACTACGCATCCAGACAAAAGCTTATTCTTTCGTCAGCTATATGCACATCATCCTACATCTTCCATCACCTCCTTTTCCGCCGCTTCAATCTCTTCCGGCGACAGTTCATACTCATAAAATTCAAAGGCTTCCTCCTGCGGAAGCACAAGCCTGTGTTCCAGATACTCTTCGATATGGAACTCGTTGTTTTTATCAAAATCTGACAGTTCCCGGTAACGCCTGTGTTTCGTGATATCAAACTTATCACTGTAAAACGAGCGCACTCCGCGCAGCTGCAGGATGCACTTATCTCCCGGCATTACTGCCAGCTCATCCCGGCTCATCAGTTCGTGGCCGGTCTTCTGGTAATTCATCCCGTAAGACGGATTCTGTCCTCTCGTATCAGAGGTATTATAAAGATCAATCGTCTCTTTCCCCAGTGTCTCTGAGATTTCTTTCAATGTACTGCTCTCTTTCCCGCCAAGGAACAAGACGGTATCACAGTTGCCAAGAATTGTTTCTGCCGCATCCCGGTAGATCGTCTTCAGCTGACTCTGGGACTGTAGGATGATCGAAGCAGAGATTTCTCTGCTTCGGATCGTGGCGATCAGTTTGTCAAATTTCGGGATCTGCCCGATATTACTGAACTCGTCCAGCAAAAGCCGCACATGATACGGAAGCCTCCCGCCGTATAAGTCATCCGCCCTGTCACATAACAGATTGAACAACTGTGAATACATGATCGCGACAAGAAAATTAAACGTGTCGTCGGTATCAGAAATGATCACGAACATTGCCGTCTTCCTGTCTCCAAGAAGATCCAGTTCCATCTCATCGTAACTGGTCAGTTCCCTGAGTTCCGCAATATCAAAAGGTGCCAGCCTCGCTCCGCAGCTGATCAGAATACTCTTAGCTGTCTTGCCGGCCGCCAGCTTATATTTGCGATACTGCCGGACAGCAAAATGTTCCGGGTTTTCTGCCTCTAATTCCTCAAACAGTTCGTCCACCGCATTCTTAAACTCCTCGTCATCCTCTCTGGTCTCACTGGCATTAATGAATTCCAGCAATGTAGAAAAATTTTGTTCTTCCTCCGGGGCTTCGTACCAGATATATCCGATCAATGCTGTATAAAGCAGACGCTCTGCTTTCACCCAGAAATCCTCTGTGGCTTTTTCTCCTTCACCTTTTGTATTCGCGATAATGGTATTGACCAGTTTCAGGATATCTTTTTCAGAACGGATATAATGGAACGGATTATAATGCATTGACTTTGTAAAATTGATCGTATTGAATACCTTGATCCGATACCCATGCCGGACCAGCATCCGTCCGCACTCCACTATGATGGTTCCCTTCGGATCTGTCACTACATAGGAGACTTTCCGGGTCATCTGCATCAGGTTCGGCTTCACATAGAAGCGAGTCTTTCCGGAACCGGATCCTCCAATCACGATCACATTTTTATTCCTGGCATACTTCGGAAACTTCGGCCTGCTGTTCATTGTCAGCCGCTCCGTCTGTGTCAGGATGATGTTATTCTCAAAAACCGGATCTATAAATGGCTTGATGTCCTCCGCAGTTCCCCATCGGGCGGAGCCATATTCTTCTCCGTGCCGGAACTTTTTTGCGTTTTTTCCCCGGTACACAACTGCAAGTTTCAAAAACACTGCAGCTACAGTTCCCGCAAGAAGATCCGTAAAATAAAAGCTCGGCAGCAAGTGCGTGAACGCCAGCTGAAAATTTATCAGCATAACGCCAAGCCTTTCTATCTGACTGTCTCCGGTACAATGTCGGAACAGCCAGGCACCCCGGTTGACCAGGTAAAACATGATGAAATAAGGAAGATTGAGTACCAGGATCCTGGTCCACTTTTCCTTCATCGTTCCTGACCCCGATCCTTCTGCCGGGTTTTTACACGCTCACGATGCTTTGCCAGCCTCTGCATGGCTTTCTGCAGCTTCTTCCGGACAGACGGCTTTTTTGATTTTTTCAGCGTAATCCCTGTATATTCTTTAAAAGCTGCCGTCATCACATCCACGTCTTTTGCCTTAAAGAACACCATATACTTTGGCGGGCTGATACTGCTGTCACGTTTCAGGCTGTAATCAATCCCGTATTTCCTGGCAACCCGGTCAAAAGATTTTATATTATCATCCGTGATCAGAATATTCGTAAGCTGGGCGCCTTTCGCCATCAGCTGCTTCATCGTCTGTTTCCCGTGAGGCTGCTTTTTTTCCAGCTTTCGGCGTTCTTTTGCCCTGCTCCGCTCCTGAGCACGGCCATTCTTCACCGCCTGGCGTCTCTGAACCTTTTTTTGCTTATGGCGTTCTGCCCCATTCAGATATTTCCGCATAGCAGCTTTCAGAACACCCGCCGTCATACGGCCGCACTGTACACACAGCGCAATTGTTTTCTCATTTACTTCATCCTGCAATCAACCACCTTCCTTCCTGTAGATTTCAATTCCCGATAGATTTCTGCGATACAATATCCGATACACGGCAGATGCTTCCCGTAAGGACAATCCTTACAGTTTTTCGATACATCAGACTTCGGCTTCTCTGGTTTCACCGGCTCCAGGTACCAGCAATCGCTTTTTGTGCATCCGGCTTTTCCCCACCAGTAACAATATGCACAGGACCATGGTCTGTCCTTCTGGTAGATGCGTCCTGGAAGTGCCGCCTTCGGATCGATCACATACTTTGCTTTTTCCATAATCCCTGCATCCTTTCCAAAAACAGCCGCAGGCGCCTACCGATACGGTAAACGCCTGCTCTCTTCCCTTTATCTTCTTTTTCTTCTCATCACAAATGCCGCGCCGGTTCCGCAAAGTCCAATGCCAAGCAGTGCCGTCCAGAATAAAAGATTCGTATCATCTCCTGTCTTCGGAGCATCTGTCCCAACCGGATTTTGCGGTTCTTCCGGTGTTTCCTCTGGAGCCGCCTCATCTTTCATCACGACTTTCTGGATTTCACCAGTATCTTTCACCTCAAACTCTATATCCTCAGCCACCAGATATCCCTCTGGCGCAGACTCCTCATGGAGAATGTAACGGCCAATCGGAAGCATTTCGATATAATGCGGTTCCTCCGTGGAAGTCCAGCTCTCTACTACCTCGCCATTCTCGTCCAGGATGGTGAGCTTCGCTCCCGGCAGCTCCTTCCCGGCAATATCTGTCTTAGAAATCTCTACCTTTGTCACATCATCTTTCATCTCGATTTTCTGGACTTCGGCGGTGTCCTCAACGGTAAACTGGATGCTCTCCGCCGTCACATACCCCGGAGCCGGAAGCACTTCCGTCATGGTATAAGTCTGTCCGACCACCAGCTCCTTAATGATATGCGGCTCTTTGCCGGATACCCATTCATCCACAACTTCGCCATTTTCATCGGTTACAGTCAGCTTCGCTCCCTCCACTTCTTTTCCATCTGTCAGGGAAGTTTTGGTAAATTCAAAGACGGTCGGTTCATCCTCAAAGATAAATTCATAAGAAACTGTCGCTTTATCAGAAGATTCCGCTGTAAAAGTAAACTCCTGCACCTCGTCTGTGGTGGCAAATCCTGGAGCCGGGGAAGTCTCTTTCACTACATAGGAAAATCCAATGGGCAGATCCGCCTCAAAAGTCAGTTTTCCATCCTCCCCGGTTGCTTTTTCCTCGATCACGGTTCCCGCTTCCAGAACCACATCCCCGTCTTTATTGGTAATGTCCTCTTTTGCGGAAAGGGCAAACACAGCGCCCTCCAGTACCCGGTCAGTATCCTTTTCTTTCTTCAGGACAGATATTTCCGCCTTCTGGCGGTTATTCTGCCAGTCTCCATTCCAGGTAACTTCCGCTGTCTCCTGATCCACATAGGTCAGGTCAATTTCCCGGATTTCCCCGTCCAGCACATAGCCTTCCGCAGTCTCCTTTTCTTTCACATAGTATTTTCCAAGTGGAAGGCCAGACAGCTTCGCAATGCCTGTTTCATCTGTGGTAATCGTGGCAATCAGCTCATCCTTCTTATAATAATCCTCGCTCTCTCCGTCTGCCGCTTTGATGTCCTCCAGGGCATATACCTCAAAGGTTACATCTTTTAAAGCGCCGGTGATATATTCAAAGATATGACTGATCCAGCCGCCAATGGTATCAACAAGTGTCACATCTTCCAGGAACTCGCCCTTCTTATTGATGATCAGCGTCCCTTCCGGAACATCGTCTTTCATTTCCACTTTCTGGATTTCCGCTGTATCCTCCACAGTAAAAGTGATTTCTTCCGCTTTCAGATACCCATAAGGGGCCAGCTCTTCCCGAAGCGTATAAGTCTCGCCTACGGTCAGCCGCTCAATCAGGTGTTCCTCTCCTTTCACGGAAGTCCAACTGTCTACGATATTCCCGTCTTTGTCAAGGACGGTCAGTTTTGCGCCTTCCAGCTCCACGCCGGTTGTGAGATCCGTCTTTTTCACAGAAATCTTTGTCGGCTCATTTTCATATTCAGATGCCAGTTCCACCACGGGAATCTCCTGCCCCTGATACTCTGCAGTCACTTCTACCACTTTATCGGAAGAAATATACCCGTCCGGTGCGGCTTCTTCTTTGATATAGTAGCGGCCAAACGGTAAGTCATTCATAAATACAGCTTTGCCGTTTTCATCAGACAGCGCTTTTCCAATCAGCATGTCCGCTTTCACAATCACTTCGCCGTGTGCCAGAATATCCTCTTTGGCATACAGCCCAAAGACTGCGCCTTCCACGGTTGCCTGTGTCTCTGCATCTTTTTTCACCACAGACACTTCCACTTTCTGGCGTTCATTCTGGAAAACAGCTTCCTGTTCGATTACAGGCGTCTCCTGGTCTTTATATGTAAAAGTCACTGTCTGCGCTTCCCCATTTAGTACAAAGCCCTCCGGGGCGGTAGCTTCCACAATCTTGTAACTTCCAAGAGGAAGGTCAGTAAGATATGCTTCCCCATTTTCATCGGTAGTCACAGTTCCCACAAGCTCTCCGGCAGAGTATTCCAAGATACGGTTCCCCTCTGCGTCTTTCTGGAAGTCAGCGGTATAAATGTCCTCCGCAGCATACACCTCAAAGACTGCGCCTGCCAGGTTTTCTACTTCATAAACAAAGTCCTTGCTGAATCCGTCCAGGACTTCGCCCTGTTTTACGATTTTCAGCTTTCCTTTTACCGGATGGTTTTCATAAACCGCCTCAATCACCACATCCCCGGACACCGGGTCGATCTGGTAAGCGGTATCGGAATCCACGGCAATTTCAAAATAGTTCTCATTCAGTGTATATCCGTAAGGCGCTGTGACTTCCTCAATCCGGTAATGCCCGATTTTTAAATTCTGGGGCAGGATCAGGTAGCCTTCCTCATCGGTGAAGAATGTCTTGTGAACCGTTGTTGTAGGATAGGTTGTCACCTGCTCAACGTATTCCTGCTTATCCAGATCATAGATCCGGAACTCTGTACCTTTGTGAAGCACCGGTTTTTTCGTCTCATCATCCTGCTTGATGATCTTCAGCTTTGCTTCAAATTCCTCGTCCAGAAGCACCCGCCATACCTGTGGCGTAGTTGGATTATGCTCTGTAATCCGCACGATAAAGTCGTCCACCGGCTTGTAATTATGGGGCGTGGTGGTCTCCCGGACAAGGTATGTACCATAAGGAAGGGCAATACTGCAGGCATATCCTTTCTCGTCCGTAAACATTTCTGTCGCCCCGTTCTCCCCGATCACCACTGGTTCTGCGGAATCGAAATCATAGCTGCCATCTTCCTTTACTGTAAGGTCAGAGAGCAGGTAGGCGGTAAATCCGGCCCCAGACAGGAGATCAGCGTCCGTCTCCCCATTATTGGCTGCCTTGATGATCTCAAAAGGCTGCTTCTTTACCTGTTCCAGTGATACACACTCCCGCTCCACGGTTGCGGTCAGATCTCCTTCATAGCTGCACACAAGATCATGTTCACTCTCATCTGCCAGATACCCCACGGGAGGCGTGATCTCTTTGACAAAATACTCCCCAAGATACAGGTTTTCTACAGACGCTTCCCCGTTCTCGTCCGTGGTCAGCGTTGCCACCCGCTCGCCGGCTTTGTAGATCACCCCGGTTGCCCCATCCGGGTGTACAATATCTTTACGGGCATACAGGCCATACACTGCATTTTCCAGTGTGGCATCCCCTTGTGGAACTGCCTGGTTCGTCTCTGCGTCTTTTTTCTGCAGCTTGATCGTGGCATTCACACGCTCATTGACAAAGGTATGGGTAAATGTCACTTTCGCTTCGCTGTCATTGGTGTAAGAGAAAGTGAAGGAGTATACATCCTCCTGATTTCTCACATACCCTTCCGGGGCCTGGATTTCTTTCACATCAAAAGAAAATCCAATGGGCAAATCCGCCGTAAAGACAGCTTTTCCATCCTCTCCAGTCACCGCTTTTTCAATCAGCGTTCCCTTCGATACCACGACACTTCCATCCGCATTATTAATATCGCTTCCTGCATACAGGCCAAACACGCCGCCATCCAGAGGATTTAAGGTGTCCTTGTCCTTTTTTAATACAGAAACTTCCGCTTTCTGCCTGTCATTATGGAAGGTACTCTCGCTGAATACCGTCTCCACGTTCTGTCCGGCATAGGAAAGTGTCACGGTTTTTTCTTCACCGGCATTGTAAAAGTTCTCCGGGGCCTGCACTTCACGGATCACATAAGTCCCCAGGTGCAGATTTTTAAGAACCGCCGAACCATTATCGTCCGTCGTCAGGTTCCCTTTCACAAGATCGCCTTTACTGTAGATCTTTGCACCATAGGCCGTTACAATATCTTCTCCGGCATAGACGTTATAAACAGCGCCTTCCTGACGGCGGTCTTCGTAACGGAACGTCACTCCTTCTTCTGTCACATCTGCACCGGTCAGAACCTGGCCTTCTTTGTAAATGGTCAGTTCTCCCATTTGCTCCTGATCCGGTACTGTAACAGAAGCCGTATCATTTGCAATCAGTTTTACATTATAACCTGCCGTATTCAGCCGGTATCCTTCCGGAGCCTGAATTTCTTTCAGATATACCGTATCCTGAGTCTTTACGATCTCCGCAATGGAAGATCCATTTTCATCTGTTGCCGGCATCTCTGTGATCAGCTTTGTGCAATCAGGATCACTGTAAATACCAAACACCGCGCCTGACAGCTTTGCATTCTCATGCCTGGAATCCACCTTGATGATCTCTACCTTGGCCAGTTCCAGCCATTTCACAGAAAAGCTCACATACTTTTCGTCTTCTACGCCTTCTCCGAATACCAGGGCAATATCCTGATAAGAACTTCCGGTCGTGATCTTATAAGCGGAGTAATCCTTGGTAATGCTTCCCTGCATTTTTGCGGACCACGATCCTGACACATCTTTCGTCTGTGTCAGCGGTGCCGTCAGATAAAATTTTGTACCGCCGGAAATCGTTACCTTTGCCCCGGCAGCACTGGTCTTTCCTGTGCTGATATTATGAAGTTTCACGCCATCCGGCAGATCCATTGTGATCGTCTGCTGGCTCGACGCCTTAAACGTAATATCTTCTGTCCGCTGCTGGCCGCCGTCCACATAGGCGGTTACGTTAGAATTGGAAAATGACATTTCCACATTGGGAATTTCCGGCTGGCTTACCGCGTAATGATAAAGCTCCATCGCCAGCGCTTCTCCTGTACTGTTGGTTCCGTAAAATGCATCGCTGCTGTCATTCGCATAGGAAGCTGCCAGATGTGTTACAATAAACCTCTTTCCTGCGGAAAAGTCCTTATGGTGGCTGTTAAAGAAATACGCCGCCCCCGAAGCTTCTGTTCCATAATAAATCGTCTTGGCCAGTTCCTGCTTGCCTTCCAGTTTTGTGATCTGATATGTTCCGCTTCCCGGGCCAGGCTTTGACGGCTGAATGCAGTATGCCGTTGCAGACACGTTCCCAAATTTCACCGTAAATGGAGCAGTCACATAGGATCCAAGCCCGTAATCTGCATAGTAATAATAACTTCCCTGGGTAATGGTCACAGACTGCGTTGCTCTGGCTGCCCGTGCCCGAGGAGCCTGTGCTGTAAAAGTCACGCTTTCCCCGACCTCCAGGCTCTGGATATCCACTCCCTGGTCCGCCGCCTGCAAAAGGACTTCGCCCAGCGTCAGTCCACTGTCTTCATCCACTGTCTTCTGATCTTCTGACCTCTCCAGTGCTTTGTCAAATTCCTCTTCTGAATGCATCTCAGCCGGTGTTTCCGACTCTCCTTCCTCATCAGAGCTTTCCGGTTCCGACTCTTTCTTATCCTGACCCGGTGAAGCCTCTGTTCCAGAATCCTTCACTTCTTCAGAAGCTGCCGCTTCCTTCACCGTAATGTTCCTGCTGATCTGATACATCGGATGACTGGTCGTCTGCGGTTCCACATAATAGACCGCCTGATAGGTATCTTCATGATCTGTCGCAAAAGGATCCCCGTCCTCATTCAGCGCCTCCTGGAAAGTGACCTTTACTTTCTTGTTGTCCGGGATCTCAATTCCGGAAAAGTCACAATTGATATCAAACGAGGCCCCTACTGTAACTTCATAATCATGAGCAGTCACGACTTCATCCATATCCAATTGATCCTTTACTTCCTCATAATAGGGGACCCTCTCAGTCGGAGATTCTGCCGCAGAAACCATCATCGGAGATACAACCGCTGATAAAAGTGACACCAGCGCCATGCAGCCAGAGATCAGCCTTGCTGCTTTTCTTTTCTTTCTCATCTTTTTCGTCCTTTCTAAAATCTGGTTTATGAGTAAAGCATTTCATTTCCTCTGTCAATTTTTATGTTTTCTTCATCCACATCCTCCTTCTATTAATTATTTGTACTGTCTGGGACAGTCGGCCGTTTCTTCCCGGCCGGGATAACAGCACAAAAATATGGCGGTATCCATTTCAATCAGAAATCCATACCGCCACACTGTTTCTACTGTCATCAATATGATGAAATCAGACAATGATTTTTATTTAAGGTTTTCCTGTTCTCTTCCCCAGATCCGTTCCTGTACCGGTTTCCGTATAACCGGGACGTTGCCTCTGACAGGACGCGCAGGATGCACATTCAAGCCAGATATCACTCTGGGCAGGCTGTTCACTTTTCAAGGTGCACAGGAGTTTTTTAACTCCTTCACATATAGAAAGGAAAACAGCCCTTTTTACAGCGTCGAATATCAAATTTTTTTATTTTCTGTTTCTTCCAGACGCTTTTTCATAGCAGATACAGCTCTTTTGATCATATTAGAAACGCTCTGCTGAGCGATGCCCATTTCCGCACAAACGTCTTCCTGCTTCATGTTTTCCAGATAGTACAACGTAACAGCTTTTTTCTGCTTTTCTGTCAGAACACTCATAAGGTCACGAAACATTTCTCTTTCCACAAGCCGTTCTAAAACATCCTGCTCCTGATCCTTTAATTCTTTCCACTCTTCCGAAAACGGGTTATATGAACATACATTATGATTAGAGAGTATCTTTTCCTGATTTCTCTCCATCAGATCGGAGGCTTCCATCAGAAGACGTACATACCAGTTTTCATTGTCAAAAAATTCAGACCGAAATATCTTCTGCTGCCCGGTAACAGACTCATAACCATATGCGCTGCATGCATGCAGCGGAAAAACAGTCGTCTTCTCCCCCTCCTGATAAAGTACATATCCATTTGCGTAAACAGTAATATCTGCACCAAGTCCGACCGCCTCCCGGACCACGATACGGGCTCCGGACTGTTTCAGCGATACCGCACAAGGCACTCTCTTTTTAGGATCTGCAGGTTTCACCAGGTTTTTTAATTCTTTTAATGTCATCATATAGACCACCTTTCTGCCTTCCGGCTCCGGGTGGTCCCGAATCAAGAAACATTACCGTTTCTTTTTCCCAATTCTCTGCAGCACAAACAGCCTCGGACTCACCCGTTTTTTTTGAACGGGAGCCCGAAGCTCCTATTTCACCTCCTCATTAATAGAAAGGAAAACAGCACTTTTTACAGTGTCGAAAACTAAATTTTTTTATTTTTGCATAAAAAAACCGGCAAAACAAATATGATTGATTTCCAGACACAAAATAATTTCTTTTTCTGTGTCTCAACCATAAATGTTTTGCCGGGCTCTTAGTGATTCTGGTCAGGTTCAGCTCCTTGACAAACTCTTGATATCCGCCGCCGTCCTGATGGTTCTAGCCAAATTCACCGCTCTAACGGATATCTCATTCTATTCTGTTTCTTTTTTCTTTCCAGATCCGGATCTGATTCTCTGTGCATAGACCCGCATCCTTGCTTTGAGCTGCTCATCCCTGATGATCATGGGACGGACAGATACAATATCTTCCTTTACCAGTACTTCCAGTGTGCTTTTACATTTTTTACAATCCACCTCCGAATCGCACTGGGAACTTTTCTCCAGAAAAGCTCCGCATACAGGGCAGTGAATATGCCATTTATAATTATCTGATCCCATAAGTTCCTCCTTTAAGCAATAAGAATTTCATTTATTACTCAACGGATCAAGGGAAATCAAATCCGCTTCATGAGCTCTCATGCTGCCCATTCCGAATAGCGCCAAAGCTGCGCGGACACACATGATATTCATTTCAGACCTGCTTTGTCGGTCTGCCGCTTCCACCGCAGCCTTCATCCAGCTCCCACACGCCGGACAGTACCATAGATTTCTGCGGATATCCCTCTAACAGGGCATTTCCAATATTTCAAAAACATCCCCGGACATCTCACAGATATCCCGGATCTCTATCTCTGTATCTCCGATCCGCAAACCAACTGACGGATCAAAAAAAGCAACATCCCCTTTCACTGTATGATATCTTCCGAATCCCGGAAGAGACGGATTCCCGGTAAAAAACTCCACCAGGATCTCCATGCCCGGTTTCAGCATCCTTAATTTCATATCCAGTTCATTTTTCTTCTCCTCCGATAAAATTCTCCTGGGTTCATAGATAATCTCCTTTTCCCTGACCGCATCCTCAAATCCTTTTAATGCGGCAAACGGAGCAAACTGTTTTGCCCTCCGCTCTACCGCCATCGGAGTTCTCCCGGATGCCGGACGCGGCAAATGTATGATTTTACGGTATGCTGCCGTCATCACAGTCATCACCTCCTTATGCCCGGTGGCCGCCAATCTGATTATTTCTTTCCCTGTAAGTAGAACAGGCCAGAAGATTGGAGCCACGCATGACCGCATTCCTGCCATATCTTCTCTTAATCTCCAGTATAGCCAGCTGCAGGTTTCTTTCTTTTTCCTGCTGTTCCGGATTGGAGAACAGATCGTACTGAACAAAGCTCTCCGGAACTACTCTGTTGGCACAGATTTCCACTCTCCGGATCCCGGTATGGCGATCCGCGATCCTCTGATACAACTTCTCCACTGCATGAATGATCCGCTCAGAACTATTAGTCGCTTCTGCGAATCTGACAGTTCCCTTTGATGGATCATGTTCAAGCCGATGGTCGTATGCAATCCAGAGAGTGACAGAATTTGTCACCAGCCCTTTATCTACCAGATCCAGCACCAGCACATCCGTCATTTCCCTGGCGATCACAGCCCCCTCTTCAAATTCATAATTTCTCATAAGAACCTGTCCGTTGGACAGACTGTGCTCTTCTGTCCGGTAGTTCTTGATATCCTTCATCCTGCAGGTCTCTCTCCCCCAGGCGTGGTCGATCATCAACTCCGCATCAATGCCAAAGATCTTATAAAGAAGATCCTCAGAAGTAATGGATGCCAACGCAAGATCTCCCATCGTATGAATTCCATAGCCTGCCAGTTTCCTTTCTGTACGGGAGCCGATCATCCAGAAATCACGAAGCGGCTGATGATCCCACAGCTTTTCGCGGAAAGATAACTCATCCAATATCCCGATATGGTCTTCCGCATGCTTTGCCAGGATATCCATTGCAATTTTCGCCAGGTAAAGGTTTGTTCCCACCCCGGCAGTCGCTGTGATCCCTGTCTCCTGCATAACCGCGCGCATCAGTTCCACAGCCATTTCCTTTGGATCCATCTGGTACAGACGAAGATACTCTGTTACATCCAGAAAGCATTCATCCACACTGTACACATGGATATCTTCCTTTGAAACATAGCGAAGATAAATGCTGTAGATCCTGGCAGAATAATCCAGATACAGCTGCATCCTCGGCATTGCCGTAATATATTGGATGTTGTCGGGGATTTCATGAATCCTGCATCTGTTTTTCACCCCCAGTTTTTTCATTGCCGGGGTGATCGCCAGACATATAGTCGATTTTGATCTTGTCGGATCTGCCACTACAAGGTTCGTCTTAAATGGATCCAGCTTCCGTTCTACACATTCTACTGATGCGTAGAAGGACTTCAGGTCAATGCATATAAAGTAATTCTGCCGTTCCATAAGCGCCTTCCTTTCCGGTTCCACTTGCCTGTGTTCTTTCTCATATGATATTTCCGTCTTTCCTCTTCCAGAAATTGTCTTAAAACCGGCAATTTCCCATAATTAGAATTGACAAAACAGGAAATTTCGATTATATTATAGGCAAGTACTTGCCGTTTCCTTGTGATTCACATTATAGGCAATCACTATCCGGTTGTCAAGAGGCAAGATGATTTTTTAGGAAAGTGATTTCCTCTTTTGTCAGGAAATCAAAGCGCAATACATGAAGATTGCTTAGAAAAGAGGTATTGTTATGACGTTCGGTGAAAAAATCAAATCTCTAAGAAAATCAAAAGGCATGAACCAGACCCAACTGGCAAATGCCCTTGGCGTTTCTTTACGGACTATCCGCGGCTGGGAAGCAGAAGGACGTTATCCCAAACAGCACGAGCTGTATCAGAAACTAGCAGATACACTGGGATGTGATATTTCCTACCTGATGACGGAAGGAGAAGCGTTTATTACAGAAGCTGCAGAACAGTATGGATCCAGAGGAGCAAAACAAGCACAGCAGATCCTGGAACAGGCTGCCGCTATGTTTGCCGGCGGGGAGCTGACTGATGATGATAAAACGGCTTTTATGGATGAAATCCAGATGCTCTATCTGGATTCAAAGAAACGTGCAAAGAAATTCACGCCCAAGAAATATCTCCGCCAGGATGATGCATCCGACGCGGAAGACTGAGTCCATTTTATAACACACCATTTATGGTATTGTTATATCCGCAGTAATATCCATACGCATTCACGGGATAACAGATCGGGGTGATTGATTTGACAAGCGATTATATTAATAAAAAAGTGAATGACCTGATCCGGAAATATAAGACGAGGGATCCTATTGAACTTCTGGAAGCGCTGGGGGCAGTTGTAGGAGAAACATCGGCATATGCCAGATTAAAAGGATACTGCTTTATGAGCTGTCAGACTATCTACGCCATGTTCAGCAGTTTCCTTTCAGAAGAAGAAAAACGGATTGTTGCGGCTCATGAGCTGGGACACATCGTCCTGCACCGGAAGCAGCTTAAAATGGCCCCCATGTCAGACAACCGTCTTTATAATATGACAGACGAGACAGAATATCAGGCCAATCTATTCGCAGCCGACCTTCTGATCAGCGATAAAGACGTGGCTGATCTATCAAAAAATGAGGAACTGGACTATTTCAGCTTCTGCAGTTCACTATATGCCACTCCTGAACTGATGAGCTTTAAACTATACAGTCTCATGAAACGAGGGCAGCACTATAATATGCCGTACACGGTAAATTCTCAGTACCGTGCTAGTTTCCTCGCTCCATGAGATAATAACTCCAGAAAACTACAAGTTTTTTAAAGGAGTTAGTGCCATGGATAAAATCACAC
>NZ_JACJLV010000027.1 GCF_016902415.1 Mordavella massiliensis | reverse complement strand
GTATGAGTATCAAGAAGAATTTTGTCGAAATATGTTAGAGGAGTAATAATAATGGGCAAGCAGGATAAAAAGGCGGATCAGATCGTGGACGAGACCATGAAAGAGATCGCAGAGGATCTGGAAAAAGAAGACGCCTTTGCTGATGATGACGAATTTGAAGATGAAGAATATTTTTACGATGAAGACGAGTCTGAAGAGGAGGCTTCCGGGGAAAGCATAGAGCCGGAGGAAGGCGAAGAGCCGGAAGAGGACGAAGAAGCAGAAGACGACGGGGAACAGGAAGACGAGGACGGCTTTGACGATGAGGAAGATGAGGAAGAGCCGGAAGAGATAGAGGAAGAGAAGGCCGCAAAAAAGAAAAAAAGAAAAAAAGTGGCGCTGATCACCCTGGGAAGTATTTTCGGAGCGCTGGTTCTTATCTATGCGGGATTTGCATTTTATTTCCAGAGCCACTTCCTGTTTAATACAAAGATCAACGGCACCAGTTTTTCATTAAAGAGTGTTTCTCAGGTGGAAGACTACATGGAACAGCAGGTGAAGGACTATGTACTGACGCTTCAGGAATCTGACGGCGGAAGCGAGCAGATTGCGGGAAGTGATATTTCCCTGAAATATGTTCCCGGAGACGAGCTGAAAAAACTGGCCAAAAACCAGGAAAGCCTTCTGTGGATCACTTCTTTGTGGGACGCGCCGGAGATTGAAGCAAAGGTTGGCGTAGAGTATGATGAGGATGCGTTAAAGGAGCAGATCGCGGCGCTTCAGTGCCTGGTGCCGGAAAATCAGACTGCGTCTGTGGATGCCCGCCCGGAATTTCAGACGGACAAGTTTGTGATCACAGAAGAAGTGATCGGTACACAGATTGATACCGAGGCATTTAACAAAGCGGTGACAGAGGCGATCAACGGATTCCAGTCCACACTGGATCTGACGGAAGCCGGCTGTTACATCCTGCCCCGGTTTACTTCTGAATCAGAAGAAGTAAAAGCTGCAACGGATGCGATGAACAGCTATCTGGGAGCCACGGTTACCTATGATTTCAATCCGTATACAGAAGTAGTGGACGCTTCCGTGATCTCTCAGTGGGTGACAGTGGACGCGGATATGAATGTGACCTTTAACCAGGATGCTGTGAAAGCGTATATCCAGTCCCTGGCAGACAAATACAACACAAAAGGAAAGACCAGAACGATCACAACCGCAACCGGCAATACGGTTACTGTGGAAGGCGGAAGCTACGGCTGGAAGATCGATCAGGAAGCGGAATACAACGCGCTGACCGCAAACATTCAGAATGCGGAAGTAGTGACCAGAGAGCCGGCGTACACCAGCCGGGCGGCCAGCCATGAGGGAAATGATTTTGGCAGCACTTTCGCTGAAGTGGATCTGACCAATCAGATGGTTTATTTCGTACAGAACGGACAGGTGGCGCTGTCTTCTCCCTGTGTAACGGGTAATCCAAATAACGGCCACGGAACGCCACAGGGCGTCTACTCTCTGGCCTATAAAGAACTGGATTCTGTTCTGAGAGGTGAAAAACTGCCGGACGGGTCCTATGAATATGAGAGTCCTGTAAAATACTGGATGCCGTTTAACGGAGGGATCGGGTTCCACGATGCTACCTGGCAACCGACGTTTGGAGGTTCCAGATATCTGACCGGAGGTTCCCACGGATGCGTAAATATGCCTTATGACGCGGCCGGACAGCTCTACAATCTGATATCTGCAGGAACACCGGTGGTATGCCATTACTAGAAAGGGAAGTTATGTATCAGTTACTGAAAAAGGACGGACAGGCAAAAAGAGGAAGATTTACTACAGTACATGGGGTCGTTGAGACCCCTGTATTTATGAATGTAGGAACAGTGGCCGCGATCAAGGGCGCAGTTTCCACAGACGACCTTCGGGGGATCAAGACACAGATTGAATTATCCAACACCTATCATCTCCATGTAAGACCGGGGGATCAGGTGATCCGTAAACTGGGAGGCCTTCATAAGTTTATGGCCTGGGACAGGCCGATCCTGACGGATTCCGGCGGATTTCAGGTGTTTTCTCTGGCAGGGCTTCGCAAGATCAAAGAAGAAGGCGTTTATTTTCATTCCCATATAGACGGAAAGAAGATTTTCATGGGGCCGGAGGAGAGTATGCAGATCCAGTCGAATCTGGCGTCCACGATCGCAATGGCCTTTGACGAGTGCCCTTCCAGCGTGGCAGACAGGGAATATATGGAGCGTTCTGTGGACCGGACGTCCCGGTGGCTTATGCGCTGCAAGAAGGAGATGGAGAGGCTCAACAGCCTTCCGGATACCATCAACCGGCAGCAGATGCTGTTTGGCATCAATCAGGGAGGCATTTACGAGGATATCCGGATCCGCCATGCAAAGGAGATCGCGGAACTTGACCTGGACGGTTATGCCATCGGCGGACTGGCGGTAGGAGAGTCCCATGAGGATATGTACCGGATCCTGGAGGCGACAGTGCCGCATCTGCCGGAAGATAAGCCCACGTACCTTATGGGAGTGGGAACGCCCGCCAATATCCTGGAAGCGGTGGACAGAGGCGTGGATTTCTTTGACTGTGTGTATCCAAGCAGAAACGGAAGGCACGGACATGTCTATACCAACCATGGAAAGTTAAATCTTTTCAATGCCAGATATGAACTGGATGACCGCCCGATCGAAGAAGGGTGCCAGTGCCCGGCCTGCCGGACGTATTCCAGGGCCTATATCCGGCACCTGCTCAAAGCAAAGGAAATGCTGGGAATGCGGCTGTGTGTTCTTCACAATCTGTATTTTTACAATACCATGATGGAGGAGATCCGGGACGCCATAGACGCCGGGAATTACCAGGCATATAAAAAGCGGAAATTAGAAGGCATGAGAGGAGAGAAATCCTAAAATTTCCATGAATTGCAGGAAATTACTTGAAGAAATACACATTTTTGTGTATGATAGCAATAGCGTTTTTAGATAGTAGGAGGAAGAGTAATATGTACGCATTAGCATCACAGAGTTCAGGCGGAAGCTGGGTACTTTTGATCCTGGTATATGCAGTGATCTTCGCAGGCTTCTGGTTTATTTTTATCAGACCACAGAGAAAAGAGCAGAAGAGAGTTCAGGCCATGATTTCCGAGATGGAGGTTGGAGATACCGTTCTAACAACCAGCGGATTTTATGGAGTGATCATTGATATCAGCGATGAGGATGTGATCGTGGAGTTCGGAAGCAACCGTAACTGCCGTATCCCTATGCAGAAAGCAGCCATCGCGCAGATTGAAAAAGCAAATGTAGAATAAGGATGAACCAGGAAGGGCACTGCCGGAAGATGCGGTGCTCTTTTTATTTGTGCAAAATACAGTTTAGTCCATTAAAGTCTTGAAACATGTATAAAAATGCGATAATATTAATGTTATAGTTTCTTTAATAGGAAGGGTGTAGAGAATGAATCTGAAAATCGGAATTATCAAAGGGGACGGGATCGGCCCGGAAATCGTGACCGAAGCCCAGAAAGTCCTGAATAAAATTGCAGAGACATACGGACATACCTGCGAGTATACAGAACTTCTGCTGGGCGGGGCGTCTATTGATGTACACGGCGTGCCGCTGACAGATGAGACGGTAGCCGCTGCAAAACAGTGCGACGCCGTGCTTATGGGATCTATCGGCGGTGATGCAAAGACTTCGCCGTGGTACCAGTTAGAACCATCAAAGAGACCGGAAGCCGGACTGTTGCGGATCCGCAAGGAACTGAATCTGTTTGCGAATCTGAGACCCGCAGTGTTGTACGACGAACTGAAAGGGGCCTGCCCGCTGAAAGAATCCATTACAGAAGGCGGATTTGACATGATGATCATGCGGGAGCTGACAGGAGGACTCTATTTTGGCGAACGCAAGACCGTAGAAGTGGACGGTGTTCTGACTGCCTTTGATTCCCTCACCTATAATGAAGAGGAGATCCGCAGGATCGCAAAGCGTGCCTTTGACATTGCCATGAAACGCCGGAAAAAAGTAACCAGCGTTGATAAGGCAAATGTGCTGGATTCTTCCAGACTCTGGAGAAAGGTCGTAGAAGAGGTTGCAGAAGAATATCCGGAGGTTACATTGGAACACATGCTGGTAGACAACTGCGCCATGCAGCTGGTAAAAGATCCAAAACAGTTCGATGTGATCCTGACAGAGAATATGTTCGGCGACATTTTGTCAGATGAGGCAAGCATGGTGACCGGATCCATCGGAATGCTGGCAAGCGCCAGCTTAAACGAGACAAAGTTCGGACTTTATGAGCCAAGCGGAGGATCTGCTCCGGATATTGCAGGAAAAGGCATCGCAAACCCGATCGCCACTATATTGTCTGCAGCCATGATGCTCAGATTCAGCTTTGATCTGGATCAGGAAGCTGATGCAATAGAAAAAGCAGTGGAAAAAGTCCTGAAAGAAGGATACCGGACCATTGACATTATGTCCGAAGGAAAGACTCAGATCGGCACTGCCGGGATGGGAGATCTGATCGCAAGTTTCATTAGGAGGTAAGAACATGAGAAGTGATACAGTTACAAAAGGAAAACAGCAGGCGCCCCACCGTTCTTTGTTTAACGCGCTGGGGTTGACAAAAGAGGAGATGGAGCGTCCTCTGGTGGGAATTGTCAGCTCCTATAATGAGATCGTACCCGGGCACATGAATCTGGATAAGATCGTGAATGCCGTGAAGCAGGGAGTTGCCATGGCAGGCGGAACGCCGATCGTATTTCCGGCGATCGCCGTCTGTGACGGGATTGCCATGGGCCATATCGGTATGAAGTATTCTCTGGTGACCAGAGACCTGATCGCGGACTCTACAGAGGCGATGGCTCTGGCGCATCAGTTTGACGCACTGGTAATGGTGCCCAACTGTGATAAGAATGTGCCGGGGCTTCTGATGGCTGCGGCAAGGATCAATGTTCCGACGATCTTTGTCAGCGGCGGTCCGATGCTGGCCGGCCGGGTCAAAGGCTGCAAGACCAGTCTCTCCAGCATGTTTGAGGCGGTCGGAGCCAATGCGGCAGGCAAGATCACGGATGAGGAGCTATTGGAATACGAAAATAACACCTGTCCCACCTGTGGTTCCTGTTCCGGAATGTATACGGCCAACAGCATGAACTGCCTGACAGAGGTGCTGGGCATGGGCCTTCGCGGCAACGGAACCATCCCTGCCGTATATTCTGCAAGGATCCGGCTGGCAAAAGAGGCCGGCATGCAGGTGATGGAACTGTGGAGAAAGAATATCTGTCCCAGAGACATTATGACAAAAGAAGCCATTTTAAATGCACTGACCGTGGATATGGCGCTTGGCTGTTCCACCAACAGTATGCTCCACCTTCCGGCAATCGCCCATGAAGTGGGAATGGATTTTGAGATCGATTTTGCAAATGGCATCAGCGAGAAGACGCCAAACCTCTGTCACCTGGCGCCGGCAGGACCTACCTATATGGAAGATCTGAACGCGGCGGGCGGCGTATACGCCGTTATGGCAGAACTAAATAAAAAGAATCTCCTGCATACGGAATGTATGACCGTTACAGGAAAGACAGTCGGGGAAAATATCGCAGGCGTTGTCAACAAGGATCCGGAAGTGATCCGGCCCATTGACCATCCGTATTCCCAGACCGGCGGCCTTGCCGTGCTGAAAGGCAACCTGGCGCCGGACGGAAGCGTAGTGAAGCGCTCCGCTGTTGTGGACGAGATGCTGGTACACGAAGGACCGGCCAGAGTCTTTGACTGTGAAGAAGACGCGATCGTTGCGATCAAAGGCGGCCAGATCCATCCGGGAGACGTGGTGGTTATCCGTTATGAAGGGCCAAAAGGCGGCCCGGGAATGCGGGAAATGCTGAATCCCACCTCTGCGATCGCCGGTATGGGACTTGGTTCCAGCGTAGCCCTTATCACGGACGGAAGATTCAGCGGCGCGTCCAGAGGCGCATCCATCGGCCACGTATCTCCGGAAGCGGCAGTGGGAGGTCCCATTGCGCTGGTAGAGGAAGGCGATATCATCAAGATCAATATTCCGGAACTGTCTCTGGAGCTTGACGTATCAGAAGAAGAGCTGGCAAAGAGAAAAGAAAAATGGCAGCCCAGACAGCCCCGCGTAACCACAGGATATCTGGCCCGCTATGCGGCAATGGTGACTTCCGGAAACCGGGGAGCCATCCTGGAAGTACCAAAGAACTAGTCCGGGAATATTGTAAGAACAGGAGTGAGAAAGTATGCAGCTTACAGGAGCGGAAATTGTAATAGAATGTTTAAAAGAGCAGGGTGTGGACACGGTGTTTGGATACCCAGGCGGCGCGATCCTGAATGTTTACGATGCGTTATATCAGCATCAGAATGAGATCCGGCATATCCTGACCTCCCATGAGCAGGGGGCGTCCCACGCGGCGGACGGATATGCAAGAGCAACCGGAAAGGTAGGCGTGTGTCTTGCAACCAGCGGACCTGGCGCGACCAATCTGGTAACCGGCATCGCCACAGCCTACATGGATTCCATTCCCATCGTAGCGATCACCTGTAATGTGGGAGTCCCGCTTCTTGGAAAGGACAGCTTCCAGGAGATCGACATTTCCGGTATCACGATGCCCATTACCAAACATAATTTTATCGTGAAAGATGTGGAACAGCTGGCCGATACGATCCGCAAGGCCTTTGTCATTGCGAAGAAAGGCCGTCCGGGTCCGGTGCTGATCGATATTCCCAAGGATGTCACTTCCAATCAGGCAGAGTATGAGAAAAAAGAGATCTCTGCGGTCTGTCCTTTGGAAGATCTCTGCGAAGAAGATGTGGAGACCGCATTGGGACTGATCCGTGAGGCGAAAAGGCCCTATATCTTTGTAGGAGGAGGCGCGGTCCTTTCCAACGCCAGCGAAGAACTTTACGAGTTTGTGAAAAAAGTGGACGCTCCGGTCTGTGATTCCCTGATGGGAAAAGGCGCGTTCCCGGGAACAGACCCTCTCTACACCGGAATGCTTGGCATGCATGGAACGAAAACTTCCAATTACGGGGTCAGCGAGTGCGACCTGCTGATCGTGGTGGGAGCAAGATTCAGCGACCGGGTGACCGGAAATGCAAAGAAATTTGCAGAGCATGCAAAGATCCTGCAGTTTGATGTGGACGTGGCAGAGATGAATAAAAATGTGCTGATCACCGAAGGCGTGGTGGGAGACATCCGGGTGATCCTCAGACGTCTGAATGAACGTCTGGAACAGCTGGATCATACGGAATGGATCCAGAAGATCAGTGAATATAAAGAAAAATATCCGCTCACTTATCATCCGGATCTGCTGACCGGACCTGGCGCGGTGGAGGAAATCTACCGGCAGACCCACGGGGACGCCCTGATCGTTACAGAGGTCGGACAGAACCAGATGTGGGCCGCCCAGTATTATAAGTTTACAAAGCCAAGAACGCTTCTGACGTCAGGCGGTCTTGGAACCATGGGCTACGGCCTGGGGGCGTCCATCGGCGCGAAAACAGCCAGACCGGAAAAAACGGTGGTCAATATTGCCGGGGACGGATGCTTCCGTATGAATATGAACGAGATCGCCACAGCGGCCAGATATCAGATCCCTGTGATCCAGGTGGTGCTGAACAATCACGTGCTGGGCATGGTGCGTCAGTGGCAGGATCTTTTCTATGGAAAGCGTTATTCCGCAACGGTGCTGAATGACTCTGTGGACTTTGTGAAACTTGCGGAAGCCATGGGTGCTGCAGGCATGCGCGCGACAACGCCAGAGGAGTTCCGGGAGGCATTTGCAAAGGCGCTTACAGCAGACGGGCCGGTAGTGATCGACTGCCAGATTGACAGCGATGAGAAAGTATGGCCTATGGTGGCGCCTGGCGAAGCGATCAGCAAAGCTTTTGACGAGGAGGATCTGGAAGCAGGAAAGAAACAGTAAACCGTGCAGATGCACAGATAGACAGATAGTCAGAAAGGCATGAGAGATGGGAAGAGTATATAATTTCTCCGCAGGACCGGCCGTCCTGCCGGAGGAAGTCTTAAAGGAAGCAGCAGACGAGATGCTGGATTACCAGGGCACCGGAATGTCCGTGATGGAGATGAGCCACCGGGGATCCACCTTTCAGAAGATCCTGAATACGGCGGAGGCTGACTTAAGAGAACTGATGGGGATTCCTGATAGTTATAAGGTATTATTCCTGCAGGGCGGCGCATCGCTCCAGTTTGCCATGCTGCCCATGAACCTGATGAAAAACCGGTCTGCAGATTTTATCCTGACCGGACAGTGGTCAAAGAAAGCTTACCAGGAGGCTTCGAAGTACGGGAAAGCCAATGTCATCGCTTCGTCGGAGGACCGTACCTTCTCTTATATACCGGACTGCCGGGATCTTCCGGTGTCAAAGGACGCGGATTACGTATATATCTGTGAAAATAATACGATCTACGGGACAAAATACAAAGAACTGCCGGACACAAAAGGGAAGATCCTTGTGGCGGATGTGTCCTCCTGCTTTTTGTCAGAGCCTGTGGATGTGACAAAGTACGGGGTACTCTACGGCGGGGTACAGAAAAATATCGGGCCGGCCGGCGTGGTGATCGTGATCATACGGGAAGATCTGATCACAGACGACGTGCTTCCCGGCACGCCCACTATGATGAAGTATCAGACCCATGCAGACGCCGGCTCCTTATACAATACGCCGCCCGCCTACGGGATCTATATCTGCGGCAAGGTCTTTCAGTGGCTGAAACGAAAAGGCGGTCTTGCTGCCATGAAAGCATACAATGAGAAAAAAGCAGCCATCCTTTATGATTATCTGGATCAGAGCAGGATGTTTCATGGAACGGTAGAAAAAAAGGACCGTTCTCTTATGAATGTGCCGTTTGTGACCGGTGATCAGGAGCTGGACGCACGCTTTGTAAAAGAGGCGGAAGCAGCCGGACTGGTCAGTCTAAAAGGACACCGGACCGTGGGAGGCATGCGCGCAAGTATTTACAATGCCATGCCCATAGAGGGAGTAGAGGCATTGACCAGGTTTATGAAGAAATTTGAAGAGGAGAATGGATAACCATGTATCAATATCATTGTTTAAATCAGATTTCGGATGTGGGGATCCAGGAATTTTCAGAAGAATATGTACCGGTCAGCCGCGTGGAGGATGCGGACGCCGTTCTGGTGAGAAGCGCTTCCATGCATGAGATGGAATTCGGCGGCAGATTAAAAGCAATCGCAAGAGCCGGAGCAGGGGTAAATAATATTCCTCTGGAGCGCTGTGCGGAAGAGGGAATTGTGGTCTTTAACACGCCGGGAGCCAACGCGAACGGCGTCAAAGAGCTGGTGATCGCCGGAATGCTTCTGGCATCCAGAGATATCATCGGCGGGATCAACTGGGTCCAGGAAAATGAAGAAGACGGCAATATCGCAAAAGATACAGAAAAAGCGAAAAAGGCATTTGCCGGCTGCGAACTGGACGGCAAAAAGCTGGGGGTGATCGGTCTTGGGGCGATCGGCGTGCTGGTGGCAAACGCCGCGGTAAGCCTGGGGATGGATGTGTATGGCTATGATCCCTATGTGTCGGTAGATTCTGCATGGAATCTGAACCGCAGTATCCGTCACGCAAAGACGGTAGACGAGATCTATAAAGAATGCGATTATATCACCATCCACGTGCCTGCCACAGAGAGTACAAAAGGCATGATCGACGGAAATGCCATCGGTCTGATGAAAAAAGGCGTGGTACTGTTGAATTTTGCAAGAGATGTGCTGGTGGTGGAAGAAGCCGTGATTGATGCACTGGTGGCCGGAAAGATCAAGCATTATGTGACGGATTTTCCGACGCCTGTGATCACAGGAGTGAAAGGGGCGATTGTGATCCCGCATCTGGGGGCCTCTACGGAAGAATCGGAAGATAACTGTGCCAGAATGGCGGCAAAGGAGATCCGCAGCTATCTGGAACACGGAAATATCAGGCATTCTGTCAATTATCCGGATTCAGACATGGGATTCAAAGGGGAAAATACCCGGATCCTGCTTCTGCATCATAACATTCCCAACATGCTGGGACAGTTTACCCGGATCCTGGCGGAAGATAATATCAATATCGCAGACCTTTCCAATAAGAGTAAAGGCGGGTATGCATATACTATGATCGATATTGATTCGGAAATCACCCAGGAAGCCATTGAGGAACTGAAAGCAGTAAAAGACGTGCTGAAGGTGCGTGTGATCAGATAGAAAACAACAGCAAAAAACCTGCCGGAGAAGTCTGCAACACGATTTCCCGGCAGGTTTTTCTTGTTATTTTCCAGACAGCTGTTTTGTGTGCCTGTCCAGAAGTTCGTGGATCCGGCTTGTGGGATCCAGTACTCTTCCGATGGTGATATCATGATTAAAGGCATCGATGATCAAAGCGATAAATTTGCTCATGTCTGCCGCTACAAAATACGGTTTTGCCAGGGCCTCCGGCGGAAGATAGGTAAGGTTCGTCGTGATGACCCGGTCAATATATCCCTTGTTGTAATACTCGTCGAATTTTTCAAATCCATCGGTAAATAATCCGAAGGTGGTGCAGACAAATACCCGGTCAGCGCCACGGTCCTTCATCTGTTTTGCCACGTCCAGCATACTTTCTCCGGAAGAAATCATATCGTCTACGACGATCACATTCTTTCCTTTGATATCTTCGCCCAGGAACTCATGAGCCACGATAGGGTTCTTGCCGTTGACGATTGTAGAATAATCCCGGCGTTTGTAGAACATACCCATATTCACACCCAGGACATTGGAAAAATAAACGGCCCGGTGCATTGCGCCCTCGTCCGGACTTACGATCATCAGATGTTCCTTGTCGATCGGAAGATCCGGCTCCGCGCGGAGCAGCGCCTTCATGAACTGATAGGGCGGATTGAAGTTATCGAAACCATGAAGCGGGATCGAGTTCTGGACTCTGGGATCATGAGCATCAAAGGTGATGATGTTGCTGACGCCCATATCGGTCAGTTCCTGCAGGGCAAGAGCGCAGTCCAGGGATTCCCGTTTGGTCCGCTTGTGCTGGCGGCTTTCATAGAGAAACGGCATGATCACGTTAAGGCGGTGCGCCTTGCCGTTGGCCGCGGAAATGATCCGCTTCAGATCCTGATAATGGTCGTCCGGGGACATGTGATTGGGATGTCCGTTGACCGTATAGGTAAGGCTGTAGTTGCAGACGTCTACCATAACAAATAAATCTTTTCCACGGACGGTTTCTGAGATCATACCCTTGGCTTCGCCGGTCCCGAACCTGGGACAGCGGCAGTCCACCAGATAGTTGTCAGACTGATAATGAGAGAAAAGAGGAGAATCCAGAGATTCTTTCTTTGTATCCTTCCGAAACTGTACGATATAGTCATTGACTTTTTGGCCCATTTCTCTGCAGGACTCCAGGGCCGCGATTTTTAAAGGAGCGACAGGGAGCGCTTCTTCCATTAATTCTGTATAAGACATAGTTGGTCTCCTGTTCTGTAATGATAGCAGCGGCAAATCCGCTATTTCATTTATATCACCTTTTCTATAAAAAGGTCAACTACTGATTGGACGAAATGACAGATGTAGGGTATAATAAATGAGAAAGAAAGAGAGTAGGAGAATCTTTATGGAACATAAACATAAAATCAGCAGGATCGAACCGGGAAGTATTGCCGATGAACTGGGGATTGAGCCCGGCGACCTGCTGCTGACAGTAAATGATTCTGTCATAGAGGACGTATTTGATTATCATTTTCTTATCCATGATGAAGAACTGGTCCTTCTGATCGAGAAACCGGATGGAGAAGAGTGGGAACTGGAGATTGAGAAAGATTACGATGAGGATCTGGGGATGGAATTTGAGCAGGGACTGATGGATGAATACCGCTCCTGCAGAAATAAATGTATGTTCTGCTTTATCGATCAGATGCCGGAAGGGATGCGTGAAACCCTGTATTTTAAGGATGATGATTCCAGACTTTCCTTTTTACAGGGAAATTATGTAACGCTGACCAACATGAGCGAACATGATATTGACCGTATTATCCGGTATCATCTGGAGCCTATCAATATATCTTTTCATACCACGAATCCGGAACTTCGCTGTAAAATGCTGCACAACCGGTTCGCAGGCGAGGCACTGAAAAAAGTGGACCGGCTTTATGAGGCCGGGATCGAGATGAACGGACAGATCGTTCTCTGTAAAGGCATCAACGACGGCGAAGAGCTGGAACGGAGCATCCGGGACATGAGCCGGTATCTTCCATATCTAAGAAGCGTATCCGTGGTACCGGTGGGGCTTACCAGATACAGGGAAGGACTGTATCCTCTTAAGTCCTTTACAAAAGAAGAGGCAAAAGGCGTGCTGGAGATCATCCACCGCTGGCAGAAAAAGCTGTTTAAAGAGCACGGGATCCATTTTATCCATGCCGGGGATGAATGGTATCTTCTGGCAGAAGAGGAGATCCCGGAAGAAGAACGGTATGACGGATATCTGCAGCTGGAAAACGGCGTCGGCATGATCAGGCTTCTACGGGAAGAATGCAAAGAAGCCTTCCAGGCGCTTCCGGGTGATGAGAAAAGCCGCCGGGTATCCATGGCCACCGGACTTCTGGCATATCCGGAACTTTGCCGGATTGCAGATATGTTAAAGGAAAAATATCCCGGGACCAAAGTACAGATCTATCCGGTCCGCAACGACTTCTTTGGCGAGAAGATCACGGTATCCGGCCTGATCACGGGAGGCGATCTGATCCGGCAGCTGAAAGGCAAAGATCTGGGCGAACGGCTTTTGCTGCCCTGCAATATGTTCCGCAGCGAGGAGGACGTCTTTTTGGATGATGTGACCCTTGCGGAAGTGGAAGAGGCTTTACAAGTGCGCGCAGATATTGTAAAATCAAGCGGGCAAGACCTGATAGATGCAATATTAGGCAGAAACTGACAGTGAAGATACACCAGATGAGATACAGATAAAAAGACAGAGACAGGAGGCAGGAATGAGTAAACCAGTAGTGGCCATTGTAGGAAGGCCGAATGTAGGGAAATCCACCCTTTTTAACGTACTGGCCGGAGAAAGGATCTCCATCGTCAAGGACACGCCGGGCGTTACCAGAGACCGGATCTATGCGGAGGTGTCCTGGCTGGATCATGAATTTACCCTGATCGACACAGGAGGGATCGAGCCGGACAGTAAAGATATTATCTTATCCCAGATGCGGGAGCAGGCGCAGATCGCCATTGATACGGCGGACGTGATCATTTTTATCACAGACGTGCGCCAGGGCCTGGTGGACGCGGATTCCAAGGTGGCGGATATGCTGCGCCGTTCCGGAAAACCAGTGGTCCTTGCAGTGAATAAAGTGGACAGCTTTGATAAATTTATGCCGGATGTTTATGAATTTTATAATCTGGGGATCGGAGACCCCCTTCCGGTTTCAGCGGCCTCCAGGCTGGGGCTTGGAGATATGCTGGACGCAGTGGTGTCCTACTTCCCGGAACACGGAGGAGAAGAAGAGGAGGACGACCGGCCGAGGATCGCGATCGTGGGAAAACCGAATGTGGGGAAATCCTCCATTATCAATAAGCTTCTGGGAGAACAGCGGGTGATTGTTTCTGATGTGGCAGGGACCACAAGGGACGCGATCGATACAGAGGTGGTGCATAACGGAAAAGAATATGTCTTCATCGATACCGCCGGTCTTCGCAGAAAGAACAAGATCAAAGAGGAACTGGAAAGATACAGTATCATCCGTACCGTGACCGCCGTGGAGCGGGCAGACGTTGTGCTGATGGTGATCGACGCGGTGGAAGGAGTCACCGAGCAGGACGCCAAGATCGCAGGGATCGCCCATGAGAGAGGCAAAGGCATTATTATCGTAGTCAACAAGTGGGACGCGGTGGAAAAAAACGACCGTACCATGCGGGAATACGAGGCGGAAGTGCGCAGAGTCCTTTCGTATATGCCTTATGCGGAGATCCTGTTTGTATCGGCTCTGACCGGACAGCGTCTGGTAAAATTATTTGACAGGATCGATATGGTGATCGAGAATCAGACCATGCGGGTGGCAACCGGCGTTCTCAATGAGATCATGGCGGAAGCCGTTGCGATGCAGCAGCCGCCGTCAGACAAAGGAAAGAGGCTGAAACTCTTTTATATTACCCAGGTGGCTGTGAAACCGCCAACCTTTGTGATTTTTGTAAATGACAGAGAACTGATGCATTTCTCCTATACCAGATATCTGGAAAATAAGATACGGGAAGCATTTGGATTCAGGGGAACGTCCCTGAAGTTTCTGATACGGGAGAGAAAGGAAAAGGATCAGATATGATAGAACGTATACTATGTTTGCTGATCGGATATGCATTCGGCCTGTTTCAGACCGGTTACATATACGGAAAGCTGCAGCATATTGATATCCGAAGCCAGGGAAGCGGAAATGCCGGGACCACCAACGCCCTGCGCGTACTGGGGTGGAAGGCAGGGCTGATCACATTTCTGGGAGATGCTTTTAAATGTATCTTTGCGGTGATCGCCGTTCATCTGATCTTTGGCAGGATGCATCCGGAGCTGGCTCCGCTTTATGCCATGTATGCGGGGATGGGAGCCGTATTCGGACATAACTATCCATTTTATATGAAGTTTAAAGGCGGGAAGGGGATCGCCGCTACGGCCGGACTTCTGGCAAGCACCCTGCCTCTTCCCATGATCCTGATCTGCCTGGCGGCGTTTCTTGTCGTTGTGGGACTGACCAGATACGTGTCGGTCGGGTCTCTGGTGGTCGTTACCCTGTATCTGATCGAGATCGTGTACTACGGACAAAGCGGCGGTTTTGGCGTACCGGAAGAAGCGCTGTGGGAGATGTATGTGATCGCCGGGCTTCTGATGGCGTCCGCGTTCTTTAAGCACCGGGCAAATATCAGTCGTTTGTTATCCGGCACAGAGAATAAACTAAGTGTCGGTAAAAAAAATAAATCATAGAAAGGGAAGGATACTATGGCAAATGTAGGAATCATGGGAGCAGGAAGCTGGGGAACTGCTCTGGCTCTTCTCCTTCACAAAAACGGACACCAGGTTACCGTGTGGTCCATCAGCGAGGAAGAGGTGGAGATGCTGTCTACCAAACGGGAGCATGAGAGCAAGCTTCCGGGAGTCAGGATACCGGACGATATGGAATTCACCTCAGATCTTGCGAAGGCAGTAAAGGATAAGGATTTTATCGTAATGGCGGTGCCCTCACCCTTTACCAGAAGTACGGCAAAGAGTATGAGCCCGTACATTCCGGAAGGACAGATCATCGTGGATGTGGCAAAGGGAATCGAGGAAGACACCCTGATGACACTGTCCCAGCAGATCGAGCAGGAGATCCCGCAGGCGGATGTGGCGGTTCTGTCCGGGCCAAGCCATGCAGAGGAAGTCGGACGGGGAATCCCCACCAGCGTGGTGATCGGTGCAAAGACCAAAAAGACGGCAGAATACCTGCAGTCCATGTTTATGAACGAGGTGTTCCGTGTTTACACAAGCCCGGACATCCTGGGAATGGAGCTGGGCGGTTCCTTAAAGAATGTGATCGCTCTGGCGGCAGGTATCGCGGACGGACTGGGATATGGAGATAATACCAAAGCAGCCCTGATCACCCGAGGCATTGCCGAGATTGCCCGCCTTGGAGTGGAAGCAGGCGGAGCACTGGAAAGCTTTACCGGACTTACGGGAATCGGAGACCTGATCGTGACCTGTGCCAGCGTCCACAGCCGGAATCGGAAAGCCGGATATCTGATCGGACAGGGAATGTCCATGCAGGAGGCCATGGATGAAGTAAAGATGGTGGTGGAAGGTGTATATTCCACCAAAGCGGCCGTAAAAATGGGCAAGAAATATGGCGTCTCCACACCGATCATTGAAGAAGTCAATAAAGTTCTCTTTGAAGGAAAGAATCCGGGCGAGGCGGTCAGAGATCTGATGCTTCGTGACAGCAAGCCTGAAATATCTACGCTTTCCTGGAAAGAATAGGAAAAAGAATCTTATCAAAGAAAGTTCTAAACAGATTTCCCCCTTGCATAGACTGTTATCAGCACAGCAAGGGGGTTATTTGTATGAATACGGATCAGTTATATAAAGATATCCATGCCAGGACGGGCGGAGAGATCTATCTGGGGGTTGTGGGACCGGTGCGGACCGGGAAGTCTACCTTTATCAAACGGTTTATGGATGTAATGGTGCTTCCGCAGATAGAAGACGAGCACGGAAAGACGCGGGCAAGAGATGAATTGCCCCAGTCGGCGTCCGGGAAAACGATCATGACCACAGAACCGAAATTTGTACCCAAAGACGCGGCGGAAATCTGCCTGCCCGGGGATGCAAAGGTGAAGGTCCGTCTCATAGACTGTGTGGGGTACATGGTGGACGGCGCTTCCGGCCATATCGAAGGCGGGGAGGAGCGGCAGGTCAAAACGCCCTGGTTTGATCATGAGATCCCGTTTACGAAAGCGGCAGGGATCGGAACCAGAAAAGTGATCCACGACCATGCGACCATCGGGATCGTGGTCACAACGGACGGTACGATCACAGATCTTCCAAGAGACAGTTACCGTCCGGCGGAAAAAAAGACGATCCAGGAACTGCAGACGATCGGGAAACCCTTTGTGGTGCTGGTCAATTCCAGAAAGCCTTATGCAGAAGAGGCAAAGAAAACAGTGGAAGAGATCCGGGAAGAATACCAGGTAAAGGCGCTTCCGGTGAACTGTGAACAGTTAAAGGAGGAAGATATCCGGCAGATCCTGGAGGCGGTCCTGTATGAATTCCCGGTCACAGAGGTGCAGTTTTTCGTTCCCAGATGGGTGGAAATGCTTCCTATAGATCACAAGATCCGCCAGGAGATCCTTGGATGTGCAAGAGAGATCCTGGATCAGCTGAACGTGATCAAAGATGTGTCCCCGGATCTTCTGACAGGAGAACACACGTATCTTTCCGGCGTGAATTTTGGCCGTATCGATATGAGTACCGGATGCGTGTCTGTCCATATGCAGGTGGCTGAGAACTATTATTATGAAATGTTAAGCGAGATGACGGGAGTGCCCATCTCCGGTCAGTACAGCCTGATCCGTGCGATGAAGCAGCTGTCGCTGGCAAAAGAGGAATACGAAGAGATCAAAGACGCATTTACCATGGTGAAAATGAAGGGATACGGGGTGGTAAGCCCGGGAAAAGAAGAGATCCATCTTGACGAGCCGCAGATCATCCGGCAGGGAAACAAATACGGAGTAAAGATCCATGCAAAAGCGCCTTCCATCCATCTGATCCGCGCCAACATCGAGACCGAGATCGCTCCGATCGTTGGAGATGAGCAGCAGGCCCAGGATCTGATCCAGTATCTGAAAGAGGAAACAGACAAAGGAGAGGGGATCTGGGGAACCCGTATCTTTGGAAAATCCGTGGAAGATCTGGTAATGGACGGAATGAATCATAAGATGTCCGCCATCAATGAAGCCAGCCAGGAAAAGCTTCAGGATACCATGCAGAAAATTGTGAATGACAGCAATGGAGGGCTGGTGTGCATTATCATCTGACTCTTGCAATCTTCCGGTAAAAGAGTTAATATGGAAACAGTGCAATATACCAATCAGAGAAGGAGATGGAGGTACAAACGAATTATGAAAGTAGCAATTATTACAGCAAATACTGATATATATAAAGAGAGAGAAGAGAATACAAGCGGAGAGATGATCCGTGACCTGGTGACAGAAGCAGGACTGGAGATCGTGTTTTTGCGCGCGCTCCCCAAGGACCGCAAGGTTCTGTCTACGGTAATGCAGAGAATGGCAGATAATCATCTGACAGATCTGATCCTGGTTACCGGAGGATCCGGCTGCGGACCTTCTGACTGTACGCCGGAAGCTACAAGAGATGTGATCGACCGGGAAGTTCCGGGGATCAGCGAGGCGATGCGGGCTCACACGATGGAGCTGACCAAGCGTTCCATGCTGAACAGAAGCGTTGCGGGGATCCGCGGAGACGTATTGATCGTAGACCTGCCCGGCAAGGCGCAGGCTGCCAGAGAAGCGCTTCATTACCTGATGCCGGAACTGGTACATGCGGTCAAAGTGATCAAAGGAGACATCTAGGATGCTGGTAAAGATCTATACCGACGGCGCAGCGAGAGGCAACCCGGACGGACCGGGCGGCTACGGCACGGTGCTGGAATATATAGATACCAAAGGAAATCTTCATACCAGGGAACTGTCAAAAGGCTACCGCAGGACCACGAACAACCGGATGGAGCTGATGGCCGTGATAGCCGGACTGGAGGCGCTGAACCGGCCCTGCCAGGTGCAGGTCTATTCGGACTCCAAATATGTGGTGGATGCTTTTAACCAGCACTGGATCGACGGCTGGATAAAAAAAGGATGGAAGCGGGGAAAAAACGAACCGGTGAAAAATCCGGATCTGTGGAAACGGCTTCTGGAAGCAAAAGCTCCCCACCAGGTAGAGTTTATCTGGGTCAAAGGCCACGACGGCCATCCCCAGAATGAACGCTGCGATACCCTTGCCACCCAGGCGGCAGACGGAGAGGAACTGGCGGAAGACGAGGGAAATCCGACCGAAATGTAGAGATTCAAAGTTCATAAATGCAAGTAAGACAGGTGATCGCATCTGCATGCGCCGAAAGGCCGCAGATGAGGAAAGTCCGGGCTTCACAGGGCAGGATGCCGGATAACGTCCGGTGGAGGCGACTCCAAGGAAAGTGCAACAGAAATGAACCGCCTTCTTCTGGAAGGTAAGGGTGGAAGGGCAGTGTAAGAGACTACCGCCTCTCTGGTAACAGAGAGGGCACATGTAAACCCCATCCGAAGCAAGACCGGAAAAAGACAATGTGGTGGCCCGTCACGTCTTAGGTTGGTTGCTCGAGCCCATCGGCGACGATGGGCCTGGATAGATGATCACTCAACGACATAACCCGGCTTATCGTTTTGCTTGCATTTTATGATATATACAGAACGAAAAAAGCGGCAGACTGCCGCTTTTTTGTATGCCCTTATGTAGCTGTTATTTCCCGCTTTTTTTCTTACGGCGCATGGGACCGTCGTATTTCTCTTCGCAGTATTTGCAGCGGTAGATCTCTTTTTCCGGATCAGTCAGCACGAAGACATGATCCAGCTGCTGCTCGATGGAAGTGATGCATCTGGGATTCTTGCACCGGATCACATTGGTGATGCGGGAAGGCAGGTGCAGACTCTTCTTTGCAACTACAGTAGAATCCTTGATGATATTTACGGTAATGTTGTGGTCGATGAATCCAAGGATGTCAAGATCCATAAAATCAATGGGACATTCGATTTTCATGATATCCTTTTTCCCCATCTTGCTGCTTTTCGCGTTTTTGATGATCGCTACACAGCAGTCCAGTTTATCCAGGTGCAGATATTTATAAATATCCATGCTTCTTCCGGCCTGGATATGATCCAGTACAAATCCTTCTTCGATCCGTCCGACAGACAGAGTATTTTTTACCATAACCAATCCTCCTAATCCACTTTGATTTCCAGCAGTGTCAGTATCAGAGCCATACGGATGTATACGCCGTATTTTGCCTGTTTAAAATAAGCAGCCCTCGGGTCGTTGTCCACTTCCACAGAGATCTCATTCACCCTCGGGAGCGGATGCAGCACGTACATGTCATCAGGAGCCAGCTCCATTTTCTTTGCGTCCAGGATGTAGAAATCCTTCATGCGTACATAATCTTCCTCATTGAAGAAACGCTCTTTCTGTACGCGGGTCATATAGAGAAGATCCAGGTCCGGGAGAGCGTCCTCCAGACGGACAACTTCTTCATAAGGTACATTTCCGCGGTCCAGCACGTCAGAGCGGATATAGCTGGGCAGCCGCAGCTCTTCCGGAGAGATCAGTACGAATTTTACTCCGGGATAACGGACCAGCGCATGGATCAGAGAGTGGACGGTACGTCCGAACTTCAGGTCGCCGCAAAGACCGATGGTCATATGATCCAGGTGTCCCTTCAGAGAACGGATGGTTAAAAGGTCAGTCAGAGTCTGGGTGGGATGCTGGTGCCCGCCGTCGCCGGCATTGATCACCGGGATATCGGAGTGCTGGCATGCCACCATGGAAGCGCCTTCCTTTGGATGACGCATTGCACAGATATCCGCGTAGCAGGAAATCATGCGGATGGTGTCCGAAACGCTCTCGCCCTTTGTGGCGGAGCTGGAATCGGCCGTAGAAAAACCAAGTACGCTGCCACCGAGGTTCAGCATCGCTGCCTCATGACTTAAACGTGTACGGGTACTTGGTTCATAAAATAAGGTCGCAAGTTTTTTTCCTTCGCAGGCGTGTGCATATTTTGCCGGATTCTTTTCAATATCTGCAGCAAGATCCATCAGCTGATCCAGTTCTTCCACAGAAAAATCCAGCGGACTCATCAAATGTCTCATAGAAACCTCCTCAATGTGTGTATGGTAAACGGTTCAAAATCCTTCATACATCATATAATAAATGGGGAAGATTTTCAACGCCTGCTGAAAAATTTTTGGACAAATACCGGCAGGATGTACTATACTGGTAGATGAAATGCAAAAAAGGAGTAGAGCATATGGCATCATTAACAGAATTACGGGACCAGCTGGACGCGGTAGACGATCAGATCGTCCGCCTTTTTGAAAAACGGATGGATCTGTGCGGTCAGGTGGGAGAATATAAGATACAGAATGGCAAAAAAGTATTTGACCGGAACCGGGAGAATCAGAAGCTTCAGGATGTGGAGAGTAAGGTATCCACGGAATTTAATAAAAAAGGAGTCCATGAACTGTACGAACAGCTGATGAGTATGAGCCGGAAACTTCAGTATCAGCAGCTGGTGCAGGCAGGGGCGCTTGGAAGGCTTCCCTTTATCAGTGTGCCGTCCCTGCACGCGGGAAATGCAAGGATCGTGTTTCCCGGAACAGAAGGGGCCTACAGCCAGGCGGCTACGGTTCACTACTTCGGGGAAAACTGCAACTGCTTCTATGTGCAGACCTTCCGGGACGCCATGGAGGCGATCGAAGAGGGAGCGGCGGATTTTGCCGTGCTTCCGATCGAGAACTCTACCGCAGGGTCGGTAGATGAGATGTACGACCTGCTGGTGGAATTTGAAAATTATATTGTTGGAGAGACGATCATTCCGATCGAGCATACTCTGGCCGGGCTTGCGGACGCAGAGCTTTCAGATATCCGGAAGGTGTACTCCAAGGGCGTGGCCCTGCTGCAGGCGTCCGGATTCTTAAATGCCCACAGCGACTGGCAGCAGATTAGTGTAGCCAACACCGCCATCGCGGCACAAAAGATCCTGGACGACCAGGATAAAAGCCAGGCTGCAGTCTGCAGTGCCTACGCCGCGAAGGCGCACGGGCTGAAGGTGCTTGCGGAGAAGATCAACGACGATCCGGATAACTGCACCCGGTTTATTGTGGTGACCAATCAGAAGATCTTTCTGGAGGATGCGGGAAAGATCAGTATCTGTTTTGAACTGCCCCATACCAGCGGATCGCTTTACCATCTGCTGTCACATTTCATCTATAATGACCTGAATATGACGCGGATCGAGTCGCGCCCGATCAAAGGACGTAACTGGGAATACCGGTTCTTCATTGATTTTGAAGGGAATCTGGCCGATGCGGCAGTAAAGAATGCGATCCGGGGATTAAGAGAAGAGAGCAGGAGTTTGCGGATCCTGGGAAATTACTAAGGGAGTGAGAAGCATGAGAGCAAATGAACTGATTTTATACAGAAATATGGAGGACGGGCAGATCCTGAAAGATATGGTCTTTCTGATGGAAGAGTACCGGAATGATTATTACAACCGGGAAGATATCCTTTCCCTTCTTTCCGATACGGTGAACCGGATCCTGGAGCTTTCCGTAAGCCACGGGTTTGAGGGAAACCTCTGGCAGGATTATCTGACCTATCTGCTGGCCAGTCACGAAAACGGGTACAGTACCTCCTGTGAGATCGTGGGGAACGTAGACGGAAGCATCAACCAGGCGGCGCTTCATGATTTCCAGATCTTTCAGGAACTCTTCCAGTATGATTTCCGGGATATGGAGGAAACGCTGGGGACGGGACTTCTGTCTATGATCCGGGACTACCGGGGGATCAGCGGACACGGCAAGGTATTTAACAGCCGGATCCGGGACCGGATCTGCGATCTTGCCAGAGCTCTGGCGGAGGCAGAGACGGCGGAAGAGTTTCAGGAGAAGACCACCCAGTTCTACCGGGAATTCGGCGTGGGAAAACTGGGGCTTCACAAGGCATTCCGGGTAGAGCATACAGAGAACGGCGCGGTAATCGTTCCGATCACGAAAATCGCCCACGTGCACCTGTCGGATCTTGTGGGATATGAAAATGCAAAGAAGAAGCTGGTGGAAAATACAGAGGCTTTTGTGAAAGGGAAGAAAGCGAACAACTGTCTGCTGTACGGGGACGCCGGCACCGGCAAATCTTCTTCCATCAAAGCGATCCTGAACCAGTACTATGACCAGGGACTGCGGATGATCGAGATATACAAGCATCAGTTTCAGGATCTGAATGATGTGATCGCCCAGATCAAGGACCGGAATTACAAATTTATTATCTATATGGATGATCTGTCCTTTGAAGAATTTGAGATTGAATACAAATATCTGAAAGCTGTGATCGAAGGCGGGCTGGAGCGAAAGCCCGACAATATCCTGATCTATGCCACCTCCAACAGAAGGCATCTGATCCGGGAGACCTTCCGGGACAAGCAGGACCGGGATGAGGAGTTACATACCAACGATACGGTGCAGGAGAAGCTGTCTCTGGTGGCAAGATTTGGTGTGACGATCTATTACGGCAAACCGGAACGCAAAGAATTTCAGGAGATCGTCCGTCAGCTGGCGAAGAGAAATCACATTACCATGCCGGAAGACGAACTCCTTCTGGAGGCAGGAAGATGGGAACTGAACCACGGCGGACTGTCCGGAAGGACAGCCCAGCAGTTTATCGACTACCTGGCCGGGACGATGTAATAAAAGCCATGCAGGTTAATCCTGTATGGCTTTTAGATTGGAAATATCCGAGTCAATGACAAGAGAATAGTTGGTGTGGTAGATCACGAACCCCGGCCTTGCGCCGTTTACTTTTTTCACATGTTTCTTTTCCATATAGTCGATCTCTACTTTTTCGGCGCCCCGGTTTCTGGAATAGTAGGCGGCAAGTTTTCCGGCTTCTTCAAAGGTCCGGTCCGGGATCTCTTCGCCGCCGCTTTTTAAGATCACATGGGAGCCGGGGACCCCTTTGGCATGGAACCACCAGTCATTTCCCGAGGCAAAATGGAAGGTCAGTTCTTCGTTCTGCAGATTGTTTTTCCCGACATAGATGTGATACCCGTCAGAAGAAAGGTAGTGAAGAGGCAGGTTTTTGCTCTTGCTTTTTTTCTTCTGGTTCCGTCTTCTTACATAGCCGGACTGGGTCAGTTCTTCCTTGATCTGGGTCAGATCGTCTTCGGACATGGCAATATCCAGGGCGCTTTCCACAGATTCCAGGTAACGGATCTCGTCGGAAGTCTCCCGGATCAGTTCGGTCAGGGCTTCAAAGGTTCTTTTCTGCTTGTTATACCTGGCAAAATATTTCTGCGCATTTTCCTGGGGTGTTTTCACCGGATCCAGAGGAATGGTGATTTCCTTTCCTGTATAATAATTTTCCGCGGTCAGCTCCTTTGCGCCTGCAGGCAGCTGATAGCCGTATGCCTGGATCAGTTCCCCGTAAACCTTGTAAAGATCCCGGTTCTCAGTGTCTTTTAACTGCCTGCTCTGCAGGTCGTATTTTTTCCGGTTCCGCTCCAGTGCGGTCTGCACGATATGGCGCAGGTCCGCGCCCTTTTGCCGGATCCGGATCAGGGTGTTGCGGACGGCATAATAGGCAGAAAGGACTTCAGAGACAGAAGAGAAGGTCTGTTCCCGCAGGTTTGAAAAATGACGCAGAGGAACCGCGGAAAATTCCTTTGGTGTATTGCCGTCAAAATAGATGGCAGGCGAAAAGGTTCCGCTTTTTACATCTTCCATATAATACTGGAACTGCCGGTACAGATGCGTTCTTGCATCAGAAGAAAGATCTGTGGCCGTGATCCCGGAATCGATCCCGGACTGCCAGCAGATTTCCTCTGCGATCACAGGACTGATCCCGGTAAAACTGGTGTAGATGGCTTTCCCAAGAAGCGCCGGCTTCTCGCTTAAGGCCTGGAAAAACTGGTCTTCGGTTACGGTGAGGGGATCCAGTTTGTGCATGGTGTCCGGGATGAACCAGGTTCTTCCCGGAAGCACTTCACGCACGGAACTCATGCCTGCAGGCACGTGTTTGATGCTGTCAATAATCCGGTATTCCTCATCACAGAAGATAATATTGCTGTGTTTTCCCATGATCTCAATGATCAGAAATTTCCGGCACAGGTCGCCCAGTTCGTCCCGGTGTTCGATCTCCAGACGGATGATCCGTTCCAGTCCCGGCTGGGTAATGCCAAGAATGCGTCCGTTCCCGATGTGTTTGCGAAGAAGCATGCAGAAATTCGGAGCAGTCATGGGGCCGGGCTTATTGGTGTCTGTAAGATAGATCAGTGGAAGAGAAGCGCTGGCCGAGATATAGAGACGGCGCTGGCCTTCCTTTGTTTTCAGCGTCAGCAAAAGCTCATCTGTTTCCGGCTGGGAGATCCTTGCGATCCTGCTGTCTGTGATCGTTTCCTGCAGTTCTTTTACAACTGCGGCAACGGTAATTCCATCAAATGCCATAGTGAAAATCCTTCCTGAAGATAAGTCTGTATCGCACATAAAAATGTGACCTTTCCCAGTATATCATAGTTGACGCGATATTCCAAATGCCTTATAATTAACGATGGCATAAAATGCATTTTACATACATTTAAAAAGATAAAGAAGAGGAACCGATTATGATCAAAAGTATGACAGGATTCGGACGCTGTGAATATGCCAAAGGAGAGCGGCGGTTTGTAGTAGAGATGAAAGGCGTCAACCACCGCTATCTGGATGTGAATATCCGGATGCCGAAAAAGCTGAATTTCTTTGAGACAGCGATCCGCAATCTGTTAAAGCAGAGTGTACAGAGAGGAAAAGTCGACATCTTTATTTCCTACGAAGATTTGTCGGAAAGCCAGGTGGCGCTGAAGTATAATGAGACGCTGGCCGGCGAATATCTGAGATATTTTCATGAGATGGAGGAAAGCTTCGGACTGGAAAATGATATCCGTGTATCGACCCTGTCCAGATGTCCGGAAGTTCTTACGATGGAAGAACAGGCTGTGGATGAAGAAGAATTGTGGAACGAACTGAAGCAGGCTCTTGACGGAGCGATCAGCCAGTTTGTGGAAACCAGGGGTACAGAAGGAGAAAACCTGAAGAAGGATCTGATCGAGAAGCTGGACGGAATGGTGAAGCTGGCAGATCAGATTGAAGAGCGTTCCCCGCAGATCCTTTCCGAGTACCGGCAGAAGCTGGAGACCAAGGTAAAAGAACTGCTTGCGGATACACAGATCGAGGAAGGCAGGATCGCTGCGGAAGTTGTGATGTTCGCGGATAAGATCTGTACAGATGAGGAAGTGGTCCGCCTGCGCAGCCACATCCTGCACATGAAGGAAACCCTCCAGTCCGATGAAAGCGGGATCGGCAGGAAACTGGATTTTATCGCGCAGGAGATGAACCGGGAGGCGAATACGATCCTGTCAAAGGCAAATGACCTGGAGACTTCTAATATAGGGATCGACCTGAAGACGGAGATTGAAAAAGTCAGAGAACAGATCCAGAACATCGAATAGAGGAGGAGAAAAAGAGTTGGAAAACAAAGGAATCCTGATCGTAGTATCCGGATTTTCCGGAGCCGGCAAGGGAACCATCATGAGAGCGCTGCTTGACAAATATGAAGAAACGTATGCTCTCTCTGTTTCTGCCACCACAAGAGATCCCAGACCCGGGGAGGTGGAAGGCCGGGAATATTTCTTCCGTACAGTCGAAGAATTTGAAAAAATGATTGCGAAAGAAGATTTGATAGAGTATGCTAAGTACGTGGATAATTATTACGGGACGCCGCGTACCTATGTGGAGGAGCAGCTGGAGCGGGGCCGGGATGTGATCCTGGAGATCGAGATCCAGGGGGCGCTCAAGGTCAAGGAAAAGTTTCCGGAGACCCTGCTTTTGTTCGTTACACCACCTTCTGCCGCAGAACTGAAGCGCAGGCTGGAAGGCCGCGGGACGGAGACGCCGGAAGTGATCGCAAGCCGGATGAAGCGCGCCAGAGAAGAGGCGGAATATATGGACCGCTATGATTATCTGATCATCAACGACGACCTGAATGAATGCGTGGAAGAAATGCATCAGATCATTCAGGGCGAACACAGAAGAAGTTACAGAAACAACGCATTTATGGAGCATATGAAGGAAGATTTGAAAGGAGAATAAGAGATATGTTGCATCCATCTTATACAGACCTGATGAAAGTAGTAAATAAAGACGTGGAAGAGGGCGAGACCAAGGTCGTGAACAGCCGCTATTCTATCGTAATGGCTACTGCAAAAAGAGCCAGACAGATCATTGACGGTTCCATGCCGCTGGTTCCTGTAAAGGACGCGGAAAAACCGCTTTCTATCGCCATCGATGAACTGAACCAGTCCAAGATCACCATCATCGGCGAGGAAGAGGAAGAAGAATAAAAAGAAACGAACACGGCCGGAAGTACGTGGATACAGGGCAGATGCCGCAGGGTATCTGCCCTTCTTAGAAACGGCTGTAAGGAGGAAAAGATGAATCTATTGTTTATTTCTCTTGGCTGCGACAAAAATCTGGTAGATTCTGAAGTGATGCTGGGGCTTCTTGCAAAAGAAGGATATCAGATGGTGGATGATGAGCAGGAAGCGGATGTGATCGTCATCAATACCTGTTGTTTTATCCATGACGCAAAAGAAGAAAGTATCCAGACCATTCTGGAGATGGCGCAGTATAAGGAAGAGGGCCGGCTGAAGGCTCTGATCGTGACCGGATGCCTGGCACAGCGTTACCAGCAGGAGATTCTTGATGAGATCCCGGAGGTGGACGCAGTCCTTGGCACAACGGCATATACGGAGATTGCCCGGGCGATCGAAGAGGCTCTGGAAGGGAAAGGGAAGGTTACCACCGAAGACCTGAACGCACTTCCCTTGACAGACCCGCACAGGATCGTAACCACAGGCGGGCATTACGCCTATCTGAAGATCGCGGAAGGGTGCGGCAAGCACTGCACCTACTGTATCATCCCCAAACTCCGGGGAGATTACCGCAGCGTTCCAATGGAAAGGCTGATCGCCGAGGCAAAAGACCTGGCAGAACAGGGAGTCAGAGAACTGATCCTGGTCGCCCAGGAGACGACGCTGTACGGAAAGGATCTCTATGGGGAAAAGTCTCTCTACCGGCTTCTGAAAGAGCTTTGCAGGATTGACGGGATCCGGTGGATCCGCATTCTGTACTGTTATCCGGAAGAGATTGATGACCCGCTGATCCAGGTGATCAAAGAAGAAAAGAAGATCTGTCATTACCTGGATCTGCCGATCCAGCATGCCAGCGATGAAGTCTTAAGAAGGATGGGAAGACGGACTTCCAAAGAGCAGTTGAAGGCTGTGATCGGAAAACTGCGGGAGGAGATCCCGGACATCTGTCTGCGGACAACTCTGATCACCGGATTCCCGGGAGAGACGAAAGAACAGCATGAAGAGTTGATGGAGTTTGTAGACGAGATGGAATTTGACCGGCTGGGCGTTTTCACCTATTCTCCGGAAGAAGATACTCCGGCTGCGGAAATGCCGGATCAGATTCCCGAGGAGATCAAGGATGAACGCCAGGCGGAGCTGATGGAGCTCCAGCAGGATATTGCGTTTGACGCGGCCGAGAACATGATCGGGAAGGAAGTCCTGGTGATGATCGAAGGCAAGGTCGCAGACGAAAACGCCTATGTGGGAAGGACTTATAAGGACGCCCCGGGTGTAGACGGCCTGATCTTTATCAATACAGAAGAAGAACTGATGTCCGGAGACTTTGCAAAAGTGAAAGTAACCGGAGCATTAGAATATGATCTGATAGGAGAGTTGTTATCATGAATCTGCCAAATAAATTAACCGTACTTAGAATCATTATGGTTCCGTTTTTCGTATTTTTTATGCTGACGGACGTGGGAGGAGACGCCAATAAGTGGATTGCGCTTGTCCTGTTCTGCGTAGCCAGCCTGACAGATATGCTGGACGGCAAGATCGCCCGTGCCAGAAATCTGGTGACCAATTTCGGAAAATTCATGGATCCTCTGGCGGACAAGCTTCTGGTGTGCTCTGCCATGATCTGTATGATCCCTTCCGGGCAGCTTGCGGCCTGGTTTGTAATCATTATCATTGCCAGAGAGTTCATCATCAGCGGATTCCGTCTGGTGGCCTCTGACAACGGCATTGTGATCGCGGCCAGCTACTGGGGAAAATTCAAGACTGTATCCCAGATGTTCATGATCATTGTACTGATCATGGACCTTGGAGGTATCTTTGACGTGATCGGTACCGTGCTGATCTGGGCGTCCCTGATCCTGACCGTGGTATCCCTGATCGATTACATCGCAAAGAACGTGCAGGTACTGACAAAGGGAGGCATGTAGAATGACCGTAGAATTTGTCTGCGTAGGGACAGAGATCCTGCTTGGAAACATCGTGAATACCAACGCCGCTTACCTGGCGGAGCAATGCGCCATGCTGGGGCTGTCCTGCTACCACCAGAGCGTGGTGGGCGACAACGAAGAACGGATGGAAGAGGTGATCCGTCAGGCGGTATCCCGTTCGGATATCGTGATACTCAGCGGCGGCCTTGGGCCAACCAGAGACGACCTGACAAAAGAAGTGACGGCAAAAGTGTTCGGCATGGAACTGGTGGAAGACCCACATTCCAGATCCCGTATTGAAGCGTATTTTCAGAAGTCCGGAAGACAGATCACAGAAAATAACTGGAAACAGGCCATGGTTCCCAAAGGAGCCATTGTTGTAGATAACGATAACGGAACGGCGCCCGGTCTGATCCTTTGCAAAGACGGGAAAAGGGCTGTTCTGCTCCCTGGTCCTCCCAACGAACTGATCCCGATGTTTGAAAAGGATATCCGTCCTTATCTGAACCAGCTGGAGCCAGAAGGGATCTATTCCAAAATGGTCAAGATCTGCGGATCCGGAGAGAGCAAAGTGGAGTCTCTGATCACGGACCTTCTGGAGAAGCAGACGAATCCTACGATCGCGCCTTATGCCAAAACCGGGGAAGTACATCTTCGGATCACTGCAAAAGCGGCGGGAGAAGAAAAAGCAGAAGCACTGATGAAGCCGGTGATCGAGGAACTGTACCGAAGATTCGGCAAACAGATCTTTACGACAGAGGAAGAGGTAACGCTGGAAGAAACGGTGGTGTCGCTTCTGAAGGAGCAGCATCTGACCGTGACGACGGCGGAATCCTGCAGCGGAGGCCTGACGGCG
The DNA here is from genome assembly GCF_016902415.1 of Mordavella massiliensis. Lineage (GTDB taxonomy): Bacteria > Bacillota > Clostridia > Lachnospirales > Lachnospiraceae > Merdimonas > Merdimonas faecigallinarum. The sequence goes on along the minus strand of NZ_JACJLV010000027.1, from coordinate 6,671 downwards.
GGACGGCTGTTGAATGTACCCGGCGCGTCGGAAGTTTACAGGGAAGGATATATCACTTATTCCAATGAAGCCAAGGAAAAGCTTCTGGGCGTTTCCCACGATACGCTGATGACCTGCGGGGCAGTCAGCGAAGAAACCGCCTGTCAGATGGCAGAAGGAGCGGCAAAGGCTGCGGGAGCCGATCTGGCAGTATCCGTAACCGGAGTCGCAGGCCCGGACGGCGGAACAGAAGAAAAACCAGTGGGCCTTGTTTATATCGGGTGTTATAACCGGGGATCCGTTTTTGCCAGGGCATTTCATTTCAGCGGAAACCGCGCGAAAAACAGAGAACAGGCAGTGGCAAAGGCATTGACCATGCTGCGGGAAGCCTTGATCTAAAATGATCCCGACAGGAGGAAGCTATGGATATCAGAATACTGAACGAACAGGAAATTCTTCCGGCCCTGCACCTGGTGTGGGAGGTGTTTGCAGCGGACACGGCGCCTCAATATACACCGGAAGGCGTGGGAGAATTCCAGAATTTTATCAAATATGAACAGATCCTTCCCATGGTCCGGGGAGGAGGGATCACCTTTTTCGGAGCCTTTGAAGAACAGGAGATGACAGGCGTGCTTGCCCTTCTTTCTACCGGGCAGATCGCTCTGTTCTTTGTAAAAAAGGAGTGGCAGGGAAAAGGCATCGGACGGATGCTTTTCCAGGCTGCCTATAATTATTGTGCCAGAAAGCTGATGGTCAGAAGGATCACTGTACAGGCGATCCCGTCTGCAGTAGAGAAGTACCGGCACCTGGGCATGCAGCCGGAAGGCGGAGAAGTGACAGAAAACGGCATGGTTTTTGTGCCCATGGAACTTTTTGTTATCGCCGGTCTGGTTCAGCCGGTGAAGCGCAAAAAAGCGCCGATCATCATTGCAGCCGTGGCAGGAGCGGTTCTTCTGATCGCCCTGTGCGCCGCGGGATTTGTCATGATCCGCAATCTGGTGAATTTTGTCCAGGAAAGAGAGGACGACCGGGGAAGTTATGAAGTTCCCTATGACGACAGCAATCCGTTCTGGGATGATGGGAACGGCTACGACTATGAAGAGCCGGACGACTCCGGTGAACTGTCCGGCATAGAGGGGATCGAGGCTGATATCGCAGACGATCTGTCCTACGAACTGGAAGAAGACAGTTATGCGTTCAGCGATCAGGAAAATACCTCTGTGCTGATTGATTTTTACGTGAATTATCCGGTAGTGACAGGACTGAAGGATCCGAAGACACAGGACACTGTCAATGAAGCGATCCAGGACTGCGCAAAGCAAACCGTAGATGAGATTTACGACAATCCATCCCCGGAGATCCAGAACCGGGTGCTGGAGGCACAGACGCCGGCCCTGATCAGCTATGTGGAGTATAAAGTCTGCTATGCAGACAATGATCTGATCAGTATCGTCTTTGACGACAGCAGTTACAAAGGCAGTGAAGAATACCTGGATATGAGTCTTCGGACGATCAATATCAATCTTCAGGACGGTACGGTCTATCAGGTGAAAGACATCGTGGATCTGTCCGGTGATTTTCTGGACGAATGGCTGGATCGTATGCGCTCGGAAGCGGAAAACGATGACTTCTTATCGGAACTGGACGCTGACGGCATGCGAAAAGCGCTGGAAGGAAGCGATGATTCCGGCGTTTATACGCCTAATTTCTTCGTCTATGCCGACGGCATAGAGATCGGTTTTGATCTGAACTATCCGGAAGGTGACTCCCATGATCTGGGCTATATCTGGGTGACAGCGCCTTTTGAAACAGAAGAACTGGACGCGTACCATACAGACAGTACATTCTGGCAGGCGATCCAGGACTGAAAAACAGCAAACTGACAATTGACGAAAGAAATAGAATATGAGAAAATAAATGTAAGTATGGTGTTAAAGATATAACAAGCCCTACGAGAGAAAAATGTGCAAGTTGAAAGGAGTTTTAAAATGATTTATTCACATGAAGTAGAAATGATGTGTCCGGTAGCGCAGGGTGCAAATCACGGGCCGGCTCCGATCCCGGAAGAAGCAAAATGGGTACAGGCAAAAGAGATCAAGGACATTTCCGGATTTACACACGGTGTAGGCTGGTGCGCACCGCAGCAGGGAGCATGTAAGCTGACACTGAATGTAAAAGACGGCATCATCCAGGAAGCACTGGTTGAGACACTTGGATGTTCAGGAATGACACATTCCGCAGCTATGGCATCTGAGATTCTCCCGGGAAAAACCATTCTGGAGGCGCTCAATACAGACCTTGTCTGTGACGCGATCAACACAGCTATGAGAGAACTCTTCCTTCAGATCGTATACGGAAGAACACAGAGCGCATTTTCAGAGAACGGTCTTGCAGTAGGAGCAGGGCTTGAGGATCTGGGAAAAGGACTCCGTTCCCAGGTCGGCACAATGTACGGTACATTAGCCAAAGGTCCTCGTTATCTTGAGATGGCAGAAGGTTACGTAACAGGTATCGCTCTGGACGATCACGATGAGATCATCGGATATCAGTTCGTAAACCTTGGAAAATTCACAGACTTTATCAAAGCGGGCGATACACCGAACGACGCATGGGAAAAGGCAAAAGGACAGTACGGCCGTGTAGACGATGCTGTGAAGATTATTGATCCGCGTAAAGAGTAGTCTGGACAGGCGGATCAGCCCGGATGACAACATCTGTGCGTATCCGCGATAAAAAGAATGTTAGAATTCAGGAGGATACATAAATGGCTTTATTTGAATCATATGAAAGAAGAATTGATAAAATCAATGAAGTGTTAAATAGTTACGGCATCGCTTCTCTGGAAGAGGCAGAGAAGATCACAAAGGACGCCGGACTGGACGTATACAACCAGATCAAAGGCATTCAGCCGATCTGTTTTGAAAATGCATGCTGGGCATATATTACCGGAGCGGCCATCGCTATCAAGAAAGGATGCGAGACTGCTGCAGACGCAGCCGCTGCCATCGGCGAAGGACTGCAGGCTTTCTGTATCCCGGGATCTGTTGCTGATCAGCGTAAGGTAGGTCTGGGACACGGCAATCTTGGAAAGATGCTTCTGGAAGAGACCACAGACTGCTTCTGCTTCCTGGCAGGACATGAGTCCTTTGCAGCTGCAGAAGGCGCTATCGGTATCGCAGAAAAGGCAAACAAAGTAAGAAAGAAACCTCTGCGCGTTATTCTGAACGGACTGGGAAAAGACGCTGCCAAGATCATTTCCAGAATTAACGGATTCACTTATGTTCAGACAGAGTACGACTATTTTACAGGAGAACTCAAAGAAGTACAGAGAATCTCTTATTCTGACGGACTCCGCTCCAAAGTAAACTGCTACGGAGCCAATGATGTACGCGAAGGCGTTGCTATCATGTGGAAAGAGGGCGTTGACGTTTCCATCACCGGAAACTCTACCAACCCGACCCGTTTCCAGCATCCGGTTGCAGGAACCTATAAGAAAGAATGCGTAGAAGCAGGAAAGAAATACTTCTCCGTAGCTTCCGGCGGCGGTACCGGACGTACCCTTCACCCGGATAACATGGCTGCAGGACCGGCTTCCTACGGTATGACTGACACCATGGGACGTATGCATTCTGACGCACAGTTTGCAGGTTCTTCTTCTGTACCGGCTCACGTAGAGATGATGGGCCTGATCGGCGCTGGAAACAACCCGATGGTTGGTATGACGGTAGCTGTTGCGGTAAGCATCGAGGAAGCAAAGAAAGCAGGAAAGTTCTAAGAAATAGTGTAAAATCAAGCATTGTTCAGAGTTGTAAGCGTTGTAAAACTGTGTGAGAAGTTGTCCGTAATACACATATAGTACACAGGTAATACACAAAGGGAAACGGCGGTAATACACAAATTTGAGCATGAAGAAAGGCTATACCAGAGTCAATAGGATTTCTGGTATAGCCTTTAATTATTTGATTTTTTGAACTCCCCGGTGCAGGTCTTCAATAGTCCTGTGAGAGTAAGTCTTTTCTGTGATATCTTCAACAGCATGACCAACAATCAGTTTCAGAATATATTCATTCATATCAACTGCCTTTGATAGTGATGAATTAATTGACGAAAAGATACAATTTTTGAACGAACTGAAAAAGGGAACGCCAATAGAAAAGATACCGAATTTTTACAAAGTTCTGGAACTTTTACCAGATGGCGGTATTTGGGATTAAAAAACAAAGGTATAGATTTTACGTCTTTGCATTTTTCATGGCTATATAGTGATTATATGAATTGTCAGAGGGATAAGAACGTGATAGAATACCAATAGGAACAACCGTGTTACAGGGTGGCGTGACCTCATTCTGATAGAATGGGGGTGATGCCTATGAAAAATCATTTTGATTTTAAGGATTTAATGACTTTTGGTCTTTTCCTTCTGGCATTGCTTACATTTATATTTTCGTTTTGTAAGTAGTCATACATAGCAAAACCACCCTTGTACTTTGGACGGTTCAGGGTGGCTTGCTATTCCTATAATCGGTCAACCCCTTGTGGGCGGTTGTTCCTTTTTCACTTATAATATAACATGATTGTTCAGTGTGTTCAAGGAAAAACTGAAAAGGTGGGTGAAGTAATATGTCACAGTCTTTGTCGTCATTTTGGAATAGTCCATATTTTGTACCAGAACCGGATAACTGGCATTTGAAAGAAGATGCGCCGGAAGAATTGAAAAAAGAATTTGAAGAATATATGAAAGCGAGCTAAAATCGTCCACAAACTGACTGAAAAGATAGTGTAAACGATATTAAACGAGATAGGAAGTATTATGGATTTTGATAATTTACCTAAAATGGATTTTAATTATACTAGTAATTTGCTTAATCAAGTTCAGAGGGAACAAGAAGAGCGGTTGGCAGAAATCAATCAAATGTATGCTGAACAGCGAGAAAGAGAAGCACAGAGTTTGCAAGCCACTATTGAAACGGCAGAGAATACAGCAGAAATGAAGCAAGACCTTAAAACTGTTATTCATAACCAGAATAATTATATTAAAATGTTGGAATATCAAAATCAGCTTTTGAAGAATATGTTTGTTTCTGGTGAAGACGGGCTTGCTGTTCAGAAAGAGATTATGATGATTTTACAAGAACAAGGTGAAACTGATAGCACTTTTAAGGATAAGGGACTTGATGCAGGAATACAGGCGGTTTTTTTAGGTATTCAGATGTGGTTAAAATCCAGAGGAATTGATTTTTGATATGTCAATTTGAGGATGGGTGATCTCTATGGAATTACAGAAAGCGTTAGAAGAATATGAAAAATACTTTAGTGAGAATTATTTCTTTTATATTGGATTTGTGAAAACTGACAGTGAAATTATTTCAGAAATCCAGAAGTACATCAAGACGAGAAAGAAGCAACGCCTGCCAAAGTACGAAGATAATTTGCAATAGTTGTGGATATGAGTGGTAAAAGGAGTGAGATAAGTAATGGCTAACTGTTCTTTTTGTGGTAAAAAACTTGGAACATTTGAAAACACATATAGAAAGTTTGATGGAGATTCAGGTATATGTAAAGAATGCAATCATTTGTTTACAACAGTAATAGCACCACTTATAAAAGCTATGTCTGAAAGTGGACAATCAGAAACAAAGATGCTGGATGTTATTGTTGACTCATATGCAGATAACGAAAATAAAAAAGAATTTTTGATTAACTATCTTAATAAAAACTGGTTTCATTTTATTAAAGAAGAGCAACAAAAACAAAAAGAAGAAGAATATAAAATAATTATTCAGCAAAACAAACGATTTATTAAACTAACAACCGGATATAATTTTGACGGATATCATATCACTTCTTATAAAGGAATAATCAGTGGAGAAACTGTTATTGGAACTGGATTGTTTAGTGAGTTTCTAGCATCTAGTAGTGACCTGGTTGGTATGAATTCAAATTCATTTTCCCAGAAAATGAGAGCAGTAAAAGATAATGCGATTGATCAATTAAGGGCAAGGGCAGTTTGTCAAGACGCAAATGCTGTCATTGGTGTTGACTTTGATTATATTACATTTGGAAATAATATGATTGGTGTATCCGCTAATGGAACAGCGGTTGTAATTGAGAAAAACGAGTAAAATAATTCCATTGCAAGTTTAAGATGGGCAGTCAAGAGGGGAAGTGCAAACCTCAAATTTAAAGGGGGCTCTTCCGTAGGGATGGCAAAAAAGGATAATTAAAGTATTGCAGGCGCAGTGGTTTTTGCTGCGCCTGTTGTGATGTGATTAAATAAATTCGTCTTCAATGAAATATTGAACAGGATTAGAAGAAGAGGATTCATTTATGACAGGATTACTTCTGGTTGCGTATAAAAAAGTTGTCGAGTTTAAAAATCCATGATAAACTAAGCATAATTGGGCGTTGACATGTGAGTATAACTATAAATTATAATAGTTCGGAGAAGAGGATATTAATATTTGCGATAGGATTGTTACAAAAATGAATACGACAAATAAAAGCATAATTTAAAAAAAATATTTGGACGAAAAGTCAATGTTCCTATGCAATGATGATGGAAGATTACCATCTTTTTCTCAATTAGGAGGAGATTGGGACAGTTTGATGACTTTAGTAGAAGAAAGAAAAGTATTTTATTCCAGACTGTACAAAAATCGTATTACATATATTTCTAATCGATTATATTGGAG
>NZ_JACJLV010000026.1 GCF_016902415.1 Mordavella massiliensis | reverse complement strand
TTTCTATATTTCTTAACTATATTTCTGAATATCTTCTTCTACATTCTGTATCTGACCCTGAAGGTGTTCCCGCTCGGAATCGGTGAGATGATCTGCCAGTGCTTCCATGTCTTCGCGGATCCGGATGGGATTGTAGGGGACTTCCAATGCGAAATCGCTGTATGCACGTATTTTCTGAAAATACAGGTTAGTATCCGGTTCTTCGCCGGCTCTCCGGCACATCTGATACATCATGACGCAGTCGGATGCATCGGTGTCCGTACACATTTTGCAGATCCATTTTCCAAGATAATAGTAATTCCCGCTGACTTCATAAATGAAACCGGGCATGGTCAATAATTTTTCTACCAGCATGAAAACCCCTCCTTGTTTGTAATGCGGTTCTTTACAGTCTTTATCGTAACAAATTTTATTCTGAAATGCAATGTATGCGGAAAGGCGGAGTATGAAAATATTTTTTAATGTTGTAATGATTGGGATTTTATTGAAAATTGCATGGGAAGATTCTCGTTCCCGCCGGATCCGTGACCGGCTGCTGATTTTGCTGCTGGCGGCAGGACTCTGGAATCGTTTCGGGTACGGGGAGATGCAGGGAATTCTTTGGGAAAGCGTTGCCGGTATTTTGAGCGTCAGTGGGGGGATGCTCCTGATCTGTCTGTGGAAACCCGGCTGTTTTGGAGGCGGGGATATCAAACTGATGGCAGTATCCGGTTTTCTGCTTGGCTGGGAGAAGAATCTGGATGCCTTTTTTGCCGGCATGTTGTTTGCGGGAATTTTCTGCGTCTGGATGCTGGCGGCAGGGAAGATTGATAGAAAATCGAAAATTGCACTGGGTCCGTTTTTGTGTACAGGGCTGATCCTAAAGATACTGTGCGGTTGTTCGGGATAGTCGGTTCGTTGATTAAGTTTGCCGGTCTGCAGACATCGTGCGCCAGAGCAGATGGAAGCAAAATGCGCCTGCCACAGATGCCAGAATGTAGAGGAAGATCCCGGCGGGATCCCCGGTGTAGTCTGCGATATCCCGGAATACCTTCTGATTCATGGGAAGATAGGGACTGATATAAAACAGGTTGATATTTCCCAGAGAATGCAGAGCGACATTGAAACCGGTGGCGATCAGGCAGCAGGCAAGATAAAGCAAAGTTCCGTGAAAATATCCGCGAAGAGAATATTCTGACAGTTGACTGAAGCCTGCCGCAAGCCCCAGGATGATCAGAAGAATGTGCCATGTAAAGGAGTGGATGGTCAGCGGAAAGTAAGAATAATGCATGCCGCTGGTGTCAAAAAAGGCAAAAATCCCGCCCAGAAGACCGTAATCCATAAGAAAGACCAGCATGATTTTCTGCAATTTTTCAGAATGTATCCACGGAAACATCAGACAGATGTACATGGGAATACTGCAAAGCTGGAAAGGGAAATGCCACCAGTTGTAGTGGCCCTGTCCAAGGAGGAAGGTCAGGCACCATTGTTTCCAGATTTCGCTGACAGCCATGACAAGACCGCAGGTAAAGAAGAATATTTTGTATCGATACACAGACATCACCTGTTTACACATCGTTTCATACCATTGTATTTTAATTAAAGTGTCTTAAAATACAATTATTATACACCCGGAAGGGGAAATATGCTATAATACATCCTGGCTTAAGAGAAGACAGAAGAATAGAAAGAGATGTTTATGAAGACAAAAAATGTATGTATGCTGATATTGACAGCATTTATCTGGGGAACGGCGTTTGTGGCCCAGAGCGTAGGAATGGATTATCTCGGTCCTTTTACTTTCAACGGAATCCGGAGCCTGATCGGCGGCGTGGCCTTGCTGCCATGCATCTATTTTCTTGGAAAATGGAAAAGAACGGCCGAAAATGGCGCGAAAGAGGAGAATGCGGCGGGGACTGGAGGCAGGGATCTTCTGACAGGAGGGATTGCCTGCGGGATCCTGCTGTTTGGAGCCAGCAGCCTGCAGCAGGTGGGAATTCAATACACAACTGCAGGAAAAGCAGGATTTATCACCGCTTGTTACATCGTGATCGTGCCGGTTTTGGGAATATTCTTGAAAAAGAAGATCGGATGGAAGGTGTGGGTCGCAGTCGTACTGGCAGTTGTCGGACTCTATTTCCTTTGTATCACAGAAAGCTTGCGCATCGGAAAAGGAGATTTGCTGGTCTTTCTCTGTGCGCTGGTTTTTTCTTTACACATTCTGGTGATTGATTATTTTGCGCCAAGAGCAGACGGCGTGAAAATGTCCTGCATCCAGTTTTTCGTGTGCGGGATTCTTTCTCTGCCGGTTATGTTTCTTACAGAGACACCTGCGATCGAAGGAATAATCGCAGGCTGGTTTCCGCTTTTTTATGCAGGAGTATTATCCTGCGGCGTGGCGTACACGCTGCAGATTGTTGGGCAAAAGGATATGAACCCGGCTGTTGCCGCCCTGATTTTAAGTCTGGAATCCTGCTTTTCCGTACTTGCAGGCTGGGCGCTTTTGGGGGAACAAATGTCTACAAGAGAAACCATTGGCTGCGTGCTGATGTTTGCGGCAATCATTCTGGCTCAGCTGCCCGAAAAAGAAAAAATACGTAATAAAAAATAACAAAATAAAAGGAGAACTTCACAATGAGATTTGTAATTCAGAGAGTATCAGAAAGCGAAGTAAAAGTCGACGGGGAAACCCTGGGAAAGATCGGGAAAGGATTTATGGTGCTGATCGGCGTGAGCAATTCAGACACAAAAGAAATCGCAGACCGGATGATCAAAAAAATGCTGGGACTGCGGATCTTTGAAGACGAGCAGGGAAAAACCAATCTTTCCCTCGATACAGTGGGAGGAAGCCTTCTTCTGATCTCCCAGTTCACACTGTATGCCAACTGTAAAAAAGGAAACCGGCCAAGTTTCATTGAAGCAGGCGCGCCGGATATGGCAGAAGAAATGTACGAATATATTATTGCAAAATGTAAAGAGCAGGTTCCGACGGTAGAGCGGGGCAGGTTCGGCGCAGATATGAAAGTCAGCCTGGTAAACGATGGGCCATTCACGATAATTTTGGATTCAGAGACTTTATAACTTTATAGGAGGAAATGGGGGACGGGGGATTTTCGGAAATCCCCCGTCCCCCATTTCCTAAAACCGAATGCAGAAAGGGACTAGACAGATATGAAAAAATTATTTGGGTTTTTGAAGCCATATGCCGGGCAGGTGCTGCTGGTGATCTGTGTGCTGATCATCCAGGCCTATTGCGATCTTTCCCTGCCGTCCTATACGTCTGATATTGTAAATGTAGGGATCCAGCAGAGCGGGATTGACGAGCGGGTGCCGGAAGCACTGGCAGAAGAGGATCTGGGAGTGCTCCTTATGTTGGCGAAAGAGGAAGACCGGGCAGAGATAGCAGATGCCTATCAGAAAAGTGATGAGTCATATGATTATGACGGAACAGTTATGACTCTTAAAGAAGAGATAAAAGAAAATGAAGATGAGATGGAAAAGCTGGTGGAGAAGCTGGAACTTCCCATGGTCATGGCCATGATGCTGGAAGAAACGAATGCCGACGGGGTCACTTCGGGGAATGTGGCAGATACGGCTGGAGCAGGCGCGGCCGCACAGGAGAAAGTGATGGAAAGTCTTCCGGAGACCATGACGGAGCAGGCGGCCGCAGCCTACATTCGGTCCGCATACGAGAAGATCGGTCTGGATCTTGACAAGATCAGTTCCAGCTACATCCTGGTTACCGGCGGGAAAATGCTGGCGCTTGCCGGGGCCGGCATGGCGGCCAGCATTCTGGTGGGGCTGATCGCTTCCCTTGTGGGTGCCGGGCTTGGCCGGAACTTAAGAAAGGATGTGTTCCGCAAAGTAGTCGACTTCTCCAATGGAGAGTTTGATCAATTTTCAACTGCTTCTTTGATCACACGCAGTACCAATGACATCCAGCAGATCCAGCTTCTGACGGTGATGATCCTGCGAATGGTGCTCTATGCGCCGATCCTGGCGGTGGGCGGCGTCTGGAACGTCTTCCACACGAATGTGGATATGTCCTGGATTATTGCCCTTGCAGTGGCGCTGATCTTCCTTCTGGTAGCGGTGCTGTTTGCTGTGGTCATGCCCAGATTCCGGATTCTGCAGAATCTGGTAGACCGTCTGAATCTGGTAAGCAGGGAGATCCTGACCGGCCTTCCGGTGATCCGCGCCTTTGGAACAGAGGCACACGAAGAAGAAAGATTTGATCAGGCAAACCGGGAACTGACAAGAACCAATCTTTTTGTCAACCGGGCGATGACATTTATGATGCCGGCCATGATGCTGATCATGAATGGAATCTCGGTTCTGATCGTGTGGGTGGGCGGCCACAGCATTGACGCAGGAACGATGCAGGTGGGAGACATGATGGCATTTATCCAGTATACCATGCAGATCATCATGGCATTTCTTATGATCTGCATGATCTCTGTGATGCTGCCAAGAGCGGCCGTGTCGGCGGAGCGTGTCAGCAGCGTGCTGGAAAGCCATACCATGATCTGCGATCCTAAGCTTCCGGAAGAACTGCCGGAATGCGGCAGGGGCGAACTCTCTTTTGACCACGTTTTCTTCCGGTATCCGGGAGCCGAAGAAGATGTCCTGAAAGACATTACATTTACGGCAAAACCGGGACAGACCACGGCCATCATCGGAAGCACGGGAAGCGGGAAATCCACACTGGTAAATCTGATCCCCAGATTTTATGACGTGACAGAAGGAAGCATCCGGATCGATGGCCGGGATATCCGTAAGATCCGGCAGCACGATCTGCGGGAGAAACTTGGGGTTGTGCCGCAAAAAGGAATTCTATTCTCCGGTGATATTGCTTCCAATATTCTGTTTGGCCGTCCGGATGGTACGGAAGAGGAAATGAAGGAAGCGGCCCGGATCGCACAGGCTGAGGAATTTATTGAGGCCAAAAATCATAAGTATCAAAGTCCCATTGCCCAGGGAGGAACCAATGTGTCCGGCGGACAAAAGCAGAGGCTTTCCATTGCCAGAGCCGTCGCAAAACATCCGGATATCTACATTTTTGACGACAGTTTCTCTGCGCTGGATTATAAAACCGATACTGCGCTTCGCAAGGCGCTGAAGGAAAAGACGGCAGACAGTACGGTGATTATTGTGGCCCAGAGGATCAGTACGATCCTGCATGCGGAGCAGATCCTGGTGCTGGATGACGGAAGGATCGTGGGAAAAGGAACCCACGGGGAATTGCTGGAAAATTGTCCGGAGTATTATCAGATTGCTTCTTCGCAGTTATCGCAGGAAGAACTTTCGGGCAGCAGGAAGGAGGCGGTCTAACATGCCGGGAAGAAGAATGGGCCATGGGGGCGGCCATATGCCTGGAGAAAGGGCAAAGGATTTTAAAGGAACCATAAGAAAACTTATAAAATATCTTAGAAATTATAAAGTTGCTTTAATAGCAATTGTGATATTTGCTGTCGGAAGTACGATTTTTAATATCGCAGGGCCAAAGATCCTTGGTCAGGCCACAACAGAGTTGTTTGAAGGCCTGGTGGGCAAAGTATCCGGAAGCGGTGGCATAGATTTTGAGAAGATTGGCCGCATCCTGCTGACACTTCTTGGCCTCTACCTGCTTAGCGCGGTATTGTCTTTTGTTCAGGGATATCTGATGACCGGTGTTTCCCAGAAAATGACCTATCAAATGCGTAAGGAGATTTCAGAGAAAATCGACCGGCTGCCGATGGGGTATTTTGACCGCATGACACATGGAGAGATCCTTTCCAGGATCACCAATGATGTGGATACCTTAAGCCAGAGCCTGAATCAAAGCGCGACACAATTGATCACTTCGGTTACTACCATTATTGGAGTGCTGGCCATGATGCTGAGTATCAGTCCTTTGATGACTGCGGCCGCCCTTTTGATCCTGCCGGTTTCGCTGGGGATGATCACCGGGATTGTCAGACATTCCCAGAAATATTTCCGGGCGCAGCAGGAGTATCTGGGGCATGTCAACAGTCAGGTGGAAGAGGTATACGGGGGCCACAGTATCGTAAAAGCCTTTAATAAAGAAGAGGATGTGATCCGGGCGTTTGAACAGGATAACGATGTTTTATATCGCTCTGCCTGGAAGTCCCAGTTCCTGTCCGGAATGATGATGCCGGTCATGCAGTTTGTAGGAAATCTGGGCTATGTGGGCGTGGTGATCCTGGGTGGATATCTGGCTGTCCAGAAAACCATTCAGGTGGGAGATATCCAGTCTTTTATCCAATACGTGAGAAATTTCACATCGCCTATCCAGCAGGCCGCACAGGTGGCAAACCTTCTGCAGTCCACAGCAGCGGCGGCGGAACGGGTATTTGAATTTCTGGAAGAAGAGGAAGAAGTACAGACAACCGCACGGCCGCTGGCCGCAGATGACCTGAAGGGATGTGTGGAATTTGATCATGTAAAATTCGGATACCACAAAGATCATATGATCATCCATGATTTCAGCGCCAGGGCTCTGCCTGGGCAGAAGATTGCGATCGTCGGGCCCACTGGCGCAGGGAAAACAACTATGGTAAAATTATTGATGAGATTTTACGACGTATGTGACGGCGCGATCCGGGTGGACGGTCATGATATCCGGGAGTTTGACCGGACGGAACTGCGTCGGGCGTTCGGCATGGTGCTGCAGGATACGTGGCTGTTTAAAGGAAGCATTGAGGACAATATCCGTTACGGAAAACTGTCTGCTTCCCATGAAGAAGTAGTGGAAGCGGCAAAGGCAGCCTATGTCCATCATTTTGTACAGACACTGCCCGGCGGATATCAGATGGAACTAAATGAAGAGGCAAACAATGTATCGCAGGGGCAGAAGCAGCTTCTGACTATTGCAAGGGCAATCCTGGCAGATCCGAAGATCCTGATCCTGGATGAAGCCACCAGTTCGGTGGATACCAGGACCGAAGTGCGGATCCAGAAGGCATTTGAACGGCTGATGGAAGGCAGGACCACATTTATCATCGCCCACCGGCTGTCCACTATCCGGAATGCGGACCTGATCCTGGTGATGAAGGACGGGGATATCGTAGAACAGGGAACACACCAGGAGCTTCTGGAAAGAAACGGGTTCTATGCGGAGCTTTATAATTCCCAGTTCGAGCAGGATCCGGCCGCCAGTGCGTAACGGCGTAAAAGGATTGTAAAATACAGTGTGAAATCAGAAAATACATGGAGAGGATGTGGATGTATGGACCGGCTGGACCAGTTGTTTGCATTTGCAAAAGAAATAGACAAGGAAAAACTCATTGGGCGCCAGACGTATCTCGCTGATGGGCAAAGGAAGGAAAATGACGCGGAGCATGCCTGGCATCTGGCGCTGATGACGATTTTATTCAGCGAATATGCCAATGAAAAAATTGATGTACTGAAAACGGTGACCATGGTACTGATCCATGATATTGTGGAAATTGACGCAGGGGATACCTACGCTTACGATGAGGAAGCGAAAAAGACACAGAAGGAGCGGGAAGAAAAGGCAGCCGCAAGGATCTTCGGATTGCTGCCGGAGGATCAGGGAAGCCGTCTGATGGGACTCTGGCAGGAATTTGAAGAAAGAAAGACGCCGGAAGCCAGATTTGCAAGGACCATAGACAATATCCAGCCCATCATGCTGAACCATGCTTCAGACGGCAAGGCATGGGAAGAGCATAAGGTCTGCCTGGATCAGATCCTGAAGCGAAATGAGCGGACAGCTGAAGGATCCCAGTCTCTCTGGGATTATGCAAAAGAGCATTTTATCCGGCCGAGCCTGGAAAAAGGCAGGATCCGGCGCGTTCCGTCAGAGTAGAAAAAAGTTTTTCCATTCCCGGATCCAGGGATAAAAGGACTTCCGGATGCCACTGGACGCCAAGAGCAAACGGATGCCCGGGGATCTCAATGGCTTCCACCACTCCGTCGGAAGCAGTTGCCACGGGGCGGATCTGCGGCGGAATGAAGTGGAGACATTGGTGATGAAAACTATTTACATTTGCATAAGTTCCAAGAAAATCAGATAGCATGCTATTTTGTGAGACGGTGATCTTGTGACAGGGATCCTTGCGGGAACCGGAGATCTGCATGTGCTGCAGCGTGGGGGAAGGGCGCAGGGAAAGATCCTGGTAGATACTGCCTCCAAGGGCGAGATTCATGATCTGCATGCCCCGGCATATGGCAAGGACCGGACGTTTTGCATGCAATACCGTTTGCATCAGAGCCAGGTGGAAACGGTCTGCAAAAAGGTCTGTACTGCCGCGGTCTGTGAGAAGTTCTTCGCCAAAAAGCAGGGGCGTGATGTCCTCGCCGCCGCAGAATAAAAATCCATCACAGATCTGCAGGTAGTCCGTCAGGAGCGCGGCGTCATCCAGAATGGGAAGGATCAGAGGGATTCCGCCTGTGCGGGAGACCGCCTCAATGTAAGCTTCTGTCACAAACTGCCGGTTGTCCGCTGATCCGCATGCAGCGATTCCAATGACTGGTTTCATAAAACAGCACCTTCCCCAATACAATAGCAAGAGTTATACTGAACATATGAGAGGAGCGGATAAAATATGAAACTGATCGATCTGCACTGTGATACATTATGGAAATTAATGGATCTAAGCGGAAACGGAGATCTGATGAAGAACGATGGATGTGTCAGCATAGAAGCCATGAAAAAGGGCGGAACGATGGCACAGTTTTTCGCCTGCTTTACCTATGCGGACGATTATAAAGAAACGGGCGGGTACGATGCCGCCTGGCGGCATGTGCTGGAAATGATCGCATATCTGAAGGAACAGACCCGGATTTATGCAGACCAGATTTCCCTTGCCACTTCCTGTCAGGAAATGCGGGAAAATGCCGGACAGGGGAAGATTTCGGCATTTCTTACTGTAGAAGAGGGCGGTGTGCTGAATGGTCACCTTGACCGGCTGGAGGAACTGTACCGACAGGGAGTGCGCCTGATGACACTGATGTGGAATTATGAAAACTGCATCGGCCATCCAAACAGCCGGGATGCTTCGGTCATGTGGCAGGGACTGAAGCCCTTTGGCAGAGAAGTGGTGGAACGGATGAACGAGCTGGGGATGATCATAGATGTGTCTCACGCATCCGATGGAGTATTCCGGGACGTGCTGGAAATCTCCCGGGTGCCGGTAGTGGCGTCCCACTCCAACTGCAGAGCGCTCTGTCCGCATCCCAGGAATCTGACAGACGACATGATCCGGGCACTGGCAAACACAGGCGGCATCGCAGGCCTGAACTTTTACGGTGCCTTTCTTGGAAACGAACATGCGTCGAAACTGGAAGAAATGGCTATGCATGTGCTGCATATGCTGGACGTGGGCGGCAGTGAATTTCCGGCCATTGGCACAGACTTTGACGGATTCGACGGAATAGAAGAACTGGATATCCCGGATGTCAGCCAGATGGAACGGCTCTGGGAAGCACTGCGGAAAAAAGGCCTGTCGGAAAATCAGCTGGATAAGATCTGGAATGGAAATGCAGAAAGAATCTGCAGGCAGATATTGTAAAATGTAAACGGAATGTGAACGGGGCCGGGGGATTTCTGAAAATCCCCCGGCCCCGTTCACATTTTTGTTTACATCTATTTGCTCTCTGTCTGTGTTTTCTGCATTTTCATAGCGCGCACTTTGAGCGGCAGGCCGAACAGGTTGATGAATCCGTCGGCGTCATGGTGGTCGTAGAGATCACCGGTGGTGAAGCTTGCCAGGGATTCACTGTAGAGTGAGTAAGGAGAGGTGGTTCCGGCTTTGGTGATGTTGCCTTTGTAAAGTTTGAATTTGACCTCTCCGGTCACGTATTCCTGGGTGCTTTCGATGAAGGCCTGGATCGCCTCGCGAAGAGGAGTAAACCATTTTCCTTCATAGATCACCTGGGAAAGTTTGTTGGCCATGTCTTTTTTCACTTCATAGGTAGCCCGGTCTAACACCAGTTCTTCCAGCTGCTGGTGCGCCTCGTAGAGAATGGTTCCGCCCGGTGTCTCGTAGACGCCGCGGGACTTCATGCCTACGACGCGGTTTTCTACGATGTCGCAGATACCGATGCCGTGTTTGCCGCCCAGCTCGTTTAATGTGCGGATGATGTCGGAGACTTTCATCTCTACACCGTTGATACTCTTGGGAACGCCTTTTTCAAAGGTCATGGTTACGTATTCCGGTTCATCCGGAGCATCTTCCGGTTTGGCGGTCAGCACCAGAAGTTCATCGTAGTTGGGTTCCAGGGATGGATCTTCCAGTTCCAGACCTTCATGGCTGATGTGCCAGAGGTTCCGGTCGCGGCTGTAGCTGTGGCTTGCGTCGAAAGGAAGATCAATGCCGTGCTGTTTGCAGTATGCGATCTCATCTTCCCGGGACTGCATGGTCCACAGATCGGTCATTCTCCAGGGAGCAATGATCTTGATATCCGGAGCCAGAGCGCGGATGCTGAGCTCAAAACGAATCTGGTCATTTCCTTTACCGGTTGCGCCGTGGCAGATGGCGACAGCGCCTTCTTTTCTGGCAATCTCTACCAGACGTTTGGAAATGGCCGGACGGGCCATAGCGGTTCCCAGCAGATATTTATTTTCATAGACTGCGTGCGCCTGTACGCAGGGCACAATGTAGTTGTCGCAGAAATCATCTACGATATCTTCAATATATAATTTGGAAGCGCCGGACATTTTGGCTCTTTCTTCCAGTCCGTCCAGTTCTTCG
This sequence comes from Mordavella massiliensis, assembly GCF_016902415.1. Classification (GTDB taxonomy): domain Bacteria; phylum Bacillota; class Clostridia; order Lachnospirales; family Lachnospiraceae; genus Merdimonas; species Merdimonas faecigallinarum. Next base: position 26,075 of record NZ_JACJLV010000026.1, on the reverse strand, counting down.
CCCTGTCCGCAGTTAACGCAACAGCAGATGACGTCATAACCAAATGTTTCTTTGAGCCACGGGATGACGGCTGTGGTATCCAGACCGCCGGAGTAGGCCAGTACAACTTTCTCTTTCATCTTTGAAAACCTCCTGAATTTTGCAGTAATTTATAATGATTCTTTTTCTCAATGAATTGCAAGAAATACTATACACTAAAATTTATATTTATGCAAGAGAAAGTATAAAAATAATATCACAAAAAATGAGGAAAGCGGTTGACAGATCACAGGATGCCCGATATTATATAGATAACCGATATATAGATAATCTACATAGTTCTGTAAAGGAGGGATCGAAACATGCGTATGGATAAGAGTCTGATTTCCGGAAGTACTTCGATGCTGGTGCTGCGTCTTCTGGAAGAAGGGGATCTGTATGGATACCAGATGATTGAAAGGCTTAGGGAGCGATCCAATTATGTATTTGAACTGAAGGCGGGAACCCTTTATCCGCTGCTCCACGGGATGGAAGAGAAAGGCTTTCTTACCTCTTATGAGCAGGAGGAAGGCGGAAAGGTCCGCAAATATTATCATTTGACCAGAGACGGCAAAAAGGCGCTGAAGGAAAAGGAGGAAGAGTGGAACACCTATCGAAGTGCAGTCGAGCGTGTGCTGCAGATGGGAGGTGCGCTGTGAACCGGAGAGAATATCTGAAGACGATCACAGAACAGATCCGTTGTGAGAAAGCCAGGGAAGGGATTGCAAAAGAATTGAACGGCCACATTGAGGATCAGAAAGAAACCTTTTTAAAGGAAGGAATGACAGAGACCGAGGCAGAAGAGGCGGCGGTCCGGGAGATGGGTGATCCGGTGGCAGCAGGTGTGGAACTGGACCGGATTCATCGGCCGAAAATGCCCTGGGGGCTGATCGCCCTGATCGGAATCCTTCACGCTGCCGGATTTTTCCTGCGTCACCTTCTGGATGCCAGGATCGAAGGCGTGGTGTTTGTGTCATCCGGAGGATCCGGGATCCTGGGAGAAATCGTTTTTCTGCTTGCAGGTCTGGCTCTGATGATCGGCGTGTGTTACCTGGATTACAGCCGGATCGGAAGGTACGCAAAGGGAATCTGGTGGGGCGCTTTTGTGGTGTTGTTTCCGGGGGTGTGGTTTTTTGGCCCTGTTATCAACGGAGCGTCCTGGGGCGCCTACGGAATTGTTTTTAATTTGCAGTTGGTGCTGTTTCTGGCTCTGCCGATCTACGGAGCCATCTTATTTCAGAGCCGGGGCGGCGGGTACCGGACGGTAGCCGGAAATCTCTTTCTTATCAGCCTGCCGGTGCTGCTCTGCCTGGGGATCCCGAGCGCGGGCAACGCCATTTTCCTGGGAGGACTTCTGGTGGTTCTGATGTGCCTGGCGCTCTGGAAGGGCTGGTACCGCGTGAACAGGGCAGGGACGTTTCTGGCGATCCTTGGGATTTTCGTTGGTCTGCCGGCGCTTCTGGCAGTGCTGTGGTGGAAGGGTGCCTTTGGATTGCCGCCCCTGTATCAGATCGAAAGACTCCGGGCCATTTTCCGTCCTTCCGTCTATGCGCCGGAGATCGCAGACTGGATGGAAGGCCTGCGGCGGATCTTTCTATCGGGGAAATGGATCGGATCCGGAGGAGAACTTCCGCAAGACAGCTATCTGGCAGGAGACGGCAGCTCTTATATGCTGGCCTATATCGCAGCCAGTTTCGGCCTGCTTTTGGCCCTTGTGCTGACCGGGCTGATCGGATATCTGTTCTTCCGCCTGCTGCTGGTTTCTCTGAAACAGAGCAACCAGCTGGGAAGGATGATGGGAATCGGCTGTACGCTGGCGCTGGCGGCCTGGTTTGGTATCTATGTTCTGGTCAATACGGGACTATTGCCCCGCGGATCGGTGTATTGTCCCTTCCTTTCCTTTGGAAATACCGGCATGCTGGTGACAGATGTGCTGCTTGGGATCTTACTTGGCATCTACCGGTATCAGAACGTGCCGCTTGTCACGACCCGTCCGGCGGGAGGGAAAAACGTCTGGCGGGGGAGATTCCTCTGGCAGGGAAGATCGTAACAAAAGAAATATATAGAAAATGAGAAAAATAGCTTGCATGTTTTATACAAATGGATGTATAATTATGCAAGCTATTTTCTTGTGAAAATACCTTTGATTCTCAAAGGATTTCATATATAATGGAATGCGTAAGTCAAGAGAAGAAATAAAGGATGTGAGCATATATGATAAAAGCAGGAATCATCGGCGCGACGGGTTACGCGGGAGCGGAACTGGTGCGGATCCTTACAGGACATAAGGACGTGCAGATCGTCTGGTACGGGTCCAGAAGTTATATTGATCAGAAATTTGCGGATATTTACCGTAACTTTTTCCGGATCGTGGATGCCAGGTGCCTGGATGACCACATGGAAGAACTGGCAGAGGAGGCGGACGTGATCTTTACCGCCACGCCTCAGGGGTACTGCGCCTCTGTGATCAGCGAAGCAATCCTGTCAAAAACCAAAATCATCGACCTGAGCGCGGATTTTCGTATCAAAGATGTAGACATTTATGAAAAATGGTATGGGATTAAACATCAAAGTCCACAGTTTATCGGAGAAGCTGTCTATGGACTTTGCGAGATCAACAGGGAAGAGATCAGGCAGGCCCGGCTGGTAGCCAATCCAGGGTGCTACACCACCTGTTCGATCCTGACGGCCTATCCGCTGGCAAAAGAAGGAGTGATCGACATGAATACCCTGATCGTGGACGCGAAATCCGGCACCAGCGGCGCGGGAAGAGGCGCAAAAGTTGCCAATCTCTTCTGCGAGGTCAATGAAAATATCAAGGCCTACGGCGTTACGACCCACCGCCACACGCCCGAGATCGAGGAACAGCTTTCCTATGCTGCGGGCGAGCCGGTCCTGCTCAACTTTACGCCCCATCTGGTTCCGATGAACCGGGGGATCCTGGCTACGGAATATGCGTCTTTAAAGAAACCTGTGACCATGGAAGAGGTCGGCAGGATCTATCAGGAGTATTATGGCGGGGAAAGATTTATCCGCCTGCTGGAGCCGGGGACCTGTCCGGAGACCCGATGGGTGGAAGGAAGCAACTATGTAGATATCGGTTTTCAGATCGATGCGCGGACCGGAAGGATCGTGATGATGGGAGCCATCGATAATCTGGTGAAGGGAGCGGCCGGCCAGGCAGTGCAGAATATGAATCTGATGTTCGGCCTTCCGGAAAACGAAGGACTCGATCTGGTCCCGCTCTTCCCATAGAAACGTGACCGGTGATAAGGAGAAGGAGAACATGTATACAGTAAGAGTGATGAACAGCAGGGATTATGACCAGGTGTATGCGTTGTGGAAGACCATCAAAGGATTCGGGATCCGCAGCATGGACGATTCCAGAGAAGGTGTGGAACGGTTCTTAAAGAGAAATCCAACCACCAGTGTGGTGGCAGAAGAAGACGGAAAGATCGTAGGAGCGATCCTGTGCGGCCATGATGGAAGACGGGGCTGCCTCTATCATGTGTGCGTAGATCCGGCCCACCGGATGCGGGGGATCGGCAGAGCTATGGTAGGAGCGGCAATGAATGCCCTCAAAGAAGAAGGCATCAATAAGGTTTCCCTGATCGCTTTTACCAGAAATGACATTGGAAATGCATTCTGGAAAGAGATCGGATGGACAAAGCGGGAAGATTTAAATTATTATGATTTTACATTGAATGAAGAAAACATCACTGCATTTATTCAATAGAAAGAGAAAGAAAGGAAGGATAGTTTTATGGAGATCATTACCGGAGGAGTAACAGCAGCAGAAGGATTTGAAGCGGCCAGCACGGCGGCGGGGATCAAATATCAGGACCGCACTGACATGGCGCTTGTATACAGCAAAGAGCCCTGCGTGGCGGCAGGAACTTTTACTACGAATGTGGTAAAAGCGGCGCCGGTTCAGTGGGACCGGCAGGTCATTGACGGCAAAGGAAAGGTCCAGGCAGTTGTGGTTAATTCCGGGATTGCCAACGCCTGCACAGGTAAAGAGGGTCTTGGATATTGCGAGGAAACCGCACGTGCGGCAGGAGAAGCGCTGGGGATCGCTCCGGAATCCGTTGTTATCGGTTCAACAGGAGTGATCGGCATGCAGCTTCCCATCGAAAAGGTCAAAGCAGGGGTCCGGGTGCTGGCGGAGAAGAAAAACGGTTCTCTGGACAATGGCACGGATGCAGCCAGGGCTATCATGACTACAGATACCTGCGAAAAAGAGCTGGCAGCGATCATTAAGGTGGGGGAAAAGACGGTGACCATCGGCGGTATGGCAAAGGGTTCCGGCATGATCCATCCCAATATGTGTACCATGCTGGCATTTATTACTACAGATGCCGTCATCGGGCAGGAAACGCTGCAGAAAGCTTTAAGTGAAGATGTGCAGGATACTTACAATATGATCTCGGTAGACGGAGACACTTCTACCAATGATACGGTTCTTTTGCTGGCAAACGGACTGGCGGGCAATCCCGAGATCCGGTATGGCACTCCGGAATACGAGACCTTTGCCGGGGCCCTTCATGCGATCAATGAGTATCTGGCAAAGAAAATCGCAGGAGACGGAGAAGGAGCCACCGCACTGCTGGAAGCAAGAGTGGAAGGCTGCGAGAACAGGGAACAGGCGAAAACTCTGGCAAAATCCATCGTATGCTCCAATCTGACCAAGACAGCCATCGCCGGCCATGACGCCAACTGGGGCAGGATCCTGTGTGCCATGGGATATTCCGGTGCACAGTTTGATCCGGAAAATGTGGATCTGTTCTTTGAAAGCAAGGCAGGAAAGATACAGATCATTGAAAATGGAACGGCTCTTCCCTACAGCGAGGCAGAGGCTGCAAAGATCCTCTCTCAGCCGGAAGTCACTGTGATCGCCGATGTAAAGATGGGAGAGGCAGGCGCCGCCGCCTGGGGCTGCGATCTGACGCACGGATATATTGACATCAACGCAGATTACCGTAGTTAAGTTTGGAAGGAAGCGAAAGAAATGGAAAAAAGCATGCAGAAGTATCTGGACAAGGCAGAGGTGCTGATCGAAGCGCTGCCTTATATCCAGAGATTTAACCGGAAGATTATTGTAGTAAAATATGGCGGCAGCGCCATGGTTGATGAGACGCTAAAAGAGCGGGTCATTCAGGATGTTACCCTCCTGAAGCTGGTCGGATTCAAGCCGATCATTGTTCACGGCGGAGGAAAGGAGATCAGCAAGTGGGTGGGAAAGGTCGGCATGGAGCCGGAGTTTGTCAACGGACTGCGGGTCACCGATGAAGCCACCATGGAACTGGCGGAGATGGTGCTGGGAAAGGTCAACAAAAGCCTGGTACAGCTGGTGGAAAGCCTGGGCGTGCGGGCCATCGGCATCAGCGGAAAAGATGGAAAACTCCTGTCTGTGGAGAAAAAGTATGCAGACGGAGAAGATATCGGGTTCGTAGGAGAGATCACGCACGTCAATGCAGATATCCTTTACGACCTGCTGGAAAAGGATTTTCTGCCGATCGTCTGCCCCATCGGCCTGGATGATGCGTACCAGACCTACAATATCAATGCCGATGACGCGGCCTGCGCCATTGCAAGGGCTATGAAGGCGGAGAAACTGGCGTTTCTGACGGATATTGAAGGCGTCTATAAGGATCCGGATGATCCGGACACGCTGATCTCAGAACTGCCGGTCACAGAGGCGGAAGCTCTGATGAACCAGGGCTATATCGGAGGCGGCATGCTGCCCAAGCTTCAGAACTGCATTGACGCCATTGAAAACGGAGTGTCCCGGGTGCATATCCTGGACGGAAGGATTCCCCACTGTCTTCTGCTGGAGATCTTTACCAACAAAGGAATCGGTACAGCCATTCTGAACGATACGGATGAGCGGTACTATCAGGGAGAATAGGACAGACAGTGAGAAAGAACGGAGATGAGAAAATGAGAACCCCATATATGAAGGAAACAGAAGAAGCGCTTTTGCACACCTACAACCGGTTTCCGGTAGAATTTGACCGGGGAGAGGGCGTGTATCTTTACGATTCGGAAGGCAGGAAATATCTGGACTTTGCGGCAGGTATCGCCGTGTGCGGTCTGGGATACGGCCATCCGGAACTGACAAAGGCTCTGAAAGAGCAGGCGAAAAAACTTCTGCATACATCGAACCTGTTTTACAATGAGTCCTGCGGAAAGGCGGCGGCAGCGCTTAAAAAGGCCTGCGGCATGGACCGGGTATTTTTTACCAACAGCGGGACGGAAGCCAATGAAGGGATGCTCAAAGCAGCCAGAAAATACGCATGGAAAAGAGGAACCGGTCGATACGAGTTTATTGCAATGGAAGGTTCTTTTCACGGGCGGAGCATGGGAGCGTTGTCTGTGACAGAGCATGAAGCTTACCGGACTCCTTTTGAACCGCTAATCCCTGGGGTAAAGTTTGCAAAATGGAATGATCTGGAAAGTGTAAGGGCACTGGTAACGGAGAAAACCTGCGGCATCCTGTTAGAACCCATCCAGGGAGAGGGCGGTATCAACATGGCGTCTCCGGAATTTTTAGAGGGCGTCCGCAGGATCTGTGACGAAGAGGGGATCCTTCTGCTCTTTGATGAGATCCAGTGCGGCATGGGACGGACCGGAGAGATGTTTGCCTGGCAGTATTACGGAGTGAAGCCGGATATCATGTCCATGGCAAAGGCCATCGGAAGCGGCGTTCCGGTGGGGGCATTTGCCATGACAGAAGCAGTGGCGGCAGATTCTCTGGAGCCCGGGGACCACGGCACGACCTATGGAGGCAACCCCTTTGCCTGTACGGCAGTGGCAAAGACACTGGAAATCTTTGAAAAAGAACATGTGACAGAACATGTCAGAGATATAGGGGAATATCTGGCAGAACAGCTGGATCGGCTGGTGCAGGAAGAAGAAAGCGTCCTGGAACGTAAGGGCACCGGACTGATCCAGGGCATCCGTCTGAACCGCCCGGCAGGAGAGGTGACAGCAAAAGCCATGGAAGAGGGGCTGGTGATCATTACCGCAAGAAGCGACGTGATCCGTCTGGTTCCTCCGATGATCATCGAAAAAGAGCATGTGGATGAGATGATTGAAAAACTGAAGAAATCTCTGTAAGGCGACAGGAAGAGTAAAACATAAAAATCCCGGTCATTGGAGATACTAACCTGAAAAAGCAAGGAGGTATCCAGACAATGATCGGGTTTTTGATTGCCATTTTATCCGGCGCGCTGATGAGCGTGCAGGGTGTGTTTAATACCCAGGTGACAAAGACAACGGGGATGTGGGTCAGTAACGGCTGGGTGCAGTTCAGCGCCCTTCTTCTGTGTCTTGCGGCCTGGCTTCTGACCGGGAGAGACAGTATTGCGGCTATCGCGAAGGTGGAGCCCAAATATATGCTTCTTGGCGGGGTGATCGGCGCCGGGATCACCTGGACTGTGATTAAGAGCATGGCCCAGCTCGGCCCAGCAAAAGCTGCCTTTTTTATTGTGATGAGCCAGCTGATCGTGGCTTATGTAATCGAGGTGCTGGGGCTTTTCGGAGTGGAAAAAGAACCGCTGGAATGGAGACGGGTGATCGGCATGGGGATCGCTTTGATTGGAGTTGCAATTTTCCAGTGGAAATAGTACAATAGCTTTATCTAGGCATATGCAGGGTGTTTGCGGTTCCGACAGACCGTAAAGGAGCAGATATGCAGAGAAAACAACAAAAGTATAGAGATGAAAACAGGAGATTCCGGCGCGTTTTGCCGGTATATATCCTGATCCTTTTCTGGGGCGTTTCCCAGGCTGGATGTTCTTCCGGCAGGGAAGAACCGGCGCTGGCCGAGGTGCAGATGGAAGAAGAACGTCCGGAAGGGGAAGATACGAAAGATGCAAAAGAGGGCGGGGAAGCGAAAGAGCAGGAAGAACCCGGAGAATCTGTGGTGATCGTTCACGTCTGCGGGCAGGTGGCGTCGCCCGGCGTCTATGAACTGCCGGCAGGCAGCCGGATCTATGAGGCGGTAGAGGCAGCAGGAGGCTTAGGCCCCCAGGCTGCGGCTGAAGGATTAAATCAGGCGGCAGAGGCCGAGGACGGGCAGCAGATCTATGTCCCTTCTGCAGAGGAGATGGAGGAGGGGACCGTTCCTTTGGAATCGGCCGGCCCGGCAGAGACGGGGCAGACAAAGGTGAACATCAATACCGCAGGAGCGGAAGAACTGATGACCCTGAGCGGGATCGGCGAGGCGAAAGCTTCCGCGATCATCCGGTACAGGGAAGAAAACGGAAAGTTTGGGAGTATTGAAGAGCTGATGGAGATCAGCGGCATCAAAGAAGGCGTCTTTGAAAAGATCAAAGACCAGATCAAAGTATAACAGGGGAGAGTTTCATGAACAGACATGTGTTGGTGGTAGACGATGAAAAGTTAATTGTAAAAGGGATCCGGTTCAGCCTGGAGCAGGACGATATGGACGTGGACTGCGCCTATGACGGAGAAGAGGCTTTGAAACTTGCCAGGGAAAATCATTATGACATGATTCTTCTGGATGTGATGCTTCCGAAGCTGGACGGATTTGAGGTCTGCCGGCAGATCCGGGAATTTTCCGATGTTCCCATTATCATGCTGACTGCAAGAGACGACGATATGAATAAGATCTTAGGTCTGGAGTACGGGGCAGACGATTATATCACCAAACCATTTAATATTCTGGAAGTAAAGGCCAGGATCAAGGCGATCATGCGCCGTACAGGCAGAAGGGATCCGGAAAACGCCGGCGGAAAACTGGTGATCAAAGGAGAGATGAAGATCGACTGCGAGAGCCGCAGGGTAATGATCGGGGAAAAAGAGATCAATCTGACGGCCAAAGAATTTGATCTTCTGGAGCTTCTGGCCATGAATCCCGGAAAGGTATACAGCCGGGAAAATCTGCTGAACATCGTGTGGGGATATGAATACCCGGGCGATGCAAGGACAGTGGACGTACATATCCGGAGACTTCGCGAGAAGATCGAGACCAATCCGAGCGATCCAAAATATGTCTATACAAAATGGGGTGTTGGTTATTATTTCAGGGGTTAAAAGATATTTTTCCAATCATATACTGGGAAGCCTCCGGTTCAGGATCATCCTTCTGGTGGTCCTTTTCGGGGCGGTTCCGGCTCTGATCATGCAGGCCGTGATCCTGAACAGTTATGAGACAAGGGCAGTAGATGTACGGACTGCCGAAATACAGAATCAATGTACAATTCTATGTAATCAGCTCGGGAGCCGGGGGACTCTGAACGGCCGGGCGGATGAATCTATACAGACGGAACTGGTGCAGATGTCCAATATTTACGACGGACGGGTACTGGTGATCGATAATAATTTCCAGGTGGAAGAAGATACATATGATATGGATATTGGCAGAACCATCGTGTCCGCGGATGTGATCCGGTGTCTGGAAGGAACGGGTACCAGCAGATATGATGAAGAGAATGCCTATATAGAAGTAACGTCTCCGGTCTACGATCCGTCCGGGGAGCATGTGCTTGGGGTTTTGCTGGTCAGTGTGTCTACAGATTCCATAGAAGATAATCTGGCCGTGCTGACCGGAAAGGCCGCCGTTGCGTGGATCACGATGACACTGGTGGTTCTGGTGCTGGCATTTTTGCTGGGATTTGTGATGGTCAAACCGTTCCAGAGGATTACCCGGTCTATTTCTGCGGTGACAGAAGGGTACGGAGATAATTACCTGAAGGAAAACGCCTACACAGAGACTAGAGCTTTGTCGGAGGCTTTTAACAGGATGCTTGGAAGGATGAAGGTGCTGGATGATTCCCGTACCGAATTTGTCTCAAACGTCTCCCACGAGCTGAAGACGCCGCTGACTTCCATGAAGGTCCTGGCGGATTCCCTTCTGACCCAGGAAAATGTGCCGGTTGAACTGTATCAGGAATTCATGGGGGATCTGTCGGAAGAAATTGAAAGAGAAAATAAGATCATCAATGACCTGTTGTCTCTGGTCAAGATGGATAAGACGGCAAACACCATGAATATTACATCGGAAAATATCAATGCTCTGGTGGAACGGATCCTGAAGAGGCTCCGTCCGATCGCGGCCGCTCGTAACATTGAGGTGATCTTTGAAAGCTTCCGTCCCGTGACCGCCGAGGTGGATGAAGTCAAGCTGTCCCTTGCCATTTCCAATCTGGTGGAAAATGCGATCAAATACAACAAGGAAAACGGATGGATCCATGTGTCATTAAATGCGGATCATAAATATTTTTATCTGGAAGTGGCGGATTCGGGAATCGGGATACCGGAAGAATCCATGGAACATATTTTTGAACGGTTTTACCGGGTGGACAAGTCTCATTCCCGGGAGATCGGCGGAACAGGACTCGGCCTTGCCATTGCAAGAAGCGCTGTGGTCATGCACCGTGGAGCGGTCAAGGTCTACAGCCAGCTTGGCGAAGGGACCACTTTTACGGTACGGATCCCGCTGACCTATGTTATGTAGAGAAAAGAGGAATGCAGGATGAAAGGAAACAGATGGATGTTATCTTTTGGCCTTCTGATCCTGATGTCTGCCAGTGTTTTCGGGTGCGGACAGGAGGAAGGTACAGGGACAACAGATGAAATCGAGGGAACGTATCTTTGCTATGTGAATACAGAGGAGGATTCTCTGGCGAGGGAATCCTATGAGATCCAGGGAGAAACGGCGGACGAAGAGGTGGAGGACGTACTGGAGGAAATGCAAAAAGAGGCGGATTCGATCGATTACCGGAGTGCTTTTCCAGATCATGTGTCTGTTACAGACTGGTCTTTGACGGACGGACGGCTGGACCTTACATTTAGCGACAGCTATCTTAGAATGTCCAAAGGAGAAGAGGTGCTGCTGCGCGCGGCTCTTGTAGAAACGCTGGGGCAGATCAAAGGCGTGGACGAAGTAGGTTTTTTTACCGGTGAAGGGCCGCTGACCGATTCAGACGGCCAGGAGATCGGTTATATGAGTCCGGAGGATTTTGTGCAAAATACAGGATCTACGCTCCACTCCTACCAGTTACAGGAGCTGAAGCTTTATTTTGCAGGAGAAAAAGGAGACTGCCTGGAGCCGGAGACGGTCAGCCTGCGGTACAACAGCAGTACTTCTATCGAAAAACTGGTAGTGGAGCAACTGATCAAAGGACCGGAAAAAGAGGGGATGCTGGCGGTGATCCCGCCGGAGACCCGGGTGCTGGGAGTGTCCGTCCGGGAGCATATCTGTTATGTGAATTTTGATCAGGAGTTTTTAAACGGGGCGCCGGGAGTGACGCCTGAGGCTACGGTATATGCCATTGTAAATTCGCTGACGGAAAGCGGGAATGTAAGCCAGGTGCAGATTTCTGTGAATGGCGAGAGCGATATCCAGTATATGAACCGTATTGATCTTGGAAAACCTTTGACCAGGAATCCGGATTTGGTGGAGGAATAAGATTTTTGAAAAACAGACCCCTTTTTAGCATTTGTCTGGTATTGCTTCTGGGGATGATTCTGGCGGTGACGGCAGGAGGCGGGCGTTTGATCCGGGAACTTTCGCCGTCGCCGCTGGAACAGACGGTTTCCGGGAACGACCGGGTGTTGGTTCTTGGAGAAGTTTATCTGACAGAACAAAAAGCAAAGGTTCAGGCAATCTATCTGAAAAACAATTCTATCCGGTGCAAAGATGCATCGTTCTATGAAAACAGGATTCTCATTTATACAGATCCCGAAATACAAGTACAGATTGGAAATATCATACAGGTATCCGGCGAGGCGGATTTTTTTGACACTGCCAGGAATCCGGGAAATTTTGACCAGAAACTTTACTATCAGCGGATGGATATCCACGGGCTTATCTGGGCGGATGCGGTTGTGGTAAAGGACGGAAGGGCAAGCGTGTTGTTGCAGGCGCTGTCGGATTTCAGGCAGGAGTGGAAAGAGATGCTGGTCCGTTATATGGGAGAACGGGACGGGCAGACGCTTGCAGCCATGATGCTGGGAGAAAAATCCGGCATGGATCCGGAGATTAAATCCATGTATCAGGCTACAGGCATTGGCCATATTCTGGCCATCTCCGGTCTGCATCTTACATTCCTGGGGCTTGGCGCTTATTCGATCATACGCCGTATGGCAGGTTCCTACGGGGCAGCCGGAATGGCAGGGATCCTCTTGATGATCCTGTACGTGGTGATGATCGGGTTTACCGTTTCAGTTGTGCGTTCCCTGATCATGTTTTTATTCCGGGTGGGGGCGGATATGACCGGACGTCATTATGACGGGCTGACGTCTCTTACCGTATCGGCGGTGGTGATCCTGTTCTGGCGGCCGCTGTATCTCTATGACGGCGGGTTCTGGCTTTCTTTCGGAGCGGTGGCGGCTATGATCTGGCTTCTCCCGGAATTTCGCGGGCTTCCTATGCAGGGATTCTGGGCAAGCCTCTGCGTGAATATCGTGATCCTTCCCATTCTTCTTTACTATTTCTTTGAGTTCCCTGTTTATTCTGTTCTTTTAAATCTCTGGGTAGTACCGCTGTCCTCTGCACTGCTGGCGCTTGGTATGGCGGGGAGTCTTCTGGCGGTCTGGTTTCCCGGAGCAGGAGTGCTGATCCTTCAACTGTGCGGCTGGATCCTGGATCTTTTTGAGGTGAGCTGCAGGGGCATGCTGGAACTGCCGGGAGCCCGCCAGGTGACAGGAAGACCCTTGTTCTGGCAGATCGTTCTTTATTTTGGGATTCTGATCCTTATCTTTTGCATCTGGAAACTGTCCGGACGTGCACAGGTGCTTGTCTTATATGTGGCCGCTGTCCTGTGTCTTTGCCTGCGTTTGAACGGCCCGGGGGATATTTCTGTGACGGTGCTGGATGTGGGGCAGGGAGACTGTATCTTTATCCGGGGCCCTGAGGGCGGATGCTATCTGGTGGACGGCGGCAGCAGTGACGTGGGAAGCCCCGGTCAGTACCGGATCGAACCATTTCTGAAATCGCAGGGCGTAGGAAGGCTTGATTATGTATGGGTCACGCACGGCGACGAAGATCATGTAAACGGGATCGAAGAACTTCTGAAGCGTCAGAAGATCGGGGTGTCTGTCGGGGCACTGATCCTGCCGCCTGGAGAAGTGTGGGACGAAAGGCTGGGAGAGTTGGGACAAATGGCTAAAAAGGCAGGGGTTACGGTTTATTCTATGAAACCGGAAACATCGATCCGTGAAAAAGACATGGAGATTACCTGTCTGGGGCCTTCCGGATCTGTGTTGCCCGGCAATGAAGCGTCTCTTATACTTGCACTAAATTACCAGTCTTTTGATATGCTTCTGACAGGCGATGTGGAAGGAGAGGGAGAAAAGGCACTGACAGACAGGATCCGGAAAGAGCCGGAGAAAACATGGGAAGTACTGAAAGCGTCTCATCACGGATCCAAAAATTCTACAGGCGGGGAGTTTTTAGAAGCAGCAAATCCGGAATATACAATCATCTCGGCAGGGCGGGATAACCGGTATGGACATCCCCATGCCGAGACGATGGAAAGGCTTGCGGCCTGTGGAAGCCGCGTACTGTCCACACAGGAATACGGGGCGATACAGATTATGGCAGAGGCAGACGGGAAGCTGACGATTGACAATCCCCGGTAAAATTCAGTATACTATAGAATAGTCAGACGGATAGAGCATCTGCCTGAAGAACTTTTGAATAACAGAGCAGAAAAGAGGTAAAGTACAATGACGTATCAGGAAGTATTAGAGAATGCAAGAACATGTATCGGACCTTTCTGCAAAGCCTGTCCGGTATGTAATGGAAAGGCCTGCAGCAACAAGGTGCCGGGTCCCGGAGCCAAGGGAACCGGAACTGTGGCGATCCAGAATTATGACGCATGGCAGAAGATCTGCATTAATATGGATACCATCTGTGAAAATAAACCGGTGGACACCAGCTTTGAACTGTTTGGACAGACATTCAGATATCCGATCTTTGCAGGACCGGTAGGGGCGATGAAGCTGCATTACGGAGATAAATATGACGACCTGGAGTATAACAGTATCCTGGTATCTGCCTGCGCAGACGCGGGAATAGCCGCTTTCACAGGCGACGGGACGAATCCGGCAGTCATGGAAGGAGCGACGCAGGCGATCAAGGCTGCGGGAGGAAAGGGAATCCCCACCATCAAACCATGGGATATCAATACGCTCAAAGAAAAATTCGCCCTGGTAAAGGATTCCGGAGCATTTGCCGCTGCGATGGATATCGATGCGGCCGGTCTTCCGTTCCTTAAGAATCAGACGCCTCCGGCAGGAAGCAAATCTGTAGAGGAACTCAAAGAAGTGGTACAGGCTGCAGGGGTTCCGTTTATCTTAAAGGGAATCATGACAGTAAAGGGCGCTCTGAAGGCAAAAGAAGCAGGGGCGGCAGCCATCGTTGTATCCAACCATGGCGGACGTGTACTGGATCAGTGCCCGCCGACTGCTGAGGTGCTTCCGGAGATCGCGGAGGCTGTCGGAAAGGATATCAAGATCTTTGTGGACGGCGGCATCCGTTCCGGCGTGGACATTTTAAAAGCCCTGGCGCTTGGCGCAGACGCCGTGCTGATCGGCCGGCCGTTTGTAACAGCCGTATACGGCGGAGCGGCAGAGGGAGTGTCAGCCCTGACAGAAAAACTTTCCGGCGAACTTGCCGATGCAATGGCAATGTGCGGAGTACACAGCTTAAGCGAGATCACAAGAGAAGTGGTACGATAAGATCCGCTGAGGAGATCTATGAAAAGTATAAACGAAGATATCAAGTCAGGAACATTTAAACAGGCCTACCTCCTCTATGGGGAGGAGGCCTATTTAAAAAAGCAGTATAAAGATAAGATCACGGAAGCCATGTTCCCGGACGGGGACAGGATGAACTATACTTATTATGAAGGAAAAGGGATCAATCCGGGCGAGCTGATCGATCTGGCGGAGACCATGCCTTTCTTTGCAGAGCGCAGACTTATCGTGGTGGAAAACTCCGGCTTTTTTAAAACGGCGTCGCCGGAGCTTGCCGATTATGTGAAGAACATGCCAGAGACGGCATGTTTTCTGTTTGTGGAACAGGAAGTGGACAAAAGAGGCAGGCTTTATAAGGCGGTCAAAGAAAAGGGCCGTGTGGCAGAGCTTGGCATTCAGGATGAGAAAACACTTCTATACTGGATCGCCGGTAATATGAAGCGGGAAGGCAAAAAGATCAGGGAATCTTCGGCGCGTTATCTGATAAGCCGGGTGGGGACCGATATGGAGAATCTGGAGCAGGAGATGGAAAAGCTTTTTTCCTATACTCTGGGAAGGGAAGAAATCACACCGCAGGATATAGATGCGATCTGTACCGGACATATTACCAATCAGATCTTTGCCATGGTGGATGCTGTGGCGGCCAGACAGCAGAGAAAGGCGCTGGACCTGTATTATGACCTGCTGGCGCTGAAGGAACCGCCTATGAGGATCCTGTATCTGGTGACCCGGCAGTTTAAACTCCTTCTGGAAGTAGGAGATATGGTCCGCCGGGGATATGACAAGTCCAGGATCGCCGGCGAGGCAAAACTCCACCCCTTTGTGGCAGGGAAATGCATGCAGCAGTGCCGGGCTTTTTCGGAAAAAGACTTAAGGGGAATCCTGGAAGAGGCGGCGGACATAGAAGAAAAGGTAAAGACCGGGCGGCTGATGGACCGGATGGGCGTAGAACTTTTCATTGTAAAGAACAGTGGGATGTGATATACTACGCTGTGCAAAATTGTTGAACGGAAAGGGAAGAAGATACGTGGCAGGAATAGAGCAGAAAAATATTCGTAATTTTTGTATTATTGCACATATTGACCATGGGAAATCTACACTGGCAGACCGGATCATTGAGATGACGGGTCTTCTGACAAAGCGGGAGATGCAGTCTCAGGTTCTGGATAATATGGATCTGGAGCGGGAGAGAGGAATTACGATCAAAGCCCAGGCGGTCCGTACGGTATATCGGGCAAAGAACGGAGAAGAATACATTTTCAATCTGATCGATACACCGGGCCATGTGGATTTTAATTATGAGGTTTCCAGAAGTCTGGCAGCCTGCGACGGCGCGATCCTGGTTGTGGATGCGGCCCAGGGGGTGGAGGCACAGACCCTGGCAAATGTGTATCTTGCTCTGGATCACGATCTGGATGTGATGCCTGTGATCAATAAGATCGACCTGCCAAGCGCAGAACCTGACCGGGTGATCGAGGAGATCGAGGATGTGATCGGGATCGAGGCTCTGGACGCGCCGCGGATCTCTGCCAAGACCGGAGAGAATGTAGACGAAGTGCTGGAGCAGATCATTGAGAAGATCCCGGCTCCTTCAGGCGATCCCAAAGCGCCTTTAAAAGCGCTGATCTTTGATTCCCTTTATGATTCCTATAAAGGTGTGATCGTTTTTTGCCGGATCAAGGAGGGGACGGTCAGAAAAGGGACGCCGATCCTGATGATGGCAACCGGCGCCAGGGCAGAGGTCGTGGAGGTCGGATATTTCGGAGCCGGCCAGTTTATTCCCTGCGATGAACTGGAAGCAGGCATGGTGGGATATATTACCGCAAGTCTGAAAAATGTGAAGGATACCCGTGTGGGCGATACCATCACCAACGCGGCAAAGCCCTGTGCGGAACCGCTTCCCGGATATAAAAAGGTAAATCCCATGGTATATTGCGGCATGTATCCGGCAGACGGGGCTAAGTATCCGGATCTTCGGGATGCACTGGAAAAACTGCAGCTGAATGATGCGTCTTTGCAGTTTGAGCCGGAGACGTCGATCGCACTGGGATTTGGTTTCCGCTGCGGGTTCCTGGGGCTTCTGCATCTGGAAATCATACAGGAACGTCTGGAAAGAGAGTATAACCTGGATCTGGTAACAACAGCTCCCGGAGTTATTTATAAAGTTTATAAGACCAATGGAGAAGTGATCGAGCTGACTAACCCGTCCAATCTTCCGGATCCTTCGGAGATTGAATATATGGAAGAACCGATCGTCAAGGCCGAGATCATGGTTACCTCTGAGTTTATCGGGGCGATCATGGAACTGTGCCAGGAGAGAAGAGGCGTCTATGACGGAATGGAATATATGGAAGAGACCCGCGCGGTTCTGCGGTACCATCTGCCTCTGAATGAAATCATCTATGATTTCTTTGATGCATTGAAATCCCGGTCCAGAGGATATGCATCCTTTGATTATGAGCTGGATGGATATGTACAGTCGAATCTCGTGAAACTGGATATCCTCATTAATAAAGAGGAAGTGGACGCCCTGTCCTTTATCGTTCATGCGGATACCGCTTATGAGCGGGGCAGAAAGATGTGCGAGAAGCTGAAGGAGGAGATCCCAAGACAGTTGTTCGAGATCCCGATCCAGGCGGCCATCGGCAGCAAGATCATTGCCAGAGAGACTGTGAAGGCTATGCGTAAAGACGTGCTTGCCAAGTGCTACGGCGGAGATATCACCCGAAAGAAGAAGCTTCTGGAAAAGCAGAAAGAAGGAAAGAAGCGGATGCGTCAGGTAGGAAATGTGGAGATCCCGCAGAAAGCATTTATGAGTGTATTAAAGCTGGATGATAAGTAATGAGACCTTTAGAATTATATCTTCATATACCATTTTGTGTACAGAAATGTAAATATTGTGATTTCCTGTCCGCTCCGGCTCCGGCCGGAGAACGGCGGGAATATGTAGAGAGCCTTTGCCGGCAGATACGAAAGTACCATGAGCTGGCGAAGGCTTATCATGTTGTCAGCATCTTTATCGGAGGGGGAACGCCATCTCTTTTAGAAAGCTGCCAGATGGAACGGATTGCAGAGGCAGTCCGGGAGACTTTTGTGCTGGAAGAGGACGTGGAGTTTACCATTGAGGCAAATCCGGGAACTCTGACCATGGAAAAGCTGGAGACTTACCGGAAACTTGGCGTCAACCGGTTAAGCCTGGGGCTTCAGTCGGCAGATAATGATGAATTGAAACGGCTGGGGAGAATCCACACATATGAAGATTTTCTGGAAAGCTTCCGGCTGGCCAGGCAGGCGGGATTTGGGAATATCAATGTGGATCTGATGTCCGGGATCCCGGGACAGACGCTGACAGGGTTTGAACATACTTTAAAAACTGTGGCGGAACTGGGGCCGGAACATATTTCTGCCTATGGGCTGATCATTGAAGAAGGAACTCCCTTTTATGAGATGTATGGAGAGAAAGGGCGGGAGAGAGCGCAGCATGCAGGAGAACTTCCGGATGAAGAGACGGAAAGAAAGATGTATCACAGGACCAGGGAAATCCTGGAAGGATATGGATTCCTGCGCTATGAGATTTCCAATTACGCGAAGCCGGGTTTCTCATGCCGTCATAACCTGGGGTACTGGGACCGGACAGAATACCTGGGGATCGGGACCGGCGCCGCGTCTCTGATCGGACATGAGAGGTGGAACCAGGGAGAAGAGAAGATCACGCTGTCTATGCAGGATGAAATGGAAGAGTATATGTTCCTGGGACTTAGAAAAATGGAGGGCGTGTCCCGCCGCAGATTCCGAGTACTGTTCGGGTGCGAGATGGAAACGGTGTACGGACAGGTACTGGAAAATATGCAGAAAAAAAATCTCCTGGAATGTGCAGGAGATTTTGTGCGGCTGACGGAGTTTGGGATCGACGTCAGCAACTATGTGATGAGTGAATTCCTGTTATAACAGATGCGCCATGATCCATGCGTAGATTTCTTCATTTTTCTGCTGCCAGTTGTTGGCGATCGTCTCGGCTTCCTTTTCGGTAGGCGCGGTGACGGTAAGATCGATCAGGGGAACGCCCTGCTCGACCACCTGGCAGTGAATGGAGTACTCCCGGTTGGTGTTCCGGTAGTAGTCGGACTTGACTGATACTTCATTTTTTAATTCATAATTTTTTTCTTTTAAAAAAGAATCAATATCTTCCTGAATGGCCGTGGAAATGTCATTTTTAAAAAAATGCAGAGTTTCCCGGCCTTCTTCTGTCAGATGGTAGAAGGTGCGGCTGTGAGTGGATTCCTCCCGGATAAATCCGGACTCTGCAAGCTCTGCAAGAGCCTGCTGGAGTTTAAAATAGGTGGTATATCCTTCGTCCAGGATAAACTCGGAGATCTGGGAATTTGTCAGAGGGAAATCCACTTTATTCAGCATATATAAAATAATCAGTTTGTACAATTTAAATGTTGAAGCCATGATGATACTCCTTTCCCTGCCACAGGTCCTGATCTTTCAGATATCTGTGGAGCTGGTTTAAGACCCGGCGTTTATGAAGGGACCATTCCGGCGCGATCAGAAGGTCTCTGGGACCGTCCCCGGTCAGACGGTGGATGACAACATCCGGCGGCAGAAGACAGAGACAATTTCCGATGATACGGATATACTCGTCCATGGAAGGGAGCCGGAAAGGCTCTTTTTCATACAGCACTGCCAGGTCTGTATGACGCAGTACGTGAAGAAGCTGGAATTTGATCCCCTGGATGTCCATGGCGGCAAGATAGCGGACCGTATCGGTGATCATGGACTCTGTCTCGCCCGGAAGGCCGATGATCACGTGAACGATCACATCAATGTTCCGGTCTCTCAAACTGGAGACTGCCTGTTCAAAGACGGGAAGTTCATAGCCCCTCCGGATCAGCCGTGCAGTATCCGGGTGGATGGTCTGCAGTCCCAGTTCGATCCATACCGGTTTGATCTGCCGGAGTTCTTCCAGAAGATCAAGGACTTCCGGCTCCAGACAGTCGGGCCGGGTGGCAATGGACAAAATCCGGATATCCGGATGACGGATGGCTTCCATAAACAGAGCCCGGAGCCTGGATACCGGTGCATAGGTGCCGGTATACGCCTGAAAATAGGCGATATATCCACCGCCTGCATATTTGGCCAAAGATTGTGCTTTTCCGGTCTCAATCTGCTCTGTGACAGACAGATGTCTGTCTGAAGCAAAGTCGCCGGACCCTCCCTGGCTGCAGAAAATACAGCCCCGGGTTCCCAGGGTTCCGTCCCGGTTGGGGCAGGTGAATCCTCCGTCCAGAGAGATCTTATACATTTTTTCTCCGTATCTGGTCCGCAGCTCATAATCCAGAGAGTGGTACCGTTTATCATTCCATTGCTTTTTCATACTTAACTTCTATCATACCATTACAAATGGGGCATTTCAATAAAAAAACTCTTTAAAAACAGATACCGTTGTAGTATAATACGAATGTATTTTATCCAAGTCATATCGACAGCAGAATCCCGAACATACAGATTAAGAAGAGAACAAAAAGAATTGATGACCATAGGAAAGAAGAGGAATAGACAGAAATGATGAGAGAAAAATATGAATCTCTGCCGCTGGCGACATTGAAGGATCTCGCAAAGGCGAGAGGGCTCAAAGGCGTTTCCGCATTGAAGAAAGCAGAAGTGATCGAACTGATGCTGGAGGAAGACGAAAAAGAAAGACAGGCGGATCGGGAAACGGTTAAGGAAATGTCCGCAAATACGGGAGATAAGGATATTCATGATATCGACAAGCTGGACAGCGGAATCAAAGCCAACGGCATTCTGGAAGTGATGCCGGACGGTTACGGATTTATCCGCAGCGCCAATTATCTGCCGGGAGAAAACGATGTATATGTATCGCCGTCCCAGATCCGTAAGTTTAATCTGAAGACAGGAGATATCCTGGAAGGCAATACCCGGATCAAGACGCAGCAGGAAAAGTTCAGCGCACTTTTATATCTGACAAAGATCAATGAACTGGATCCGATGAAAGCGGTGAGAAGGTCTAATTTTGAGGACATGACCCCCATTTTCCCGGATGAAAGACTCAGACTGGAAACAGGAAAGACAAGCACTGCTATGAGGATCGTGGATCTGTTGTCCCCTATCGGAAAAGGACAAAGAGGTATGATCGTATCACCTCCGAAGGCTGGAAAAACCACGCTTTTAAAGCAGGTGGCGCTGTCTGTGCGCAAGAATAACCCGGAGATCCACCTTCTGATCCTGCTGATCGATGAGCGTCCGGAGGAAGTAACGGATATCAAAGAGACGATAGAAGGCGAGAATGTAGAGGTTATTTATTCTACCTTTGATGAACTTCCGGAGCATCATAAGCGTGTGTCTGAGATGGTGATCGAACGGGCGAAGCGTCTGGTGGAACATAAGAAAGACGTTATGATCCTTCTGGACAGCATCACCAGACTGACCCGCGCCTATAACCTGACAGTACCGCCCTCAGGAAGAACGCTTTCCGGTGGTCTTGATCCTGCAGCCCTCCATACGCCGAAGCGTATCTTTGGCGCGGCCCGCAATATGCGGGAAGGAGGAAGCCTTACGATCCTTGCCACAGCGCTTGTAGATACCGGAAGCAAGATGGATGACGTTATCTACGAAGAGTTTAAGGGAACCGGCAACATGGAACTGGTGCTTGACCGCAAGCTGTCTGAGCGCAGGATGTTCCCGGCCGTTGATATTCACAAATCCGGAACCAGACGGGAGGATCTGCTGCTGTCAAAAGAAGAGCAGGAGGCAGTGGATACCATGCGCCGCGCATTGAACGGAATGCGGGCTGAAGAGGTGGCTGACAATATTCTGAATATGTTCAGCAGGACCAGAAACAATGCGGAATTAATTCAATTGGTAAAAAAGACAAAATTAATCTAGACAAGGTTTGACATTTATGCTATGATTATATAGCTGTTTAGAAAACGAATATTGATCGCACGATTCCCGTGCGGCTGACTAAATAAAGAAGAGGTGAAAATCATGAAAGAAGGAATCCATCCGGCATATCATCAGGCAACTGTAACTTGTAACTGCGGAAACACATTTGTAACAGGTTCTACCAGCGAAGACATTCACGTGGAGATCTGCTCCAAATGCCATCCATTCTATACCGGACAGCAGAAAGCTGCACAGGCTCGCGGCCGTGTAGATAAGTTCAACAAGAAATACGGAATGGGCAAATAAAGCTTACAAGAGACGGGTTGAGGTTTTTAAGAATCTCAACCCATTTTTGTGTGTGACAGATAAGTCCGGCAGGCAGACAAAAAGCCTGCCTTTGGGAGGAAGAAAAGCATGAAGTCATCCAATATCGGCGGCCAGGCCGTATTAGAGGGCATAATGATGAAACATAAAGACGAGTATGCAGTGGCTGTGCGAAAAAGCGACGGTGAGATCATTGTGGAGAAAAATGTCTATCACAGTATTGCCGGCAGAGCAAAAGGTCTGACAAAGATCCCTTTTATCCGGGGCATTTTTAATTTTATTGATTCTCTGGTACTGGGAATCCGGACACTGACATATTCGGCATCCTTTTTTGAGGATGAGGAAGAAGAGCAAAGAGAACTATCCAGGGAAGAGGAAAAGAAGAGAGAACAGCAGGAGAAATGGCTGATGCGGGGAACCGTAGCATTTTCTGTGATCGTGGCCGTGGCTATTTTTATGGTCCTTCCCTATTTTCTGTCTTCTGTTCTGGAACCGGGAATCCCGTCTTACCATGTCAGGACACTGGTTGAAGGATTGATCCGGATCGGCATTTTTGTGCTGTACATATTGCTGATATCCAGGATGGAAGATATTCAGAGGACCTTTATGTACCACGGAGCGGAACATAAATGCATCAATTGTATTGAACACGGACTTCCGCTGACTGTAGAGAATGTCAGGAACAGCTCCAGACAGCATAAGCGCTGCGGGACCAGTTTTCTTTTCTTTGTACTGGCTATCAGTATTCTTTTGCTGTTTCTGATCCAGGTGGAGTCCACGGGTATGCGGGTGTTGATCCGGATCCTGCTCCTGCCGGTGATCGCCGGGATCTCTTATGAAGTGCTGAAGCTTGCGGGGAATTCTGACAATCCTCTGATCAACCTGCTCAGCAGGCCGGGGCTGGCGATTCAGAAACTGACCACCAAAGAACCGGACGACTCCATGATCGAGGTGGCGATCCAGGCAGTGGAGGCGGTATTTGACTGGAGAGCGTATGAACGGGAAAATTTTGACACTGCAGCAGATTTATAGAGAGGGGAAAGAGACCCTGGAACGTGCGGGAATTGCAGAGGCCGGACTGGACGCCTGGTATCTTTTGGAATATGTGACAGGGATCAGCAGGGCTTCTTATTATGGGGATCCCGGACGGGTGGTTACAGAGGAAGATCTTTGCCGTTACAGAGAGTGTATTGAAAAAAGAGCAGGGCATATCCCTTTACAGCATATCACCGGAGAGCAGGAGTTTATGGGGCTTTCTTTCCGGGTGAATGACCAGGTACTGATCCCGAGACAGGATACGGAGACGCTGGTAGAAGAAGCGCTGAAGTATGCCATGCCTGGTATGCGGGTGCTGGATCTGTGTACCGGATCCGGCTGTATTTTGATCAGTCTGCTCCATTTCTGCCCTGGACTGACCGGCGTTGGAAGTGATATTTCCGCAGAAGCTCTTAAAATGGCAAGAACAAACGGACAGAGACTGCATGTGGAAGACAGGGCACAGTGGCTCTGCGGAGATCTGTTTGAAAAAGTAACAGGCGCTTTCGACCTGATCGTATCGAATCCGCCGTATATCCGTTCTGCAGAGATTGAAGAACTGCAGGAGGAAGTGCGGCTGTATGATCCCAGGATCGCATTGGACGGAGCGGAAGACGGTCTGCTTTTTTACCGGAGGATCATCGAAGAAAGTAAAAGTTATCTGAAGAATGGCGGACGCCTGCTGTTTGAGATTGGCTGCGACCAGGGGAGAGACGTGGCGGAACTGCTGGAAAATGCCGGGTATACGGAAGTTTCTGTGAAAAAAGATCTGGCAGGTCTTGACCGTGTTGCGGCGGGAAGGTTACAATAAAAGACAGTGAGTCTTGAATGTATGGAAATGAAGGAGGAATACTCATGTTTGATAAATTAGAAGATCTGGTTGTAAGACTGGAGGAAATCTTAAGTGAGCTGCAGGAGCCGGATGTGGCAAACGATCAGAACCGGTTCCGGAAGCTGATGAAGGAACAAAACGACCTGACGCCGATCGTTGAGGCATATCAGGAGTACAAAACCTGTAAGCAGAATATTGAGGACAGCCTTCAGATGCTGGAAGAAGAGTCTGACGAGGAACTGCGTGAACTGGCAAAAGAAGAACTGAATGATTCCAAGGCAAGAGTAGAAGAATTGGAGCATGAATTAAAAATTCTCCTTCTGCCGAAAGATCCCAATGATGAAAAGAACGTAGTCGTTGAGATCCGTGCAGGAGCAGGAGGAGACGAAGCGGCATTGTTCGCCGCTGAAATCTATCGGATGTATCTGCACTATGCAGAGAGTCAGCACTGGAAAGTAGAACTGGTAGAATGTGAAGAGATCGGGATCGGCGGAATGAAGAATGTGACCTTTATGATTGACGGAAAAGGGGCATATTCCAAGATGAAATACGAATCCGGTGTACACCGGGTACAGAGAGTGCCGGAAACCGAGTCGGGCGGCCGGATCCATACTTCCACCATTACGGTAGCCGTGATGCCGGAAGCAGAAGATGTAGATATTCAGATTGATGAAAAAGACATCCGGATCGATGTCATGCGCGCGTCCGGAAACGGCGGTCAGTGCGTCAATACCACAGACTCTGCGGTACGTTTGACCCATTATCCCACCGGTATTGTAATCTACAGCCAGACAGAAAAATCTCAGCTGCAGAATAAAGAAAAAGCATTCGCTCTGCTGCGCGCAAAACTCTATGATCTGGAGTGCCAGAAGCGCCACGATGCAGAAGCAGAAGCAAGAAAGAGTCAGATCGGAACCGGCGATCGTTCCGAAAAAATCAGAACCTACAACTTCCCGCAGGGACGCGTTACCGATCACCGTATCGGACTGACTCTCTATAAACTCGACAAAATCATGAACGGAGATATCCAGGAAATCATAGACGCCTGCATCGCAGCCGATCAGGCAGCCAAACTCGCAAACATGAACGAATAGCACGAACGCAAAAGCGAGAAGGGACTCTGGATCCATGCTTGCATAGGATCCAGAGTCCCTTTTCGCTTTTATGTGAGTCAAACGAACACCGAGATGAAGCGAAGCGGAATCGAGGTGGCGTTCGTGCTATTCGGGGGAAGAGTAAACGAACACCGAGAAATGCGAAGCATTTAGAGGTGGCGTTCGCCGTTCCAACCATTGACACCTTCCTTTTCCATCTGCTATCATATATTTGCAAATACATATTCTGTATTTATCTTTTTTCTTCCGCAGTATCGCGGAACTATTCCAAACTTCAAAAACAAAATCTGTATCGCAGGATCTGAAAATGCCGGGAATGGCAGAAGGATTCTCCTCCTTTCTTTTCTCAAATTCTCCTTGGCTTTTCAGAGAAAAAGCAATACAATGAAAGGAGAAAACTATGCAAAAAAGGAATCTTGAAGAGCTGAATCTACTTGATGATTTTCTGATGGGAAGCGTGTTAAGCTACCCGGGGATCGGCCCGGAAGTATGCCGGAGAATGGTATCCATTATCCTGAACCGGGAAATCAAACAGATCCGGATCATTCCCCAGAAAGTATATTTTGGCGCAGACACAGACAAACACGGCATCCGCCTGGACGTTTATGCAGAAGAAAAAGCAGATGACCTAAATACGGTTTATGATATCGAACCGGACAAAGACGGAAGAGAATCTCTGCGTCTGGCATTGCCTAAACGGGCCCGCTTCTACCATGCAAAGATAGACGCAGACAGTCTGGCATCCGGGGAAGATTACGGGAAACTGAAAAATGTAATTGTGATCTTTATATGTCCCTATGATCCTTTTCAGTTAAACCGTATGGTCTACACGATCAAAAGCTGCTGCGTGGAGGAACCGGGTCTTGTTTATGAAGACGGAGCCAGAACCATATTTCTATATACAAAGGGAATAAAAGGAAATCCGCCGGCGGAACTTCAACGGCTTTTGCAGTATCTGGAAGATTCCAGGGAAGAGAATGCAAAGGATGCGGATCTTATGGCCATCCATCAGATGGTTCAGAAAGTGAAGCATGACAGGGAGGTGTCACTGGAGTATATGAAAATATTTGAACGGGAGCGTCTGATACGTGAGGACGGTTATGCAAGTGGCA
>NZ_JACJLV010000025.1 GCF_016902415.1 Mordavella massiliensis | reverse complement strand
ATCTTACTTTCCGTTTTACGTAAATGTCCATTTTTTCAAGTTTCCAGTCGAGCCAATATATTGCAATTGGCAAAATATCTTCTACCAATTTACTGTTATCCCATATTTCCACAAATTTCTTTGTCACTCTGTCATACAAAACCTCACAATACCCCCCTACATCTGGAGAAGAAAATTTACCACTGTAAAACTCTCCATCATATTCTATATTTTCAAGGCAGAAATTAATGTAAAAAGCACCCACACCAACACTTCCTTTATCCTAAACATTCATTATCCATAACACAATCTCTGAATGGGCACGTAGTGCTTACCCCTCTTCTATCCCATACTTCTTCTTTAGCCTTTCACTCATATAATGCCATGCCCAGGGAGCCAGCCCGTGCAATTCATAGAGCCTGGCCGCAATCTCATCATCATCCTTTAATTCAGCAGAATAACTCTCCGTATGGGGATAGTCCTCCTGCAAGTCCAACATGGCCAGGTTTTTATTATTCTTCAATCTTTCGCTCAGATAATCATATATTGTATTATGGTCTCCTGTTGGCTGCATACACATTTCCGCCAACTCATAATCATCATGAAAAAATTCATCTATATAGACAAAATTCCATCGACAAACCTTACATGCAAGATAAACTAGTTCTTTATCTTTTCTATAAGGTTTCATACATTCCAGAAACATTATGACCCCATCTTCTGAGTTTTCAATAGCATATCTAATCCATTCACGGTCTTTTTGAAAACGCTGATTCGCATATTGTATTGCTTCTCCGTCATGTTTTAGACTTAACCTGACCATCTTTTAATCATTCTGATACATTGGGAGATACTTTAATACCTGTCCACATTTTAAGGCTGTTCTCGCTAATACCCTATCTTTAAAATAATTTTTATCCAATTTTTCGACCAGCCATGGATTTTCATTCAACCGCGCTGTCAAAAGCCTTCTGTATTCAATATAACGCTCCCGACCTATTTTATCGCGATAAGGCAAAAAACAAACCTGAAGAGGGATAAATTCTTCTTCTGTGAAAAATATCTCTTTAATCCTCTCAATATTCTCAGAAATCAAATCATAACTAATGCCATAATCCTCAGCTGTTTGCTTTAATGAATCCGTTTGCCATACAAGCTCGGCCAATTCGTGTATCAGTGAATCTATTGCATCAGAAATAGCACCTGTGTCAAAATCTGTTTCAGCATCAAAATCCATTTCCGATGCCAAGTGTACTGATCCTGTTTTAGTTAGGGCTTTATACTTTTCTATAAGACGAACCGGATATTCCCCATATATAACCTTATATTCCCTACGTAATTCTATAAATTGTTTGCTGTCGTATAGTCCTTCAATAAATCGATCATAGTAGTCATATTCCGGAAGAAGCCTTGAAAATATCATCTGAATAATCCTACATGACAAATAATCCGGCTCTGTCCAAAAAGGTGCTTCTGAAAAATCCCTATTATGAATATAATGATTTCTAATGTACAGACAATATGTAAAATGATAATCAAGAGTGTAGGGATTTGCGATTAGATATTCTTTATCCTTTTTACGCATATTCTTTATACAGTCATCCGCCACTTCGTTTACAAATTCAATTTCACTTTTACAAAGCACTTTTTTCATATTCATGACTCACCTTTTTCTTCATCGCTTCCCTGTGATGCGCCGTATAATCATATGCCATCAAATAGCGAAGCGCACTGGTCACCGTATTCGGTCGGATATGCTGCTCATGATACCCCTTGGTAAAATATCGCTCGCCCGCCAGCGTCCGTACATAGTTGTTATGCTCCAGAACACTTGCCCCCTCCGTGCTCTTCCACCGGATCCTCCAGCGGTCATCGCCACAGTAGATCCGGATTCCCACCGGAAGCATTTTCGCCTGTGCCCTTTTCTCAACGAAAAGTCTGGTAAGAAGACTGGTGCTCACCTGTTTTTCATCAAAAAATTTTTCACAGATCTCACAGTCTGATACATCCTTCACGCCATTTCGTATGACAGCCTTTCTCCGACACCACTTGCAGAAACGAACCTCTGTATCGGGTTCGATCTTATTGATCTGTCTGCCGTGCCGGATCCTACGGACGTAGAAGCACTCCCGGTCGTGAAGGATCCCGGAACTCTTCGTTATGACAAAATTGCGGGTAACTTTGATCGGCGGTGACGGTGGCGGCGGTGGAGGAGGCAGAACCGGCGAATCCGGTTTTTTCTCCTGCCACAGAATCCGCTTTCCGGCCGATCTTTGTTTCTGGCCCGGCTTTCTCCCGGCATTTCGCGGATTGATCAGGAAATACCGATAATGCTTTTCTTCCATATCGGACACACCTTTCTATGCTTTTTTACAGCCTAGCACTTATGGTGTGTCATAAAAAGGACTCCTATTTCTCCAATAGAAAAACACCAACTGATACACCAACTGAATCATAAAATTTAGTTGGTGTATCAGTTGGTATATTACTACTTCAATTGATAAATAAAATGTCTCCCTTGACGAACTTTTTGAACTACTCCCGCATTAATCAATCGTCCTAATGCAACATTTGCTCCCTGATTTGTAGTAATTCTTGTTATATCAAGAACCTGATGTACAGTAATGAAACCATTCACCTTAATATATTCAAAAATAATTCTATCCGTTTCATTCTTAAACTTTTTATCTGAGTTTTCAAAATCAGATATCTCGTATTGTTCAGGTTCAATCTTATATTCCTGATTTAAATAATATCTTGTCCATCTTCCTTTTTTATCTGCGATAAGCATTTTTTGCTCTACAAGATTCGATAAAATATGTCCTATCTCTGTACTGTGTAATTCTAAAACAGACTGCATCCTGGCATTGCTAACGCCGTTTTCAAGATAAGCTGTTCCAAGAATAATCTGAGAATTGTTGTCTAAATGACTATATTTTATTCCAAACAGCTTTTTCAAATATTCTGTACACTCTTTTGGCATAAGAGAAATCATCCACAATTTCAATTCCACTTGATGAAGTTCCTCATTCTGACTTAAATCTGGCTTTCTCCACTGTTCTTCTCCCCAAGCCTCCAAAATTGTCGGGAATCCCGAACCTATATTATCGCCAAGACCTATCATCCTGAACATCTGTTGAATGCGTGGATTCCTGGCCACAGAATGGCCGCCTTCATAGATAGATATTATCGGAAGTTTCAAATTTCCCGGATTGGCGAACAAAAATCCGTTATCCTTTTTTATAATTTTTAAAACACCATTGATAAGATAATCGCTGTGAATAATCATATTAATCACTGCCTCTCGTATCGCCTTATGAACCGGGGTGTCATCTACTCGTGTCATCCCCTCCAAACGAAACGGACGTTTAATTCCATTAACAAGTTTCGGTGTTACCTGACGAACAAAATTATAGAGATTATTCTCCCACATACCATCATAAGTAAGTCGATCACTCCAACGGCTTCCTTCCAAGAGATTACTTTCATCAATATAATCCATACGTATGTTATCAAAACGCTCTCTTATCGCCAGGCCTTTTCCAAACATAAGCAATCCCGCTGCTGTAAGCCAGCCTTTCTCCGTCAATCTGTTAATAGCATATCCTCCCATATTCTTCAAAAAAGTCTGATCGTCATTACCGTTCCAAATATGGTCAGGATTGCAATGTTCAAATTCTATACGATAAGAACGTAAAGAATTCATATCTATATCCTCTAAGGTATAGCCAGTCAACAAACCACCGTCATTTCCAGAATCACTGGCATCTCGCAGCATTGCTTTAATCTCATCTTCCGTACAATGATAATCACCTTCATGATTCCGCTTAAATGTCCCCTTCATTGGATTGCCATTAATATAGACCGGCTTACTGTGATAATCCGCCTGCGGAACATGAATCCACATAATAATCTCGCCTTTTACTTCACAGACCCCCACATCAGCATCAACCAAAATATTGCTACTTACTTTTTCACTGTTAATTGTATTCCAAAAATCCTTCAATCTTTGATCTGGATTTTTAACCGATACGAATGTAAATCGTTTTTCAAAATCCGTTTCTTTCAAATCTTCTTCAACGCCCAACAAAATAAGGCCACCATCTGTGTTTGCAAATGAAGAATATGTTTCCCATACAGAATTAGGCAAGTTGGATTCTGCCTTTTTACATTCTAAATTGATACGTTCTCCGACTTTTAACAATTCGATAATTGTGTTGCTATTCACCTTTTTACTCCTTATTCTTTTTCCGCTAATATAAATTCTTACTATTTATTATTTAATACTCTTTTTTACTTCGCAAGCATTCTTTTCATAATTTCCGAATCATTTTTCATCTTTTCGATCGGATATGGCGCTGCATGACGCGTACATTTACCAGCTGCAACCACCCTGCCTTCGATTTCATATCTCTTTATTCTGATCCCACCTTCTCCAGCCCTTATTCTGTTTCTCCCATGCCTGCAGATATTCCTCCTCTGTCTGATAGAACAAGGGATTGAGCCCATACGCACTTCCGTCCGGGACCTCTGCAAGCAAGGGTAAATAATTGTCCCGGACATACTCTATGGTTTCAACTTCTTCGTAATCTTTGCATTCATAGATCACATCTTCCGCCAGCTTATTGGTCTCCTTCCAGTCCCCTTCTGCTTTCTTTAACTCCGACCGAAACAGGACGTCCGCCACCAGCAGTGCATTTCCCCGGATCGCGGCAGTGATCAGCACGCTCATGCCGTACACCGGCTCATCCCCGGCGCGGATGATCTCCGACAGAAACTCCTGGTGGTCTTTCAGATAGCAGACCAGTTGCTCCGTGAATCCCTCCGGGAAATCACAAAGTTCAAGGATCACATCCTTACAGAGATTCCTTTCGCAATAATCGTCATATATGGAAAAGGGCAGGAAATTCTTCAGGCACCAGTCCCACACCTGCAGGGAAAACTTCATATCCCTCCGCGCTAATTTCTTCAGGATCTGGACAAATTCCATCTCCCGTTCTACGGTTTCATCCTGCAACGCACATGGTATGGTAAAGTGATCTTTGATCGCCTTTGCATACAGATAGTCTCCTTCCAGCGTCAGATAATGGGCTGGAATAAACTGTTCCTTTCCGCTTCTGAGAAATTCTGCCCGCTGTCTTTCCTTCCGCTCATACTCCTCATTACATATGGAAAAGGAAAGTGTGATCGTCTCCTCCTCCATCTCTTCCCGGGCCTCGCAGATCGCCTCATCATATTCCTCTTCTGTCTCAAAGTCCTCCGGATCGATTCCATACTCAGATCCGTCCTGGCAGTAATCACGCCAGGAATTATCTTCTTCCTGAAATATATCCTCATCCTCATGTTCTTCCATCTTATAATCATACGGATCCACTTTGTATGAGGAATTCTTCTCTTCTTTTCTCTTGAGCCACTTCTGATACATCTGATAGGCCACATACATTTCGCCTATACTTTCTTTCCCATCCCGGTTAAAATCAAATAACCCGCCTCTCTTTTTCCCCATCTCCCTACTCCTATCTCCCCTTCACGCCTTCATACTCCCAGCTCTCCGTATCCACCACCAGGAACTCCTCCGTCCCCACCGGCGTTCCGTCCCTGTGGGTAGAAAACACATCGCAGGACAGCACATTCCACTCCCGGCATATCCGCTCCACCGGGGTATGTCCCACCACCTGCAGAAGCTCTTTGGGCTTATACATCTGCCCCACCGATTCCTGGGGCCGGTACCATATGGGCGAGAAATTATTCCACATATATTCCCAGGACAGGCCATTAAGCGTCCTGACCACCTCGTCCACATCATCATAGCTTGCGGCAGGCACAGCGTTTCTCACAAAATAGTCCAGGATCCCTCCGTGGCAGAAGACCACCTGGTCGATCTTCTGGACGTAGCGGATCTCGTTTCCCTTCGGCAGCGCGCACGCCAGTTCATCCAGCTTCTTCACCACCGTATATGCAGCCGCCGGGCTGTAACCGCTCTCCCGTTTATTCCACAGATAACTCAGGTCATGGTTGCCGTAACACCAGAGGGTATCCTGATACCTCTTTGCAAATGTGATCGCGGCGTCGAAGGTGTCCCGGTACAGCTCCAGGTTATACTCCTGGTTCCAGTCGTCCGGAATGTCCATCAGACACACCGCCCGTTCTGCCGTTCCTCTCTTCATGATTTCTTCCGCCCGTTCAAACATCCACGGCTTCAGATGGACGTCCGGGATCACCAATACGTTCATACTCCGCCTCCCACGCATACTCTATTCCTGGGATTTCCGCTTCTTCCCCTTCTTCCCGGAAGCAGTCACTGCATAGCTCTCATCGATCCACTGACAGATCTCCTCAAACGGCACCGTCCCGTCCAGCAGAATGGAGATCCAGTTACTTCTGGTAATGTGATACCCGTAGAAATACCCCGGCTGCCGGACGATCATATCCACCAGCATGGAATCCCCCAGCTTCACATTCATAATATCCACGTGCTCACTGCCCTCCAGCCCCAGCTTCTCCCTTGAGATATCCATGATCAGGGCGAACCACTTCCGGTTATCCTTATGCCGCAGCACCGGATAAGTGGGCGCCGTGGAAAATGGATAATCCGGTTCCACTTTATATTTCTTTTTCACATACTGGAAAATCTCTTCTCTCATTTCCATCCCCCCTCTGGACAACAGACCGGTTTACATCTCCCGATAACTTACTTTCCCGTTCTTTTGCTCCGACTTCATCAGCGCCGCATGCTTCACCGTCATCTCTGCCTTTGGCAAATGTACCTGGTAGGACTTCTTCGACGCCGCCTTCCGCACCAGGGTGATATGAGGCGTAAATTTATCATCCTCGAAGGGAATCCCCGCCTCTTTCAGCGCCGCCCGCAGGTCCTTCACATAAGTTTTCAGCTTTTGATTCCCTTTTACTCCCGCCCACAGGAGATTGCCAAAATTCCCTTTCTCCGACAGGCTCATCCGGAAGGGCGGCAGGGGTACGCTTCGAAGCACTTCCTTCACCTTCTCCGGCTCATCGTACTCCCCGATGAAGGCAAGAGTCAGGTGCAGGTTCTGGGCCGGCACATAGTTCCCTTCCACACCCTGCTTCTTCAGGTCGTGCATACAGGTTACCAGCGCCTTCTTCATTTCCTCCGACAATGGGATTGCAATAAATAATCTCATGTTTGCTTCACCTTCTTCTACCCTCTATTATTCTACATCCTCCTCTTCTCCGCAACCTTTCTTTCCACAATCTTTCTCCCATTTGACAAAGCAAAAAAGCCGGCCTTTCGGCCGACTTTTCCATATACTCTGTTCTCGGTTATTTCTCTGCTATTTCTTTTCTCTTTACGATTTTTGAAGAAATCTTCTTCGGCACGCCTTTGGGCACGCTAACCTGTATTCCAAAGATGACTTTCACAAGCCACAGCAAAAATACAAGGATCACCACCGGGATCACGCAGGAGGTCACCATCATAACTGCGATGGTCTCGATGAAGTGATTCAGCAGGGCCTCGCCCTTATCCAGCAGTCCGGACACGCCGTCCTTTAATTTGGTCAGAGCCTGCTCCAACACATTTCCGTCCTCGTCGGTGCTTTCGTTGATCTCTTCTGTGATATTCTCAGCTTCTTCTACCGCTGTCTCCATACTTTGCTCATAGGTGGCCTCGATCATGCCGGACACCCGCATGCTGATGGGAATGATCAGGAAGAGCACCAGCCCGAAGGCCGCCACTTTTCCGGCCAGCACCTTTAAGAAGGGACGTTCCGCATAGATCCCGATGCCAAGCAGGACGCAGGCCAGCGGGATCAGGATGAAAAATGTGGCGTAACCGGTCAGGGTGACCAGATATTTTTCCAGAAAGACTACCATCAGGACGATCAGGAAATAAGAAGTCAGGTCTGCCAGCTTGTTGGCCACCGGCGTGGTGGCCTCTCCGGGAACTGCCGCAAGGGCTGTGGCTGCTGCCGCAGATGAGGCCGTCAGCTTCAGTACGTCTGCTTTTTTCTCATCCAGGGCTTCAATGGTTCCCGTATGATTTTCCGGATCGCTGGCTGCTTTTTGTACCACAGTCATGGACAAAGCCAGGACCACCAGCAGCACCAGCACCACCGCCAGCTTTCTTTTATTGATCTTTTGTAACAAATGGGTCATCTTCTTACTCCTCCTGCGAATCTTTCTTCCCCTTCCGGCGCTTGACGCACTCCGTCAGCAGGTATTCGATCTGTCCGTTCATGGAGCGGAAATCATCTTCCGCCCACTGGGCGATTTCGTCGTACAGTTTTTTGGACAGACGAAGGGGCACTTGTTTTTTTGCTTTGGATTTATCGGTATTCTTTTCTCCCATTCCCAGACAGTCCCCCTTCCGTTTCCGTTTTATACTTACTATCTTACGGCTTTCCTGCCTTTCATTCAAGACCCGCTTTCCTAGTACAGGCTTCCGCTGTTGACGATGGGCTGCGCTTCTTTATTGCCGCACAGTACTACCAGAAGGTTGCTGACCATGGCGGCTTTGCGCTCTTCGTCCAGATCTACGATATCATTTTCATTTAATTTGTGAAGCGCCATTTCCACCATGCCCACGGCGCCTTCCACGATCTTCTGCCGGGCGTCGATGATGGCGGCCGCCTGCTGCCGCTGCAGCATGGCAGATGCGATCTCCGGCGCGTACGCAAGGTGGGTGATCCGCACTTCCTCGATCTGGATGCCGGCGTCTTCTGTCTTCTTCTGCAGCTCCTGGCTCATGATGTCCGCAATCTCCTGGCTGCTGCCCCGCAGGGATTTTTCATCGCCGCCCTCGTTGGTATCGTAGGGATACTGTCTGGCCGTATTCCGGATGATGGCGTCGCACTGGATGGACAGATAGTTCTTATAATTTTCCACATTGATCACAGCTTTGGTAGGATCTACCACCCGCCAGATCACCACGGCTCCGATCTCTACCGGATTGCCCAGCAGATCGTTGACCTTCTGCTTTTTGTTGTCCAGGGTCATCATCCGCAGGGATACTTTCTTCCCGCCGGCGGATACGCCTGCGGTGGCAATGCGTCCTTCCACACTTCCGGTCGCTACCGGCACCGCCTTGACGGTGGGATTAATGGCGGAACAGAAAGGATTTACCCAGAAGAATCCTTCTTTTTTGATGGTTCCGTAATAATTCCCAAACAGAGTCAGCACATAGGCTTCGTTGGGGTTCAGCACCTTCAGCCCGCACAGCAGGATCACACCTACAATGACCAGGATGACACAGGCGGTGATGCTGATGCCGATCAGAGCGCCATTTTCCTCCATGCCACCGATCACGGATCCTGCAACCCCTGCCCCGATCCCTGCGATCAAAAGCAATATCCCTAAAAGGAGCATCAGGTAGCCGTTGGCCGGATGTAAAATCTTCTCTTGTACTTGTTCTTTCTTCATAACGATTCTCCTCTCTCTGCGAATCTGATATCATTTTGATATCATCATAATATCTCCGCCAAAAAGAAAAGTCAATCCTTTTTACAAAATTTTAACCATTCCTGACACCATGAGCCAATCCAAAAAGAAATCGGCGGGAATGCTTTCACTCCCGCCGGCCCTTTTCTGCATTTCTTCTGTTTTTTAGTGAACAAACTTGGAGGTCAGGATCATCTCCTCCGGCTTCATGGCGTTTTTCACAGTTTCCTCGAAGCCCTCCGGTCCGATCTCTTCAAAAGAGACGGAGATATCGTCGTTGCTCCAGCAGCCGGACTCGCTGGCCAGGCACTCCTGCAGTTTGTGAGCCAGGTTCTCTTTCATCTCCTGGCTTCTTCCCGGATACAATTTTACACTGATATGTGGCATCTGT
Source organism: Mordavella massiliensis (assembly GCF_016902415.1). Lineage (GTDB taxonomy): Bacteria > Bacillota > Clostridia > Lachnospirales > Lachnospiraceae > Merdimonas > Merdimonas faecigallinarum. The sequence goes on along the minus strand of NZ_JACJLV010000025.1, from coordinate 27,616 downwards.
TTTCCCTCCTGTGCATGAAATGATTTCTGTCCTAACCTTACCATCCACTCCCCGGGCTGTCAATAGATCCCTTCCGCTGCCTCAAGCCAGGCATTGGCCATGATCTTCGCCCCTTCCCGGGTAAGATGAGTTCCGTCCACGGTGATGGCCTCGTAGCCTTGTTCCTCCGCTGCCCGGTTCAACCGGTCATGAAGAGGCTGGAACACCGCCCCTTCTTCCGCCGCAATCTGCCGCTCCAGCGCTTCTATCTTCTGGATCACCGGGATCCAGTTGGCGTACTCCAGTGGATGGGGGAAGATAAAGGGTCCCAGACACAGGATCTTCGCACCGGTCTCCTCCCGGATCCGGCCAAGAAGCTTCCGGTAGTTTTCGGCAAACTTCTGCTCTTCTATGGTTTTCCCGGTGTTCATCTCCACTGCCGCGTCGTTGCTTCCAATCTGCACTGTCACCAGATCCGGATGAAACTGAAGGCAGTCGTACTCGAACAGCCGCAGCAGTCCCGACACGGTGAACCCGTCATGCCCGGAGTTGCGGATGAAATCCGCCCTTCCCCTCTCTCTTAACCGCTCTGCGATCAGAGCCACATAGCCGTTCCCTAGCCCTGCTTCGTCCACATGAAATTTGTGGAAGGAGTCTGTGATACTGTCTCCCATAAATACGATTTTCGCCATAATCTCCCGCTTTCTTTAGATAAAAAATAATTTCAGGATCCCGCCAAGGCAGGACAGCACTGCCAGACAGCAGGACGCGTACCGCATCCCCTTTGATCCTGCCCGGATGTGCAGGATGACCGCCGCCACCGCCAGAAATCCAAAGCCCCAGGCAAGGATCTGCTGCCCCACTTCATTTCTGGGGAGACTGGTAGCGCTGATGACCGCAATGGCCATTCCCCAGATGCTAAGCAGGTATAATGCGATGCTTTTCCCCCGCTCGCTTTTTGCCAGCAGGAGCAAAACTGCTCCCAGAATGCTGACTGCACACAAGATTACAAATAAAATCATAATTCCGCCGATTCCCATCGTTCTTCTCCTTTTCTTCTTCACATCATTCTTTCTTGTTGTTTACAACTGCATGATAACAAAAGGTTCTGAAGAAATTACGAAGGTATTTCTGAAGAATTCTGAAGAAGGGGCGGAAAATACAACCGGATCTTAATCTGGAAAGATTCCCCGTCCTCCGTCACTTCAGCCTCGCCCTGATACCGGCTGACGATCCGCCGGATATTTTTGAGACCAATGCCATAACTTTCTTTATAGAAATCATCCTTTCGGACTGCATTTTTCTGCGTGATCACTGCACGGACGCCGCCGCGCTCCGCCTCATCCGGCCCTCGTTCTATTTTCAGCGTAACCGGTTGGTCCGGATCTGCATATTTCTCCACATTGGAGATCAGGTTGTCCCAGACCCTTTGCAGAGAATCGATGTCCGCCATCCCGGACGCCCCTGCAAGTCCGGACACCTCTGTCTGGACAGCGAACCGCTCTTCCAGCACCGCTTCCCACTCCTGGGCAAGCTGGGCAAAGAGAAGTCCCAGGTCCTCTGCCGGCTCTTCTTTCTGCCGCTCTCCTTCCATCAGCTGATCCGTCAGTTCCTTGATCTGTCTGGCCTTTTCACGGGTCAGCACAAGCGCCCGGAAAAGTTCCTCCCGGTCTGTCTCCTCTCTGGAAAGGACCAGCTCCGAATAGGAAAGCATGGAAGTAAGAGGCGTGCGGATATCGTGGGACAAAGACCGGATCCAGGCCTCTTTTTCTTCCTGCATCCGCCGCTCCCGCATGTCCAGTTCCCGCCTGACCGCCGACAGATAATTAATGGCTCCGGCAAGCTCGGCAAGTTCATCGTTTCCCTCCAGCGGGATTTCCGTCTGGATTGTCTTCCCGTCTTTTCCTTCTGTCTCTTCCTGCTCCCGCAACCGTTCCACGCCCCGGATGATCCGGATCAGATAGGAGAGTCTTTGCCCCAGCATAAAGAGGAAAAGCACCACAAATACCGCCAGCGCGCCAAAGGCGCAGATGCTGCTCCTCCATACAGCCAGCACCCGCTCCTGCACCCGTGTAAGTTCCGTACCCCGGTAGACAAAGTAGTTTTCCGCCAGTGTGCCGGACAGATAATAGAGAAAGCAAAATACAAAACCGGAGACCAGCACGCTGATCAGCAGATATTCCAGGATCTGTACCGCCAGTTTTTTCCCTTTGATCTTTTTACTCCACATAGTATCCCTTTCCCCAGGCCGTCTTGATATACTGCGGGTTTCTGGAATCATCCTTCAGCTTTTTGCGAAGGTTTTTGATATGTGTCATGATGGATCCGTCCCCTACCGGCTCGTCTTCCCAGACGCTCTGGTAAATATTTTCCATGGAGAAGATCTTGCCCCGGTGTTCCAGGAACAGCTTCAGGATCTGATATTCTGTATAAGTAAGAACGATCAGCTCATTTCCTTTTTTGACAGACTGGCTGCGAAGGTCCAGCGTGAGATCCTTGTAAAGGATCGTATGCGCGTCCGCCGGCGCGTATTCCTTCACCCGCCGCAGATGGGCCCGCACCCGAAGCAGAAGCTCCACATTGGAAAAAGGCTTAACCAGATAGTCATCCCCGCCTGCGGAAAATCCCATCATCTTGTCAGATTCCCCGGAATAGGCCGTCAAAAACAGGATCGGCGCATAACAGGTCTTCCGGATCTCGGCTGCCGCAGCAAACCCTGTCATCCCCGGCATATTTACATCCAGGATATAGAGATCCACGGAAGGGTCCGCAAGTTCCAGGGCTTCCCGGCCATCCGCAGCAGCGGCCACCTCATAGCCTTCCCCGGTAAGCAGCATGGACACTACCTCCCGGATCTCCTTTTCATCATCAGCGATTACGATCTTTGCTTTGGATTGCATAATGGCCTCCTTTTCCTTTCTGGCTTCATTATACGAAAAAAGGGTACGGTTGTCTATGCAGGAAAAGGCGATGCCGCGACAATCCGCGGCACCGCAAAAGAAAAAGGGTAATGTAAATATGTTTTTTATCATTTTCTCTTCTGTCCCGATGTAGGACAGATTCAGGATCTGATTCCATTTTCTGCGGTCAAACAGCAAGAGTTCTTCCCTGGGGACCGATAACTGCAGGCGGTGAGTACCGGCTTCCGGCAATGCCCACAAAGGATCTTCGTAAAGCCATATTGGGGATTCCGCTTCCAGGGGCATTGCAACCATTTCCGATGCATTCCTGATAAAAAAATTGTCCGCCTCTTCCTTATGCTCCGGCCAGAAGGGAGCGGCGGATATCCTGTTCCAGCTTTTCCAGCTCTGCTTCAGCTTCCTGCCGTTTCTTTCTTCCGTCCTGCTGGATCTTCACCGCCTCATTCATGGTAGAGATCAGATTTTCATTTGCTTTTTTCAATGTCTCAATATCCACGATTCCTCTCTCCGATTCTCTTGCTACATCCAGTGTATTCTGCTTTAGTTTTTCCGAGTTTTTCAGCAGCAGCTGATTGGTTGCGTCAGTGATATCTCTTTGCAGCTTCAGGGCTTCCTGCTGCCGATACAGTCCAAGTGCCATAACCATCTGGCTCTTCCAAAGGGGGATGGTCTCCTGGATCGCTGTCTGGATCTTATCTGCAAGAAGCTTGTCATTATTCTGTACCAGTCTTAGCTGCGGCGCGGTCTGGATCGCAATCGTCCGGCTGATCTTCAGATCATGAAGTTTCTTTTCAAACTGTCCCACAGTATCTTCAAAATCTTTTACCACCTGTGCATTCATGGGATCTCCGCTCTCTTCTGCTTCTTTTCTAAGCGCCGGGATGGTCTCTTCCTTGAGTTCCCGCATCTTTTCCTCTCCTGCGACGATATAAAGCTGCAGCTGGTGGAAATAGGACAGGTTTTTCTCATACATGGAATCCAGCATGCCGATGTCTTTGAGCATTTCCATTCTCGCTTCATCCAGCTTCCCTTCGATCTTATCTACCTGGACCTCCAGTTTCTCATACTGCATCATAAATCGTTTCACTTTTGCCTCTGCCTTTTTGAAAATGCCCATGATACCGGATTCTTTTTCCAGCGACTCAAAGTCCAGCCCCTGCACACTGGTCACCAGCCCGGTCATCAGTTCACCAATGTACCCCGTATCCTTGTTTCTTACGTTATTCAGGATATTTTCTGAAAAATCCGCGATATTCTGCTTTGCCCCGGAACCATACTGCATCAGCATCTGAGAATCGGTCAGATCGATCTGCTCTTTGATCTCCTCCACTTTTTCCCTCTCAGCAGGTGTCAGCGCAGTAATCTGTTCCTGGATCTTCCGGGCATTTTCCTCCACCAGCGCTATATTTTCTTCTGCTGCTATCTTCTGTTTCCTTAATGCATTTAACGTAATCTCTGCCATTTCTTTCCCCTTTCTCTGCTATTGCAGTCCTTCTATGATCTGCCGCATCACTTCGTAGGACGGAACCTGCGCCACCTGCGTGATGCTGTCCGCAATCCCGGTCACTTCGGTTTCTCCCTGGGAGGTTCCTGCGCTGCCAGTGCGGAAACCATGCTTTTTCCAGGCCAGTTCCTGTACCGTTTCATCCTGAAGCCCCTTGAGCAATGTCTGTCCGCTTTCGTCTATGGCGATCAATACATGAGCAGACCACACAGTAGGCGCCGGATAAAGGATCACAACATCATCCTTGATCTTTTCGTATGCTTCCGGATTCATCTGGGCATACTCGATGATCTGGCTCTCATAACCTGCGGCAACCGGTGTCGCCCCCACCCCCATCCGCAGGAACTGATCGAACAGATCCGCAGAGGATGTCTCCATATATCCCAGCTTGCCGAAAATAGCCTGAAGCTGCGGCAGAATCTCTCCCACGCCTTCCGGCGTCAGGGTCTGGCCGCCGTTCAGCACATCTGCCAGAAGCGCCGCAAACATATTTCCGGAATTGGACTTTGCCGGATCCGTGGTGTCTACAGAGACACTGCCGTATAGTTCAGGCACGCCGATATCCGCCCACTTGGTATCATTCTGGATCATTGCGACCAGTTGATTCATATCAATATAATTAACTTCTCCATCCTTTGTGATCAGTCCCTGTTGTTCAAAGGCGTCCAGGACGATCTTGTGGGTATACAATACAATCGGCGTATTTAAAATAATCTCACTCTGCTTCGGCGTTCCGTGGAGTTCTTCGTAATATTCCAGTGCAATGCTGCTGGAAGGGAAAAGATAATTCCGTCCGGACAGATCTGCCGTCATCATATCCAGAGAACCGGCTTTTGAATAATCCACATCCAGACCATATTCATTTCTTAAGATCTCCAGCACTTCCTCATCTTCCAGAAACCCTACTTTTTCTCCGCCAATATACCCGCTGACCTGCGTAGCCGGTTTCGTTTTCGTCACCTGCTGCCCTTCTGTCCGTTTTTCTTCTCCCAGTTCCCCGGTCCCGCCGGTCAGGAGATAGATTCCTCCGATGACCCCCATCACGCAGACCAGAAGAATCAGACCTATGATTTTTTTCTTCATTCGTTTTCCTGCTTTCTCTGTTTGCCTGTTTCTATATATCCTTCTGAACGGAGGGTCTGTTTCAGAAGATTCAGATCCGCCTCCATATCCATCAGTTCATTTTGCAGCAGCTTTTCAAACTGCATCTGAAAAGCCTCTTTCAAAGTTGCCACCGCTTCTTTTGTATTCTGTAATATTCTCTGCGCTTCTTTTGTGGCAAGTCTGCTGTCCTGCAGTTCTACATAATTTTCCAGCACATTGGCTGCCGTCTCCTGGTAGTAATCAATATAGCGTCTGGCCGACGGGATTTTCTTTGGATTGTCTGTCAGAAATTTTAAAATGCTTCCCGCCGTTGTAAGAAGGGTCTGTGCGTCCTGCTTTAATACAGGATCCAGAATCTTGCCCGCTGCCTTTTGCATTCTCCGGTAATCCGTGCCAGCCTCCAGAAGCCTTTCATGAAGAACTTCTCCATTACCGATTTTTTCTACTTCCATTCTTCCAATTTTTTTAACCGGACGCAGCACCAGCAGAAATCCCGGATAGGAAGCGGCTGCCAGACCCATGCACAACAGAAGATTCCAGCCAAGTCCGGCAAGAAGTCCCAGGAATACCGCCAGAGATAATCCTGCCGAAGCCGCAATACTGATGATTTCTTTCCAGTTTCTTTTCATGTTCTAATTGTATCCTTTCACACTGCGGAAGGCCGCCGTCAGATCTTTGGTGCCGTCAAACACCCGGCCGCCACTTATTTTAGCCAGTTCTTCCAGCTGTCCTGGATCGGCATCCCCAAAGGTAATAGAAAAAATCGGGATGTCCTCTTCATACCGGTTCCAGACCTCTTCAAAATTACTGTAGTTATAGTTGGACCGGCCATCGGTCATCAGAATAATGGCCGGCGTATAGTTTGTCAGATCATATCCAGAGGCAATCTCCAGTGCTTCTGCAGCCGCCCGGTAAATATCCGTACCTCCCGCGATCTGGAAATCCGCCACCTTCTGGTTCAGCTCTGCCAGCGCTTCATCCGAATCATCGGCCGCCGCCTGTACATCCAGGATCGTATCATCAAAGAACACCACCTCATTTACTTCTCCTGCATTTGCCTGAAGGAAATTCTTTCTGGCGTTCTCCTGCAACAGGATCTGGGCCATCGCTTCTTTGAGTTGTTCCTCTCCTGTTCCCGACATGCTGCCCGAAAAGTCCAGACAGTAAATGTTAAGAGAAGGCTTCTTAAAACTGGTCTGGTAGACATTCAGCGCCTCTGTCAGCACCGCGGCCTCCGGCATCTGGATCGGCGACAAGATCCGTTCCGTGTCAATGCCCCAGTCACTGTTGAATACATCCTGATTTTCTTTGGAGACGCCACCAGCATTGATCCGGCGTCCTGTAGCCTCAATCTCTGCCTGTGCTTTGTCTGAGAGGAGATATTCCTGTACTGCCAGAAAGGCTTCCTCTTTTTCCGCATCGCCATGGTCCACATAACCCAGCGGTGAATCTGCGATAGAAAGGCCATCATAGGGATAGACCACATACAAAGGTTCTTTTCCTTCCGCTTCCAGCTGCTGATTGGCGTCAATGATCAGGCATTCATAGTTGACCATGGCGTCATAGTCTCCTTCCAGGAACATATCTTTGAGCCAGTCCGAACTGCCGGAGCTTCGCTCCACGCCGCTTAACAGTTCCCTGATATCCGCCTGAAGATCCGGCTTCTGCAGATCTTCTGACGTAAGTCCCTCCTGCTTCCCGAGAAGAGCATATAAGAATCCAATATAGGCGCTGGCCCCGGAATTGGACTGGGTGGCGCTGGTCATGCAAAAGCTCATTTCCCCATCCCGGATTGCTGTCAGGATATCATTGACCGATACCTTTTCTCCCACAAACCCGAGCTTTTCCGCCAGACTTTCCCTGATGCCAAATACCACCGGCGTCATGGAAATGGACTGACTGTGCTTGATCAGATGCCCGGTATCGCCCATGGAAACCCAGATACTGCTGGCCGGCCACACCGCATCGTAATCCGGCGCTCCATTTTCCAGTTCCCTCATAATATCCACAGAGCCTTTATATTCCATCTGAATCTCCACGCCTGTAGCCTCACTGCATTCCTGGATAATGGTTTCCAGTTCCTGGTTTTCAGACCCTGACAATATGCGGATCTGGCCTCCCGGAACCCTGGTGATCTCCTGCTTTTCCTGTTCTTCTGCTTTCCCTTCCGTATTCTGACTTTCCCGGGGTTCCTCTTCCCGGCCAGTCCCTGAGTCTGCCCCACATCCTGTTAAAAGCAGCATCCCGGCTAATATACCAAGGAAAATCCTTTTCATCTGTTTACTCATATACATCCCGGTTCCCTCCTGTTTTCCGGCTTGATCCTGCCTGATATTCTTCCTTTTATTTTCCTTTATTTTAGAAAACCGCTCTATCTGTTTCCTGTGAAATCTATGTAAAAAGCAGGTAAAGGCGCTATGGCGCTTTTACCTGCTTATCTATATACGTTCTTTATTCTGTTTCTAAAAAACATGCACCCTTCTAAAACATTCTTCTTACAGTTCCACCACTCTGGTGCACACTCTCCCCAGCAGCTTTTCATCATGGCTCACCACCAGAAGCCCCAGTTCCCGCTTCTTTGCCTCCTCCATGAGGCAGTTCCAGATCCTGGCCCGGGTCACCAGATCCAGCATGGCGGTGATCTCATCGCAGAGAAGGAATCTTACGCCCGGGCGCAGCGCTCTGGCAAGGCAGAACCGCTGCAGCTCCCCGCCGGACAGTTCGGAGGGGAACCGGTCCAGCCATTCCTCCCGGATCCCCAGCCGGTCCAGGAGTTCCCGGTCCCGCAGCGTTTCTTCATCATTCTTTGCCGGATTGCTCGTTATCGTACCCGAGAGTCTAATCCCCGCCTCCGCAAGCGTCTCCTTCATCCGAAGCCTGGGATCCACTGCCGTCTCCGGGTGCTGCCAGATCATCTGCACCGGGCAGACGCCCCGATAGGCTCTTACCTCTTTCCCGTCCAGCAGAACCTGTCCTCCTTTTGGAGCCTCGTATCCCGCCAGCAGCCGGCACAGCGTGGTCTTGCCCCGGCCGCTTTTCCCTTTCAGTCCCACCCGCTCCCCGGGCGCGATGGTAAGGTTCACATGATCCAGCACCGGATGTTTCTTCTTTCCCGGATAATAAAAGGTAACCTCTCTTGCCTCTAACTCCATCCTGCGCCTCCTTCTTCCTGCATCGCCTGCCAGAGCGCCCGGGTAAAGGGGTGCTCCAAAGTCTCCGGACGCCGGAATTCTTCCGGTGTGATCTCTTCAACCGATTCCCCCTGATAAAACACAGACACCCGGTCTGCCACTTCCAGCGCAAGTTCAAGATCATGGGTAATAAGGAGCACCGCCGCCCCCTCGTCCGCCAGTTCCCGGAAGTGTCCCAGGATCCTCCTGGCCGTCCCCGTATCCAGTCCTGGCGTCGGCTCATCCGCCACGATCAGCCTGGGGCGCTCCGCAGCGGCAGAAGCGATCAACACCCTTCTTGCCATCCCCCCGGACAGTTCAAAGGGATAGAGATCCTCTGTCTCCGGTCCCAGCCCGTACCGGGCCAGGGCTTCCCGGAACTGCCTCCTGGTCTCCGGGTCCTTCTTTCCCTTCCACAGCTGAGGCCCCACCTTCATCAGCGGATCCAGACAGATGACGCCCTGTGGGATCAGCGCGATCTCCCTCCCCCGCAGTTTTTCCTGTCGTTCTCTGGTCAATGGCTCACCGTCATAGAGGATCTCTCCCTCCATGTGGCTGTTATAGGGAAGGATCCCAAGGATCGCATGGGCCAGCAGACTCTTCCCCGACCCGCTGGCGCCCACGATGGCCGCAACTTCCCCCGGCCGGACCTGAAGGGACGCCAAGAGCAAGCCCCAGGATCCCGGACAGCAGCCAGGCAGTGAGAAGAAGAAGCACCGAGCCGGACAGCCTCTGGCCCACCACCGCAAGCACCGGCTGCCGGTAGAGAAGAGATTCTCCCAGGTCTCCTGTCAGCGCATTTCCCAGCCATCCAAGATACCTCTCTGCCGCCGGGGTGTCCACGCCCCAGTAAGCTCTCAGGTTTTCCACCTGTTCCCGGCTCATGGACCCAAGCGCCGTCTCGCCCACGTTGGTCTGAAGCGGGTCTAAGGGCGACGCGTTCATCAGAAGAAAGGTCACCAGGCTTACGCCCAGAAGCAGCGTCCCCATCCGTATGAACTTTTTCCCCGCAAATGTAAGACGATGTTTCACGCCGTGCTCCTTTCTACTCTTCCCAGCTCCACTGATCCACGTTATTGACTACAGACCAGCCGTGGCCGTGGGGATGGATCTTCTGCTCCGCCACCCTAAGGCCGTCACGCACCCAGTAAAGATGGTCGATATTCACCAGCCACACCCAGGGAACATCTCCCTCCTGGGTCACGCCGGTGGTCCCGTCCCACTGGGCCTTCTGCCACAGGGCATAGGATTCCTCCAGATCCCCGCTTGCCAGCGCCTGATCCATATATGCGTCCACCGCCTCATTTCCATAGGGGGAATACCGGGCGGAGCCGCTCTTTTCTTCTGTATGGTAAATGTTATAAAGCTCCATGGGGGTATGAGCGCCCCATCCCCACAGCAGCGGGTCCGCAAGCGCCCGGTCATAGGCCGCATCCCAGCCCACGCCCTCGGTGGTGCAGGCGATCCCCAGCTCCTCCATCTGATCCGCAAAATCTTCCACCAGCGCCTGGCGGACCGAATCTCCGGTAGAAAACAGCAGGTTCAGACTGGCCTTCACACCGTCCTTTTCCCGGACGCCGTCTGGTCCCATTCTCCAGCCCGCCTCGTCCAATAATTTCCCCGCTTCTTTCGGGTCGTAAGCTACTTCCGAAGCTTCACTGTACCAGGGAAGCTGGTCGCAGACACTGTAAGCCGGGCTTCCGTAACCGTTCAGCACATGATCGATCATTTCCTGGCGGTCGATCCCCAGATTGATGGCTCTTCGCACCCGCACATCCGAAGTGAAGTCATTTCCTGTCTGTCTGCCTTCCTCATCCGTCCCCTCCGGGACCGCCGGCAGATTGAATCCCCGGTTGTCCACCGTCTCATAAGCGGCCAGCTCATACCCGTCTATGTTCTGATACGAATACGTGGCGGAAGTATAGGCCACGTCCACCTGGCCCGCCTGGGCGGCCAGAAACGCCGCGTCCTCCTCCATAAAAAGAATGGTCACCTGTTTCATTTTGGGTGCCTCCCCGTAATAATCCGGGTTGGCCTCCAGGATCACCTGCTGCCCCTGATCCCACTGCTTCAGCATATACCGGCCAGAGCCGATGGGGTTGGTCCCGTAGGTGCGGCTGTCATAGGCGTGCTCCGGCAGGATCCCCACCGCCGCCATGGTATAGGGCCAGATGGAAAATGGCCGGGTCATATGGAACACCACGGTGGTATCATCAAGGGCCTCCGCCCGGTCCAGCATGGTGAAATCGTTGACCGAACTGGTCTCTTTCACCGTGTTGTAGGTAAATGCCACGTCCCCGGCAGTCAGCGGCTCTCCGTCTGTAAATTGCACGTCTTTCCGGATGGTCACCGTCCAGGTAAGTCCGTCTTCGCTGACGCTGGTGTCTGTAGCCAGATCGTAGCCGATGGTCAGATCCGGGTTGGTCACTGTCAAAGTGCTCTGGATCAGAGGCTCATGGACATGCTCGCCTGCGCCCCATCCAAAGGCCGGGTCGAATCCTGCCTCCGGCTCCGATGTGGGACCCATGGCAACGATAACGGAATCTTCTCTGGAAGCCTGACTCTCCCCGGAAGTCTCCACACTTCCAATAGCCCCGCCGCAGCCTGCCAGAAGACCTGCCGCAAGTCCTGCTGTAAGAATGATTGCCGTAAACCGCCTCAATTATTTCTCCTCCTGTCCGTCAATATCCGTCCGGCGGATCACCTCATCCCGCACCTTGCCCCAGGGCAGGTTCTGCTCTCTGGCGATCCTAGCCACGTCTTCATACTCCGGTTTCTTATGAGTGACGCCGTATCCGAAAGCGGTCTTGATCCGCACCTCGCCCCAGGGCGTAGAAACCTTCTCCACCCCCGGCTTCAGGAAATATTTCTCACACCGGCGGGCCCGCACTCCGTTGGTGGCCGTCTCCCGGAATATCTTCCGGACCATTTCCTCTTCGTTCCCTTCTTCGCAAAGCACCGTCAGTACATGGCCGGGGCGACCTTTTTTCATGGTGCCGGGAATGGTATACACGTCCAGCGCCCCTGCTTCCAGAAGCCGGCCACAGGCAAAGGAAAGGGCCTCCGGCGTCATGTCGTCCAGGTTGCAGATCAGTTCTGTGATCCTGCCATTTGCGCCAGTCTCCCCAGCTTCCATGCCAGCGGCTTCCGACTCCTGACTTTCTCCCAGGAATACCCGCACACAGTTGGCCTGAGGAAATTCCTTTGTTCCAATCCCGATCCCCACGCCAGTGCCTGTCATCACCGGCATCGGGCCAAAAGCATCCGCGAACTGGGTAAGAAGCGCAGCTCCGGTAGGCGTACACAGTTCTCCCCGGATCTCTCCGCCGTAGCTTGGCGCTCCCTTCAGCAGGTTGGCTGTGGCAGGCGCCGGTACCGGCATGATCCCGTGAGCGCACCGCACCGTGCCGCTTCCCACATGGACCGGGGAAACCACGATCCGCCCGGGCTTTAGAAGATACAGGCAATAACATACACCGGTCACATCTGCCACCGCGTCCAGGGCTCCCACCTCGTGGAAATGCACGTCCCCCACAGGGCAGCCGTGAGCCCTGGCTTCTGCCCGGGCAATCCGGTCATACACCGCTCTGGCCTCTTTCTTTACCTCTTCCGGCAGATGCAGGGTGTCGATCAGTTCCCCGATATGCCCCGGCGTGGCATGATGATGGTGGTGGTGATGATCGTGCGCATGATCGTGTCCACAGGCAGCTTCTTCCTCTCCGTGTACTGTCACCCGCATATGCGTCCCGGCGATCCCGCAGGTCTTTCCCGCCTCCGCCTCCACATGCACGCCGGGCAGTCCCAGGCTGTTCATGGTCTTCAGAAATCCCTCTTTATCTTCCAGCAGTTCATACAGGGCGCCCATCAGCATATCACCGGCTGCCCCCATGTTACATTCGATATATAATGTCCGCATCTGTTATTCCTCCTTGATCCCTTCCATCTGATTAATCCGGCTGGCCAGATACCCGGCCCCGAATCCATTGTCGATATTCACCACACTGCACCCGGAAGCGCAGGAATTCAGCATGGACAGAAGCGCCGACAAGCCTCCAAAACTGGCGCCGTATCCTACGCTTGTAGGTACTGCGATCACCGGGCAGTCCACCAGTCCGCCCACCACGGAAGCCAGGGCTCCCTCCATGCCTGCCACTGCGATCACACAGCGGGCCTGCATGAGAATATCCAGATTAGACAGCAGGCGGTGAAGTCCCGCCACGCCCACATCATAAACCCGGGTCACATGATTTCCCATGGCTTCGGCAGTCAGCGCCGCCTCTTCTGCCACCGGCATGTCGCTGGTCCCTCCAGTGGCCACCACAATATTTCCCCGTCCCGGCCGGGCTTCCGGAAATGCGATCCCAAGCCGGGGGATCTTATGGTAATCTATGGGAACAAACCGGGACAGATAGTCTCCAGTCTCCTGGCTGATCCGGGTCACCAGAATGTTGCGGCACCCCTTCTCGCCCATCCGTTCTACGATCCCTTTGATCTGCTCCGGCGTCTTTCCCTCACCGTAGATCACCTCCGCGGCTCCCTGACGGACGCTGCGGTGAAAATCGATCTTGGCATAGGCAAGGTCTTCAAAGGGCGCCTCCTTTAACTCCAGCATGGCGTTCTCCGGTGACACCTTTCCATCCGCCACCTGGCGCAGCAATTCTAAAATGTCATGTTTATTATCCATTGCTTCTCCTTCCTTCTATCTGGATGGCTTCCTGGCTTCCAGATCCAACAGTACAGCGGGAAACAGCGGCTTTAACCGCTCCATAACAACTGCCCTCTGATCCAGAAGATCCGCCATCTCTTCTTCTCTTACCTGGATCCTTGCTCCCTCCTGGCAGATACGCACCCGGAAATCCGCAAAGCCAAGTTCTGACAGGATCTCTTCCGCCCGCTCCACATTTTTAAGGGTCTCCAACGTGATCTTCGTTCCCGAGGGCACCCGGGTAGCCAGGCAGGCATAGGCCGGCTTCTCCCAGGTAAACAGACCGGCTTCTTTAGACATCTGCCGCAGCTGTTCCTTGGTGATCCCGCATTCCCGAAGAGGCGACCGCACCTGAAGCTCCCGCAGCGCCTGCATGCCCGGCCGGTCTTTCGCGTCATCAGAAGCATTGGTCCCGTCCAGAAGCACCGGATATCCGTCCCGGCATGCGGCTTCCCGCAGGCTGGAAAACAGCGCCCGTTTGCAGTAGTAACAGCGCTTCAGGCCGTTCTGCGCCGCCTCCGGCACCGCCAGGATATCCTCTTCGATCACAGTCATCGGCACCTGCAATTCCCGCGCCAGCCGCCTGGCGTCCTTAAGCTCAAAAGCCGGCTGGAAGGCCGTCTTCACATAATAGGCCCGGACATCCGCACCGTATTCCCTGGCCGCCCACAGGAGAAAGGCAGAGTCCGCACCGCCGGAAAAGGCCACCGCGGCTTTGGGGGCTTCTTTAAAAAACTCCTGTAATGTCATACCTTCTTTCCTCCTTACAAATAGAAACAGGAAGATGTCTGCTTTCTCCTGAAAACAGATACCTTCCTGATATCTTTCCTGTCAACCTGTATCTCCGTTGCCATAAGGCAACCATTTATATCTGATAAAACTTCTGTATCATAATCCTCACGTCTTCTGACGCATCTTCCGGCTTCCTGCCGGAGCTCTTTTCTAATACTACCATATAGAAAAACTGCCGGCAACTGTTTTGTTACTCAAGAATACCGCGCACCTCTTCCAGGCCGATTCCCTTCCTTTTACTTCTCCTTCTTCAACGCATCCTGATACCATTCTTCCAATGCCTGACACATATTCACACGCTCCTCCTTCTGCCCCTATATTTTAACATGCCCAGTACCTGTTGTAAATCTTCCGAAAGTCTTTGCAGTTCTGCAACAAATGGGGACGGGGGATTTTTAAAAATCCCCCGTCCCCATTTGACACTTTCTTACCTACCCTTCGTATTGCTCCAGTGCGTACAGCGCCGCCCCGGTGGCTCCTACGATTTCCGGCTCCTCACAGATGTAGAGTTTCTCTCCCAGTTTTTTCTCTACCGCGCGCACCACGCCCGGGTTCTTAGCCACGCCGCCGGTCATCATAAATCCCGGCTCCAGGCCTACGCGGCGCAGCAGGCCGTAAGCCTTGCCGGCAATGGCGTTGCAGACTCCATTGGAAATATCATTTTTCTCTTTGTTATTGGCGATCAGAGAGATCACCTCCGACTCCGCGAACACAGAACACATGCTGGTAATCTCGATCTCTTCTGTAGAAGTCAGAGCGATGGCCCCCAGCTCGTCAAGGCTTACCTCCAGAGTCCGGGCGATCATCTCCAGGAAACGCCCTGTCCCGGCGGCGCATTTATCATTCATGACAAAGTCTTTGACTTCTCCGTTTTCACTTAACTTAATAGCCTTGCTGTCCTGGCCGCCGATGTCCAGAATGGTCCGGATCTGCGGATTAAAATAATGCGCGCCCTTGCCGTGGCAGCTGATCTCCGTCACATTTTCATCGGCAAAAGGAATGCTGACCCGGCCGTATCCAGTGGATACGATCCAGGAAATATCCTCTCTGGAAAGTCCTGCCTTCTCCAGCACATCCTCTAATACCTTCTCTGCGCTTTCCCCGGATTTGGCTCCGGTGCGGACTACAGAAAATGCCTTCATTTTCCGGTCCTGATCCATGATCACCGCATTGGTGGACGTAGATCCGCTGTCAATTCCAAGTACGTACATCCTGTTCTTTCCCTCCATTTTTTTCGCTGGTTTTCTTCCTTTTTTCTGCATATTTTCTTTCTGTAAGGATTCCAGAAATGCCTCGATCCTTGTCAGGATCTGCCCGTAACTCTGCTTTGTATAATCCGTCTCCAGAAGCAGCAGGGGCTTTTTCAGCCAGTCTTTCAGCCAGGCATATTCATAAGCATAATTGTCGCAGAACTGGACAGTGTGGTAAATGATCCCGTCCACACTGTCTGCGTACCGCCGGATCAGTTCGTCCCGGTTGGCCGCCTGCTCCATCCGCATACAGGGGAACTGGCTAAGGAGTCCTCTGGCGTATTCTTTCAAAGGCTCTTTCTCATCCCAGAACAGCCTTCTGCCCACCCCGGTACAGGTCAGGTCAAAGGCCACATTGGCGCCCCGCTGTTCCAGGATCTTTCCAATATTTTCATTGGCCCGGGCGCCCAGGATTCCGATGTTTAACGAACGGTCTTTCACTCCGTTCTGCTGTGGTTCTTCTTTCCCCTTCAGATATTCCAGAAATACCTTTTCATCAAACGATTTCCCGGAGAATTCTTCATAAGCCCGGATCATGGCGCGGATCCTCTGTTCATAAAGGTCAACGCCAACCTCTTTCACCAGCCTTGGCGTGTCCAGCATATAGATAAATTTGTCCGGAAATTCTTCTTTCAGCACATCATACAGCCGCCGGATACTGTCGCAGCAGGTGGTAAGAATGATCCCTTCATAATCCTTCTCCATCACCGTCTCCAGCACACCTTTGGCAAAGCTGCAGATATTCGGGTGCATCCGGATCTCCGCCTGGCTAAAATTCGTCACATCCGGCTCGATCCGCTCCATCTTTGCCCCCATGGATTCCAGCACCTCAATGGGAGCGTATTTACAGATATATCCGATCATCGCGTCTCCTCCTCCACATCTAACATTTCCAGAAATGCCTCCAGCCTGGTCTTGATCTGTCCGTCGTGGCTGTTGCGCTTATCAATGCCGTCGCCGTCCAGGATCAGCATGGGGATCCCCTTTTTCTGCATTTCCTCTTTTAACAGGATACTGCCGCCGGAGGACTGCTTGCAGCCCCAGTGACAGAACTGGATCACTGCGTCCGGATGTAGGGTATCGCATAACTTGCCGATCATGGACGCCCGGTGGGAATAGGATCCATTGTAAATGTTGTGGATGATCTTCCGGGCCAGCGAGTGGAAGGGGCGCTCCGGGTCCAGCTTCTCCGCTGAGTCCAGAATGATATCGCTGGCAATGATCTGGTAATTCTGATTGGTGTTAAAACATTTCTGCAGACTTTCCTGATAAAACGGAAGCAAATGTACCCACAGGATCTTCTTTCCTTCGAATTTCGGATAAGTCTGGATATCCTCATTCATAAACCGGATCAGATCCAGGAATTCCTGTGTACCGATAAGCAAATGCATGCCCATCATCATATATAGATGACTGATCAGTTCCCCCGGATAATAATGCTCGCTCTGAAGACGGAAAAACTCTACCAGCTCTTTGCGGGTCTCATTTTCAATCCGCAGCGATTCCTTCAGCTTCTCTTCGTCAAATCTGACGGCAAACCGTTCCTCCAGTTCATGAGCGAACTCACGCAGCTGCTCTGCCAGATATTCCACAGACGCTCCGTCATCTCCATAGGGCACGTCCAGAAATGTAAAAGGCACGCCCTTTTTCTTCTCCAGATACCGGAAGGTATTCAGATTCCCGTCGCAGGAAAGAGACGTAGTAACCGCGTAGTCCGGCACCGGTACTGCGTCGCTGTCAATGGCTCCTACAAAAGTCTTGTGATAGGAGCAGAGCGTAGGCGCGATCCCTGTATTCTGCGCATAATCAATAAAATAATCTTCCAGGTGATAACCGCTCAAATAACAGGACAGACATTCAATGGACAGCGTTTTTAATCCAAAACAACGGATCAGTTCACAGGGCGAGAAAATATTCCCCCACACGTAGCTGTCCGGCTGGCACAGCGCGTCTGCCACAAAAGACATCATCATGGCCTCCAGCTTCTGATAGCCTTTCGCCAGATTTTTCTTTGGCAGGATCTTTGTCCGGACCTTGTTCGCCTGAAATCCCAGCAACATCTTTCCCCAGCTCTTCCTGGGATCTTCAATGGTCTGTTCTTTCACATAGTCAATATATTTATCTACAACCCACATCGTTTCCTCCATCTTTTCCAATCCAAAAGGAAGTGGCCGGATCGTAAAATCCTGCCCCTTCCCTGGTATGTTTCCATAATTTTACTTTTTATAACCACTTGTCTATCGGCCAAGAAGCTCTACAGCCTCCCGCACCTTATCCGCCATACTGAGATCTGCGGCGCCGACTACTATATTATCACACTGATTCACCGGAAGCAAGATTCTCCTGGCCCGGCTTTGTCCCACTGCTACAGCCATGGCCGGAGTGATCTCGCCCAGCATGGAATCCGCGATCACGATCCCGACGGGTCCGATGATCACGTCTGCTTTGCGGCATGCCACCAGCACCGCATTTTCCCCGGTGGCCGCCTGATCCGCTCCTGCCCGGAGCATAGCGCCTGTAGCAGTGCTGTTGGTCCCCACCGCCAGCACCTCCGTCTCCGGACACTTCTCTTTTACTGCACTTACCAGCTGCCGGCCCAGGCCGCCGCCCTGGCCGTCTATGATCAATACTTTCATTTCTTTCCTTCACCAGACTTTCTGTTCCAAACTGCATTTATTTTACTACGCAGACGCCTCCTCCGCAACAGAAACCCCTGTTTTTTCACAGATTTTCCCGCGCAAACGGTTGACCTTTCCCCATACCCCGGTGTTATAATAAGATGCTAAACATATTTCAGAGAGGAAGTTATGGTATCATGCATACTTTAAAGCGATTTATCCAATATTACCGGCCATATAAGACCATATTTTTCCTGGATCTTCTGTGCGCCACTTTCATCAGTATCGTGGATCTTCTGTATCCGCAGTTCCTGCGCGGCGCCATCAACGGGCTCTTTACAGAAAGCACGGACAAGATCCTGGCAGCCCTTGTCCCGATCGGCATCGGCCTCTTTCTTATGTATGTGCTCCAGAGCCTGTGTAAATATTATGTCAGCTATCAGGGCCATATGATGGGCGCCTACATGGAGCGGGATATGCGGTCCCGGCTTTTTGACCACTACGAGAAGTTATCCTTCTCCTACTATAACCAGAACAATTCCGGACAGATGATGAGCAAACTGGTCTCCGACCTCTTCGACATCGCCGAATTCGCTCACCACGGCCCGGAAAACCTGTTCATTTCCCTGATCAAGATCATCGGATCCTTTATCTTCCTGTTCCTGATCAACTGGCGGCTCGCTATCCCTCTGTCCGTCCTGGTCATCTGCATGCTGATCTTTTCCATCAGCCAGAATAAACGGATGCAGGAGACTTTCTTTGACAACCGCCGCAAGATCGGCGACGTCAACGCCAGCCTGCAGGATACCCTGGCCGGCATTCGTGTGGTCCAGTCTTTTGCCAACGAGGACATTGAACGGGAAAAATTTGCAAAGAGCAATCACGGATTCCTGATGTCAAAAAATGCCAACTATAAATGCATGGGCGACTTTACCGGCGGCAACCTGTTCTTCCAGGGCATGATGTACCTGGTAACTCTGGTATACGGCGGTTATCTCATCGCCCGCGGCCAGATGGGCGTAGTAGACCTGTCTATGTATGCCCTGTACATCGGTATTTTCATCAGCCCCATCCAGATCCTGGTAGAGTTGATGGAAATGATGCAAAAAGGGCTCTCCGGTTTCCGCCGTTACCTGGACGTTATGGATACCGAGATCGAGATCAAAGACGCCCCGGACGCAAAGCCGCTAAAGGACATCAAGGGAAATGTAACCTATGAAAATGTGTCTTTCCACTATCCGGACGACGACGCGCCGGTCCTGGAGCACGTATCTTTCGACATCCCGGCCGGACGTTCCATCGCCCTGGTCGGGCCTTCCGGTTCCGGCAAGACCACCATCTGCAACCTGCTGCCAAGGTTCTATGATGTCACAGGCGGACGGGTTCTGATCGACGGAAAAGACGTGCGGGGACTGACCCTTTCTTCCCTCAGAAACCAGATCGGAATCGTTCAGCAGGATGTCTATCTCTTCTGCGGAACCATCCGGGACAACATCGCATATGGCAAGCCCGGTGCTCCTATGGAAGAAATTATAGATGCGGCGAAAAAGGCAAATATCCATGACTTTATCGTAAGTCTGCCCGACGGCTATGACACATATGTAGGCGAGCGGGGCACCCGGCTTTCCGGCGGACAGAAACAGCGGATCTCGATCGCCAGAGTCTTTTTAAAGAATCCGCCGATCCTGATCCTGGATGAGGCTACCAGCGCCCTGGATAACGAAAGTGAACGCTGGATCCAGAAGAGTCTGGACACCCTCTCCCACAACCGTACCACCATCACGATCGCCCACCGGCTGTCCACCATTCAGAATGCGGACGAGATCCTGGTGGTAGCGGACAACGCGATCGCCGAGCGGGGCACCCACGAAGAACTGTTAAAGCTTGGAGGGATCTATGCACATTACTACCAGATGCCTTCCGCCGGAATTCCCGCCAATTAAATATAGCATCTGAACTCACAAGGCGGAGGGCCATCCTGGTCTTCCGCCTCTTTCTTTCTCTTTCGTATCTTCTTTTATGCTTCCTTCCACAGCCGCTCCAGGATCCCCGGAAAATCCACCTCCAGACTGCCGTCATAGATTCTGACAGGCACTCTGTCCCGGAAGGAATACATAGTGATCTCCGGCGCGTCATCGCCCTCAAACCAGTAGCAGACGACCTTTTCCCTCTTCCGATCCACAATCCAGTATTCCCGGACTCCGGCATTCATATATTTCTGCATCTTGACCCCGTAATCCCTTTTCCTGCTGGAGTCCGACACGATCTCAATACAGAAATCCGGCGCGCCATAGATCCCTTTTCTTGTGATTCTTTCATTCTGGCAGATCAGTGCGATATCCGGCTGCACCATGGTCCGGTTGTCACAGTCAAGCTGTACGTCCAGAGGCGATGGGAGCACCCGGCAGGGTCCCTTATGTTTATGAATGTACAGCTTTATCTCAAACAGAAGCTCCGTGACCAGTTCCTGGTGCGTAAAAGTGGGCGTCTCCAGAAATATCAGCTCTCCGTCGATCAGCTCTGCCCGCACATCCTCCGGCAGCTTCCGGTAATCCTCCACCGTATACTCGCCCTGTCTTTTCGTAAGATAGGGAGTCACTGCTTCCCGGACTACGTCCGGAGGATTTCCATAAGCCGTGTCCCAGAACTCCCCCGGCACATTCCGGCTCTCCTCTGCGCCTCCCGTCTCTGATCCTTCTGTTCCATACAGAACTCTTTCAAGCGCCTGCCAGGTCGCATAACGGGGCGATCTTGTCTCTCCGCTTAAGATCTTATTGATCGTTCCCACTGGCACTCCTGACAGCCGGGAAAGCTGCTCTGTAGTCATGCCTAATTCTTTTTTTCTCTCACTTAGTTTTTCGTACAGCATCCAAACCCCCCCCTTTTTATTATCATATCTCCTGCGTATCCATGTGTCAACCATTTTCGGAATTTATTACCCGTTTTATCCGTTTTTGAGCATTTTCATCATCTCCGCTATATATAGATTTTCTCTATATGCAAAAAAGATCTGCCGTGCACAGGTTATCCTCTACACAGCAGATCTCTCATCCATTTTCCCTCTATGAAATTTTTATCAACTACTTCTATGCACCGCGCCGCCTGCTGGCGATCAATCCGATCACAAATCCGACGGCCGCCGGAACGATCCATCCAAATCCCAGCTCCGACAACGGGATCACATTACCCAGCATATCTGTCACAGGCGCTGTATGCAGCGCGTCCTGCGTCCCTTCCGGCAGCGCCCGCAGGAAATCCGCCAGGGCCGCCACCGCAGTAAATGCAATGGTCCAGCGCAGTACATGGCGGTTATTGTCAAACCAGCTTCCAAACAAGGTCAGAAGCACCAGCACAATAGCCAGCGGGTATAAAAACATCAATACCGGCACAGAATAAGCCACGATGGCATTGAGTCCCAGATTGGCGATCAGGAAAGAGACCACACTGAACAATACCGCCCAGAACCGGTATCCTGGGGACTTCGGAAACATCTCGGAAAATGTTTCGCTGCAGCTTGTGATCAGACCGATCGCCGTCTTCAGACAGGCCAGTGTCACCATCAGAGCCAGAATAAACATACCGGCTCCGCCGAAATAATGATCTGCGATCAGCGCCAGACCCTCGCCGCCATTGCTGCTGATGCCAAACTCTCCGCGGCTCTGTCCGCCTACCAGCGTAACCAGCACATAGATCACGGCCATCAGGATCGAACTGAAGATCCCTGCCTTCACCGTATCCTTCGCGATCTGTCCCGGCTGCTCCACGCCAAGCCCACGGATCACTTCGATCACCACGATCCCGAATGCAAGGGCCGCCAGTGCGTCCATGGTATTATATCCTTCCAGAAAGCCGGTAAATAAAGCGCCGCTTTCATACCCTTCTTCCGGAGCCATAGTCATAGGATCGCCCATAGGCGAGATCAGCGCCACCACTACCAGGAGTCCCAGAATCACCAGGAAGGAAGGATTCAACACCTTGCCGATCCAGGTCAGGATCTCTCCGGGCCTTAAGGAGAAAAACAGCACAATGGCAAAAAACAGGAAGGAAAAGACGGCCAGCCACAGTGTCTGGTCCTGCCCTTCCAGGATCCGTTCTATTCCTACTGTATAAGAAACAGACGCGCATCTTGGGATGGCAAAAAATGGTCCGATGGTCAGATACAGGGCGCAGGTAAAAAAGACCCCATAATTTTTCCCGATCCTGCTTGCCAGACCCAGAAGACCGGTCTCCCGGCTGATCCCAAGCGCCGCCACTCCAAGAAGCGGCAGTCCCACACCGGTCACCAGAAATCCCAGGGCCGCCAGCCAGATATGATCTCCCGCCATCTGCCCCATAGACACCGGAAAGATCAGGTTCCCTGCCCCGAAAAACATCCCGAATAACATACTTGCTACAAAAATGGTTTCTTTGAAACTTAACTTTTTCATACCTTTTCCCAGCTTTTCTATTTATTTCTTTCTATTATAGTGACTTTGTCACGGAAAGACAATGTTATCTCTGGTATTCTTAACACAACAAAAAACAAAACAAACCAAAACAAAGGAGGACACATATATGTCAGCAATTCATATCAATAAAGAAAATTTTCAGCAGGAAGTATTACATTCCGCCAAACCGGTACTCGTAGATTTCTGGGCATCCTGGTGCGGCCCCTGCCAGATGGTTCTTCCCATCATGGACGAGATCGCCGATGAGCGTTCCGACATCAAGGTCTGCAAGATCAACGTCGATGAACAAAAAGAACTGGCCAGACAGTTCCGGGTGATGAGTATCCCCACCCTGGCCGTTTTCAAAAACGGAGAGATGGTAAACCGCTCTACCGGCGCAAAACCAAAAGAGCAGATCCTACAGATGATCTAAATGGCCATACATCCCTCCAGAAAAAACCCCCGAAAAAAATGAGCGCACAGTCTCCCCTCCAGGATCTGTGCGCTTTTTCTTTTTGCCGTTTCTTACTTTTCTTCCAGGACAGCCTCCAGCTTTGCAGTATCCAGGATCTCAATCGTCCCTCTGGACAGTTTTACGATCCCTTCGCTCTGGAAATACCGCAGCATTCTTGTCACAACCTCTCTTGCCGTACCAAGATGCGCCGCAACCGCCTCATGGGTGAGCTTTAGAACTTCCGAATCTTCTACTGTCATTTCTTCCAGAAGGAAATCCGCCACCCGTTTATCCAGACTCTTCCACATGATCTGCTCGATCAGCCACATCACATCCGTAAACCGCCCGGCCATCAATTCACTGGTGTAATTCGAAAGTACCGCTGATTCTTCTGTCAGCTGCTGCCAGACATGGGCCGGGATCACCCACAATTCTGTATCTTTCTCCGCCTGGATATTGATATCAAACTGAATGCTTCTCAACATGCAGGATGCGGAAAACAGACATACATCCCGTTCAAACAGGCGGTAAAGCGTGATCTCTCTTCCCTCGTCTGAAAGCATATACGCCCGCAAAAGCCCAGACCGCACCACCAGAAGTCCTGTACACCCTGTGGTCCCGTCGTGGATCACCATTCCTTTGGGGACCTTCTTTTCCGTGACGGACTCTTCGATCCTTTTTCTCTGAGCCGGTGTTAATTTACGGATTACCGGAAAATATTCTGCAAAGCCCATGGCCTTTTTCTCTCCTTTTGTCTGTGTATTGATATAGATTCAGTATACTGGATTTTTTCACGCAGAACAAGCATAGGCAGAAAGCTTTCTTTGTGCTAAAATCAATCTGCCGGGTTTTTACGACGCACAAGATCCGGCAGTCAGACAACAGATAAGCTTTTTCATGCTGGAGGATAAAACTCTGGTCCTCCACAGCGATCTTCTGTCCGTCATTTCAGGAATCCTTAACGGGATCGGCTTTGTGGCCGCCCTCATTTTTATCCAGCTCAGCATCCGCAGAAACGGCGCGCCGCTGACCACCACATTTAACCGGCTGGGAATCCTGATCCCCACCATCCTGTCGGCTCTGTTATTCCTGGAAATCCCCGCTCCCGTGCAGATTGCGGGCCTGATCCTTTGCAGCGCCGCGATCCTCCTTATGAACTCCGGCGGCAAAGAGGAACGCCCTGCCTTTGTATTCGGTCTTCTTGCCATCTTTATCCTGGGCGGGACACTGGACTTTGTGTCCAAAGTTTACAGCCGGTACTACGGTGCGGACAGCCAGACCTGTTTTGTCCTGTATACCTTCCTTGCCGCTCTGGCGGTAAGCGTCCTGTTATTTCTCCGGGATGGCGGCCCCATGCGCCTCCAGGATGTACTGATTGGCATCGGAGTGGGAATCCCCAATCAGCTTTCCACGCTGTTTGTCATGCGCGCGGCCGCCGTACTTCCGGCCTATATCGTCTATCCCACTTACAGCGCAGGGCTGATCATTCTGGTAAATGTCATCAATTACCTGGCATTCCGGGAACTTCTGACCCGCAGGCAATATCTGGCCACTGCCATGATCGGCCTGGGCCTGATCATGATCAATCTTTTCTAAAAAGGCCGGCTCTTATTTAAGAGCCAGCCTCTTTTTCTTTCTGACCGCCAGCAGCAGAAGCACCGCGATTCCCGCCGCCGCAGTTCTGACCACGATCTTTGCGGTCTCTTCCTGATCCCCCAGCAGCGAATATTCTTCATCCTCCGCATGCTCCATCCATCTTAGCACGGTATACTGACTCTCCCCCGGCTCCCACAGGGCATGTACCGTCAGTTCTCCCTCCGGCATGGTCTCCGGCAGTTCCGGTTCCCACCCCAGGAATATATACCCCGGTCGTTCCGGTTCCGGGATCCTGCTCATTTCCTCACGGATGTCGTCGCCCCGGTTTCCGTAAACAGGCGGAATATAACTTCCCTGTGTCTGAAAAGCAATCCGGTCATAAAAAATCCGGGTGTAATAGATCTTTTTTACCGCCTTCCCGTCCGCTGTTACAAGCAGCGTCATATCCTGGCCTGGTTCCCTCTCATAGTTGGCAAACTCCTCACAAAAGCGGGAAAACCTCTCCACTTCTTTTTCATCCTCTCTTCCTTTCCTGCTGTATTCCCGGTAACCTGCACCGGTATGGTTCCACATTATACCATCACAGGAAAGGAAATGAACGCGGTAATATTTTCCAGTATCTCTTAATCTTCCACCCATTCCCGGTAATCCGTCTCACTGGCAAAGAGCCGGTATTCTCCGTCAATATAACCCATATATCCGTCTGCTGTATGATATCCTTTCATTGCTATCCAACCTTTCTTTTTCTTGTTGGATACAGCTTAACGGATCAGGTGTCCTATAAAAATGCCACCTTACGAATACTGCTTCAACAGTCTTTCCCCTTCCCGGCGCATCTGTTCTTTTACTTCCTCCGGCCCCAGGATCTCCACTTTTTCTCCCAGCGAAAAGATCCAGCCCAGGAACTGGCTGCTGACCATAACGGTTACGCTGACCGTAAAATGATTCTCATCCACAGGGATCATGTGCACATCTTTTCCGAACCGGTCAACGATCACTCCGGCCAGCTGGTGATCCACCAGCAGCTTAACCGTCTTTTCTTCCCCGCCAAACATGCCGAAACTTTTCTTTGCATAGTCGGCCATATCAAGCTTCCGGAAATGTTCCTTTCCTTCTCTGGCCTTGTCTGTCATCTGGATGCGGAGCATTTTATCCACCCGGTAATGCCGGATCTCCCCGGCCTCCGAATCAAAGCCCACCAGATAATAATTCTCGCTGTCCCAGGAAAGGCCCCAGGGACTGATCTCATAGAATGCGCCGTCCCGGCGCAGCACCATTTCCTTTTTTACATTCCACTGGTAATATTGGAACCGTATTTTCTTATTATCTGAAATGGCATTGTGGATCGTGTCTACCGCATAGTAAATGCTTTCGTTCATGGTTTTGATCCGGCCCGAGACAAACACCTGGCGCTGCAGCCGGTTCGCTTCATATCTGCTGACCAGTTTCTCCAGTTTCCGGATCAGCGCATTGGTCTTTTTCTCCGTAATAAATCTGGAAGACTGGATCGCGTCCACAAGAAGCTTCAGTTCCGGAAGTTCAAACGGTCTGGAAACCACATGATAGTGATAACCTTTCCCGTCCGGTTCCCCTTCCACCTCGATCCCCAGCACTTCCAGGTCCTTAAGATCCTGGTAAATGCTCTTACGGTCTGCGGTAATCCCGTAATTCCCCAGCCCCGCCAGGATCTCCGGCATGGTAATGTAATGTTCGTCATCCGTCTGTTCCAGCATAAGCTGCGCCAGACGATATAATTTGAATTTCTGATTGGTTCCTTTTGGCATAAGTATCGCTCCTCAAATTTCATTCTGAGATATTCTCCCTTATGTAGTCACACACAACTTCGCAGACTACTGCCCAGTTTGTGTCACCAACATAGAAATTATCCTTCTTATACAATTCCCACAAATTCAGTAATCCTCCATCTGTTGATATTTCATTCAGGATTTTTTCTATTTGCTCCGAACAAAATATAGTCTTCCGTTTCATGCAGGTAGCGGCAAATGCCTCTGCCAACAATGCCTTTTCTACAGTGACCTTATTGCCCACTACAATCTCATACACATCATAAAAATCTCTCATCCGTGTTGTTGTAATTCCTCTTGCAAGAATGGTCTGAATCTTTTCTGCAAGAAGTGTTTCCGGGGTATAAGTCAGCAGTTCAATATTCCTGTCTTCGAACATAAGTCGATAATTATATCTGATTGCTGCAGGTGTAATGACGTCATCCGTAGAAAGATCTATCTTAATCCTCTGTTTCAAACGATCAAGTCTGGCTTCCAGCACCATACGGACTCCCGGATATTCGAAGTCAGTCATAATTTCTACAACCTTTACCATCTCAAAACGGATACCGTCTTCTATATGGATGCCAATAATCTCGTTTACAATTCGTACTGCATCCTCTTTATTGAGAGGCAGTGCCTTGAGCGTCGAATCGATATCCATAGTTGCCCTTGTGTCAATCCCCACTAATGAAGCAACAAGCATGCCGCCTTTTAGTATGAAATTATTACGATATCGTGATACAGATACTCTCTCTAAAAATCGCTCCATAATAAAGTTCCGAATCAGCATCTGGGCAATCTGATTATCGCTATGTGAAATATTTCTCACTTTATCTTTTAGCTGTTTTGATGTATGGATCATGTCAGCACCTCCACATATTTCATCATCTCATCACGAATTCCTAACTTTTCCGCATAACGAATCAATACCTGTAAGCTTCTGTCTGTATCAGACATATATTCTTTCATTACCGTCTGAAACGTCTGCACATCCATCTTTTTTCGATTCATTACCGCATCACAAACGGAACGCTCCTTATCATAAACCACGATTTGATTTCCATATCCAGAATCTACTACGGTTTTCCCTAATTTATACAAATCCTCCTTTTGTGCTCTTACCTGGATTTTCTTTTTCCTCAAATGAACTGCATTATATCCCTGCGGAACAGTCACTTCAATTCTACCGTATTCCCGGTCTGTAAGCCCGTGGATGTAGAGCGCTGTTTCCCCTGAAAAAATAACCTTAGGATTCGTTTTCTGCAACAAATACAGTTCATCCGGCCAGACATCCGGCGCTGCATAAATC
>NZ_JACJLV010000024.1 GCF_016902415.1 Mordavella massiliensis | reverse complement strand
GGAAGTACAGTAATGTATGGAGCTGACTGCTACTAATCGGTCGAGGGCATGACCAAAGAAGGTCGGTAGGCAGGATGAAGTTTCTTATATGCAGTTTTGAAGGTATATGATATACTTTCTATATAATATGAAAATGGCCCAGTGGCTCAGTTGGTTAGAGCGCCGCCCTGTCACGGCGGAGGTCGAGAGTTCGAGTCTCTTCTGGGTCGTTGTATGGGGTCTTAGCTCAGCTGGGAGAGCATCTGCCTTACAAGCAGAGGGTCATAGGTTCGAGCCCTATAGGCCCCAGACAATCTGGATGGATTCCCGAGTGGCCAAAGGGGGCAGACTGTAAATCTGTTGCAAATTGCTTCGGTGGTTCGAATCCACCTCCATCCATTAGCCGTTCGATCACGGTAGGCCGATGTGGCTCAATTGGCAGAGCAGCTGATTTGTAATCAGCAGGTTATCGGTTCGAGTCCGATCATCGGCTTCGTCTTGAAAAAGACATTAATTTCATATCGCGGGGTGGAGCAGTCTGGAAGCTCGTCGGGCTCATAACCCGAAGGTCGTAGGTTCAAATCCTGCCCCCGCAATTTCGCCCAGATAGCTCAGTCGGTAGAGCAGAGGACTGAAAATCCTCGTGTCGCTGGTTCGATTCCGGCTCTGGGCACTTTCTTTATCTAAAAGAAAATATTTTCGGGCGTGTAGCTCAGGCGGTAGAGCACTTGACTTTTAATCAAGTTGTCCGGGGTTCGAATCCCCGCACGCTCATGAATCTAAAGAGGCGGAAATCTGGTATTTACTTGGGTTTCCGCTATTCTTCTAATTTTCTATATGGCGTCGCATGATGTCGTTTTTCTCTCTTAAAATATTTCATTTATATTCCAGATAAGTATTAAAAAAATTATCGTCGACTTATAAGTACAGCAGCCAGACAAATAATATAGAATATACGTAAAATTGCGTAAAAATGTTTACGCACGTAATGATACGTGATATAATAGCATCTTGATATGGTTCTCATGTAAAATTGAAGAATCCGGAATCTGAAAGAATGGTAATTGTTCCTTATCACTCCAAAGCCATGAAAAAGGGTTTGGAGCAGGCAATACTTAAACAGGCGGGGCTGCGATAAACCTTGCGCCCAGAGAGTAGATGGGAGGTATCACGTATGAATAAATTGTTTTATCCGGCGGTATTTCATAGAGCAGAAGAGGGCGGATTCTGGGTTTCATTTCCAGACTTTCCAGAATGCTTCACAGAAGGCGATGATATGACCAGGGCTTATGAGATGGCTGTTGAGGCAATGGGTTTGGCTTTGGTGAGCAGAAAAGAAGAAGGGGAGGAGATCCCAAGCCCAACGGAGATTGATAAGGTAGATGTGGAAGAAGGAACACTGGCAATTATTGAATTTGATATGCTGGAATATCAGAAGAAGCATAATTCCAGAGCGGTAAAGAAGACCCTTAGCATTCCTGAATGGCTGAATGAGGAGGCAACAGCAATGGGGGTAAATTTTTCACAGGTACTGCAAGAAGCTTTGCTGAGTAAGCTTGGCATTAATAAGTAAATGGATTATTGACAACTGGAAATTTTTCATATCATAGACGAAGAGGAGAGTCTGATGGTTTATTTAAATGATAATGCAAAAGAATATATGCAAAAGTATGGATGGCGGCATGTGGTGCTGAATGTGGAAGAGATCACCAGCTGATGTGCGCCTCCGTACCTGGAGGTTTCGGTAAGTTTTACCGATGAGGACGAAGAGACGATGCGGGGAAAAGGGTATACGGCCGACCAGAGTGAGCTGGGCAATGTGTATTACCCGGCGGAAGGCATTGCCAGGGACGAAAAAGTTTCCGTAAATTATGTAGAATATCCCTGGATCACATGTTTTGAGGTTGAGGGGTTTACGATCCCGCAAAAGGAGGAAGAATAGAAGTATAAAATAGAAGTATAAAATAGGATTGACAGCGCAAAAGTTTTCTTGTATAGTAGATGAAGATAAAAGGGAGTAACTTGCGTCAGGCATTGCATTTCCTGAATAAGAAGGTTATACAGCAGGCCTGCCGTTTGCGAATACGTCAATACGATGAGAGATCATCCGTATCGCAATGAAAAGGTGAGACTTTTATTGCATAACAAGAAGTGTGCAATAGGGGTCTTTTTTTTATCCTATTGCAAAAGAGAGAGGAGAAAAAATATGCTGACAAGTGAACAGGCCAGACAAAACCAGGAAAAATATGGTTTTAATGAGCTGGTGGAAGGCAAGAAGAAAAGCACGCTGCAGATTTTTCTGGAACAGTATAAGGATTTTCTGGTAATTATACTGATCATTGCAGCGATCGTATCCGGATTTCTTGGCGATTTTGAGAGCGCCATTGTTATTCTGGTGGTAATCACCATGAATGCGATCCTTGGAACGGTACAGACTTTAAAGGCGGAGCAGTCGCTGGATGCACTGAAGCAGATGTCTGCGCCGGAAGCCAAAGTTATCCGTGACGGAGTGGTAAAACAGATCCCCTCCAGAGAAGTTACGATTGGAGACCGTGTGCTGCTGGAGGCAGGAGACTGTGTGCCGGCAGATGGGAAACTGATCGAGTGCGCCAGCCTGAAGGTGGATGAAAGTGCGCTGACAGGAGAGAGTTTATCTGTAGAAAAATCTCTGGATGAGGTGCCTGAAGGCGCAGCGCTTGGAGATCAGACGAACCGGGTATTCTCCGGAAGCTTTGTTACTTACGGCCGTGCGGCATATGAGGTTACGGCGATCGGTATGGGAACAGAAGTGGGCAAGATTGCCAGTCTTCTGAAGAATACCTCAGAGAAGAGAACACCGCTCCAGGTAAATCTGGACGATTTCGGAAAGAAACTTTCCATTCTGATCATTGTATTTTGTGCGATCCTTTTTGGAATTAGTATTTTCAGAGGAGACCAGCCGGGAGATGCATTCCTTTTTGCGGTAGCGCTTGCAGTAGCCGCGATCCCGGAGGCTTTGAGTTCTATCGTAACCATCGTGCTGTCCTTTGGTACGCAGAAGATGGCCAAGGAGCATGCGATCATCCGTAAGCTGCAGGCAGTGGAAGGCCTGGGAAGCGTGTCTATTGTCTGTTCCGATAAAACCGGTACGCTGACACAGAATAAGATGACGGTAGAAGATTATTATGTGGATGGCAAGCGGATCCCGGTTTCCGAGATTAATCTGAACGATCCGAACCAGGAGAGACTTCTGAACTTCAGTATTCTCTGTAACGACTCTTCCAATGCAAATGGGCAGGAGATCGGAGATCCGACAGAGACGGCTCTGATCAATCTGGGAAGCAGACTGGGAAGAGAGGCTTTTGAGGTGCGGGATGTATACGACAGAAAGTCGGAGATTCCGTTCGACAGCGATCGTAAGCTGATGTCTACGGCTCATGTTTTCAGCGGCAGACATGTCATGGTAGTAAAGGGCGCGGTAGATGTCCTATTGACCAGAATGACCCGCATCCGCCGCGGCGAAATGGTCGAGCCTATGACTGCAGAAAGAAAGGCGGAGATCGAGGCGCAGAACCTGGAGTTTTCCAGAGACGGCCTGCGGGTGCTTGCATTTGCATATAAAGAGATTGAAGAAAATCGGGAAATCACACTGGAAGATGAAAATGATCTGACCTTCCTTGGTCTGATTGCCATGATGGATCCGCCCAGAGAGGAATCCAAAGCGGCGGTTGCCGAGTGTATCCAGGCCGGCATTAAGCCGATCATGATCACCGGAGACCATAAGATCACCGCTGCAGCGATCGCAAAGCGTATCGGTATTCTGAAAGATGAGTCTGAGGCCTGCGAGGGCGCTGTGATCGAAAATATGTCCGATGAAGAGCTGCAGGAATTTGTACCGAAGATTTCCGTTTATGCCCGTGTTTCACCGGAACACAAGATCCGGATTGTCCGGGCATGGCAGGAAAGAGGAAATATCGTAGCCATGACAGGAGACGGTGTCAACGACGCTCCGGCTCTGAAACAGGCGAATATTGGTGTTGCGATGGGAATTACCGGAACGGAAGTTTCCAAAGATGCGGCCGCTATGGTCTTGACAGACGATAACTTTGCAACTATTGTAAAAGCAGTAGAAAACGGACGGAATCTGTACCGGAATATCAAATTCTCCATTCAGTTCCTGTTGTCAGGAAACTTCGGAGCGATCCTTACGGTACTCTTCGCCTCCATCGTAGGCCTGCCGGTACCATTTGCACCGGTACACCTGTTGTTTATCAACCTGCTGACAGACAGCCTTCCGGCGATCGCCCTGGGACTGGAGCCTCATTCCAAGGATGTGATGAACGAAAAACCCCGTCCGATGAACGAATCGATCCTTACCAGAGACTATCTGGCGCGGATCGGTACAGAAGGATTATGTATCGGCGCTATGACCACTATCGCTTTCCTGATCGGATTAAACGAGGGCGGAAGCCTGCTGGGAAGCACTCTGGCGTTTGGTACGCTTTGTACCTCCAGACTTGTGCACGGATTTAACTGCAAATCCAACAAGCCGGTAATCTTTACAAAGAGATTTTTCAACAATATTTATCTGATCGGCGCATTTGTACTGGGACTTCTCCTGATCACAGGAGTATTGATGATCCCGGGACTGCACAACCTGTTCAGTGTATATACGCTGGACGGCGCGCATCTTCTGATCGTATACGGCCTGGCGCTTTTGAACCTGCCGATCATTCAGCTGATGAAATGGATCAGAGAACATTTAAAATAGGATGATGCGATATGGAATTTAACGATGAAGTGGTAAAAAGAATCCGGGGACTGATCGTCTTTGCAGCGCTGGTGGTTCTGTGTTTCTGGCGGTACGACATTATCCTGGACGTGATCCGGTTTATCATCCATGTGATCTTCCCCTTCCTTTTGGGAGGGGCGATCGCATTTGTGCTGAACGTGCCCATGAATTTTATTCAGAGGCATCTTTTCAAGCCGGAGCGGATCGAAGGGAAAAAATATCTGCAGAAACTGGCAAGACCTGTGAGCATGCTGCTGGTGCTGTTTGGCGTGATCGGCGTGATCGCGCTGGTTATGCTGGTGCTGGTGCCGCAGCTGGGCGAAACATTTATCAACCTGGGAAGAAATATCCAGAGATTCATCCCGAAGCTGCAGGTATGGGCAGCCGGGGTATTTCATGACAATCCGGATATGATCATCTGGATCAACGACCTGAAATTCGACTGGAACAAGATCATGGATACAGGGATCAATTTCTTTACCCAGGGCGCAGGAAATGTGCTGAATTCAACGATCACTGCGGCAAGAAGTATTGTCAGCGGACTGACCACATTCTTCATTGCATTCGTATTTTCCATTTACATTTTGCTGCAGAAAGAAAAACTGACCAGACAGTGTAAACGCGTCATGTATGCGTTCATGAAAAAGAGCAGGGCAGAGGCAACCCTTGAGGTACTGGCCCTGACCAACAAGACCTTTTCCAGCTTTCTTACAGGCCAGTGTGTAGAGGCGTTGATCCTGGGAAGTATGTTCGTAGTAGCGATGACGATCCTGAATCTGCCTTATGCATTGCTGGTGGGAATCGTGATCGCTGTGACGGCGCTGATCCCGATCTTTGGAGCATTTATCGGCTGCGTGATCGGAGCATTTCTGATCTTTATGGTGAATCCGCTTCAGGCGCTTGGATTTATTGTACTTTTCCTGGTACTGCAGCAGATCGAGGGAAACCTGATCTACCCCCATGTGGTAGGCGGATCGGTTGGGTTACCGTCGATCTGGGTACTGGCGGCGGTCAGCATCGGCGGCAGCCTGATGGGCATTGTGGGAATGTTGATCTTTATCCCCATCGTGTCTGTGGTTTATGCCCTGTTCCGGGAGATTGTGTATCTGAAGCTGAAGCAGAAGAAGCTGGATCCGGGAGATATTGAGTAGAGGGAAGAAATTGGCTGTGGTCCGGGTGCCCTTGCAGAAGGGGACGCCACAGCCCTTTCTTTTCCTGACAATTCTTTTGATGTCGTGATTTCAAATACTGTAAGCGAACATATTGAACCATCGAAGTTTTACGGGGAACAAATGCGGGTGTTAAAACCTGAGGGAATCTGCCTGGTGCTTTCTTCACGGAAAGGGATTCAGAAAGGTGACAACCGGGTATGTGCTGATGGATCTGACACCAGATAATCCGAAATATTCCAAAGAAATGGCGTATCAGATAATTAATACCGGCAGATACGCAAGCCTGGAACGGATCCAGACGGTGGCCGATACCATGTCGGAATATTTTTCGGATCAAGAAATAGAAAAAATGATCTGTCTAACAAATGAGAAATATGATACACGGATCCGGCAGTATGAGTCCGGAGAAAAACAGTGGGATACCGATGTATTACTTACTATGGTGATACGGGGGATAAAGTAGGGACTTTTTTCGGTCCATCAGTTTACAGAATATAATCGCTGTCACTGTGCTGATCGTCGTCGCTAATCTTCACCCTCTATCAAAGGCATATTGATCAATTCCTGCAATTTCTTCTGTAACACACTCTTATCAGGCAACTGTAGCTGGTATTCTGCGACCATCATCGGAGATAATGTTCTGCTCATTGCATACTCAACTACCTCATCATCCTTTGATGCACAAAGGATCACCCCCACACTTGGATTTTCATGTTTCTTTTTTTTCTGCCGATCAAGCGCCTCCAAATAGAAATCCATCTTGGAGATATATTCTGGCTTAAATCTGCCAATCTTTAGTTCAAAAGCCACTAAGCACTGTAAGCCGCGATGAAAAAATAAAAGATCAATTTTATAATCCTCTTTTCCGACTTGTACTCTGACCTCATCATCTATAAAAGTAAAGTCTCTGCCAACCTCCAAAATGAAATTTCTCATATTGTTGATAAGACCCTTTCTCAGATCTGCTTCCTTAAAATTTGATGGAAGATTCAGAAACTCTATTATATAAGAATCTAGGAACGGATTTTCCTTCAACTCTTTTATCGGTTCAGGTAACAACTTTTCCTGAGACAGCATGTATCTCTCATAGTATCCACTATCAATCTGACGTGATAGTTCTCTTGCAGAATAATTTTCTTTTACACATAAGGATAAATAAAAATGGCGTTCTTCCATTGTTTTTGCTTTTGAAATAATAGTCAAATGATTTGACCAACTTATTTGTGTCAACAGTGTTGTCACAAATTCATCGTCCTTATAGGTTTCATAAAATTTCTTCATCCGATATAAGCCACGTCTGTTGAACCCTTTTATGCCAGGAAAAGCATTCTGTATTTCTTCTGCCACAGTATCGATATAGGCATCGCCAAACGAAGCCTTCTCGGATTCTGTGCTCAGATGTTCTCCAATCTTCCAGTACATATTAATCAATTCCTCATTAACCTTTTTCAGCGCATTTTGTTTTGACTGGCTGATAATCTGAATAAGGTTGCTCGCGACTGTAATTTCATTACTCATATTTTTCCGCCTTTCAAATTTGTGACAACGCTGTTGACACAAATCACGTTTCCTTTCTCTCCACATAATTCAGTTCAACGTCAAAGCCAAGATCCTCCATCATAGCAAGAAATGTCTTATTCATGATTGGCTCTTTACTGCGGATAATCTTATTTACATATGACGGTGATGTTCCGATATTCTCTGCAATCTTTGTCTGCGTAGTAGATTTCTCGATACATCTCATCTTTATATCCATTTCGATATTGTTTTTTAACATCTTTTTCTCCATTGTTTTTCTCAATTATTTGACTTATAACTCAATTTATTATACCACGAATCCAAGATTCTGAATAGTTCATTTAAAAAGCCTGGAGAACTTCACGCTCTCCGGGACTTCTTTCGGTCCATCAGTTTACAGAATATCACCGCAGTCCCGGTGCTTACTGCTGTTGCCACAATTCCCGCTCCTACAATGGCAGCTGGGTTCACACTTCCATATTGGCTGCGGTAGGCGATGATGTTCACCGGGATCAGCTGCAGAGAAGAAATGTTGATGATCAGAAAAGTACACATCTCATTGCTGGCGGTGCCGCCTGGACGGACGGGACCCGCAAGCCGGCCTCGCCTTCTCTCATCTTCCAGCTGCCCAAGCGCTTCCATGGCCTTTAAGCCGGCAGGCGTAGCGGCCCAGCCAAGGCCAAGAAAGTTGGCGATGAAATTGGTAGTGATGTATTCTTCCGCGGGATGTCCGGAAGGAAGATTGGGAAAGAGAAACCGAATCAGTGGTCTAAGACGTCTGGAAGCAGAGGCGATGATACCGCCTTTTGCAGCAATCTGCATCAGCCCCATCCACATGGAGACGACTCCCATCATAGTGATACAAAGGGTGACAGCTTCTTTGGAAGAATCAATGGCTGCGTTGGTAATATCCGACATGTGTTCGGTAAAAGCGGCGTAAATGATCCCTATAAGGATCATGCCGGCCCAGAGATAATTTAACATAAGAAAACTCCCGGCATAAATCAGCACTTATCTGATTATATGCGGCCGGGAGTTTTTTTAGTATCCTTCCCAAGTCTTCTCCACACGGTAAACATCATGGTAGTGAAGCAGGCGATGCCGCCTACAAAATTGGAGATGGGCTCCGCCAGGAACACGCCGGTGGTGCCAAGCCCCGCTACAGTGGGAAGCCAGATGGTCAGCGGAATGACGATGATGGCTTTTCGT
The DNA here is from genome assembly GCF_016902415.1 of Mordavella massiliensis. GTDB lineage: Bacteria > Bacillota > Clostridia > Lachnospirales > Lachnospiraceae > Merdimonas > Merdimonas faecigallinarum. The sequence goes on along the minus strand of NZ_JACJLV010000024.1, from coordinate 30,480 downwards.
AATAGTGAGAAGAAGATCGCGTGTCTGGAATAGCCAAGAGCCACAAACGTGGACTGGCCGGAGAACTGCAGCGCCATCATAAAAATACCGAAAAAGTAAATATGCATGGAAGGCACCCCATTTTTTAAAAGAGAGGGGTCACTGTTAAATACATGGATGAAAGCATGCGGGAAGAAAAAGATCAGCGCCCAGATCACCAGTGTAAATACGATGCAGGAGATGGTCACGAACCGGATCGCCGCCTTTACCCGGTCATATTTCCGGGCTCCGTAGTTAAAGCTCATTACAGGCTGGCCGCTGTTAGACAGTCCGTTGACCGGAATATTTAAGATTTCCCGTACGGAATTGATCACTGTCATGATCCCCACATACAGATCTCCGCCGTACTGCTGTAAGGTGGCGTTGCAGATGATCTGCACCGCACTGTTTGTCACGGACATAATGAATCCTGAGGTTCCAAGAACAGAGATATTTTTCACCAGTCCGCCCTGCAGACGCATAGAAGTCCTGGTCAGGGGAATAATGGCCTTTTTTCCGGTCAGAAATCGAAAGACCCAGACAGCAGAGACAAACTGCGACAGAATGGTGGCAAGAGCCGCGCCCTGGATTCCCATATTCAGGCCGAAGATAAAGACAGGGTCCAGGATCAGATTCAGGACGGCGCCGATGGAGACGGTCAGCATACCGGTCACGCCAAAGCCCTGGGCATTGATGAAGTTATTCATTCCCAGGCTGATCATGACAAAGACCGTACCCAGAAGATAGATGGATAAATAGGCGTCTGCATAGGGATAGGTCGTGTCGCTGGCGCCGAAAAGATATAATAAAGGCTCTTTGAATATATAGCAGAAGAGGGAAAGGATTACACTGGAGATCAGGAGAAGAGAAAAAGAATTTCCCATGATCCTCTGTGCCTTCGGGATATTTTCCCGTCCTCTTTCCATGGAAAATAAAGGCGCGCCGCCCATTCCGAAGAGATTGGCAAAGGCGGTGACCATGGTGATCACCGGAAGCGTAAGGCCGATGCCGGTCAGGGCCTCGGTGGAAGTGTGGGGGAGATGTCCGATGTAGATACGGTCTACCACGCTGTAAAGTACGTTGATCAGTTGCGCTAGGGTCATGGGAACGGCCAGACGCAGGATTGCCGCGGATACACTTCCCACGCCAAAATCTTGTCGTTCTGCTTTTTTAACCGTCGCCTGGCTCATAGATCATCCCCGCTTTGTTACAAAATCCTAATAAGAAGTATAGACCTTTCCGGAAATATTTTCAATCATAAGGGAAGTTCCGGCTTCATATCATAAAATGATAAGACCGCGAAAAGAGAGAAGCGGATATGAAATTATTTCTGTATCTGACGGACATGATCGTGCCTTTTATGATTTTTGCGATCCTGGCTTATGGCGTGCAAAAAAAGGTCCGGGTCTATGATACTTTTATCGAGGGTGCGAGAGAAGGTCTGCTTACGGTCGTTAAGATCGTGCCGACGCTGATCGGCCTGATGACAGCGGTGGGGATCCTGCGGGCTTCCGGCTTCCTTGATTTTCTGGCAGGAGCTTTGGGGAGGTTCTCCGGCGTCATCGGGTTTCCCGGGGAGCTGGTCCCGCTTTCTCTTGTAAAAATGTTTTCTTCGTCCGCTGCCACAGGACTTTTGCTGGATGTGTATAAAAAGTACGGAACGGATTCCTTTCTGGGGCTTGCCGCGTCCATCAGCATGTGCTGTACGGAAACGATCTTTTATACCATGAGCGTCTATTTTATGACTGCGAAAATAAACCGGACCCGCTATACGCTGGCCGGCGCGCTGATCGCGACGTTTGCCGGGCTTGCCGCCAGTGTATTTCTCGCAGGGATGCTGTAGTATTGCTTTTGAGAAAATGGTATGATAGACGAAAGATCTGGACAGACTATAGGACAGACAGCAAGAGCAGTTAAAAGGAGGAGCAGTATGAAAAAGAATACCGATAGATCCCGGAATAAGGGAAGGGCAGGAAAAATGTGGACAGGAGCGGTTCTTCTGGCGGCAGGACTTCTGTTATGCGGCTGTCAGAAGGGGGAACCTTTTGACGCGGCCGGGTATGTGGAGAGTGTCCTGGACGCCAATTATCAGGGGAAATATGAGGAATACGCGGCCTTTCTGGAAGTTTCCACAGAGGACGCGGCAGCGGATCTGGAAAAGAATCTGGATGAGCAGATCCGTACGCAGCTTGAGGGAATGGATGAGATCACAGAAGAAGGAAGAGAAATTTACAAGGACAAGCTGAAAGAGATGGAGAAGCTGATGCATTACGAAGTGGGAGAGGCCAGGGAGCAGGAGGATGGAAGCTTTGTGGTTCCTGTCACAGTGGAACCGGCGGACGTCTATCAGACGCTGGAACAGCATTCCTATGACGTGACTCTGGAAATGATGGAGCGGGGCGAAGACCCTGACGCGCCGGAGGGATTCACGGAGATCCTGGCGGAGAGCATGCAAAGAGCCATGGACGGAATTACCTACGGGGAGCCTGTGGAAGTCGAGATCCGGGTGTCTCAGGATGGAAGAGGGGCATACGGGATCAGCGATGAGGATATGCAGAAGATCGCAGACGCCATGATGCCCCGGTAATGTCAGAGAAGATAATCGCGCAGCAGATCAAAGGATGCCGGACCAGTTTCCAGGACCTCCCGGTGAAAGCGTTTCTGTGAGAAATCCTTTCCCCAGGACCTGACGGCATCCTTTTTCAGTTCCAGAAATTCCACATAGCCAATGTAATATTTCAGATAGTTGGCAGGGTCCGCCACGATCCGTTCGTAGATGTCCCGGATCACCGGAACATCGGTAATCCCGTAACTCTGGAAGAAGACGACGGTTTCAGGCAGAGACCATCCTTCATAATGGATGCCTATATCTGCAAGCGCATAAAGGCCAAGGATCAGGGAACTGTTTTTCTGAAGGAGGGCCGCGTCCTTTTTGGGAATGGGCGCATAGTACCAGCTGAGCATTTCCGCGTAGGTGGCCCAGCCCTCGGTATAGCCGCCGTAATTCAAAAGACTTCGCACCGGATGGGGATCGGTTGCCTGATAATAGGTCGTCTGGTAGAGATGCCCGGGGTAACCCTCATGGGCAAGGGTGGTGAAAAGGGTCAGGTCATCGGGCATATGTCCCCGGTTGATGTAGATGACATTTTCCCGGGCGTCATCAATGGGCGGGATCATATAAAAAGCCGGGCTTATATATTCTTCCAGAGACTCCTGGACATATTTGACGGTCACGGATACAGAAGGCGGGGAAGGGAAATCATCTTTCAGCTTTCCAGCTAGCGTGGTAAGGATAGAGGCGGGATTGGAGTCCGCAAGGGCATATCCCTGAGAACGGAACCGGTCAGAGGAAGGGGACGGGGAAGCATCCTTCTCCGAATCCTGATACAGCTTCTGGATCCCTGTGAGATCTTCGTTCATCTGCCGGACTGTCAGTTCTTTTAGTTCCGAAACGGAACGAAAGCTTCCGGTTTCTGCGGCTGCCAGAGCCTGGTAATACTCTTTGCCCTTCGGCAGCCCGCTAAGCCCTTTTTCATTGACGGCCTTGGCTTTTAGCGCAGACATGCCGTCCGCCAGCATGGAATAGGCCGGAAAAACCGACTCTTCCATGGCCTGCCGGTGTTGTTCTAGAACGGAACATTGTTCCTTTTCAGAGAGATGCAGATCTTCCAGCCGGCTTTCAAAGGCGTCGTAGAGATAGCAGTCATCGCCGGTGTTCCGGAACGCGCGGCATTCTTCTGCCAGAGTATCGATGCAAAAAGAAGGCAGCAGAAGCCCTGCGTCCGCCTTTTCCTTTTCAAACGCCAGGATGGAAGTAAAATAATCCGGCACCTGGGTAAGCAGCGTAAGATAATCCTTCACATCCTGCCTGTCATAAAAGGGATATTCAGAAAGCAGGATGGGAAGCTGGGACTGCATGCCGGTCAGAGGCGACAGCGGTTCCTCGTAGAGAAGAAAGGGTGCGGTCTTTAGAGAGGCAGATAAGGAATCATAGAGGATGTCATAGGTGAGCCGGTTATCCGAAGAGAGCCGGCTGCGGTCAAAACCATCCATCTGACAGAGCATATTTTCCAGGGAGACGCACAGCCCCTGGGCGTCGCTGTTGTAAGTCCCTAAGGAAACGGGAAGATCTTCCATGTCAAATGCAGAAGGATCCTTGAGCGTATAATGAAGATTCAGGGTATTTCCAGATAATTCCTGCCGGAAAAAGGAGGACGCAAAAGTGGAAAACCGGTGGTCTTCGTTCTGAAAAAAACACCAGAAAATGCAGGCGCATAAAAGGAACAGGCCTGCAAGAGAAGAGAAGATCAGAGCGATCCGTTTTTTAGACATAACACACCTTTTGGAGTTTTTTACATATATATGCAGAACTTTACTTTTCAGACCGGTTCTTCTATACTAAAGACAGCGAAAGGGTGATGAGAATGAGGATTTTACTTGCAGAAGATGAAAAAGATCTGAATCAGATCATCGGTTCCAGACTCAAGGCAGAGCATTATAGTGTGGACGCCTGTTTCGACGGGGAAGAGGCGCTGGATTATCTGAGAAGCGCACGGTACGACGCGGTGGTGCTGGATATTATGATGCCCAAAAGGGACGGCTTATCTGTGCTCCGGCAGATCAGAGGAAAGGGCGATCAGACGCCGGTGCTGCTTTTGACGGCAAAGGACAGTATTGAAGACCGGGTGGCCGGACTGGACGCAGGAGCCAATGATTATCTGATCAAACCCTTTGCCTGTGAGGAATTGCTGGCCAGGATCCGGGTCCTTTTGAGGAAGCCGGAACAGTCGGCGGACGCCTGTCTGCGGGTGGGGGATCTGGAAATACATACGGATACACACCAGGTAAAAAGAGGCGGAAAAGAGATCCGTTTATCCGGCAAAGAGTATGCGCTGCTTCGCTATATGGCACAGAATGCGGGAATCGTTCTTTCCAGAGAGCGGCTGGAGGAGCATCTGTGGAACTTTGATTATGCCGGAGGTTCGAATGTGATCGATGTCTATATCCGATATCTCCGAAGAAAGATCGATGAGGGACAGGAGCAGAAGCTGATCCATACCGTCCGGGGCGCAGGCTACGTGCTGAAAGAAAAATAGGGATACGGGGGCAGGAGGATGAACCGGTTATCTTTAAAAGTAAAACTGACAATGCTATATACGTTCTTTATGATCCTTGTGACCTGCGCGGCTCTTGCGATCCTGTTTTCCTTAAGCAGCAGGGAGGTATTGTCCTCCACAAGAGCGAAGCTGGAGAGGCAGGTGCAGAACAGTACGGATGACGTGGGACTTAGGGACGGCGTTCCAGCGGTAAACAGGGACTTCTATTCCGTGGAGGATAACGTGTATCTGTCGCTATATGATGAGACAGGGTATTTTCTGCTGGGCAGAAATCCCTACGGTTTTGACAGCTGGCCGGAAATCCGGGACGGGCAGGTAGAGATCATCCGGGACGGGGATACCAGCTGGTATGTGTACGACATGTCTTTCCGCCTGTCCCGGGAGAAGACGGTTTTCATCCGTGGCGTTACGTCTGTAACGGCGGCGGAGGAAAGCTACCGGGTGACCTTACGTCTTGCGTTGATCCTTCTGCCGGCCATGGTGCTGGCTACTGCCTTCATCGGTTACCGGTTTACCAGAAGGACACTTCTCCCGGTCCGCCAGATCACCGCTACGGTGCAGAAGATCCGGGCGGATGCGGATCTTTCCAGACGCGTGGGCGTACCGGAAAGCGGCGGGAAGAACCGGGATGAGATCTGCCAGCTGGCGGAAACTTTTGATCAGATGCTGGCCCAGCTGGAAGAGGCATTTCAGAGGGAAAAGCAGTTTACTTCCGATGTGTCTCATGAGCTGCGTACGCCGGTCAGTGTGATCCTGGCCCAGTGCGGAGAGTGCCTGTCGGACGAGACGTTCACAGAAGATCAGAAGAACCAGGTCCGGCTGATCGAAAGAAAGGCAAGGGAAATGTCGGGGATGATCGGGCAGCTTTTGTTTTTATCCCGGGCAGACCAGGGCAGACAGCCACTTCAGAAGGAAGAACTGGACTTAAGCGAGCTGACCCAGGTGATCACAGAAGAGCAGCAGATGGTGGCGGCAGAGACAGATCCAGAGATCGAGATCTGCCGGGAGATCACGCCGGGGATCCGGGCCTGTGTGGATGAGACCTTATATATCCGTCTGCTGGAGAATCTGCTGTCCAATGCGGTTGCCTACCGGAAGCCGGAAGGGAAGTGCCGGATCTGCGTGACACTGACCGCTTCGGAGCAGGAGATTATTTGCCAGGTGGAGGACAACGGTATCGGCATCCGTCCGGAAGACCAGGAGAGGATCTGGGAACGGTTTTACCGGGCAGATCCTTCCAGGACAGAAGGCAATCACTCCGGCCTTGGACTTTCCATGGCGCGGTGGATCGCACAGGCGCATGGGGGAGAGATCCGGGTGGAGAGCAGGTTTGGCGAAGGCAGCCGGTTTCTTGTAATGCTGCCCAGATGATGAAAAAGAGAGATTCTTTTTACAGGGACGAGTTTACTTTCCCTGATACAGAGGATATAATATAGACAGAAGTAAAGAAAACTTGAATTCTAAAGAATAGAAAGGGTGAATGGTATGAATCTGGCGAAAATTTCTGCAAATGGCCAAATCACTGTGCCGGTAGAAATCAGGCGACAGCTTGGGTTGAAATCAGGCGATAAAATTTTGTTTTTCCAAAAGCAGAATGGGGAGATTGTTGTCAGCAACGCTTCTGCTGCGGCTATCCGAAAAGCACAGGCCGCTTTTGCCGGAGCAGCCGAAGAACTGGGTGTGTCCAGCGAGGACGATATTCAGGCACTTGTAGACGAAGTGCGTTATGGAAAGGGACGATAAAATGCGGATATTGTGTCGGATGTGGACATTATCCTCACTGGTGATAAAGATTTTTTGAGTATGGATATGGAACATCCAAAAAGCATGACCGTTACACAGTTCTTTGAAAGTGAAGGCGTGGAAGATTGACCGCTGTGCCTTAGCCTTATTTCCTGGCCTGTCGTATGATCAAAAAAGAAAAAATTAATTTTATTTTTAATCTTCCTTTAATCTTTACAGGTTATAGTAACCTCAACAAGAACAAAAAAACAGGAAAATAAAAGACAGAAAGGGAGAATAAACTATGAAAAAATTATTAGCAATCACCGTATTAACACTGGCAGCAGCAGGCATCGTGACAGGGTGCTCCGGCAAGGATATCGGAAGAGACGCGGCTCTGGAGGCAGCGTTCAATGATGCAGGAGTCAGCGAATCCGACACCACCAGGCTGAAGGTTTCGGAGGATCGGGACGACGGAAGAAAAGTCTATGAGATCCAGTTTGATGTGGATAATACCGAATATGATTACGAGATCCAGGCATCGGACGGATCGATCTTAAGCTCCGAGACAGAGAACCGGGTCCAGGTGCAGAGCAACAGCCAGAATGGATCTGATGATGCAGTCGGCCAGAACGGCCAGAACGCTCAGAACAATGGTCAGGATGATGGACAGAATGCTCAGAACAATCAGGGACAGACAAATACCCAGACGGGAAATGCCAATGTGGCAGTCACCCGGGAGCAGGCGATCGAGACCGCACTTTCCAGAGTATCCGGAGCTACTGAGCAGGATATCCGCATCGAACTTGACCGGGACGATGGCGTATACAAATACGAAGGCGACATTATTTACAACGGTATGGAATATGAATTTGAGATTGACGCCAACTCCGGAACCATTCTGGAGTGGAGTGAAGAAAGATTCTAAAAATATTTTCAGAAAGAAGGAATGAAAATGGAAAAATCAAAGGTATACTTTACGAACATGAGGGCTTCCTTTCAGGAAAATCTTCCTCAGAAAATGCGGCGGCTGATGAAAACAGCAGGAATTGCCGACATTGATTTTGAAAACAAGTATACTGCGATCAAGATGCATTTTGGAGAGCCGGGGAATCTTGCATTCCTCCGGCCCAACTATGCGGCGGTCATGGTAGACCTGGTAAAAGAACTGGGCGGGAAACCGTTTCTTACCGACTGCAATACCCTGTATGTGGGCGGAAGAAAGAATGCCCTGGACCACCTGGACTCCGCGTATAAAAACGGGTTTTCTCCGTTTTCCACAGGCTGCCATGTGATCATTGCGGACGGGCTGAAGGGAACGGATGAAGAACTGGTTCCCATCGACGGAGAATATGTAAAGGAAGCAAAGATCGGACGTGCCGTTATGGATGCGGACGTATTTTTGACGCTGAACCATTTTAAAGGGCATGAAGCCACGGGATTTGGCGGAGCGCTGAAAAACATCGGCATGGGCTGCGGATCCCGGGCAGGAAAGATGGAGATGCACAGCGCCGGCAAACCTTATGTGGAGCAGGAAAATTGTATCGGCTGCGGGAACTGCATCCGGATCTGCGCCCACGGCGCGCCGTCTATCACAGACCGCAAGGCTTTCATTGACCATGATAAATGCGTGGGCTGCGGCCGCTGCATCGGCGTCTGTCCCAAGGATGCGGTATGTCCGGCAAGTGATGAGTCCAATGATATCCTGAACTGCAAGATTGCGGAATACAGCCTGGCAGTTTTAAAAGACCGGCCGCATTTCCATGTCAGCCTGGTCATTGACGTGTCGCCCAATTGCGACTGCCATGCAGAAAACGATATTCCCATCGTTCCGGATGTGGGAATGTTTGCTTCCTTTGATCCGGTGGCTCTGGACCGCGCCTGCGCGGATGCAGTAAACCGTCAGCCGGTCATTGCAGACAGCCAGTTGGACAGAATGCCCCATGTACATCATGACCATTTTACCGATTCCGCGCCAACGACGAACTGAAAAAGCTGCCTGGAGCATGCGGAGAAGATCGGCATCGGCACCCAGGAATATGAGTTGATCGAAATCTAGGACATCAGGAGGCCGGACAGCGTATGAAAGTGTATCAGGGAAGGCCGGAGAGCCTGGAAGGTAGAGAAGAAAAAGAGCGGAGAGTCTATGATCTGTTAGACTCTCTTAAGATTGCGTACGACAGAGTGGATCATGAGCCGGTGATGACCATTGAAGCCTGTCAGGAAGTGGACGAATCTCTGGGAATCGAGATCTGTAAAAATCTCTTTTTATGCAACCGGCAGAAGACCCGTTTCTATCTGCTGGTACTGCCGGGGGAGAAAGCGCTTAAGACCGGGGAACTGTCGAAGCAGATTCCTTCGTCCCGCCTGTCCTTTGCTTCCGGTGAGGATATGGAACGGCTGTTAAACGTAACTCCGGGATCCGCCACGATCATGGGGCTGATCTTTGATCCGGAGAATCAGGTGCAGCTTCTGGTGGACGAAGAGCTTCTTGGGAGGCCATGGTACGCCTGCCACCCCTGCGTCAACACCTCCAGCATCCGGCTGAAAACAGAAGACGTATTCGGAAAATATCTGGAAGCGGTGCATCATGATTACATCAAGGTGACGCTAAGCGACGGGAACAAATAAAGGGAGACAAAAGAGGAGAATCTTATGACAAAAAAGGCAAAGAAGGCGCTGGCACTGGAGATCATCCAGCGTCTGAAAGAAGAATATCCGGACGCCGGATGCACCCTGGATTATGATCAGGCCTGGAAGCTTCTGGTCAGCGTCCGGCTGGCAGCCCAGTGCACGGACGCCAGAGTCAATGTAGTTGTGGAAGGACTTTATGAAAAATATCCGGACGTGGCCTCTCTGGCAGCGGCGGACGTTGGCGATATTGAAGAGATCGTAAGGCCCTGTGGTCTCGGAAGAAGCAAGGCCAGGGATATCAGCGCCTGCATGAAGATCCTCCATGAGGAATACGACGATCATGTGCCGGATGATTTCGACGCGCTGTTGAAGCTGCCCGGGGTGGGCAGGAAGAGCGCCAATCTGATCATGGGCGATGTGTTCGGGAAACCGGCGATCGTTACGGACACCCACTGCATCCGTCTGGTCAACCGGATGGGGCTGGTGGACGGCATCAAAGATCCGAAGAAGGTAGAGATGGAACTGTGGAAGATCATTCCCCCGGAAGAGGGAAGCGATTTCTGCCACCGGCTGGTGTATCACGGGCGGGACGTCTGTACGGCCCGGACAAAACCGCGTTGCGACCAGTGCTGTCTTGCCGATATCTGTAAAAAGAAGATATAAAAAGAAAAACCGGCGGCGGGAATGTAATATTCCTGCCGCCATTTTTTTGTGCTAAATAACCGTGATCTTTTGGATCTTTCCGTCGGAAATTTCCAGCCGTCCTTCTATCTTCTGTTGTCCGCCGTCCACATCCAAATCCAGTGAAAAGTGATAAAGGTTGCCGTCTTTTTCAACCGTCAGTTCCTGCACTTCATAAGTCTGCTCTTCTGAACAGAACTGATAGATAGAAGGAAACAACAGATTCCGAAAATCTTCCAGGCCGGATGCGCTTAGGTATGTCCCGTACATTTCCTGAAAGTCTGCGTCTGCCCGGGACGCGCTTTCCTGGGAAGCAAGTTCCGTTTCCTGGTCAACGCCTTCGCCGATCACCACCGGGGAAGCCTCCAGTTCTTCGCACAGCGAGGAAGTTTCTTCGGAGGGGGTAAAACTGGTTTTGAAAAAATCTTCTGCCAGTTCCACATTTTCATCCGTCCGGGTCAGGAAGAAAACTGCAGCGCCAATGACGATGAGAAAGACTGCGGCAAGCAGGCCGCCAAATAATTTTTTACTCATACCTGTAACACCTCCTGTCTGACGGGTGTCATTTGTTAATCACAGTATAGCAAATACAAGGGGTAATATACAATACGGTTAAAACAGAAAATATATTTCTTCTGTAAAAATTTTGATAAACATCTTGCAATATTTTTCCGCCTGTGTATAATGTGATTAGTTCGCTAATTTTTAACTAAAAGTATAGTATTAGAAAACCGGAGGTGAAAGTGTGGATATCGGGAAAAAATTAAAAGAGCTGCGTCTGCAGAATGATCTGACACTGGGGGATCTTGCATCCAGGAGCGAACTTACCAAAGGCTTCCTTTCGCAGGTGGAGCGTAACCTGACTACGCCGAGTATTGCCACACTTCAGGATATCCTGGAGGCGCTGGGAAGCAACCTGTCAGACTTCTTCCGGGAGGAGGAAGAATCACAGATCGTATTTCAGACACAGGACTTTTTTGTGGATGAGCAGGAGGACTACACCATCGAGTGGGTGGTGCCAAACGCACAGAAAAATGAGATGGAGCCCATTTTATTTACGCTGCATCCCCACAAAAAGAGCCAGATCATATCCGCCTACCAGGGGGAAGAATTTGGCTATGTCCTGAAAGGAGCGGTGACCATCGTGCAGGGCGGCAAAAAGTACAAGGTAAAGGCAAAGGAGACCTTTTACATGGACGGATCCAGAAGCCACTACCTGTACAATCACGGCAGTACGGAGGCAAAGATCCTCTGGATCACCACGCCGCCCATGTTCTGATCGTGAGGATAGAAACGAATGAGAGTGAGAGGAGATGTGAGATGGAAGAGAAGAAGCTGATCGAGTTTCGCAATATCGTAAAAAACTTTGACGGCCAGATCGTCTTAAAAGGCGTGAATCTGGATATTTATGAAAATGAATTTGTGACCCTCTTAGGGCCCAGCGGGTGCGGCAAGACGACCCTTCTGCGGATCCTGGGGGGATTCCTGGACGCGGATGAGGGAAGCGTGATCTTTGACGGAGAAGAGATCAGTAAAAAGCCCCCTTATGAGCGGGAGTTAAACACGGTATTCCAGAAATATGCCCTGTTTCCCCATCTGAGTGTCTATGAAAATATTGCGTTCGGGCTGAAGATCAAGAAGATGAGTAAGGACATCATTGATCAGAAGGTCATGAAGATGCTGCGTCTCATCGGACTGGAAGGATTTGAAGATAAGAATACCACCCTTTTATCCGGCGGACAGCAGCAGCGGGTGGCGATTGCCAGAGCCCTGGTCAACGAGCCGAAGGTGCTGCTGCTGGACGAGCCGCTGGCTGCGCTGGACCTGAAGCTTCGAAAGGAAATGCAGTACGAGCTGAAGCGGATCCAGCAGGAGGTAGGCATTACCTTTATCTTTGTAACCCACGATCAGGAAGAGGCGCTTACCATGTCTGACAAGATCGTGGTAATGAATCACGGCGAGATCCAGCAGGTGGGCACTCCGGAGGACATTTACAATGAACCTTCCAACCGGTTTGTGGCAAACTTTATCGGCGAGAGCAACATCCTGAAGGGACTCATGCTGGAGGATTACAAGGTACAGTTTGACGACATTACCTTTGACTGTGTGGACTTTGGATTCAAAGAGAAAGAGCCGGTGGACGTGGTGATCCGTCCGGAGGATATTGATATTGTGGACGTCAAAGACGGCAAGATGACCGGAGAGGTGTTAAGCGTGCTGTTTAAGGGCGTGCATTATGAGATTATCGTGGAGACGGTTCCCGGAACCAGCGTGACGGTCAATATGCGTGTCATCCAGAATCATGACGTGGCCAGCGAGGACGGCAAGGAAATGATCAGCGCCAGCAACTTCTATGTGGATATCGACGATGTGGAAGAGCTGGACGATAAAGAAGTCATTGCCCGCGCCAATGCCCAGGCCTGGGATCCTGAGACAGACGAGTACATATCCATCGCAAAACTGGAGTACGAAGTGGCAAAAGAAGAAGGCCAGTATCCGGTAGTGTTTGCAACCGCAGGCGGCACCAAAGTAGAGCGGACCATCTTTGTAGTGGACCAGCCTTTCGTGAAAAATGAGAAGGCAAATGAAGCGGTCATGGCCTTTAACTTTATCAAGACTGTAGACGAGATTACAGAGTCTCAGGCTCTGGATACAGATCTTAAGACCTGGGCCAATGCCCAGGGATGGAAACTCAGTGATGAAGAGCAGAGTGTGGACATCAGTGTGGATTATGATTTTGATCCGGAGAACATGAAGGAGGGCATTTATCCGATTACCTTCTGGACCACCGGACGGGAGTTTAAGATCCATACCACGGATTATTCCGAAGTGGGTCAGGAGGTCGGCCTGACATTCTTCCCGGAAGACATCCATGTTATGTCCAGGACGGGGTATTAAAACGTGAAACGCTTTTCACAGCTGGCCTGGCCGTATCTTGTATGGGCGGCGCTGATGCTGGTGCTCCCCATGGCTCTGATCGCGTTGTATTCCGTGATGGAGCCCGGCAACAGCATCATCTCCTTTTCCTTTACACTGGAGCATTACGTCAAATTTTTTACCGACCAGGATTTCTTATTGATCCTCTGGCGTTCGCTCCTGATCGCGGTTAAGACCACCATTATCTGTCTGATCCTCGGCTATCCCGTGGCATATTTTATTGCCCGCAGCCGGGAAAAAGTGCAGAATATCCTGATCTTATGCATCACCATCCCCATGTGGATCAACATGCTGGTCCGCACCTATGCCTGGATCGGCCTGTTAAGCGAAGGCGGCCTGATCCAGAGGATCTTAAGCCTCTTCGGCCTGGGGGACGGGGAACTTTTATACACGGAAGGGGCCGTGCTTCTTGGCATGGTATATAACTTCCTGCCGTTTATGATCCTGCAGATCCAGACCTCTTTAAGCAAGATGGATCATTCGCTTCTGGAGGCCAGCGCGGATCTGGGAGCAGGGCCGGTGCAGACCTTCGGGCGGGTGACATTGCCTTTGTCCCTGCCGGGCGTGATCAATGGCATCACCCTGGTATTTCTGCCTGCAGTCAGCTCCTTCTTTATCCCCAAGCTTCTGGGCGGGGGACAGTATTTCCTCATCGGAAATATGATCGAAAACCAGTTTATCACGGTTGGCGAGTGGAACTTCGGCAGCGCCATCTCTATGATCATGGCTGTGATCATGATGCTTCTGATGATGGCGGTCCGCAAGATCGAGATCCGCAACCAGGGCGGAAAGGAGGAGTAATCGGATGAACAAAGGAAAACGGCCTTTTGGGAAGATTCTGATGATCCTGATGATCCTGTTTTTCTATCTTCCCATTGGATATATGATTATTTTCTCCTTCAATGACGGAAAATCCCTGACCAGCTTTACCGGATTTTCCCTGCGCTGGTACCGGCACATGCTGGAATCCCAGGATATGATGGAAGCGTTGTATACCACGTTCAGCATCGCCATCCTGGCCACGTTTATCTCTACGGTAGTGGGAACCATTTCCGCCATCGGGCTTAGCAAGTCTAAGAAGGTGATCCGGAATGTGATGGATCAGGTAAACAACCTGCCCATGATGAATCCGGAGATTGTAACAGCCATCGGTTTTATGCTGCTGTTTATCACATTTAAGATTGAAAAAGGCTACATGACCATGCTGCTTGCTCACATTGCCTTTTGTATCCCTTATGTGATCCTGTCGGTAATGCCAAAGATCCGCAGCCTGGATCCCAACCTGGCGGACGCAGCCATGGATCTTGGCGCGACGCCCTGGCAGGCGCTTACCAAGGTGATCGTTCCACAGATCACGCCGGGCATCGTGTCCGGGGCGCTGATCGCATTTACCATGTCAGTGGATGATTTTATCATTTCCTATTTTGTAACAGGAAGAGGCGTCAAGAACTTAAGTATCGTGGTCTACACCATGAGCAAGCGGGTCAACCCCAGCATCAACGCCATTTCCACCCTGGTGGTAGTGATCATCACCATTGTGCTTGTTCTGATCAACCTGGCGCCCATCCTTGCGGCGAAGAGCAGGAAGGCGGAGACTGTGGGAAAAAGAAGAAGACTTCTGCCTGCGGCGGCAGCTGTATTTGCGGCAGCGGCAGTGGGGATCTGCGCGGTGAACCTTGGAGGCGGCGGTTCCAACCGGCCCTTTGAAGGACAGACCCTGCACATCTACAACTGGGGTGAGTACACCGGCGAAAATATCATCGGCGACTTTGAGGAAGAGACCGGCGCATCTGTGGTCATGGAGAACTTTGATTCCAATGAGCAGATGTATATCAAGGTGGCAAACGGGGAGTCCTACGACATCCTGGTGCCCAGCGATTATATGATCCAGAGGCTCATTGAGGAAGATCTGCTTCAGAAGCTGGATCCGGAGAAGATCACCTGCATGGATCTTCTGGCAGACGCGGTGAAAGGCCTTCCCTATGATCCGGAAAATGAGTATTCTGTTCCGTATTTCTGGGGAACTGTGGGAATCGTCTATGACAAGAACAAGGTGGACTTAGAAGACCTGGAAAAAGAAGGATTCAACATTTTCCTGGATGAAAAGTATAAAGGGGATGTGTATCTCTATGATTCAGAGAGAGATTCCTTTATGATGGCGCTCAAAGCTCTGGGATATTCGATGAATACAGAAAATGAGCAGGAGCTTCAGGAGGCCTATGACTGGCTGGTACAGTGCGTGGAGACCATGGATACGGAGATCGTGACCGACGAGATCATTGACAACATGGCCCAGGGAAGAAAAGCGCTGGGACTGATCTATTCCGGAGATGCGTCTTATGTGATGGCGGAAAATCCGGACATGGGATACTATATGCCGGAGAGCGGGACAAATCTGTGGTCAGACGCCATGGTGATCCCGAAGAACGCCAAGAACCCGGAGCTTGCCCATGCATTTATCAATTATGCCAGCGAGTATGACGGGGCGTATGATAACTCCAGCTATGTGGGATATACTTCCGCAAACCAGGAGGTTATGGATGCATTGTCCGGCGAGGGCGGAGATTATGAGGGCATCAATGCTTACATTCCGCGGAGTGACAATGAAAATGACGAGGTATTCGTCTATAATGAAGATACCAAAAAGATCATCAGCGATTTGTGGAGCCGGGTAAAGATTGCGGCCAGCAACGCAGGATAAATGAAAGTATATTTTCATAAATCTATTTACGAAAATTTTACTTACATTTTATCGGAATGCGCTATCTGATATAGAAAAACTTCTCTATAATTACTTTCGTAAAAAGGAAAACAAAACCCTAAAATGAGAGTAATGGATGGAGGAGTTTTTTTATGAATGCGAAAAATAAAATGACACAGTCACAGAAAATGATGGTATTTGTGCTGACCATGTCCCTTTACGGACTGGCCACGTTGTTTACGGAACTGATCCCGTCTTTTCAGGTGGGCATCGTGGAATTTTCCGTGGAGTATTTCCTGTTTATCCCGCTGACTCTGGCCATGCTGTTTGATCCTTTGAGCGCGGCTCTTGGAGCGGCCACCGGAGAGCTGGTGTTCAGCGAGATTATGCTGGGACAGTTTGGCGGCCTTGGAGAGCTGGAAAAGTTTCTGACTGTTACCATCGGCGTATATATCGCAGGCCGGATCGTCAAAGATCCCAGAAACCGTAAGGTGGTTGCTGCCGCTTCTATCATCGGCGTAGCCGTGCAGCAGTTCATGGGCTGCGTGGTGGATATCCTGAAGGTACAGTTTGCGGTCGAAGATTTTGAGGCGGTAGCCGGACTTCCGGAAAGTGTGTTCTTTACTGAAGGCTTTGCCTGTCTGAATGACATCTTGTTTTCCGGTATTCTGTTCTGTATGCTGCCCACCATGTATCTGGCGCCCAGATTATATGGAAAGATCGAACCGCTTCTGGGTGTTAAGCCAAGAGACAAAGACACCATGATTGCCGGTGACTACGTGCTGACGCCAAAGATGGTGGGAATGGTACTGATCGGATTTGCGGCGGCGATCGCGTCAGAGCTTCTGGCAAGCGGCGGATATGAACTGATTGATTGGGAAGCTGCCTGGGCAGGCAATACCACTTCCATTATTATCGGCATCATCGTAGCTGCCATTATCGCTTTGATCGTGATTGGCATGATCCGCGGCCGGGCTGTGAAAAATGCGGAGACGAAACAGGCATAAGGAGTGGGATTTTCGTGAGTAAGATAGAAATTGAGCATGTAACATTTACTTATCCGGGGGCAGACGCCCCCACTTTAAATGATCTGAATCTTTGTGTGGAGGAAGGAGATTTTCTTGCCATCGTGGGTAACAATGGATGCGGGAAATCTACTTTCTGCAAGACTTTAAACGGGCTGATTCCGCATTTTATCGTGGGAGATATGACGGGCAGCATCAGAATCGACGGAGTGGATACCAGAGAGCAGGAGATTGGTGACCTGGCTAAAAGAGTGGGTTATGTGTATCAGGATTTTGAAAATCAGATTGTCTGTCCCACGGTACTGGATGATGCGTCCTACGGATGCCTCAACTACGCCATGGAGGACTATAAGGAGAGGGGAAAGAATGCGCTTCAGATCTGCGGCCTGTCCTCCAAGATCTCTGACTATGTGTGGCAGCTGTCCGGCGGACAAAAGCACCTGCTGGCGCTGGCAGGTGCGGCGGCTTTAAGCCCGGATGTGCTGATTCTGGATGAACCTATCGCGCAGCTGGATCCCGCCCATGCGGACCAGATTTATGAGATCTTGAAAGAATGGAATGAAACATACCACAAGACTATTATCGTGATCGAGCATCATACTGAATATATTGCCAGATATTGTAAGCATGTACTCCTTCTGCGGGATGGGAAAAATGTATGGCAGCTGCCGGCTCAGGAGGCTATGCGCCGGGTGAAGGAACTGCGAAGAAGCAACATATTTCCGCCCCAGGTGACTATCGCCGCGGACCGGATGGCAGAAGAAGGACTGGTTCCGGCGGACGAGTCCTTTCCGGTGAATATTGAAGAAGGAAAAGCATTTTTTGGGAAATATCTGAGGCATCTGCCGGAAAGCACGCGCATGGCCAGAACCCCGGGAGGAGGAGAATCCCTGGTTTCCTTTCGGAATGTGACCGTACGATACCGGGCAGTGAAAGGGCAGGCGCCCAGGATCCTGGATCAGTTTTCCCTGGACATCCGGAAAGGGGAGAAAATTGCGCTGATAGGATCCAATGGAGCGGGTAAATCTACGATTTTAAAGATGATGATGGGACTGGTGCATCCGGAAGAAGGAAGCGTATTGTTGGACGGACGGGAGATTAAAGATTTTTCCAAAGAAGAAGTGGGAGAATTGCTCTCCCTGGTCTATCAGAATCCAGAAGAAATGTTTATCCAGGACTCCATCCGGGCGGATATCGCCTATGCTATGAAAGTGCGAAAAGTGCCGGAGTATGAGAAGCGCACAGAGGAATTGCTGGCACAGTTCCGCTTGACGGAACTGGCCGAGAGAGACGGCCGCCTTCTCTCCGGCGGACAGATGCGCAGAGCATCCCTGGCCATCGGCGTGGCGCTGAATCCGAAGATATTGCTTCTGGATGAGCCTACGGCCAATCTGGACATTGCTACCCGAAGGGAAGTAATGAATACACTGCAGATGCTAAAGGGCATCACTAATACTGTGGTTATCGCCACCCATGATATGCAACTGGTCTGCGACTGGGCGGAGCGGATCATCGTGCTGTCCGGCGGCTATGTGATCGCCGACGGACCTAAAGAGCAGATATTTGCTGACTTGTACGTAAGAAGCCAGGTAGGCATCCGGCCACCTCAGATCTATGATATGGGAAGGGCTCTGGGGATCGCAAACCCCTGTTTTACGATTGATGAATTTATTGGATATTTTAAGGAAGGAGAGGAGCGCTATGCATAAACTGACAGAAAGCATCCTGGATAAATTTTCTATGGACTATCTGCGAAACCAGGTGCTGAAGAATGCTTATGGAAATGATGATACGGTAATCGCCGGACTGGATCCAAGAGTCCTTCTGGTGTGGTATCTCTTTTTCGGCCTGGTGCCATGGTTCTTGAATGACCTGGTGATCCTGCTGGGCCTTTTCATATTTGTGGCGCTTACTACCCGGGCGGCAAAGATCGCGCCCCTGGTTCTGTTCCTGTTCTGTCTGGGCGTATTTTCCCAGACCGGCTACCTGCTCATTGCGGCGCTGTTTTTTGGCGGGGACGCCAGTACAGTGGCGCCCCTCCTTGTGATGACGCTGAAAGTGGCGGTGGTCTCCCTGGCCTCCATCACGGTATTTTCCGGACTGGATCCGGACAGGCTGGCAAATGGGATGTTGTGGTTTGGATGCCCGGATCAGCTGTCCTTTTCCATCTCTTTTGCCTATCGGATCCTACCGGTGCTGATGGAAGAATTTCAGAATATCCTGCTGTCCTACCGGCTGCGAGGGAATCCGCCGGCAAAGAAGACATTTCCTGGCAAGATCCGTTATCTGTTCTACCAGATCAAGCTGATCATCCAGGCCTTTTATCCGCTGATGCTGAATACGGCCAAGAGATCCCGGACTACGGTGGAAGCGCTGGAGATAAAGGGATATCGGTATGCATTGAAGAATCCGACGGTGAAAAAGATGAAGCTTGCCATGCTGAAGGTGACGAGAAATGACGGCATTTTTGCGGCAGTGTCGATTGTGTGGACCGTTCTTTGTGTGCTGGTATCTGCGGTGAGCCCGCTGTAGCAGGAGAGTAACCACATGCTGGAAAACGGTGTGAGCGGTTCCGGGAGGCGTTCGTAGTTGGAATTATATGTGAGGAGAATGATACATGAGATTAGATATGCATACGCATGGAAAGTTGGCAAAAAAAGTGCCTTTTTCCCCGGAATATACAGACTGGCTGTTCGGGGAAGCAAAGGAGGCCGGATTGGATGCGCTGTGCCTGACAGAGCATTTTAATACCCTGGGCTTTAATGAGGTTTATGAATATATTGCCAGGCATTACGAAGCAGAGAGGGACACCTTTCTGACAAGGGAAGGGCTTCGCATCTTCCCGGGCATGGAAGTGGATATTGCCGAGGGCGGACATACCTTGGTGATCGGAAATATGCATGTGATTCTGGAGATGAACCGCCGTCTGGAGCCTTATAAGGAAAAAGGACATTTCCTTCCGGCCAGGGAATGGATGCAGATAGTGCAAGAATATCCGGTACTGTTTGGGGCGGCACATCCTTACCGCGCAGGTGGTCATATTCCGGAGCTTCCGGAAGATATTCTTCGGACTTTTGAGTTTCTGGATATGAATGGCAAAGATCTGGCCGAAGATTATCCGGGTACGGTAAGGCGGATGCGGGAGCTTTCCAAAAAGCTCGGGAAACCTCTGGCTGCGGGAAGCGATACCCACCAGGCACTCCAGTATGGGTGTGTCTATAATGTGTTTGACCAGACGGCGCGTACGGTGGACGGTCTGCGAACCCAGATTCAGGGGGGAAATTATAGGATCGAGACGTCAGATACCCTGAAAATTCAGGTAGAGTCAGCAGGAGAACTAAAGCGATCCCTGAAAAAAATACACGCCCTTGGCGGGGACTATGTAGAAGTCTTGCTTCGGGGCGCGTAAGAGGAAGCCGGGATGCCGGCGCAGATGTTAACATGGATATTTTAACGTGGGATGTCGGATTTGTAGGTTTCTTTTAACCGGTACAGCCGGTCCAGAGATTGCTGGGAGACATCGCCCAACCGCTGGCCGGTGAGGATGATGAGGGCATCCAGAAGCGCTGCCGGCGCTGCCATGGAGTGGTATTCCGTGGGTTCGCCCCGGTATACGTATAGCGAGATGATATCGTCATCTGATGCGGATTCATAGATTCGGCTGGTGAACAAAAGAGTTCGGCAGCCTACTGTCCGGCGATAGTCCAAAAGAACCCGGGCTTCCCGGGGCAGCTTCTGAAATCCGAACAGGATCAGAAGATCTTCAGAACAAAGGAAATTGATTTCTTCAAACAGTTCCGAACTCCCAGGAGGAAGGATGGTAACGTCGAGACCGAATCTGCACAGACGGAATTTCAGGAGTTGTGCCATGGAAAGGGCGGCTCCTTTTGCGTAGAGATAGATTCGCCTGGCATGCAGAATGACATCGATAGCCTGGTCCAGTACCTGTTGGTCCAGGAAGGACAGGGTCTTTTCAATGCAGTATTGCTGATAGTGGAGCATACCTTCCAGCGTAGAGGTATCCGGTCGCTCCATGGAAGCAGAGAGCTTGACAGCCGGAGAATGATGCTCTTCCTGGGCGGTGGATACTGCGGCTTTTAATTCTTTGAAATCGGCATAGCCACAGTGCCGTGCAAAGCGGGAGATGGTAGGCTCTGAACTGCCGATCCGTCTGGCCAGTTCTCCGATGGACTGGCGCAGGAATGCGGATGGATCCTCCAGGATATAATTCACAATTTTTTGTTCCGTTTTTGTAAATGGGGTATGTTCTATGATAGAATAAAAATGGTTCATACATAGCCTCTTTTATAATAGAAGTTTTATGGCGTCACAGCCGGGGCTTTTCGTCCTGGCATTATCATATCACAGAAATGAAAAGAACAGTTAAAGTTTTGGTGAGGAGTTGGAAAAAATGTATCAGTTAGAGCTTCATTTTCATACGGATGAGTCCAGCCGATGTGGGAAGGTGCCGGCTGCGGAAGGGGTCCGCATGCATATTGAGCAGGGTTATGACGGACTGGTGGTGACGGATCATTTCAGCGAAAATGCCCTTGGCGGGCCGGATGGAGACTGGACGGAGATCTGCCGGCATTTCCTGAGAGGATATCATCTGGCAAAGAAGGCCGCGGCGGAGGCTGGAGATTTCCGGGTGTATCTGGGGATGGAGATCCGTTTCCCCCATGATGAGAATGATTTCCTGGTCTATGGCATGAAGGAGGACTTTTTTGCCCGCTATCAGTGGATCTATATGAAAGAGCTTCCTGATCTCTGGGAGATCGCGGAGGCAGAAAGGTTGACCATCATACAGGCCCATCCTTTCCGGAAAATGTGTTTTCCGGCAGATATACGATTCCTTCATGGCATTGAGATCATGAACGGTAATCCCCGGCATGATTCCAGAAATAATCTGGCAAAAGAGATGGCCAGGCGGGAAGGCCTGGTGGGGACAGCGGGGTCGGATTTCCATCAGATACCGGATCTGGCAGGCTGCTGCGTGCGGATGGCGAATCTGCCGGCAGATGAACAGGAACTGGCAAGAGTTATCAGGGAAGGAAGGTTTGAAGCGGCTGCTACTTCGTCCGCAGGATAAAGCCAGGGCGGTTTTACGGGGGAAAGTCCTTGACATCCCGCCTTTTTTTATGCTACGATTTGAGACGTAGCAGGCGGCAGATGTCTGCGGCTTAGTATTATTAAAATCAGGAAACGCTGTGAAAAAGAGAGTATGCCGGCGAAGGATCTTACAGAGAAGTTCCGGAATGCTGAGAGGAACGGATGACGAAACCGGCGGAAGATGGCTTTTGAGCGGTGCGGGTGAGCCTTGCGGCGTCGTGACAAGGTAAGCCGGCAAAGGGTCCGCCCTTTATCGCGGAAGGTGTCCTGGAAAATGTCTTAAAAAATGTTTTGAAAAATTGCAGGGCACTTGCCAAGGTCTTTCGGCCGCGAGGCGAAAGACGAACAGAAGTGGTACCACGGGAGAGATCCCGTCTTCTCTGATATTTCTATTGATATGGAAAGATCAGAGTTTTTTTATTTTGTGGAAAAGGAGAGAATGTGTTATGGAAAAGCAGAAGTACTATATTACGACTGCCATTGCGTATACCTCCGGGAAACCGCACATCGGCAACACCTATGAGGCGGTTCTGGCGGATGCGATCGCAAGGTACAAAAGAAGCCGCGGCTTTGACGTGTTCTTCCAGACAGGAACCGACGAGCACGGACAGAAGATCGAACTGAAGGCAGAAGAGGCAGGAGTCACTCCGCAGGAATTCGTGGACGGGGTGGCAGGCGAGATTCAAAATATCTGGGATCTTATGAACACCTCTTACGATAAATTTATCCGGACCACGGATAAGGATCATGAAAAACAGGTACAGAAGATTTTCAAAAAGCTGTATGAGCAGGGAGACATTTACAAAGGTTCTTATGAGGGACTTTACTGCACGCCCTGCGAGTCGTTCTGGACAGAGTCCCAGCTGGTGGACGGCAAATGTCCGGACTGCGGCCGCGAAGTGAAGCCTGCCAAAGAAGAGGCTTATTTCTTCCGTATGAGTAAATATGCGGACCGGCTGATCGATTATATCAACGAGCATCCGGAGTTTATCCAGCCCGTATCCCGGAAAAACGAGATGATGAATAACTTCCTGCTTCCGGGACTGCAGGATCTGTGCGTGTCCAGAACATCCTTTACCTGGGGCGTGCCGGTGGATTTTGATCCCAAGCATGTGGTTTACGTGTGGCTGGACGCTCTCACCAACTACATTACCGGCATCGGTTACGACTGCGACGGAGAAAGTTCCGAACTGTTCAAGAAAAACTGGCCTGCGGATCTCCATCTGATCGGAAAGGATATCATTCGGTTCCATACCATTTACTGGCCGATCTTCCTGATGGCGCTGGATCTGCCGCTGCCCAAACAGGTATTTGGACACCCCTGGCTTCTGCAGGGGGACGGCAAGATGAGCAAGTCCAAGGGAAATGTGCTGTATGCCGACGAGCTGGTGGATTTCTTCGGCGTAGACGCGGTGCGCTATTTCGTGCTGCATGAGATGCCATTTGACAATGACGGCGTGATCACCTGGGAACTGATGGTAGAGCGGATGAACGCAGACCTTGCCAATACGCTGGGCAACCTGGTGAACCGGACCATTTCCATGACCAACAAATATTTTGGCGGAGTGGTTACAGATAAAGGCGCAGCCGACGAGACGGAAAAAGGATTCGACGACGATCTGAAAGCCATGACCGAAGGGCTGGCCGGAAAAGTGGATGAAAAGATGGATAAGCTCCGGGTGGCAGACGCCATCACCGAGATCTTCAATCTCTTTAAACGGTGCAATAAATACATCGACGAGACCACACCCTGGGTACTGGCAAAAGACGAGGCGAAAAAAGACCGGCTGGAAACCGTGCTGGCACATCTGATCGAAAGCATCAAAGTCGGCGCAAAAGAACTGGCGTCTTTTATGCCGGACACTTCCGCTAAGATCCTGGAGCAGCTGGGCGATGGAAAAGTCACAGAGAAACCGGAGATCCTGTTTGCAAGACTGGATCTTAATGAAGTCATGAAAAAAGTCGAAGAACTGCATCCCGCGGCAGATAACGCAGGCGACAGCGCGGCAGACGGCGGGGCAGACAGCGCGGCGAAGGAAGAAGCAGTCATCGACATCGAGGCAAAGCCGGAGATCACCTTCGAAGACTTCGAGAAAATGCAGTTCCAGGTAGGCGAGATCATAGCCTGCGAAGAAGTAAAGAAGTCCAGAAAACTTCTCTGCTCCCAGGTTAAGATCGGCAGCCAGGTAAAACAGATCGTATCCGGCATCAAAGCCCACTACACCCCGGAAGAAATGGTGGGCAAAAAAGTCATGGTGCTGGTCAATTTAAAACCGGCCAAACTGGCAGGCGTACTGTCCGAAGGCATGCTTCTGTGCGCAGAAGACGCAGACGGCAAACTGGCGCTGATGACGCCGGAAAAAGAAATGCCCGCAGGGGCGCAGATCAGCTAATTCATTGGGGACGGGGGATTTCCGGAAATCCCCCGTCCCCAATGAAAGGTGTTGTGGAAAATGTGGATTAAAGGAGGATAACATTGTGGATAAGATTAGAATTGGTATTGTAGGTTATGGAAATATTGGAAAAGGTGTGGAAAAGGCGATTGCCCGCAATGAGGATATGGAGCTGGCGGCTGTGTTTACCAGAAGAGATCCGGCGTCTGTGAAGATCGAGACAAAGACAGCGGCTGTGAAGTCTATGGATGATATGAAGGCGATGAAGGGCGAGGTGGATGTGATGATCCTCTGCGGCGGCTCTGCTACGGATCTTCCGGTGATGGGACCGCAGATTGCTGCGGATTTTAACACGATCGACAGTTTTGATACCCATGCAAGGATTCCGGAGTATTTTGCAAATGTGGATCAGGCTGCGAAGGCCGGGGAAAATGTGAGTATTATTTCTGTAGGCTGGGATCCGGGTATGTTTTCTCTGAACCGTCTGTATGCGGAGTCTATCCTGGTGCAGGGAAGCACTTACACCTTCTGGGGCAGAGGCGTCAGCCAGGGACATTCTGATGCGATCCGCCGGATCGAGGGTGTGAAGAATGCCATCCAGTATACGGTGCCGATCGAGGATGCGGTAAACCGTGTAAGAAGCGGAAGTGAACCGTCTCTTACGACCCGGGAGAAGCACCTGCGGGAATGCTATGTAGTGCCGGAGGAAGGCGCGGACTTAAAGGCCATCGAAGAGGCTATTAAGACCATGCCCAATTACTTTGATGAGTATGACACGACTGTAACTTTTATCACTGAGGAGGAACTGAAAGAGAATCACAGCCAGATGCCTCACGGCGGATTCGTGATCCGTACCGGCGAGACGGGAACTGAGGGCAGCAGACATGTGATCGAATATTCTCTGAAGCTGGATTCAAATCCAGAGTTTACGGCAAGCGTGCTGGTGGCTTATGCAAGAGCAGCGTACCGTCTGTCGAAAAAAGGCGAGAGCGGAGCCCGCACAGTATTTGACATCGCGCCGGTGCTTCTGTCTATGAAGACACCGGAAGAGCAGAGGGCAGAACTGTTATGATCTTTGACACCCATGCCCATTATGACGACGAGCAGTTTGACGGGGACAGAGAAGCGCTCCTTTCTTCCATGGAAAAAGGAGGCGTCGGAGCCATTGTCAACGTCAGCGCTTCCTACGAGTCCTGCCGCCGGGTACTAGAGCTGGCCCGGGCGTATCCTTTCATGTATGCGGCTGTAGGCGTGCATCCGGACGAGGTGGGCGGCCTTACCGAAGCCAGGTTGGAGGAAATGAAAATTCTCTGCCAGGATCCGAAGGTGCTGGCAGTGGGCGAGATCGGCCTGGATTATTACTGGAACAAAGAATCACGGGAACAGCAGATCTACTGGTTTGAGCGTCAGCTGGAACTGGCGCGGGAAGTGGATCTTCCGGTTCTCATCCACAGCCGGGAAGCGGCGGCGGACACCATGGAGATCATGAAAAAACACGCCGGCGATCTGACCGGCGTGATCCACTGCTATTCGTATTCCGCCGAGATGGCGAAAGAATATGTAAAAATGGGATACTACATCGGAGTGGGAGGCGTTGTCACATTTAAAAACGCCAGAAAACTCAAAGAAACGGTAGAGGCAGTTCCCCTGTCGTCCATCGTACTGGAAACGGACTGCCCGTATCTGGCCCCTGTGCCCTTCCGGGGAAAACGCAACTCTTCGTTATACCTTTCTTACGTGGCGGAAGAGATCGCAAGGATCAAACAAGTTTCTCCGGAAGAAGTGACGGCGCAGACCTGGCAGAATGCAAAAGATCTGTACCGGCTGTAGGACGGGGCAGCAGATTTCCGGAAGCATCGCAGAAAAGATAAGCGTATTCCTTGTGAAGAATATAATGGACCTCCGTGCGGTAGAGGCGCAGCTCATAGACGCCATCCGCCCGGGGGCCATTTTGTTTCTGGTGTTCCCGGACGATCTGGCGGGCAAGAGTTTCGGCATTCCCTGCGTTCCCCGTATTTTCGGCATTTCCTGTATTTCCGGCATTTCCTGCATTCCCCGCATTTTCTATGTCCCCGGCCGGCAGCAGGGAGTTTGTCACCACGTAGAGGCGGATCTCCGTAAGCCCCGGGGAGGTAAACACCGAGGAAGACATAATCTTCACAGGAGCAAGCGCCAGATACAGCAAGACCGCCAGAACGAAAAGAAGCAGTCCCAGGACGCCTCTTCTCATATATCGTTTCCATAAGGCTTCATTTTGTTTCATAAAATCATCCCGCAAATTCTTTTCCCTGTCAGAATAAAAATGTTATGCTGACAGATACAGTGTATCTACTTACAGTGTATGTTAATATATCTATTTTTTCAACTAAAATGTAGGTATACTGAACAAAGAAACGGTATGGTGAGATTATGAGCAAGATCAGGATTGAGCTGGAGCGGGTTTTGGCCGAAAAGGGTGTCAGCAAGACACAGCTTTGCTATGCCTGCAGACTGCAGAGGACACAGTTGAATAATTACTGCAAAAATAAAGTGGTAAGAGTGGATCTTCATACGCTTGCCAAGATCTGTGACTGCCTGGAATGCGGGATCGAGGATATTCTGAAGCTGGAGGCTGACGAAGAATAGACGCCTGGATTTCTGTCTGTTTTCAGAATATTTACACCGTAAATCTGCCATTGTTTTCAAAATGTTCATCATTTCTTAATTATTAATTTCGTTTTTATCTATATCATAATGTCCCAAAATATTGTATAATTAACAAAATACCTGATTGACTGGAGTGTAATAATGAGTGGTCCTACATTGGGAAATCCCAAGAATACGATAGAAATCCTGCAGAAATATAACTTCTCATTTCAAAAAAAATTCGGTCAGAATTTCCTGATTGATACCCATGTATTAGACAAGATCATAAGGGCGGCAGATATCACCAGAGAAGATATGGTGCTGGAAATCGGTCCGGGTATTGGCACGATGACGCAATATCTGGCGGAGGCTTCCGGAAAAGTTATCGCAGTGGAGATTGATGACAACCTGATCCCCATACTGGCAGATACGCTGGGTGGATATGAAAATGTGCAGGTGATCCATGACGATGTGCTGAAGCTGGACATCCGAGAACTGGCAGAGAGAGAAAACGGCGGAAAGCCTATCAAGATCGTGGCGAATCTTCCTTATTATATTACCACGCCGATTATCATGGGGCTGTTTGAGAGCCATGTCCCCATGGAAAGCATTACCGTGATGGTGCAAAAAGAGGTGGCTGACCGGATGCAGAGCGGTCCCGGGAAAAAAGACTACGGCGCGCTTTCGCTGGCGGTCCAGTATTATGCCAGCCCCTATATCGTGGCCAACGTCCCGCCGAACTGCTTCATGCCAAGGCCAAAAGTAGGTTCTGCGGTGATCCGGCTTACCAGATACAAACAGCCGCCGGTGGCCGTAAAAAATGAAAAGTTATTATTCCAGATCATCCGGGCGTCGTTTAACCAGAGAAGAAAAACACTGGTCAACGGTCTTGCCAATTCCGGGCAGATCCCTCTTACAAAAGAGCAGATCGCGGAAGGGATCCTGACCCTCGGGAAGGGAGCGGGAGTCCGGGGCGAGGCGCTGACGCTGGAGGAATTTGCAAAACTTGCGGATTATTTTCAGGATCAGATCCAGAGAGGAGCCGGTTCCTGAAAGAAAATAGATGATAGAAAGGAAAGGTGAAGCTTATGTCAACAAAGGAATATGCATTATTTGAAGTCACACCGGAAATCGAACAGTTCGCGAAAATCTGTGAGGAGAAGAACGCCATAGATAAGGACCTGTACGGGAAATATGAGGTAAAAAGAGGACTGCGTGATTTAAATGGTAAAGGAGTTCTGGCCGGACTGACCAACATATCAGATGTCTGCGCCACAAAAGTGGTGGACGGCAAAGAAGTTCCCTGCGCAGGAAATCTGTATTACCGCGGATATAACATCAAAGATCTGGTCAGAGGATTTCTGGATGCAGACCATTACGGGTTTGAGGAGATCACCTATCTTCTGCTGTTCGGGGATCTTCCGTCTGAGCAGGAGCTTGCAACTTTCCATCAGACGCTGGCAGAGAGACGGACGCTGCCGCCGACCTTCGTAAGAGACGTGATCATGAAGGCGCCGAGCCGGGATATGATGAACAGCCTGTCCCGTTCCATCTTAAGCCTGTATTCCTACGATGCAAAAGCAGACGACACTTCGATCCCCAATGTCCTGCGCCAGTGCCTGAATCTGATCAGCCAGTTCCCGATGATGATGGTGTACGGATATCATGCGTACAATTACCGGATGGGAGACGATCTCTTCATCTACGCGCCGTCCCCGGAACTGTCTACCGCAGAAAATATCCTGATGATGTTAAGAGAGGACCGTAAATATACCAAGCTGGAGGCAAGGATCCTGGACATGGCGCTGGTACTGCATATGGATCACGGCGGAGGAAATAACTCCACCTTTACTACACATGTGGTAACCTCTTCCGGCACCGACACCTATTCAACGATCGCGGCGGCCATGGCATCCTTAAAGGGACCCAAGCATGGCGGCGCCAACATCAAGGTGACCCAGATGTTTGAAGATATGAAGGAAAAACTGCACGACTGGGAAGACCGGGACGAAGTGCGGGATTATCTTCTGAAACTCTTAAATAAAGAAGCATTTGACAGGAAAGGCCTGATCTACGGAATGGGACACGCGATCTATTCTGTGTCCGATCCGAGAGCAGACATTTTCAAAGATTTCGTTAAGAAGCTGGCAAAAGAAAAAGGCTATGAAAAAGAATACGCGCTTTATGAAATGGTAGAGCACATGGCGCCGGAAGTTATCGCGGAAAAGAGAAAGATCTACAAAGGCGTCAATGCCAACGTGGACTTTTACAGCGGATTGGTGTACAGCATGCTCGGCATTCCGTCGGCTCTTTACACCCCGATCTTCGCGGCGGCGCGTATCGTAGGCTGGAGCGCGCACAGACTGGAAGAGCTGATCAACGTAGACAAGATTATCCGTCCGGCGTACAAGCCGCTTGCGCCGTACCGGGATTATGTAAGGATGGAAGACCGCTAAATGAGACAGGAATTTTATTATCCTTCTTCTGACGGAGAGACTCAGATCCATGCGATAGAGTGGGCGCCGGAAGGAGAGGTCAGGGCGGTGCTGCAGATCTGCCACGGCATGGTAGAGTACATCGGAAGATACGATGCATTTGCTTCCTGGCTTGCAAAGAGAGGTTTTTATGTTACCGGAAATGACCATCTGGGTCATGGGAAGTCCGTTACATCTGACAGCGAGTACGGATATTTCCATGAACCGGACGGCAACCGGTGCGTGATAGAGGATATCCATACTCTCAGGGAGCGCGCGGAAGGAAAATATCCGGGCGTTCCTTACTTTATGCTGGGACATAGCATGGGATCATTTCTTCTGCGTCAGTACATCCTCGGCCATGGCCGGGGACTGGCAGGCGCGGTGATCATGGGAACCGGTGAAAAAAGCCGCCTGCTCTTGTGGGCAGGTCAGAGATTGTGCCAGATATTAGCGGCAGTGAAGGGCTGGCATTACCACAGCCGTCTGATCGACGGCCTGGGACTGGGAAGCTATAACAAGGCATTTGAGCCTTCCGAAAGCAAGAGAGAATGGGTGACTTCGGACCTGGAGATCCGGGCAAAATATGAGAACGATCCCCTGTGTAATTTTACCTTCACAGTCAACGGATATTATCAGATGTTTGAAGGCATGAAACAGATTGCAGGGAAAAGGGGAGCACTCCGCATTCCGAGGACACTGCCGGTCCTGCTGGTTTCAGGAAGCCAGGATCCGGTAGGAGAGTTCGGGAAAACGGTAGAAAAAATCTACCGGCGGTATCAGGAGGCCGGGATCCGGGACGTAACCTTGAAACTGTATGAAAACGACCGTCATGAAGTGCTCAATGAACAGGACCGGCAGCAGGTCTATGAAGATATATTCTGCTGGATGGAAGAGCGGATGGGATAGTCTTTTTCTCAAAGCCACACATGAAAAAGAAAATGGTATAAAGAATGAATATAACCGGTTGGTTCTATCAAGAATCAACCGGTTGTTTTTTGCCCTGACATAAGTGGAAAGTCAAATACAGATATGGTATACAGG
>NZ_JACJLV010000023.1 GCF_016902415.1 Mordavella massiliensis | reverse complement strand
CCGTCCCCGTTTAAAAAATCCCCCGTCCCCATCTGCCTCCCGGCAGAATAAAAGGAGCGGCCGCGCCGGATTCCCGCGCTTTTCCGCCCCAGGTGAAAGAATGTCTCCAAATGTCAGGATGCACCTATCTGTGCATTTTTAAAACCGGGCTGATCTTCTTATAGATCAGAAATACGATCAGGGATACCAGCACGCCTTTCAGCAGATTAAACGGCGCCACTGCAAATAATACGAAAGTGGTCAGGCTTGTGATGGCTGAATTGACCGCTGTTCCCATCTGCACCAGGCCGTCGACCGGCATGCCGAACGCCACCGCATACGTGGGCAGCAGCACAAATGCGTTGAGGAAGCATCCCACAACTGTCATAAACACAGTTCCTGCCGCCATACCGATGATCGCTCCATTTCTGGTTTTCTTAAATTTATAGATCAGCGCCGCCGGAACAACCAGCGAACAGCCGATCAGAAAATTTGCGACCTCGCCTACGCCGGCTGTTGTGGTCCCGTTAATCGCAAAGTTCAAAAGGATCTTTAAGAATTCAATTGCCACGCCGGCTACCGGTCCCATGGCGAAACAGCCCACCAACACCGGGACTTCGCTAAAATCAATCTCGTAAAATGCAGGGGCAAAAGGCAGAGGGATCTCAAACAGCATCAACACCACCGCGATCGCGGACAGCATCCCCACCTGCACCATCTTGCGGACTCTGTTCCTGGAGCCTGTCTTTACATTTTGCATTACTTCTGTACTCATGTTTTCTTTTCTCCTTTCCGCCGCAGTGTGATCCTCACGGAACATTTTTATTTCATAAGAAAACAATTTCCTGTGAAATAAAAAAATCCCGAAGCCAGCGGCATCGGGGTTCTACCATTCATTTCTTCTATCACACAACTCTTCTCTCATCCAGACTATACTGTCGGTTCCGGAATCTCACCGGATCAGCCGCAAAATGCGGGTCGCGGACTCTACCGCCGGTTGGGACTTGCACCCGACCCCGAAGAATTTTCTTTTTCCAGAAATTATTATAATCCATACCCGCACCATATTTCAAGAGTTTTTTATTCGAACATATGTTTGTTTTTTCTCTTCGGATGTATTATACTGGTTCTAAGATGAAATACTAATCAAAACATTTTCTGTGAAAGGAGGCATCACTTTATGGAACATTCCGCACAACACCAGTCTTTGTCATCCGCCCCGCCCTATACCTATGTTGCCATTGATCTGAAAAGCTTTTATGCCTCCGTTGAATGCGTGGAGCGGGGCCTGGATCCACTTACCACCAATCTGGTGGTCGCCGACCCGTCCCGCACGGATAAAACCATCTGCCTGGCCGTCTCTCCTTCCCTGAAAAAATATGGCCTGTCCGGGCGCAGCAGGCTCTTTGAGGTGCATCAGGTGCTGGCAGATCTTCGGAAGCGGACCGGTAAAACGGTGCCGTTTATCACCGCGCCACCGCGGATGTCCCTCTACATGCAGTATTCCGGCAGGATCTACGCCATCTACCTGAAATATGTAAGCCCGGAAGACATCCATGTTTATTCCATTGACGAATGTTTCCTGGATGTCAGCCGTTATCTTGCGCTCTACCATACCACCGCCCGGCAGCTTACCAGAACCATTTTGCAGGATGTACTGAAGACCACCGGCATTACCGGCACTGCCGGGATCGGCACCAATCTCTATCTTTGCAAGATCGCCATGGACATTATGGCCAAGCATGCCGAGGCAGACGCAGACGGCACGCGCATCGGAGAACTGGACGAAACATCTTACAAATATCAGCTCTGGGATCACCGGCCTCTTACGGATTTCTGGCGGATCGGCCGGGGAACCGCCGGCACTCTGGAAAAGAGGCAGATCTTCACCATGGGCGACCTGGCAAGAGCCTCTATCGATCAGGAGGAATGGCTCTATCAGACCTTTGGCATTGACGCCGAACTTCTCATCGACCACGCCTGGGGACTGGAGCCCTGCACGATGGCTGATATCAAGCGCTATCGGCCGGGCAGCAATTCCCTTGGCAGCGGGCAGGTCCTGCAAAGTCCTTATCCTTATTCCAGAGCCCGCATCATTGTCCTGGAGATGATCGATGAACTGATCCTGGAACTAAGTGCAAAAGAACTTGCCACAGACTCCGTCACTCTCCATATCGGTTACGACCGCTCTGGCGGAGACCTTCCCGGAACCGCCCATGGAACTGCTAATTTAAAAACCCCTTCTTCCAGTCCTGAGAAGATCCGCCGGGCTGTTCTGGATCTGTATGACCGGATCGTGGACCCGTCCCGCTTCGTCCGCCGGGTCACGGTGACCGCCAACCGCGTGGTCCCGGACAACTATCTCCAGTTCGACCTGTTTTCCGACCCGGAAAAGCTGGAAAAAGAAAAAAATCTCCAGCGCATTATACTGGAGATCCGAAAAAAATATGGAAAAAACGCCATTCTAAAGGGCACCAGCCTGCAGGATGGCGCCACTGCCAGAGAACGCCATCAGCAGATTGGAGGTCATCGGGCATGAACACCTGTCCGTCACAAAACACCCGCGCCGCCCGGCTCTACGGCGACATTATCGGACAATCCAGGCCGGACAGTCTGGATTCCCGCATCCGCCACCCCCGGATGCCGGTAGCCGACCGGGCCAAGATCTTTGCGCCTTTTGCCGCCCTGACCGGCTTTGAGAAAGTAATAGAGGCAGAAAATGCCAAAGCATCTACCCCGTAATCAGCTTAAAGACTGCCAGCAGTACAGAAAAGACCGCCACACCTTTTTTCAGCGCCTCCGGCTTTAAAAAGGAAGTGTTTCTGCTGCCTGCCCACACGCCGATGCCGTGACTGATCATAGAGACTGCCAGCAGCACCGCCATTTCCGCAGGATCACACTGCAGGCTGTAGCCGATGCAGGAGGGAACGGCGATAAAGATGGAGTTAAACAGCGCCACTCCCACTGCAGTTTTGACCGGCACGCCAAAGACCACCAGAAGCGGCATGACCAGGATCGGTCCGCCTGCCCCGGAAAGAGCGCACAAAGCTCCCGTTACCAGACCAAATGCCACACAGATGCCGGCCGGCAGCTCTGCCGCCGCCTTTACTTCCTTCCGGTTAAAGATCTTCAGAACCTCCGGTCCCGCCAGCACCCCCATGATCAGGGAATAAAAGATCGGGAACAAGATCAGCGTTCCCGGCCCAAGCGGGACCTGGATCTGGCCGATGGAATCTGCGATCACGATAAAGACAAACGCCACGATGAATATCTTATATTCCGCTTTCATCCTGGCCCCTGTGGATGGATAAACATAAGTCTCCTTCTTCATTTTCTCTCTCCTTTTTCTGTGGTCCCATGGCCTGTCCGGCCATGCGCATAACAGAAATTATAGAAAAAGGATTTTCAGAAAAAAGGACAAATGGGCAGTTTTTGTTGTATACTGTAAAAAATGTGGAGAAAACAACCATGACATTAACTGAACTACGAAAGAAAGTACCGGAACTGGAAAACTATCTCCGGTATATGCCGGAAGAATTAAAGACCCGCTGCACTATCAAGACCTACCCGCCCAAGACCATTATCCACCAAAAGGATGCGCCGCTTGATTACTTTGGCATTGTCTGCGAGGGTTACCACCGGGTCATCAATGAATTTGAAAACGGAAATGTATTTATGATCGTGAGGAACGATCCCATTGACTTTGTGGGAGAGGTCACCATCCTGGCCGGAAAGCCCCGCACCTCCGTTACCATTGAGACCACCACTGCATGCACGGTGCTCTATTTTTCCAGAAAAGATTTTGAAAACTGGATTGAACAGGATATTCATTTCCTGCGGCTGGTCTCCCAGAAAGTCGCCTATAAACTGTACCGCTCTTCCTATAACCGGGGAAACCGGCTGTTCTATCCGCCCCAGCATCTGCTGCTCCTTTATTTTCTCCGGTACATCGAAGACTGCCACAGCAACGTGATCCGCCGCACCAGAGAGGAGATCCATGAAGAGACCGGCATCTCCGTCAAAACCCTGAACCGCACCATCCGCAAACTGAAGGAAAGCGGGCTGGTGGGCATCACCAAGGGAAAGGTAACGCTAAATGCCTCCCAGCAGGAAAAGGCCAGAGAATATTTAAAACAGGGAATGTATTAAGAGACTTCACATACAAGAAAGGAGAACTTTGTTTTGATTTCTACGGTTGGGCTCAACATAAAAGCATTAAAAAAAGAACCGTTTTCCGGTTCCCATCACGGCATGCGCTATTATCTCCGGACAGCGGATGATACGCTGTCCGTATTCCTCTATCCGGAGCCCTGGTCCTTTGAGCGGACTCCGGATGAGGAGAAAGAACAAAAAGATTTTCCATTTTCCCAGGAAGGACTGGACGCAGCCATCGACTGGATCAATCAGTCCTACGAGGCAAAACGGCCTTACTGGAATGACCGTCTGCAGAACCGGATGAAATATCTCCTGTAATCCGGAGACTTCCGGCCCGGCCGGCATCCGATCCTGACTGCCATCTTAGGCGTTCTGTTCCAGAACTTCTTCTGCAATGTTTCGCGCG
Source organism: Mordavella massiliensis (assembly GCF_016902415.1). GTDB lineage: Bacteria > Bacillota > Clostridia > Lachnospirales > Lachnospiraceae > Merdimonas > Merdimonas faecigallinarum. Next base: position 35,141 of record NZ_JACJLV010000023.1, on the reverse strand, counting down.
TGGTCGGAGATTCTCTCCAGACATACCAGAGTATCCAGATATACCACGCCGGCCTCTGCCTGGCACTGGTTATTGGCCAGCCTCTTAATGTGCTTGCTTCGCAGACTTAACTCCAGATTATCGGCCTGGGTTTCTTTTTCAATCACCTTTAAGGCCATTGCCCGGTCTTTATCTACAAAGGCTTTCAGGGCATAGCGGTAGCTGTCTGCACAGACTTCCATCATTTCCCGGATCTGCTCGGTTCCGATCTCAGAAAATGAGGTCTTTTTCTCATACAGTGTCTCTGCAAATTCGGAAATATTTTCACAGTAATCGCTGATCCGCTCCATATCGGAAATAATCTGAAGCAGATGGGCAATGTCCTGATGCTCTTTTTCACTGATCTGCAGAGCGCCCAGCTTAATAGCATAATTTGTAATGCCGGCGCTTAAGCGATCTACAGTAGCCTCTTCTTCCTTCAGGAATTTGATATCGCTTTCCTTTAACGTAAACAGTACATTTTTTGCGGTCATCAGGGAGTCTTCCACAATCTGTCCCATGCGGGCCACTTCATTTACAGTAGACTGCAGGGCAAGTCCCGGAGTCTGCAGCACACGCTCGTCCAGCTGAACCTGGCTTTCGTCCTGCTCGGCCTCTTCCACCCGGCCGATCTTTTTCGCCAGTTTGATGATCCAGTCGGATACCGGGAAGAGCAGCACGGTCGTACAAATGTTAAATGCCGTGTGGACCACACTGATCTCTGTCTGTGTGATCAGACCATTTGCCCAGACAGGCTCAAATACCTGGAAATAAATGATTGCCAGCGTACTGAATATAATGGTTCCGATAATGTTAAATAACAGGTGCATCAGCGCTGCGGTCTTTGCTGTCCTCTTTGCTCCAAGACTGGAAAGGATGGCAGTCACGCAGGTACCGATGTTCTGCCCCATGATGATATAGATTGCCGCGCTGAAAGGCACAAGTCCTGCGGCCGCCAGACTCTGCAGGATACCCACGGACGCGGAAGAACTCTGGATAATGGCAGTTACCAGTGTTCCGGCCAGGATGCCAAGAAGCGGATTTTTGCCAAGTGTTACAAACAGGCTGGTGAAGCTCTCCGAATTCTGAAGAGGTTCTACTGCGGATGACATCGTTGTGATTCCGATAAACAGAAGACCAAATCCCACGATGATGCTGGCGATTTCCTTTGATGAACGGCGTTTGCCCACCAGCATTAAAATCACACCGGCCATCACAGCGATCGGCGCAAGTCTTGCAGGGCTTAAAAATTCTGCCCATTCCACAGATGATACCAGCCAGCCGGTAACGGTAGTACCGATGTTGGCACCCATGATCACGCCCATAGCCTGCGTCAGGTTCATGATGCTGGCATTCACGAAGCCCACCACCATTACGGTTGTGGCGGAAGAGCTTTGGATGACTGCCGTGATCCCGGCTCCCAGAAGCACACCCATCAGCTTGTTTTTCGTCAGCACCTCCAGCAGCGATTTCATTTTGCTGCCTGCTGCGTTCTCCAGTCCCTGGGCCATGATCTGCATTCCATAAATAAACATTCCCAGGCCTCCCACAAAGGGGATGATAATATCCAGGTAATTCATTGATTTCCTCCTAAAGTAAATGCATACACTCTCTCAACGATCATACTTTGTTGTCGTTCTTGATTTTTAGCCTACGTTCTTACAATACCATTTACCATCCGAGAAAACAACAGATTTTTTACTTTTTCTTAACTTCGTATTTACATTTTATTTACTTTACAAAACGCTCGATCAGGGGCCGGAAACACACTGTTATTTTTTCATCTTGGGATCAAACAGGAAGGAGGCAAGATAGCCAAACACCAGCGCCGCGGTGATTCCGGCCGCGCTGGCTTTGAGCCCTCCTGTAAAAATTCCAATCAGACCCTCTTGTTCCACCGCCTCTTTTACGCCATTCCACAAAAGATTCCCAAAACCCGTGAGCGGTACGCTGGCGCCGGCTCCCGCCAGTTCCTGAAACGGCTGATAGAGGCCCAGGGCTCCAAGAACTGCGCCGCTGATCACCAGAAGTACCATAATACGCCCGGGCATCAGTTTGGTGCGGTCCAGCAAAATCTGCACCAGGGCGCAGATCAGGCCGCCGACCCAGAATGCATGCACATATTCCATATCGTTCCTCCTTAATGAAAATCCTGATTTTATCTCCGGCTATTTCCGGCTATCTCTGGTTTCATCTCTAGTTTCATCTTTGGTTACATTTCTGGTTTCATCTCTGGTTTCATCTGCCCGGGGCGGCATGTTCCAGGATGATCGCATGTGCGATCCCGGGCACGCTGGCGCCCTCATTATAGATCACGGTCGACAGAAGCGCCCCGGTGGGAACAAACAGAACCCGCTCCCATTCGCCGTTCCGCAGTTTCGGATAGATATAAGACGCCAGGGTCACTGCCGCGCAGCCGCACCCGCTGCCGCCGGAATGGGTATCCTGTGTCTCCTGATCAAAAATAAGCATGCCGCAGTCCAGATGATTTCCCCGGATATCATACCCGTTGTCCTGCATCAGATCAAAAAGAATGCTCTGACCGATATGCCCCAGGTCGCCGGTGATAATCCTGGTGTAGTCCTCCGGCCCCCGGCCAAAGTCCCGAAAATTCTGCAGGATGGTGTCGCAGGCCGCCGGGGCCATGCAGGCGCCCATGTTCTGTGAATCCTTTAACCCGAAATCCACAATTTTCCCGACAGTAACCCCGGAGATCTTCACCTGTCCCGGCATGGCAGCACTTTGCCCTGTGCCGGCGTCACCCGGGATATTGGCGCTTTGCTCCGCACCGGCAGTCACAAGAAATGCCCCGCTTCCGGTTACCGTCCAGTGCGCTGACAGCGGCCTCTGGTTTGCGTATCCCAGCGGAAAGCGGAACTCTTTTTCTGCACTGCCAAAATGACTGGATGTGACGGCGAGCATCCGCTCCCCGTACCCTGCCGCCACGGACATCGCTGCCAGAGCAAGCGCTTCTCCCGCTGTAGAGCAGGCCCCGTATAGGCCAAACATGGGAATATCAAATCCTTCTACTCCCTGCGAGGTTGCCGTACCCTGCCGGAGAAGATCCCCTCCGAACAGATACCGGATCTCCGAAGCCTTCCGCCCGGCTTTTTGAAGAGTCAAAGAACAGGCCAGCTTCTGCATGGCACTTTCCGCGGCTTCCCACGTATTTTCCCCGAACAGATCGTCCCCGGACACATGATCAAACAACCGGCCAAGCGGACCTTCTCCTTCCTTCTTTCCTGTCACAGACGCCGCACAGGACAGAAACGGCGCATTTACGAACGAAAGACTCTGCGCTCCCGTCTGTACTTTTGTCTGTGCCCCTGTCTGCACAGCTTCCCGAACCTTCCCTTTTATCCGTTCATCCCCCATCATCTCGCAGCCTCCCAGATCCAATACAATCCTCCCAGTACCCAGCTGGTAAACACTCCATATAAAATCACAGGTCCCGCAATGGTAAATATCTTACATCCGATCCCCATAACCTGCCCCTCCTTTTTATACTCAATGGCAGGAGCCGCCACCGAATTCGCAAACCCCGTAATCGGAACCAGCGCGCCGGCGCCTCCCCATTTCGCGATCCGCGGATACAGATTCCATCCCGTCAAAAGCACACTTAACAAAATCAGGCTCACCGAAGTCACGCTTCCGCAAACATCCTGATCCAGCCCCATAGCTTCACATTTGTTCAAGATCATCTGTCCCAGCAGACAGATCGTCCCGCCGGTCACAAAAGCCTTCGCCATATTCAAAGGAAGATTGTGCACCGGCGTTTTCCATTTCACATAATCCCTGTACGCTTCCTGCTGTTTCTGTTTATCCACAAGTTATCCACTCCTTTGTTGATCATTTTAATTGGGGACGGGGGATTTCTGGAAATCCCCCGTCCCCAATTACCAGCGCTGCGAAAAAAAGAGCATCGCGCCAAGACTTTTCCCCAAAGCTATCCCCACTATGATGTATTTTATACACATTTTCAACCTGGCTCTGCGGATCAAGATGGGGAAGAGGTTCAGGATTTCTGCCAGGGCCATGGCCCAGCATCCCACAAAGATTCCTCCGAAGATTCCAAATGCCGGCAGCAGCCAGTCTCCTTCCGGGATCGGGATCTGAAATATGATCCAGATTGTGCCAAGGATCCCGCCCAGGGCGACTGCATCTTCGTACAGCCGGATCTGTTCTCCTGTGTGCGTGCGGTCTGCCAGATCGGAGACCACTCCCAGACCGATGATAAAGGAGAAGATCCCTCCGGCCGCCGCGGCGCCGGCGCTAAGTCCCAGCGCTGCCAGCATGATTCCCTTTATCCACATAGTCTGCCCCCTTATTTTTGCTGCCGGATTCTGTCCTGGAATTGTTTTCAATCAGCGTCGTCTGAATATCATTTTCATAGAGACGCATTTCTACTTCCAGCGGAGTCGGATCTGTGCCGGACCGACTTTTTCCAAAGTGATTGAAAAAAATCAGAATTCCCAGGATCAGACCGATGGAATAGGTGATCTCCAGTATGGTAAATCCATCGGACGGCTTTCCCGTCGTCAGTTCGTAAATCTGACCAAACATTTTCACAGTATCCACGTCATTATTAAATGCCATCGTTGAAAATGCGGCGCCAAAAAAGCTGATGAGTACGACTATGGCGGCTTTGAGCACGTGAAGGAATTTTCCTGCATCTTTTTCTTTTTTATAAGTGATGATAAAATCTTTTTCACCTACATTTACGATGTCAAGCTGCGGAAATGCAGTATGGATTTTCCGGATCACCTGTAAAATGGAAAGGCACATGCGGCTTTCTTTTTTCTGATCTGTGCATGAAACCGTAACGAGCGGCAGCCTGCAGATCTGTTCCCTGGTCCGTTTGTCTGTACCTTCTATCTGTATGACGTCCCCGATCCGGATGTCTGTCCGGTCCACCTCCACATCCCGGTCCGCTTTAATATATACTGCCTGCATCATCCATTCCTTCGCTGCATTCATGATAGACAAGGGTTCCTTCGCTTACAGAGCTCCCATCCCCGGCTGCCAGAATGCAATAAAGAACTCCCATAATGATCGCTGCGCTGACGACACACAACAGACATATCCTCAATTTTTTTCTTGCTTCATCCATACGTACGCCTCCTGCTTTCCACTGTCTTTTCTGGGTAGTATGGAACATTTCCGGAATAATATACGTGCTTCTTCGGGATTTCTATATTTTTTCCCGGAGATTTTTCAATATTTTTTTCTCCATTCTGGAAACCTGCACCTGGGAGATCCCCAGTTCCTTTCCCACCTGCGACTGGGTCTGATTTGCGAAATACCGCAGGTAGATCAGCCTTCTTTCTTCTTTATTCAGAGAGGCCAGCAGCTCTTTTAACACCAGGTGGTCCAGGATCCGTTCTTCCTGCATTTCCTTTTCCGGCAGCCTGTCCATCAGCCGGATCTCCTGCCCCTCCTTTTGAAAGACCGGCTTGTGGAGCGACTCCACCTCGCTGTTTGCGTCCATAGCCATCGCCAGCTCTTCTGTCTCCACATGCAGTTCCTGTGCGATCTCGGTGATCGTAGGCTCTCTCCCCCAGGCTTCCAGAAGCCGTTCTCTGCAGATTCCGGATTTGTAGGCCAGTTCTTTCAGAGAGCGGCTCACCTTGATCATGCCGTCATCCCGGAGAAAACGCTTGATTTCTCCGGAAATCATAGGCACTGCGTAGGTAGAAAATCTTACATCATAAGAAATGTCAAATTTGTCTATTGCTTTGAGAAGCCCGATATTTCCTATCTGAAACAAATCCTCCGCCTCAGCGCCCCGGTGAAAAAATCGCTTTGCCACACACCAGACCAGTCCTTCATTTTCCCTCACAAGCTGCGCCCTTGCGTCCGGGTCTCCCTGATGGGATTTTTCGATCAAATCGATGGTCCGGTCCATAATCTGCGTCCTTTTCCGACTATTTTTTCCATTTTGACAAGCGTCCCTTCCCCAGGAGTGGAAATGACTTCCAGGCTGTCCATAAATGCTTCCATAAAAGAAAATCCCATGCCGGAACGGTCCAGATCCGGCTTCGTGGTAAACAGAGGCTCCATCGCCTGCTGCACATCCTCAATCCCTTTTCCCTGATCTTCCACCTCCAGATACAAGGTCTTGCCCTCCGTGCGGCAGCGGATCGTAATACTGTGCACCTCATTTTCATACCCATGGATAATCGCGTTGGTCACAGCTTCCGACACAGCTGTCTTTACATCCGACACTTCTTCCACCGTAGGATTCAGCGACGTCATAAATGCCGCCACCGTCACACGCGCAAACGACTCGTTGGACGAGCGGCTGTCAAAAATCACCTGCATTTCATTCGTATTTTCCATCTACATATCCTCCTCACATATCTGCATAATTTTAGTAACACCCGACATTGACAAGATCCGCTTCATTCTTTCACTGGTATGTACCGCAAAAACCTCGCCTCCCAGAAGATAAACCCGCTTATAGCGGCCCATGATCACGCCGATCCCCGAACTGTCCATAAAATTCGTATCCCGGAAATCAAAGATCACGTAACGGATGTGATTCCTCTCGATCAGACGATCCGACTCCCGGCGGATTTCTTCCGCATTATGGTGATCCAACTCACTCGGAAGAAAAATCGTCAGATAATTCTCCTGCACCTGGTAGTTCATAGTTATCCCCCTTTTCCACAGCTTATTTGGCATTGCCTCCAATGGGGACGGGGGATTTCCAGAAATCCCCCGTCCCCATTGGAGGCAAATGAAAAAAAGGACGTGCTTTTGTTTGCACATCCTTTTCTTTCGTACTTTTTATCCACATTTTCCACCGGATAATCCTGTTTTCCACATCCGGAGTATTTTATTCTTCGTTTCCGCCGTTTGTTTCCTGATCGGCTTCTTCTTTTTTCTGATCCGTGTCCTCTTCCCCGCTGTCATCTGTTTTTCCGCCGCCGTTCTGCGCATCCAGCTCTTCCTGTGCGCTGGCCGCCGCGTCGGTATCTGCGTAATCTTCGATGATCCGCTGGTAATAGACGTTGGCCTGATCCTGATCGCCGCTGCCCTGGTATGATAGAGCCAGCAGCAACATGGCTCCGCCGTCATTATAATCTTCATCCATCTGTAGCACCTGTTCCAGGTTGCTGATGGCGGTCTCATAATTTGCCACGTCATAGCTTTCCTGCGCGGCTGCGTACAAACTTCCGCAAACCTGCGGGAACAGCGCCTCTGCCATTTCGTCATAGGCTTCCCGCCCGGCTGTTCCGAGGGAATCTACGTTGACTTTCAAAAGTTCCTCTACCATGGACTGATTTCCCATGTCTCCCGCATAGAAATGGCTCTGAATATTCATGACGGTCTCATAGCTTTCCTGCGTAGCAGATGCCGTTGCCTGGGCGTTTTCTGTCTCCTGGCTGGTGGAGCGGAAGGACTCCAGCTCCGTCTGCAGCGCGCTGATCTGTGCTTTCTGCTCGGCGATCTGATCGCTGAATGCCACGATATCCCGGTTGGTCTTCTGCTCTCGGGACCTGGTAACTGCCGGGAGGATCAAAAACCACATGACCGCCACGCCCACCAGCAGCCCCACCGCGATATTTACCATGGTGTGAAGCCCGGCATTTTCCTTATATCCGGCGGACACCGGCTGAATAATGGTCTCATTTCCAATGCTGTAGGTCACCGTCTGTTGATCTTTTTTATCTTTTTCTTTGATCTTCACGGTCCGGCTCTTGCGGATCTGGTTGAGCTCATGCATATAGCGCAGCGTGATGTCGTCCGTCTTGTCCAGCTTGTGAGCCGCGCGGATCGCCTGCCTTGCCCTGGAGAACTGCTCGGTATGCAGGTACAAAAGCGCCAGTAGCTGGTATGCCTTCACAAACGAAGGATGAGCGTCCACCGCTTTTTTCAGCTGGATGATCGCCAGATCTTCGCCATTCTGTTTTGCATAGCTCAGCGCCTGATTATACTTTTTCACAGCCTGGTTAATGGTTTCCAGTTCCGCCGTATTTTCCCGGGTTTTCTGAATATAATAATTCGCAATGTTGTCATGGGACTGAAAATTCTTGCTTAAGATCCACTCTACCAGCGCCTCGGCCACATCTCCCCGGCCATAGTACACCAGCCCCAGAAGATTGCGCGCGGCAATATTGGACCGGTTATACTGCAGGCTCCGGCGCAGCGACACGATGGCGCCGGACAAGTCCCTGATATTTGCTTTTTTCAGGCCGTCGTTGTACCAGTAGTTGGACTGGTACACCAGTTTTGTTGCGTAATCCATATACTACCCTCTTTATTTGGTCTGTTCGATCATTTCCCTTAAAATATCTGTCATATCCGTCAGGTCTTCCTGATAAACCGCATCTTCGATTTCTTCAATTTCCAGACTTGGCTGAAATTTCTTCAGCTCTTCTTCAAAATTCAACATCCAAACCGCCTCCTGACAGTAATTTTTTCACCATGCCGGCCAGATACAAAGAACCCAGGCAGTAAATATCCCCTTCCGGATCTTCTGCCTCCTGACCGGGACATTCGTTTCCATCAACTTTCCGCAGCTTTTCTGCTTCCCGGAGAGCATCTGCGATCCTTGGCCGGCAGATTACCTTTTTATCGGTATATTTTTGGAATAATCGGAATAATTCCTCTGCTTCCACTGCTCTGCCGTCTTCTATTTTCGTAACAATAAATGCTTTTACATCCAGATTTCTGCACAAATATGCGATCATCTGCTCATATTTCTTATCCGATACCGCAGAGAAGATCACCACGTCTTTTCCAATCTCTCTGCCCTTTAAATTCTGCACGCTGTCCACAAACGCTTCAATGGCTCCGGGATTATGCGCTCCATCCAGAATCAGATGCGGTCTTACTTCCTCCATCCGTCCCGGCCAGCGCACCCCTTCCAGAGCGCGCGCCCAGCGCGCCGTCCGTTCCGCGTCCGGGCCCTCTCCCTCCAGAGCGGCCTGTCCGCACAGCAGATATTCCGCCGCCTCCAGCGCGATGCAGGCGTTCATAACCTGGTAGATCCCGCAGATGGGGATGCGGCAGATAACATCTTTATCATACGCACTCGTCCGTGAAAATGCAATATATTTCCGTTGAACTTCCCGGATTTTGAACGCATTTTTCGAGATTTCTCTACACGGGGCGCCTGCTTCCCGCGCCTTTTTCCGGATCACTTCCGAGGCGGCAGGATTGCTTCCATCAAAGATTACAGGCACGCCCTTTTTGATGATCCCTGCCTTCTCCCCGGCGATTTTCTCTATGGTGTCCCCCAGAATATCGGTATGGTCCAGGCTGATGGATGTGATCACCGTAAGAAAAGGCTCCGGCACCGCATTGGTGGCGTCCAGCCTGCCTCCAAGCCCTGTTTCCAGGATAATATACTCCACATCCGAAGCTGCAAACGCTTTCATTCCCATTCCGAATAAAAATTCAAAATAAGAAGGATGCCCCAGACCTTCCGCCTCCATCTCTCCTGCAATTTTATATACTTCTTCGAAAATCCGGAAAAATGTATCATCATCCACCGGCTTCCCGCAGATCTCAATCCGCTCGTTGACAGAGACAAGATGAGGGGATGTAAAGAACCCCGTCTTTTTCCCCTCAGCTGTCAGTATTGCCTTTATATACGCGCAGACGGAACCTTTTCCATTGGTTCCGGCCACGTGGATGATCTTCCGGTCCAGCGCCGGATCGACCAGACGTTTTAAAAATTCCCGGGTATGGTCAAGTGAATGTTTTTTCGTAAATTTTGGAATTTCTTCAATATATGCCGCCGCCTGGGCGTAACTGTGAATCTCTCCGGTCATTTTATTCCTCTTCTTCATCCGCCTGCGGAACCCAGGATATGGTCTTGTCCGTAGCCGTACCCTCCTGGCGGATCAGATTACCGTCCTGATAAATGTAAATATCCGATTTGCGGAACGTCGTATTGCTGGATCCCATCTGGCGCACCACGATCTCGTCTCCATTTACAAGTTCCACGCCGGAGAAATCAATCCTGGTGTTATTCAGGAACGAACTCTTCTGCTTCTCGCCATTGACATAAACCTTGCTGTTCTGGGTGAAATTCTCGCCGTACAGGCTGTACCCTTCATCCAGATGCGGAACCACGTTTTTCAGAGTTACGTCCCGCACGCCCATCACCATATGTCCCTCTGTAACCGGCGGATTGCCATTGTATACATACTGGTCGCCGTAGAGGATGTCATACTGCAAAAGTTCCAGATCCGAGAGATAATTTCTGGTCTGGCGTCTCTGCTGGTGATAGTTAAACACCGTGCCGGAGTGGATATCCAGCCGTTCCAGCACGTCCGCCATGATCTGATAAGACGGGATATTCCGGTCTTCCTTGGGAAGCCCGATGTTGTCCCAGATCACATAATTGGTATTGTAAAGATAACGGCTCTTCAGGTCTTCTGCCTCCAGTCCCATGGTGGGAAGGTGGTCTCCGTAGAATACCACCACCGTCGGCTCGCCCCGCTCTTCAATGGCCTGGATCAGATTCCCCGCAAACTGGTCCATCTCATAGACCTGGTTCACATAGTATTCCCACTTATTTTTCAGGCCCTCATCCTCAATGCCTTCCACTGTGATCTCCGGATTTTCTATGATCTGCTCTTCCGGATAATCCCCGTGGCCCTGGACACTGACGGTAAAGACAAAATCTTTTCCCTCTGTGGTATCCATGGCGTCCAGGATGTGGTCCACCAGAATCGCATCCGTTGCCCAGCCGTTTGGCGTCTGCTGCAGGATATTCATGAATTCCTTGCTGGTAAAGCTGTCGAATCCCATGTTGTCAAATACTCTGGCTCTGCTGTAGAAATTTCCGCCGTTGTTATGAAGCGCATGCGTTCCGTAGCCAAGGGCGCTAAGAGCCGAAGCCGCGCTCTCGCAGGGCTTTTCTTTGACATACGTTTTATACGGATACTCTCCCGGTCCGAAATACCGCAGGTTCATACCGGTCAGCACCTCAAACTCTGTGTTTGCCGTACCGGCTCCTACCGAAGGCACCTTAAAATATCCGGAAGAATAATTTTCAAACATAGAACGCAGGTTGGGGCAGGCATCCTTGGAGGTGGTGAAAAACTCCGCCTCGGACACATCAAAATACGACTCCAGCTGTACAAACAGAATGTTCGGCAGCGCCTCACTGGCCCGCCCGGTCTCGCATTTTGTCAGAGCTCCGTCGCCCGCGATCGCTTCCATGGTTGCTTCATTATAATCATTCGGCTCGTTGATGCCGGTATTAAATACACTGGCCATAAAACAGTACGGCAAGCCGTAATCTTCATAGGCAAATGCGATATTTCCAAAATAGGTGGACACCACCCGCTTATCTACCGCCTGATCAGAGATCACGCCATAGAGAGCCGCGCAGATAATCACACCGATCAGAGCGCGGATCCGGTGCATTTTCCCGGTATACTGGCCTCCCCGTTTCCACATGGAAATCACCCATACCACCACGGAGACGATACCCACGCCTAAGATCACCAGCTCAAAACCGTTAAAATAATTGTTGATCAGGGCAAGTCCGTCAGAGGCCACTTTTAAGTCCTGTGCATTGAACGGCGTAACACGCTTCAGGAGCATGTAGCCGTTGGCCACGCCCAGCACCAGCCAGAACACACTGATAATAATCCGCACGAAAATCCTTCGTTTGAAAAAGTATACAATGGAAAATGTGATAAAGATCATAAATGCATTGTACAAAAATACCAACGGCGTTCCGATCATATATGCCCCTGCCTCAATGACAGAGTGCCTTGAGATCGCCTCGATCACAAAATTCAGGATACATGCCAGAAGCGCATGAAATAAAAGGGAAAACCGGTTCATAAATGCATAGACCGGCTGCATTTTCTTTGCAAATGCACTGTTCCTGCGCGCTTCCAGGATGCGGGCTCTGCGCTCCTTCCTTTCTTTCCACCAGGTTATGACGTCTTCTTTCTTTAAATTTTTCAGTTTGGCAAGCCCGCCCTTCAGGTCGGGCTTTGGAATCTTAATTTTCACGTTTTACCTTCAATCCTTCCAACCGCTCTTTTACCTGAGCCATCATCTGCTTATAGGTTTCCAGTTTGTCACGTTCTTCCTGCACCTTTGCTTCCGGCGCTTTGCTGACGAATTTTTCATTATTCAGCATACCAGTCGCGCGGGCGATTTCCTTCGTCAGTCTTGCCTCTTCTTTTTCCAGACGTTCGATCTCCTGGTCAAAATCGATCAACTCTTCCAATGGTAAATATACTGTAGCATCCGGCACCACGATGGATACCGCATCCTCCGGTATTCCAACCGTATCGTGCTGGATGATCAGATCATTAACTGCCGCCATATTCCGGGCTGCCTGCCGAAGCATCTCCAGACCGGTACACAACTGAGCGTCTTCACATACCACATAGGCCGTAGCCTTGCGGTTCTTTGGAACATTCATCTCAGCCCGCACGTTGCGGATGCCGCGGATGATTTCTTTATAATGTTCTGCAATATTTTCCGCGATCGGATAATTCCAGGACTCATCATACTGCGGCCAGTCAGACATCATCAGAGATTCTTCTTCCGGCACCAGTTTGCTGTAGATCTCCTCAGAGACGAACGGCATATACGGATGCAGCAGCTTCAGTCCCTTCTTCAGTACCTCCCGCAGAGTCCACAGGGCGTCGTTGGCGCTTTCCGGATCCTCATCTGCGTGATAAATACGGTACTTGGCGATCTCAATGTACCAGTCGCAGAATTCATCCCAGATGAAATCATAGATCTTGGACAGAGCAATACCAAGCTCGAATTTATCCATATTCTCGGTCACATCTTTGACCAGGTTGTTGCATTTGGACATGATCCAGCGGTCTGCTGGACGCACTTTAAAGTCTGCCGGCTGAGTCAGTTTTTTATCTCCCAGGTTCATCATAATGAAACGGGACGCATTCCATACTTTGTTGGCAAAGTTCCGGCTGGCTTCCACACGTTCGTTGTAGAAACGCATATCATTTCCCGGCGCATTTCCGGTTACCAGCGTCATTCGAAGCGCATCCGCGCCATACTGGTCGATGATCTCCAGAGGATCGATACCATTCCCCAAAGACTTGCTCATCTTGCGACCCAGGGCGTCCCTTACCAGACCGTGGATAAATACGGTGTGGAACGGACTTTTTCCGGTGTGTTCATAGCCGGAGAATACCATACGGATAACCCAGAAGAGAATGATATCATAACCGGTCACCAGCACGTCTGTGGGATAAAAGTAGTCCATTTCTTCTGTCTTGTCCGGCCAGCCCAGTACGGAAAACGGCCACAGCGCAGAGGAGAACCAGGTGTCCAGCGTATCCTCATCCTGTGTGAAATGGGTGCAGCCGCACTTCGGACATTTTTCCGGCACGCCGCGGGATACTACAACCTCGCCGCACTCGTCGCAATAATAAGCCGGGATCCGGTGTCCCCACCAGATCTGCCTGGAAATGCACCAGTCACGGATATTTTCCAGCCAGTGCAGATAAATCTTGTCAAAACGCTCCGGCACAAATTTCAGATCGCCATTTTTGATGGCTTCGATGGCCGGCTTTGCCAGCTCTTCCATCCGCACAAACCACTGCTGCTTCACCAGCGGCTCAACGGTGGTGTGGCAGCGGTCGTGGGTTCCTACATTATGGGAATGAGGAACGACTTTTACCAGATAGCCTTCTTTTTCCAGGTCAGCCACAATAGCTTTTCTCGCCTCATACCGCTCCATACCGGCGTATTTTCCGCCATTTTCATTGATGGTGGCATCGTCGTTCATGATGTTGATCTCCGGCAGGTTGTGACGTTTGCCCACCTCAAAGTCGTTGGGGTCGTGAGCCGGCGTGATCTTTACAGCGCCGGTTCCAAATTCCTTGTCTACGTAATCGTCTGCCACAATGGGAATCTCCCTGTTTACCAGTGGCAGGATCGCTGTTTTTCCTATAATATCTTTGTATCTTTCATCCTCCGGATGTACGGCAATGGCGGTATCGCCAAGCATGGTCTCCGGACGGGTGGTCGCGATCTCCAGATAGTCGTCGGTTCCCACGATGGGGTATTTGATGTGCCAGAAATGTCCTTCCTGTTCCTCATGCTCCACTTCCGCGTCAGAAAGGGAAGTCTTACATACCGGACACCAGTTGATGATCCTGGAACCTTTGTAAATGTAGCCTTTTTCGTAAAGGCGGATAAATACTTCTTCCACCGCTTTGGAACAGCCCTCGTCCAGAGTGAACCGCTCTCTGTCCCAGTCGCAGGAAACACCCAGTTTCTTTAACTGGCTCTCAATGGTTCCTGCATATTCTTCTTTCCACTGCCAGGTTCTTTCCAGAAATTTTTCCCGGCCAAGTTCTCTTTTATCAATGCCTTCGTCTTTTAACTGATTGGTCACTTTTACTTCCGTGGAAATAGCCGCATGGTCGGTACCCGGCACCCACAGCGCATTGTAGCCCTGCATCCTTTTATAGCGGATCAGGATATCCTGCAGGGTATTGTCCAGGGCGTGGCCCATGTGCAGCTTGCCGGTAATATTCGGCGGCGGCATCACTGTAGTAAATGGTTTTCTGCTTCTGTCTACCTCAGCGTGGAAATATTTTCTCTCACACCATTTGTCATAGAGTTTCGATTCGATTGCCTTAGGATCATAGGTTTTTTCCAGGTTCTGACTCATTGTTCTCTCCTCGCATTCCTTCACACTTTTTTCACATTTCGGTAATAAAAAATACCCTTTACATTACGTAAAGGGCGTTTCTCTTACGCGGTACCACCTTTATTTATATAGAAGAAATCCTGCCGGCTCCTTCTATACCTCTCCTCTTATTCTTTAACGGGAACGACTCCGGGACTGCCTAGCTGCTACCTTTAGCGGCTGTGTCTGCTGCCTCTGGCTGGCGATTCAGCAATCCGGCTCCGAAGCTACCTTCTGCATCTTTGATCCCGGACGCCTTTCAGCCGGCGAGCGTCCTCTCTGTGGGGAAAAGTCCATGCATACTCCTCTTCATCCATGCCTTTACGTATAAACTAGTAAATATCATAGCCATCCGCCCCATGTTTGTCAAGGATTTTAAAGAATTTTAGGAATTCTTAAGGAGTCGGTGCGTACGGCCAGATCAGGCGCATATGGCCAGTTCGGGCGCGTATGGCCAGTTCAGGTATGTATGACTAGATTAAGCGCATGCTTCTTAGAAGGAAAAGCCAGCCTGTCAGGGTAAAGGCGCTAAGGAGGGTCGTCAGCATCACCGCGCTGGAAGTCAGCGTGCCCTCATGCCCCATATTTTTCGCCATCACATAGCAGCTGACGGTCGTGGCAGATCCCAGCATGATCAAAATCGCCACCAGTTCTTCTGCCCGGAAGCCCAGGGCAATTGCGGCCGGCAGGAAAACCGCGCAAAATCCGACCAGTTTGATCACAGCCGCCGTTGCCGCAGGCTTTCCGGTCTGCAGCGCCTTTTTCAAATCAAAAGAAGCGCCCATGGCCATCAGTCCCAGCGGCGTAGCCGTGCCCGCCACATTTGAGATCACCTTCTCCGGGATCCCGGCCATAGGAAGCCTAAAGGCCGACCAGAGAAGGCCCGCTGCAATCCCTATGATAATAGGATTCGTCACGATCCCTGTCAGCGTCTTTTTCACCACCTGGCGGTTCAGCCCCGTCTGCCCGGGCTTGAAAACCGAAAGCACCACCACGGCCATCATATTGTAAAGCGGCACACTGCCAATGATCATCAAAGGCCCCATCCCGGCAGAACCGTAAATATTCTGGATAAAGGCGATTCCCAGGATCGCCGCGCTGCTGCGATAAGACGCCTGGATAAACTCCCCGCGGATGCTCCGGTCTTTCCAGAGCAGAGAAATCCCCGCCGAAAGGGAGATCGAGATCAGGGTCACCACAAAACAAAACGCCACAAACTTAAAATTCCAGCTCTCCTCAAAATCCACAGTCGCAAGATCCAGGAAAACCAGGAGCGGTAACGGCACCTTAAAAACAAACTGATTCATTTTCGAGGCAAACACATCGTCGATCCAGTTAAGCTTCCGAAGAACCAGGCCCAGAACCATCAGAAGAAACACCGGAACCGTTGCATTCAAACTAAAAATCAAATTATCCACAAGTTATCCACATCCCTTTCTTTGGGGACGGGGGATTTCTAGAAATCCCCCGTCCCCAAAAACTTTTTTGTGTACAGCCGATAGTCTTCTTCTTTGAAAACATTAAATATCACCTGTTTTATCCCCGATTTTGTCAGGTACTTATCCACATTTTCCACAGCGATTTTTGCTGCCAGTTTATTGGGGAAGTGAAATTCTCCTGTGGAGATGCAGCAAAATGCGATGGATTCCAGATGATGTTTTTCTGCTAATTTGAGGCTGTTAATATAACAGTTTTTTAATTCTTCTTTCTGCTGCGGCAATACCATGGTGCCTACGACCGGACCTACGGTGTGGATCACGTATTTTGCAGGCAGATTATACCCTTCTGTGATCTTCGCTCTGCCAACGGGTTCTTCGTGGCCCTGCGCAGCCATGATCCGGGCGCATTCGTTTCGCAGCTGGATCCCTGCGGCGGAATGGATCGCATTGTCGATGCATCCGTGGCAGGGAACAAAGCACCCGAGAAGCTGACTGTTGGCTGCGTTGACAATGGCATCGCACTTTAATCTTGTAATGTCGCCTTTCCACAAATAGATCTTTTCCGGGTTACGCAGTTCGTTTTCCGGAAATTCTTCTGCCACAGAAGAAAGATTTCGCACATCTACGATCCCTTTTTCTTCTGCCTCTTCTGTCAGAAGGCTGTCCTGAACTTCATAGTATTGGCTGGATGCTTCTCCGGGCCGTCGCACATTCATCAGACTTCGCAGTAGTTTTCTTTTTTCTGTGAAATTGACCGGATCCGGGATCGCAGCGTAACCTGCATTTTCTGCTTTCAGATACTGGAGCAGCCAGTCTGTTTTTTCTTCTCTTGTCATGTCTGTTTCCTTCCTTTATTTTTTCTGCCGGGTGATTCGTTTCCCGCATATTTTCATCTCTCTGCTGTCCTTTATCATAGCACAAATTTTGTGAATATGTTAAAGTATAAGAAAAAACGTGAATATGAGGTAATTATGACAATTGACATTCCCGGTTACAGGACTCTTCATTTAAAAAATTTATTATTAGATTATAATGGTACTATCGCGGTGGACGGCTCCATTCCCCAGGATGTCAGACCCCGGCTCTGTCAGCTGAGCGAATATTTCGACATTTATGTGCTGACCGCCGACACCCACGGCACTGCCGCACAGATGTGTGACGGACTGCCTCTGACGATCCGCACTTTCCCGAAGGGCTCTGCTCTTGATGCCAAGCATCAGATTTTAAAAGAACTTGGTCCGGATTCCTGCGCAGCCATCGGAAATGGGCGAAATGATATGAAAATGTGCCTTGACGCGGCTTTGTCCATTGCTGTCATCGGCCCCGAGGGTGCCTACGGAAAGCTGGCCGCCCAGTCAGACATCTGTGTTTCTTCTATAGTAGACGGCCTGGATCTTCTGCTGAAACCCAGGCGACTGATCGCGTCCCTGCGGGGGTAACGGCTTGTGAAAACATTATCTTTGGTTGTGGATTCCGGTTCGCTGTGCTATAATTTTCTAACAATATAAAATCACGAAACGTACTAACCACAAAGGGTTGCACCTGCGTGAGAAGGCGCGAGGATCTTACTTTTTGTATAGGAAAACAGGGAGATCATCTCTTCTCCTGTTGCCAAACCTGGTGCGCTCATGCACCAGGTTTTTTTGTTCATCATTAAACTTCATTGTGGCATCATGCCGCAGAAACATTTTGATTTCAGACAGGAGAAACATTTTGCAGGATCTGACATTACTGATCAACAAACTTTATCAGGAACATCATCTGGAAAAAGAAGAATGGATTATGCTGATCCGCGGGCAGACGCCGGAATTATCCCGGTACCTGTTCTCTCTTGCCAGAGAAGTGCGCCACCGCTACTACGGGCACCAGGTATGGGTCCGCGGACTCATTGAATTTACCAACTACTGCAGAAATGACTGCTATTACTGCGGTATCCGCGCCGGCAATCGTCAGGCAAAACGCTACCGTCTGACACAGGAGCAGATTCTTTCCTGCTGCCGGGCCGGATATCAGCTGGGCTTTCGCACTTTCGTCCTCCAGGGCGGAGAGGATCTTTGGTTTACCGATGAAAAAATCTGTCAGATCGTGCGTTCTATCAAAGAAGAATTCCCAGACTGCGCAGTGACCCTTTCCATCGGCGAACGCTCCAGGGAAAGTTATCAGGCGTTTTTTAACGCCGGGGCAGACCGCTATCTTCTGCGCCACGAAACTTTCAACGCAGAACATTATTCCACACTGCACCCGAAGAACCTTACGGCCGCCCACAGGCAGGAATGCCTCTTTACCCTGAAAGACATCGGCTACCAGGTGGGTGCCGGATTTATGGTGGGTTCCCCCGGGCAGACGCCGGAATATCTGGCGGAAGACATGCTGTTTCTGGAGCGATTGAAGCCACATATGGTGGGGATCGGACCCTTTATCCCCCACCACGCCACCCCATTTGCAGACCAGTCAGCAGGAACGCTGGAGGAAACTTTATTTTTTCTGGGACTGATCCGTCTCCTGCTGCCAAAAGTGCTCCTGCCTGCCACCACGGCTCTGGGAACCATCGCCCCGGACGGCAGAGAACAGGGGATTCTGGCCGGCGCAAATGTAATCATGCCCAACCTTTCCCCGCCGGACGTGCGGGAAAGCTACGCCCTCTACGACAACAAGCTCTGTACCGGCGCGGAAGCCGCCGAAGCCAGAAAAGAGCTGGAAGAACGGATGGCCGCCATTGGATATCAGGTCGTTACAACACGCGGAGACTCCCTGATGTAACGCATATGGATATATTTTCAAAATTATTTTAAAAGGAGGAACTTTCAAATGTATGATGTAAATTCCAGACACGCCGATGATTTTATCGATCATCAGGAAATTCTTGACACCCTGGCTTATGCCGATGAAAACAAAAACAATCTGAAGCTGATCGAATCTCTGATCGAAAAGGCAAAACTTCGCAAAGGCCTTTCCCACAGGGAGGCTTCCGTGCTCCTGGCCTGTGAAAATGAGGAAATGAACGAAAAAATCTACCGCCTGGCCGAGCAGATTAAAAAAGATTTCTATGGAAACCGGATTGTTTTATTTGCGCCGCTGTACCTTTCCAACTACTGTATCAACGGCTGCACCTATTGCCCCTATCATTTAAAAAATAAACATATCGCCCGCAAAAAGCTGACCCAGGAGGAGATCCGCAAAGAGGTCATCGCCCTTCAGGATATGGGGCACAAGCGGCTGGCGCTGGAAGCAGGCGAGGATCCGGTCCACAACACCATGGAATACTATCTGGACTGCATCAACACCATTTACAGTATCAAACATAAAAACGGCGCGATCCGCCGGGTAAATATCAATATCGCCGCCACCACAGTGGACGATTACCGGCTGCTCAAAGAGGCCGGCATCGGCACCTACATTTTGTTCCAGGAAACCTACCATAAAGAAAGCTACCTGGAACTGCATCCAACTGGCCCGAAACACAATTACGATTACCACACCGAGGCCATGGACCGGGCCATGGAAGGCGGCATCGACGATGTAGGTCTTGGCGTATTGTTCGGCCTGGATAAATACCGCTACGAATTTGCGGGCCTTCTGATGCACGCCGAACATCTGGAAGCCGCTTTCGGCGTCGGCCCTCACACCATCAGCGTGCCAAGACTCCGGGATGCTGACGACATCGACGCAAGTTCCTTCAAAAACGGCATCGACGACGATACCTTCGCCAAGATCATTGCCTGCATCCGCATCGCCGTGCCCTACACCGGCATGATCATCTCCACCAGAGAAAATCAGGCCGTCCGGGAACGCGCACTGCACCTGGGCATCTCCCAGATCAGCGGAGGCTCCCGCACCAGCGTGGGCGGCTACTGCGAACCCGAACCCGAAGACGAACGCTCCGAACAGTTTGACGTCATCGACACCCGCACACTGGACGAAGTCGTGCACTGGCTTATGGAAATGGATTATATCCCCAGCTTCTGCACCGCCTGTTACCGGGAAGGCCGCACCGGCGACCGCTTCATGTCCCTTTGCAAGAGCGGGCAGATCCAGAACTGCTGTCACCCCAATGCCCTCATGACGCTGGAAGAGTACCTGATGGATTATGCTTCCCCCGCAACCAAGGCGCTGGGAGACAAACTGATCGACAAAGAAGTCTTAAATGTACCCAATGAAAAAGTACGGGCAAAGGTTGTGGAAAACCTGCGGCTCATCCGGGAAAATAACCGGAGAGACTTCCGCTTCTAATTCATTGGGGACGGGGGATTTCCAGAAATCCCCCGTCCCCAATGAATGTTATCCACACTTTCCACTTTTTATCCACAAGGAGGTTTATCCACATGAGTCTGAATAATGTGCCTTCCTCAGAGCGTACGCACATTGGTATTTTCGGGAAAAGAAATGCGGGAAAATCCAGCGTTATCAACGCCATTACCGGCCAGAACCTGGCGATTGTATCTGACATCAAAGGTACTACGACGGATCCTGTCCTGAAATCTATGGAACTGCTTCCTCTCGGACCGGTTGTCCTGATCGATACGCCGGGCTTGGACGATGAAGGAGACCTGGGTCATCTGCGCATTCAAAAAGCATATCAGATTTTAAATAAAACGGATATCGCTTTGCTGGTGATTGACGGTACTGCCGGAATGACGGCCGAAGACTATCAGATTCTGGACCGCATCCGGGCAAAAAACATTCCTTATCTGATTGTTTTTAACAAGGCCGACCTAGCTCCTGACGCCGATACTTCCGACACCGCTGATGCTGCTGATGCTGCAAATGTGATCTGGGTCAGCGCGGTTACCGGCCTCCATATCCAGGAATTGAAAGAACGGCTGGCCACGCTGCTTCCGGACGAAGATTCCGGGAAAACGATTCTGGGCGATCTGATCCGTCCTTCGGATTTCATCGTTCTGGTCGTTCCCATTGATAAAGCCGCGCCCAAGGGCCGGCTGATCCTTCCCCAGCAGCAGACCATCCGGGACATCCTGGATCACAATGCCATTTCCATTGTAGTAAAGGAAACGGACCTGAAACACACACTGGAAACACTGGGGAAAAAGCCCGCACTCGTCATCACCGACAGCCAGGTATTCGACAAAGCTGCGGCCGATACGCCTTCCGACATCCCATTGACCTCATTTTCCATCTTATTTGCCAGATACAAGGGCAACCTGAAGACCCTGGTCGATGGCGCCAGAATGCTCCGGCATCTGGAAAATGGCGATAAAATATTGATTTCTGAAGGCTGCACTCACCACCGGCAATGCGATGATATCGGCACCGTAAAGCTGCCCCGCCTGATCCGAAACTATACCGGAAAAGAACTGGAATTTGAATTCACCAGCGGAACAGAATTTCCATTTTCATTAGAAAAATACCGCCTGATCGTACACTGCGGCGGATGCATGTTAAATGAACGGGAAATGAAATACCGGATCCGCTGTGCTGAAGACGCCGGGATCCCCATCACCAACTACGGAACCGCTATCGCCTGTATGAAAGGAATTCTGGAACGCAGCATTGAGATTTTTTCATAAAAAGTAACCAGCAATAAGCGACCGGCAATAAAAGCGGCAGGTGATAACGCCCGCCGCTCTTTTATTCTATATTCTATCTCGTCATTTTTCTGCCCGGCCCGCCTTATTTCACCAATCCCACGTTCTGGCCAAGCAAACCACCCATATCCGTCACATCCGTATATCCCATATGCCCCATCAGCGCCGCTGACCGTTTACTTCTGGCTCCGCTCAGGCAATACACATAAACCGGGCTCGTCTTATCTGGAATTAAAGTCTCAATCTTTTTCAATTCATGCAGGGGGAGATTCAAACTCCCCTCAACATGCCCGTCCCGATATTCCTCCGGCGTACGCACATCCAGAAAAATACTGCCCTCCCGGCCTCTTGCTTCGTTAATATACTCCTGCAGAGACTTCCTCCTCACATTTGAAAAAATATTCATCAATCTATAAACCTCCTATATTTCACATTTTATAGGTCAACATTAACAAATATCTTCCCCTTTTTCTGTGATAAAGTCACATAGGGGACAGGGTAAATTCCATTTAGGTACAGGGCAAAGTGCAAATGGGGACGTAGTCCTTTGCAAAAGGACTACGTCCCCATTACACCGCCGCCATAATCTCTCCGATCGGGCCGGCAATCGTAAGCTCCGCGCCCACTTCTCTTGCAGTGGCGCTTTTATTGATCACTACCAGATGTCTCCCCCGGAAATAATCGATAAATCCTGCCGCCGGGTATACGACCAGCGACGTGCCGCCGATGATGAGTGTGTCGGCATTTGCGATGGCGTGTACGCTCTGCTGGATCACGTCGGGATCCAGTCCTTCTTCGTACAGGACCACGTCCGGCTTGATCACGCCGCCGCATTCACAGTGCGGAATCCCCGGGGTGTCTTTTACATACCGGGCGTCGTAGAATTTTCCGCAGTTCTGGCAGTAATTGCGGTGAATGCTTCCGTGAAGCTCCAGTACGGTTTTACTGCCTGCAGCCTGGTGAAGACCGTCGATATTCTGTGTAATGACTGCGGTCAGCCTGCCTTCCTGCTCCCACTGGGCCAGCTTGATATGCGCCGCGTTTGGTTTTGCATCCAGCGCCATCATTTTATCTTTATAAAATTCAAAAAAGGTTTCCGGATGGCGGACAAAAAATGTATGACTGATGATCTGCTCCGGCGGATAGCTGTATTTCTGCCGGTACAGCCCGTCTTCGCTCCGGAAATCCGGAATGCCGCTTTCCGTGGAAACTCCGGCTCCTCCGAAAAAAACAATATTTTTGCTGTCCTCGACAATTTCTCTTAATCTGCGGATCTCCTGTTCATACATAATCATCCCTCCTGCTTCTTAAGCGTCCTTTTTCTGCGCAAATTCTTTCTGGCTGTATCCGGTAAAGAATTCGTCCAGCGCATCCAGCGTCTTCAGAAGTACAGGCAGTTCTTTTTCGTCCAGCTTATCCAGGATGGCCTGCGTCATCTGCCGGTGATAATCCTCGTGATGACGGTAAGCCCTCACGCCTTTCGCCGTCAGTCTTACGAACACCACCCTCCTGTCCTCTTCGCTTCTGTGACGCTCCACGTACTTTTTATTGACCAGACTATTCATGGCAGTAGTCAGTGAACCCATGGTAATATTCAGTTTTTTCGCAATGGCAGACATATTTCCGCCATTTCCCAGGCCGATCGCCTCGATCACATGCATGTCGTTGTTGGTAAGGTCTTTAAATTCTTCGGTAATGATCGCCTTTTCCTCCAACTCCCAGATTTCATTGATCAGGCTTACCAGGGTATGATTGATCACTTCATACGCATCTTTCATGTTCGATTGCCTCTTTCGTCTTTGCTATTATTATACGCTTTTTTGCATCACAGAATCAACAGCTTCTTTTTGCCCTTACAGCAGGGAATCTATGACTTCTTTTACGGTCTCGATCCGGTCCGCCTTCCAGGCGTCGGCCCCGCAGAACAGCAGCGCCTCATCGATCTCGCCTTTGGCAGCATGGATCAGCGCGTCGGTAATGCAATAGGGAATAGCCGACGGGTCGCATTTGTGGAGACAGCCGTGGCAGGGACTGTGAGGGATCTGCTCCCCTGCTTCCACCCGGCGGATAAATGCGTTACGGATCGCCCTTCCCGGCATGCCTACCGGGCTTTTGACAATCACAATATCGCTTTCTTTCGCATTTACATAGGCTTCCTTGTAGCGGATGTCTGCATCGCACTCTTCGGTCGTTACAAATCTGGTGGCTACCTGTATGGCATCCGCCCCCAGAGAAAATGCATGATCTGCCGCTGCTCTGTCGGAGATGCCGCCTGCAAGCGCTGTGGGGATGTGCTGAGCGTACCGGTCTTCATATCCTTTCACCACCGCCAGGATCTTCGTTACTTCCTCGTCATATTTTTTCTGAAGTTCTTCGATCTCGCCCAGATGAAATCCCAGATGCCCGCCGGCTTTCGGCCCTTCGATGACCAGAAGATCCGGGATCCGGTGATATTTTTTATCCCAGTATTTTAAAATGACCTGGGCCGATTTTTCTGTGGACACGATCGGCGCAAGTTTTGCTCCGGACTCTCCCGCAATCCTGGGAAGATCAGTGGGAAGGCCCGCCCCGGAAATGATCAGGTCCGCCCCTGCGTCAATGGCCGCGCGCACATACTCTTCGTACCCGCGCATTGCCACCATAATATTGAACCCGATCACGCCTTCCGGCGCAAGGCTTCTTGCCTTGTCATACTCCGTCTTCACAGCCCGTAAATTTGCTTCTCTGGGATTCCGGTCAAAATCAGGCTCCCGAAATCCAATCTGGGCGGCAGAGATAATCCCTATGCCGCCCTCTTTTGCAACAGCCCCGGCCAGTCCGCCAAGGCTGATGCCTACCCCCATTCCTCCCTGTATCACAGGAAGTTTTGCTTCTATCTTTCCCATCCGCAATGGTTTTCTATTCATCACACATCTCCTACATCTGACGGAATCTCTGATATCTGTGCTCTACAAGCGCAGCCTGATCCATCGATCCGTACTGTTCCAGAAATTCCCGGATCTTCCCGTCCATCTGTACGGCCACCTCTTTTAGATTCTGCACCGTATAATGAGACGGCTCCTGGAATACATATTCTACGATCCCCAGTTCAAACAGGTCGCCTGCCGTCAGTTTCATCACATCTGCCGCTTCTTTTGCCTTGCTGCTGTCCTTCCACAGGATGCTGGCAAAACCTTCCGGCGAAAGGATGGAATAAATGGAATTCTCCAGCATCCACACTTCGTCGGCCACAGCCATGGCAAGCGCGCCGCCGCTTCCGCCTTCGCCAATGACAACGCTCAGCACCGGAACCTTCAGTCCGGACAGTTCATAGAGATTTCTGGCGATGGCCTCGCCCTGCCCTCTCTCTTCTGCCTCCAGTCCGCAGAACGCGCCCGGCGTATCGACAAAGCAGATCACCGGCCGCCCGAATTTTTCTGCCTGCTTCATCAGACGGAGCGCCTTACGGTATCCGTCCGGAGACGGCATCCCGAAATTATGCTCAATATTTTCTTTGGTATTGGTTCCTTTTTCCTGGGCGATCACGGTAACCGGCATGCCATGAAAATACGCGATGCCTCCCACGATAGCCTTGTCATCTTTGTAATAACGGTCTCCGTGAAATTCTATGAAATCTGTAAATAATGCGCGGATATAGTCTGTGCCCACCGGGCGATCCTTCATACGGGAAATCTGCACCCGGTCCCAGGCGTCTGCCACATGGTTGTGAAGGTGAAGCGGAGTCTGATCGTCTCCGGCATCCTCAGCGGATTTTGCTGCCGCCGCATCTGTCCCGGCCGTTTCCACTTCCTCCTCTTCGGAAATTCTCTCGCCGTTCCCGTGCATCCGCAGGATCTCTCCCAGCGTTTCCCGAAGCTTTGGACGCTCCACGATCGCATCCACAAATCCGTGCTCCACCAGGAATTCTGCCCTCTGGAATCCTTTGGGAAGTTTCTGTCCGATGGTCTGCTCAATGACTCTTGGACCTGCGAAACCGATCAGCGCGCCGGGCTCTGCCAGGATAATATCTCCCAGCATGGCAAAGCTTGCGGTCACTCCTCCTGTCGTGGGGTCAGTCAGCACCGTTACATAGAGAAGCCCTGCATCGCTGTGGCGTTTTAAGGCCGCGCTGGTTTTTGCCATCTGCATCAGAGAGACGATTCCCTCCTGCATCCTGGCCCCGCCGGAACAGGTAAATAAGATGACCGGCAGCTTTTCTTCGGTGGCCCGCTCTACGGCTCTGGTGATCTTTTCACCCACGACATGACCCATACTGGACATCATGAACCGTCCGTCGCAGACGCCGATCACCGTTTCCTGCCCCTGGATCTTCACCTTGCCGGTCACCACCGCTTCCTTCAGGCCGGTCTTTTCCCTAAGTCCTGCCAGCTTCTCTTCATACCCCTTGTAATGCAGCGGGTTGACAGAAGCCAGATCCTGATCCCATTCCTCAAAGGTTCCTTCATCTCCCACCATCTCGATCCGGCGGTAGGCATGAACCCGGAAATACCCGCCGCACTTGGGGCAGATATAGTATCCGTTTTTCACATCTTCCGCAATAATGGCTCCGCCGCATTTGTTACATTTGCGAAGCAGGCCTTCCGGCACTTCCGGTCGGTTGTGGCCAAGGGCAATGTAAGCTTTTCTGGCGGAAGATAATCTGGTCTTTTTAAATACATTGTCTAATTTCATAGAACTTCACCTTCTACAATCTTTCGATAAACTCAATATCGATATTTCCAGAACGATAATCCGGATGGTTCAGGATCTCGTACTGGTAATCCACGTTGGTATCAATGCCTTCGATAATAACCTCTCCAAGGGCGCTCTGCATCTTGCGGATGGCCTCTTTTCTGTTTTTGGCCCAGACGATCAGCTTCGCCACCATGGAATCATAATACGGAGGAATGGTGTAGCCGCTGTAGATCGCGGAATCGATCCGGATCCCCTTTCCTCCCGGCAGGTACATGTCCGTAATGGTTCCCGGAGACGGGCGGAAGCCTTTTTCCGGATTCTCCGCATTGATCCGGCACTCAATGGCATGGCCGGTGAGCCGCACTTCGTCCTGGGTATAGGAAAGCGCCTCCCCGGAAGCGATCCGGATCTGCTCTTTTACCAGATCAATCCCGGTCACCCATTCGGTCACCGGATGCTCTACCTGGATCCGGGTATTCATTTCCATAAAATAAAAGTTTCCATTTTTCTCCAGAAGAAATTCGATGGTGCCCGCATTTTCATAGTGCGCGGCCTTCGCTGCCCTGACGGCAGCCTCTCCCATTTTCTGTCTTAAGCTCTCGTCAAGAGCCGGCGACGGAGATTCTTCGATCATCTTCTGGTGATTCCTCTGTACAGAGCAGTCCCTCTCTCCCAGATGGATCACATTTCCATATTTATCCGCCAGGATCTGAAATTCAATGTGCCGCGGATGCTGTACGAAATGCTCGATATACATGGTGCCGTCGCCAAATGCCATCTGGCTCTCCTTCTGGGCGGTCTGGAAGCTTTTCTCAAACTCTTCCGCTGTCTGCGCCACACGCATACCTTTACCGCCGCCGCCAAGAGCCGCCTTGATAATCACCGGATAGCCGATCTCTTCCGCAGTTTTCTTTCCAGTCTCCACATCATAAATGGCGTCTTTGCTGCCAGGGATTACCGGCACACCCGCCGCCACCATGGTATTTCTGGCTTCCTGCTTATTTCCAAGACTTGCGATCACTTTCGAATCCGGACCAATAAACGTAATATTGCACTGCTCACAGAGCTCTGCAAATTTACTGTTCTCAGACAAAAAACCAAAACCCGGATGGATCGCGTCCGCGCCGCTGATGATCGTGGCGCTCAAAATGCGGTCCATACTTAAGTAACTCTCCTGCGAAGGCGCCGGGCCGATGCAGATCGCCTCATCCGCAAGTTTCGTGTGCAACGCCTCTTTATCCGCCTCCGAATAAACAGCAACCGTTTCAATTCCCATTTCCCGGCACGCCCGGATAATCCGGACCGCGATCTCGCCGCGGTTTGCGATCAATACTTTCTTAATCATATAACGATTCCCCTATCCGATCATAAATGTCAGTTCCGCGCTGACAACCGTTTTTCCATCCACACTGGCAACAGCCTCGCCGACACCGACAGGCCCTTTCTGCCTGATGATCCTTGTCTCCAGGCGGACCTTGTCCCCCGGCACGATCTTCCCTTTAAATTTACACTTATTAATGCCGCCGAAATAAGCGATCTTTCCCCGGTTTTCCTCCTTGGAAAGAATCGCCACGGCGCCTGCCTGGGCCAGTGCCTCCACAGTCAGGACACCCGGCATCACCGGCTCCTGCGGGAAATGCCCGGCAAAAAACTCCTCCCTGTAGGACACACATTTATATCCCACTGCATACTGCCCCGGCTCATAATCCTCAATATAATCAATGAGCAGGAACGGATGCCTGTGGGGGATAATTTCCTTGATCTGATTAATATCTAAATGGTTCATGATAGACCTCCTGGGGACGTAGTAAAATGCAAAAGGTCTACGTCCCAAATTGACTTTCACCCTGTACCTAATCGACTTTCAGGGTGTACCCTAACTAACAAATGCGAAACAGCGGCTGTCCGTATTCTACCGGCTGCCCGTTCTCTACCAGCACTTCCGCCACTTTCCCGTCAAAATCGCTTTCGATTTCGTTCATGAGTTTCATGGCTTCTACGATGGCCAGTGTCTGGCCTTTTTTCACCTGGCTTCCCACGGTGACGAAGGGCTCTGCATCCTCGGCCGGCGCTGCGTAGAATGTGCCCACCAGCGGAGAGGTCACGATGTTCCCTTCCATTTTCGGTTCTTCTGTCCCTGCTGTCTCAGAGGCAGCAGATGTCTGTGCTGCCGGTGCAAAGGATGTTGCCGGCGCAAAGGCTGCTGCCTGCTGTGTTTCTCCGGCCGGAACGGTCTGTACCGCAGTCATTACCGTTTCTTTTTCTTTGGTCAGGTGAAGCTTCACACCTTTTTCTTCGTATTTCAGTCCGGTCAGTTCTGAATCGGA
Organism: Mordavella massiliensis; assembly: GCF_016902415.1. Lineage (GTDB taxonomy): Bacteria > Bacillota > Clostridia > Lachnospirales > Lachnospiraceae > Merdimonas > Merdimonas faecigallinarum. The sequence goes on along the minus strand of NZ_JACJLV010000023.1, from coordinate 6,484 downwards.
AACTGCCTGGATCAGCTTTAAAAGATTTTCAAATTCCATGATACAGCCGTCCTTTCTATCCTTCATATTTTTTCAGAAGAAGTGTTGCGTTGTGGCCGCCAAAGCCCAGGGAATTGGTCAGCACGTAATTGACATCTTTCTCCACCGGAGCGCCAATGGCATAATTCAGATCGCATTCTTCATCTGCTTCCCTGGTTCCCATGGTCTGATGGATGAATCCGTCCTGAATGCTCTTGACGCAGACGATAAATTCCACACCGCCGGCCGCTCCCAGAAGGTGACCGATCATGGATTTTGTGGAATTGACCACCACATCCTTTGCGGCATCGCCAAGCGCCAGCTTGATGGCTCTGGTCTCAAACAGATCGTTGTGATGAGTGCTGGTGCCGTGGGCATTGATGTAGTCCACCTGGGAAGGCTGGATCCCGCCTTCTTCCATGGCAAGTTCCATCGCTTTTGCAGCGCCGCTTCCGTCCTCGGCCGGAGAGGTAATGTGGTAAGCGTCCCCGGTCGCTCCGTATCCTGTCACTTCCGCATAAATCTTCGCGCCCCGCTTCTTTGCGTGCTCCAGCTCTTCCAGGATCACAACGCCTGCGCCTTCTCCCAGGACAAATCCGCTTCTGTCCTTGTCAAATGGAATGGATGCCCGCAGCGGATCATCTGATGTGGTAAGGGCTGTCAGGCTGGTAAATCCCGCCACGCCGGTGGGGCAGATACAGCTCTCTGTTCCCCCTGCGGCTATAATATCCGCATCTCCATACTGGATGGCCCGCAGACCGTCTCCGATGCAGTTGGTCCCGGTGGCGCAGGCTGTCACCACATTGGTGCATTTCCCTTTAAATCCCAGCTGGATGGATACATTTCCGGCGGCCATGTTAGAGATCATCAGCGGAACCATCAGTGGATTTACCTTGGACGGTCCTTTGGTCAGGATCTTTTCATAATCCTTCTCCACTTCCTGAAGGCTTCCGATCCCTGAGCCGATGATGACGCCGGCGCGGTAAGGATCTTCTTTTGAAATGTCAAGTCCTGCATCTTCATAGGCTTCTTTTGCCGCCGCTACCGCATACTGGGAAAATGGCTCCATCCGCTTGGCTGATTTGAAATCCATTCTCTCCTTAGCCACAAAATCTTTGACTTCTGCGGCAATTTTTACTTTGTAGTCTGTGGTATCGAATTTGGTGATCTCTCCGATTCCCACGGTTCCCTTTTTAATATTATTCCAGAACTCTTCCACTGTATTTCCGATGGGGGTGACTGCCCCAAGTCCTGTCACTACGACTCTTCTTTTCATAGAACCTGTCCTTTCATAAATATAAATCTCGCTGTGGGCATTCGCCCTGCCCTGACCAGCAACCATTCGACCTGCCCAGCTCGATTCCGCTATCGCTTCATCTCGCTGTGGGCATTCGCCCAATATCGACATCGAAAACTGCATATCTGCAGATAAATCTGCAAATGCAGTTTCCTCTGCCGATGCAGGTCTCATTACATGCACATCCCGCCGTCTACGTGCAGCACCTGGCCGGTGATGTATCCCGCTTCTTCGGACGCCAGAAATGCCACGGCCGCGGCCACGTCTTCCGGCTTTCCGAATCTGCCAAGCGGAATCTGTCCTTCCGCCGCTTCTTTGACTTTGTCTGAAAGCACGTCTGTCATATCTGTAGAAATGAATCCCGGCGCCACAGCGTTGACCGTCACCCCACGGCTTGCCAGTTCTCTCGCCGCTGACTTGGTCATGCCGATCACGCCCGCTTTGGAGGCTGCGTAATTGACCTGTCCTGCATTTCCGCTGACGCCTACAACCGAAGACATATTAATGATCCGGCCGCTTCTTTGTTTTAACATCTGTCTTGCGGCAAAACGCATGGTATGAAACGCGCCTTTCAGGTTGGTATTCACTACCTGATCGAAATCTTCCTCAGACATTTTCATCAGCAGTCCGTCCCGGGTGATCCCGGCGTTATTTACCAGGATATCAAGGCTCCCCTGCTCCTTGATCACGGTCTGGATAAAGGTCTCGCAGGCTGCGTAATCCGCCACATTGCACTGATATACAACTGCCTGCCCGCCCGCTTCTTCAATCTCTGCCTTTACGGCCAGCGCCTTTTCTTCTGATCCGTTATAATTGATGATGACTTTCGCGCCCTGCAATGCAAGTTTTTTCGCGATCGCTTTCCCGATCCCCCGGGAAGCGCCTGTCACTACCGCCACTTTTCCTTCTAACATGAGGCCTCCATTTCTGCAGCCACTTTCTCAATATCTTCTAACGCTGCAATGTTATATACTTTCACATCCCGGTTGATCTTCTTCATGAAACCGGCCAGCGTGCGTCCCGGTCCGATCTCGATGAAGGTATCCACACCGTTTTCGATCATCACTTCCATGCTCTGCATCCAGCGCACCGGAGAACTTACCTGTTCCTTCAACAGTTCTTTGGTTCTGCTGATATCAGAAATGATCTCTGTGGTCACATTGGTCACATACGGGATCTTCAGCGGAGACATCTGGACGTCTGCCAGTTCTCCTGCAAGCTTTTCTCCTGCAGGGATCAGCATGGGAGAATGAAAGGGTCCGCTGACATTTAACATCACCGTTCTTTTGGCTCCCGCTTCCTTCAAAGCTTCCGCCGCCTGCTCCACGCCATGTTTTTCGCCCGTGATCACGATCTGCCCCGGGCAGTTATAGTTTGCAATGGACACGCCGTCAATGGGCGCGATCACTTCTTCAATCTTTCCGGCATCCATAGCCATTACCGCACACATGGCGCCTTCGCCTGCCGGAACGGTATTCTGCATCAGGATCCCTCTTTTTCTTACCAGACGGATGGCGTCCAGTTCGCTCATGCCGCCGGCCGCCGCGATCGCGGAATACTCTCCCAGGCTTAATCCCGCGGTCATATCCGCGTGAATGCCGTGTTTTTCCACCACTCTTGTCATGGCAAGGGTGGTAGTCACCAGCGCCGCCTGCGTATATTCTGTCAGATCCAGCTGATCATTTTCCTCAAAACAAAGGGCCGCCATGTCAAGCCCCAGCGCTTCGCCGGCCTGGTCAAACAGTTCTCTTGCCTCCGGGCAGTTTTCATAAAAATCCGCCCCCATACCAGCTTTCTGGGCGCCCTGCCCCGGATAAATAAATGCGGTTTTACTCATAAAAGCCTGCTCCTTTTATCAATGCATCGGTTTCTTTTACCAGCTTCTGGATCAGATCCTTACAGGACATTCTTTCTTTTACCATGCCTGCGATCTGCCCTGCCATCACGCTTCCGTTCTTCACGTCGCCGTCCACAACAGCTCTTCTTAAACCGCCCAGGGTCAGCTGCTCCAGTTCCTCAAAGCTGGCACCGTTATTTTCCAATTCCAGATATTTTTTGGTCATATCGTTGCGAAGGGCTCTGACCGGATGACCGGTCGTTCTTCCTGTTACACGGGAATCAATATCCTTCGCCTTAATGATCCTCTCTTTGTAATTTTCGTGTACCTGAGACTCATCTGTAACTACAAAATGCGTTCCCATCTGTACTCCTTTTGCTCCCAGCATAAATGCCGCCGCGATGCCGCGTCCGTCTGCGATACCGCCTGCCGCGATAACCGGGATATTGACTGCATCTGCCACCTGCGGAACCAGTACCATGGTCGTATTTTCACCAATGTGTCCGCCGGCCTCGCAGCCTTCTGCCACCAGCGCGTCTGCACCGCAGCGCTCCATTCTCTTTGCCAGGGCGACAGAAGCAACTACCGGAATCACCTTTACGCCTGCTTCTTTCCACATAGCCATATATTTCTCCGGATTTCCCGCGCCGGTTGTTACGACTTTTACGCCTTCTTCTGCAACAACCTTTGCCACTTCATCCGCATAGGGGCTCATCAGCATGATATTTACCCCGAACGGCTTGTCTGTCAGCTTCTTTGCTTCGCGGATCTGATCTCTGACCCACTCAGCCGGAGCGCTTGCAGCGCCGATCAGTCCCAGGCCGCCGGCCTCGGATACGGCTGCCGCCAGATGGTATTCTGCAACCCAGGCCATACCGCCCTGGATGATTGGATATTCGATTCCTAATAATTTGGTTACTTCTGTCTGCATCTTTCAAACCCCGCTTTTCATTCTTTCTAAGTCTATAAGTTCCTGATTACTCTTTGTGAGATTCAATATAAGAAATCACGTCGCCTACTGTTGCGATCTTCTCCAGATCCTCTGTCGGGATCTCAATGCCGTACTCCTCTTCCAGAGCCATTACCATTTCAAAAAGGTCCAGGGAATCTGCTCCCAGATCCCCTTTAAAGGAAGAAGTCTCTGTGATATCAGCCTCGTCAACACCTAAATTTTCTGCAACTAATTCTTTGATTCTCTCTAACATGTTTTTGTCTCCTTTTTCTTTTTCATTTTCTTATTCATTTATTTCCTGCACATCTGCAGGTCTGATAAACTGTCCCTGGGAAATGATTCCTCCGACAGTTTACTCCCAGTCCAGGATGGACGCGCCCCAGCTTAATCCTGCTCCAAAGCCTGCCAGCACGATCCGGTCTCCTTTTTTCAGCTTGCCGCTGCGGTTCTGCTCATCCAGCAAAATGGGAATGCTGGCAGAGGAAGTATTTCCATATTCCTGCAGGTTCATCGGAAATTTCTCCAGCGGTTCGCCCAGTCTCTTTGCCACAGCCTCCACGATTCTTCTGTTTGCCTGATGGAGGATGTAACAGGAAATCTCTTCCTTTTTTACCTGGTTGGCTTCCAGCACCTCTTCCACAGCCTGCGGAACACTTCTGACTGCAAACTTAAAGACTGCCTGACCGTCCATCTGCATAAAATATTCCGGATCTGCCAGGGTCTCTACTTCCTGATGCCTGGTCAGTCCATTGTGGTCATGCCGGCTCTTACAGGTCAGCGCCCCGCCTTTTGCCCCGTTGGAATGCGTAACCGGAAGGTAATGCCTTCCTTCGCCCCTCCGGATCACAGCCGCGCCCGCTCCGTCTCCAAACAATATGCAGGTGCTCCGGTCCTTCCAGTTGGTCAGATTGGAGAGGCTTTCGCTCCCGATGACCAGCGCTGTCTGATAGACCCCCGCCGCCAGATAGGCCGCCGCCGTGTTATATCCCAGAAGAAATCCCGTACATGCGGCATTCAGGTCAAAACAGGTGGCATTGACAGCCCCAAGCTCCCTCTGCACTTCACAGGCCGCGCAGGGAAGGATTACATTGGAGGAAATGGTTGACACCAGGATCAGATCCACCTCTTCCGGTCTTACCCCTGCATTTTCCAGGGCGCTCTGTCCAGCCCTGGCGGCCATGGACACAGTCGTCTCTTCCTGAATAATGTGGCGCCTTACTACGCCTGTCCTCTCCCGGATCCACTCGTCGCTGGTCTCCACCAGCTTCGCGATATCATTGTTGTCCATTGAATAGGGCGGTACATAGGAGCCCGTCCCGCATATGATTCCTGACATAAGTATTCCCCTGTATCGATTTGCTTTCAATTATTTTGACTCCCAAAGTATATACCAGGATATTTTGCCTGTCAAGTATTTTGATAATCAAAATATTAATCTTTTCCTGGAGCCTTATAGAAATTACAATCCGCCAGGGTTACTTTTTTCACAATTTCTATTGCCTTTTCCATACCATTTGCTATAATAGGAAAGGTGTGTTTAAAAATCACTGACGAAGAAACTTGGAAAATGTACATTTTTAAAAAAGAAAAGGTTATCTACAATGAAAGAGAAATTGACAAAATTTGTCGAAGAATTTAAGACGTTTGCCCTGCGCGGAAATGCGCTGGACATGGCAGTCGGTGTAATCATTGGTGGCGCTTTTACCAGTATCGTTACCTCTCTCACCGATAACTTTATCAATCCGATCCTGAACTTTGTAACCGGCGGAAAAATGTATTCCTTTGAGGATATCGCAGGATTCGCATCTGCATTCATTTCTTCCGTTGTAAACTTCCTGATCATGGCGTTCGTACTTTTCTGTATCCTGAAAGCTATGAACACCCTGATGGACCTGGGCAAAAAGAAAATGGCAGCAGAGGCGGAAGCAGCCGCTCCCACCACCAAGATCTGCCCGTTCTGCAAGAGCGAGATCGCTATTGAAGCAACCAGATGTCCGCACTGTACTTCCGTACTGGAGGAAGAGGCAAAGACAGAAGAACCGGCAGCACCCGAAACCGTATAGACTAAATTCAAATGGGGACGGGGGATTTTCAAAAATCCCCCGTCCCCATTTTTTTGCCAAAGATAAAGCCAGCGAATCATTATTTTCGATTCCCTGGCTTTCTAATCTTTGTTCATAATATAATCTACTTCAAAATTTTCTGCACCTCATCTGGCGAAATTCCAGCCTCTACTGCAATCTCGGTCTCTGTCCGGCCTTCTGCTGACAAACGGAAAACCTTCTTAGCCAAAGCCACTCCCGCTTCTCTGCCTTCTGCCAGTCCGGCTTCCCTTCCTTCTGCCAGTCCGGCTTCCCTTCCTTCTGCCAGTCCGGCTTCC
>NZ_JACJLV010000022.1 GCF_016902415.1 Mordavella massiliensis | reverse complement strand
TTAGTATATTATATAGAGTACAGAATAAAAATGCAATCAATACAAAGGAGTATCAGAATATGAGTCGTACATTATTACAGCAGTGGAGAGACATTGCATATGATGAAAGCGCTGATAAAGGACAGCTTCAGAAGTTCTGGGGCCGTTATTTTCAGATCGAGAAGGAAATCTATGAGCAGCTGCTCTCCAATCCGGATGAAGAAGTAAAAGGAACCGTAAAGGAACTGGCCGAAAAGTACGGACAGGAAGTCCTGACCATGGTGGGATTCCTGGACGGGATCAATGAAAGCCTGAAGGAAGAAAATCCCATCGAGACCATGGATGAGGATACGGTAGTAAGCCTTGCCTTTGATAAGGAGAAGCTTTATAAAAACATGGTGGACGCAAGGGCAGAGTGGCTCTATGAGCTTCCGCAGTGGAAAGACATCTACTCTGAAGAGGAATTAAAGAGACTGTACAAAGAGCAGAGAGAGTCAAGAACTGTCCGCAAGGGGAAAAAGATCGGACGTAACGATCCGTGTCCCTGCGGTTCCGGCAAAAAATATAAACAATGCTGTGGCAGATAGGACTGGCGGCCTGCGGGGCCGCCTGTTTCCTGTATTACGGGGTGATCTGTGCCTGCCTGCATAAGTGGGATTCCACCTTTTCCAGATTCTGGCCCGCGGCCGGCCTGCTGTTTCTTCTGCTGGCGGCGCTTTTTCGGTGGACAGACCTGGACGGGATCCTTGCGGGGCTTTTTCTTCTGGCTGCAGCTGTTTTCCTTTTTACAGAAGGAAAGATCCTTTCCGGCATGCGAAAAGGCAGGACAGGGAAATGCCGGTATCTGATCGTGCTCGGCGCCCATGTGGAGAAAGACCAGATCACAGATTCCCTGCGAAGAAGACTGGATACGGCGCTGGAATACTTAAAGACGCATCCGGATACCCTGGCAGTCCTGTCCGGCGGACAAGGAAAAGGAGAGGCTGTGACAGAAGCGGCGGCCATGGCCGGTTATCTGCAGCAAAGAGGGATCAGAGAAGAGCGTCTGTTTCAGGAGGACCGCTCCACGACAACGGAAGAGAATCTGAAGTTTTCCCGTGCATTTCTTGCGGATCCGGAAGCGGCAGTGGGGATTGTTTCTAATAATTTCCATCTTTACCGGGCGTGCGCCCTGGCGCGGAGGCTGGGATATCAGAAGGTGTTTCCGCTGCCGGCCGGGTGCCATCCGGTCCTTTTTCCCAATTATATGGTGCGGGAATGTTTTGCGGTGTGGAAAAGCTGGGGCAGGCTGATCCTTTCAAAGATTTAACGCCGGTTTTCCAAAACTCTGGTTGACAAAGAAAAAACCGGTGTTATAATGAGAACATATACGAAAAAGCGTTGAAGAGAAGAGTAGGAAGGGAAAGAGACGACAGAGAGAGGGACAAGGATGCTGAGAGTCCCGGATCTTGGAACCTTTACGAAGACCACCTTGGAGCGGCTGTAAACCAGCACGGTGATTCCGTTATCATCAGAAATGAAGTGGTTCCGGCTGTTATGGCCGGTGCAATCAGGGTGGAACCGCGAGATGACTCGTCCCTTACAGTAAGCAGTTGCTGTAAGGGATTTTTTTGTTATCAGCATGGAAAGGAAGGATACAAAGGATGGCAGAAAGAGAAGCTTATCAGCATAAGGTCCAGTATTATGAGACCGACCAGATGGGGATCGTCCATCATTCCAACTATATCCGCTGGTTTGAGGAAGCCAGGACCGATTATATGGATCGCCTGGGCATGGGATACGCCAGGATGGAGGAGATGGGGATCTTAAGCCCGGTGCTGTCAGTGTCGGCGGATTACCTGCGCATGGTTTATTTTGGCGACACGGTATCCATTGACTGTTATATCAAAGAATATAACGGGATCAAGCTGACCATTGCCTATGAGGTGACAGCAGGAAAGACCGGGATGGTCCACTGCAAAGGCGTGAGTAAACACTGCTTCATCAACCGGGAGGGAAGGCCATTGTCTCTGAAACATTCCGCACCGGAATTTCACGAGATGTTCCTTGCGGGAAAGGAAGCGGCAAAGGACAGGCACCCGGAAGCAGAGGATCACAGAAAACAGCAGAAATAACGAAAAGCAGAATAAAAAGAAAGGAAGAGGGAAACTATGAAAATCACATTGAAAGACGGATCTGTAAAAGAGTATGCAGGCGGGATGTCCGTACTGGATATCGCAAAGGATATCAGCGAGGGACTGGCAAGAGCGGCCACATCCGCAAAGGTGAATGGGGAGATGGCGGATCTTAGGACCATGATCACAGACGACTGTGAACTGGAACTTCTGACCTTTGACAGCGAGGAAGGAAAAGGAGCGTTCTGGCATACCACATCCCACATTATGGCGCAGGCGGTCAAACGGCTGTATCCGGAGACAAAGCTTGCCATCGGCCCGTCGATCGACCACGGATTCTACTATGATCTGGACCGGGAGACTCCCTTTACCACAGAGGATCTGGAAAAGATCGAAGCAGAGATGAAAAAGATCGTAAAAGAGGCGCTTCCTATTGAGCGGTTTACCAAAACCAGGGAAGAGGCTATCGCATATTTTAAGGAGAAGGATGAGCCTTATAAAGTAGAACTGGTAGAAGATCTTCCGGAAGGGGAAGAGATCAGCTTCTATCAGCAGGGAGAGTTTGTAGATCTGTGTGCAGGCCCGCATCTGATGACTACAAAAAATGTAAAGGCATTTAAGCTGACCAGCCTGGCGGGAGCCTACTGGAGAGGCAGCGAGAAAAACAAAATGCTGACCCGTATCTACGGCATTTCCTATCCGAAGAAATCCGAACTGGATGAATATCTCCACATGATGGAAGAGGCTAAAAAGCGGGATCACAGAAAGCTGGGAAGAGAACTTGGCATCTTCATGATGTGCGACGAAGGCCCGGGATTCCCGTTCTTCCTTCCCAAGGGAATGGTGCTGAAAAATACGCTTCTGGATTACTGGAGAGACCTGCATAAAAAGAACGGCTATGTAGAGATTTCGACTCCGCTGATCTTAAGCCGTCACCTGTGGGAGAATTCCGGCCACTGGGATCACTACAAAGATAACATGTATACCACACAGATCGACGGGGATGATTATGCGGTAAAGCCCATGAACTGTCCCGGAGGCATGCTGGTTTACAAGTCTGAACCCCGTTCTTACAAGGATCTGCCGCTGCGGGCAGGCGAGCTTGGGATCGTCCACAGACATGAGAAGTCCGGCGCGCTCCACGGTCTGTTCCGTGTACGGTGCTTCACACAGGACGACGCTCATATCTTCATGATGCCGGAGCAGATCCGGGATGAGATCAAAGGCGTGGCCAGACTGATCGACGAGATCTACAGCCTGTTCGGATTCAAATACCATGTGGAATTGTCCACCCGTCCGGAGGACAGCATGGGAAGCGATGAAGACTGGGAGATCGCAACCGAAGGACTGAAAGGCGCTCTGGACGACCTGGGGCTGGATTATGTGATCAACGAAGGCGACGGCGCTTTCTACGGACCGAAGATCGACTTCCATCTGGAAGATTCTATCGGACGTACCTGGCAGTGCGGAACCATTCAGCTGGATATGCAGATGCCCCAGCGCTTTGATCTGGAGTACACAGGCGCGGACGGAGAAAAACACCGTCCGATCATGATCCACAGAGTGGCCTTTGGATCCATCGAGCGTTTCATCGGTATCCTGATCGAGCATTTCGCGGGCGCATTCCCCACCTGGCTTGCGCCGGTACAGGTAAAAGTCCTGCCGATCTCTGATAAATATATGGACTACGGCAAAGACGTCCTGGCAAAACTGGAGGCAGCAGGTATCCGGGCAGAGATCGATACCCGCGCGGAAAAGATCGGATACAAGATCCGTGAGGCACAGATGAATAAGATCCCGTATATGCTGGTGGTCGGCGCCAAAGAAGAAGAGGCCGGGGCAGTATCCGTAAGAAGCCGTTTCGCCGGAGACGAAGGCCAGAAGAATCTGGATGCATTTATCGAGAACATCCGCAAAGAGATCGACTCCAAGGAGCAGAGAGCGGTAGAGATCTCCGAAGAATAATATTTTTTAAAAATATATGAAAACCTGGATGTTTGAAAGATAGAAAAACGGGCATAATAACCTTCGATCATAGTTCCAAAAAGAACAGGAGGGATATTATGCCGGAACTGAAATGTACCGTGCAGACTTGTACGCACAACCAGAATAACTACTGCTGCCTGGACAGGATCGTGGTGGGCGGAAATACCGCAAAGCAGGCGGAAGACACCTGCTGCGACAGCTTTGAGAAGAGAAAAGGCCAGTCCATGAGCAACTCGGCCAAAGAAGCATCCGCTTACAGCAGCATCGACTGTAAGGCAAAAGACTGCATGTACAACAAAGAATGTGAATGCCAGGCGGGCAAGATCAGCGTAGAAGGCGGAGACGCCTGCCGCTGCCAGGAGACGGCCTGCGCCACATTCCAGAAATCCATCTAAAGGTCAAATGGGGACAAATGGGGACGGGGGATTTTCAGAAATCCCCCGTCCCCATTTGATATTGACGGGATTTTCCCGAGAGGGTATAATTTATGTATTGTACGTACATACCGCGCGCTTTTGACCGAAAGGCGCGGTATCATAGTTTTTGTAAAAAGGAGAGACAGCCATGCCCATCAGAGTGCAGAATGATCTTCCCGTAAGGGAAATACTGGAAAAGGAAAATATATTTGTGATGGACGAGCACCGGGCCACGCACCAGGATATCCGTCCGATCAGCATCGGCCTTCTGAACCTTATGCCGTTAAAGGAGGATACGGAGCTTCAGATCTTAAGATCCCTGTCCAATACTCCTTTGCAGGTGGATGTTACGTTTGTCATGGTGTCTTCTCATGTATCGAAGAATACGCCGACCAGCCACCTGAATAAATTTTATTACCGGTTCGAGGAGATCCGTGACCGGAAGTTTGACGGGTTTATCATTACCGGCGCGCCGGTGGAGCAGATCCCCTTTGAGGAAGTGGATTACTGGGAGGAATTAAAGGAGATCATGGAGTGGAGCAAAACCCACGTGACCAGCACCCTGCATCTGTGCTGGGGCGCCCAGGCCGGCATCTACTATCATTACGGCATCGACAAAGAGATGCTGCCCCAGAAGGTGTTCGGCGTGTTCCGGCATCGGGTGCTGAACCGGAAGATCCCGCTGGTGCGGGGCTTTGACGACGTATTTCTGGCGCCGCATTCCAGGCACACCCAGACGCCTATTGACAAAGTCCGCGCCGATGACAGACTTACCATTCTGGCGGAGTCCGAGGAGGCGGGACTGTTTCTTGCCATGGCGGAAAACGGGCGGAAGATCTTTGTAATGGGCCATCCGGAATATGACCGGATCACCCTGGATCAGGAGTATAAACGGGACCTTTCCAAAGGCCTGGATATCCAGATGCCAAAGCATTATTATACGGAGGACGATCCTTCCGTCAGGCCCCTTCTTACCTGGCGGGCGGCGGCCAATAACCTGTACACCAACTGGCTGAACTATTATGTCTATCAGGTAACACCGTACGATCTGTACGGAACGCCGTTTTAAATAAAATAATAAGAAAAAATGGATGAAGAAATCCCTGCAGAAAAGAAATCTTTTTTGCAGGGATTTCTTCTTTTGTTCAGAATAGACAGATATTTGAAATAAGTATATGGAATAACCCTTATATCCACGGCATAAATTGTACTAAAATTCAAACATCATTAGTCAGAATGACGAATAATATGTCATTTTTATAACAAATGTTGCTATTTTCAATATATTCATGTAGAATGAAGCTAAGATTGAAGGCGGGAGAACTGCGGAAGGAGGTAAGGTTCTCTTGCGCGGGCATAGTAACATTTCAACAAAACATGTACAGACAAAGGAAAAGAGAAAAGAAAAGGGGGCTTGAATTTATGTTTGATGCCATTAACAATGTTGTGACAACAGTCAACGGTGTGGTTTGGGGCTGGCCTATGATCATCCTGCTTCTTGGAACCCATGTTTTTATGACGTTCCGGACAGGATTCATTCAGAGACACTCCATCGGAAAAGGTATTAAGCTTTCCGTAACCAAGGACCCGGAGGCAGAAGGTGAAGTATCCCAGTTCGGAGCGCTGACCACGGCTCTTGCCGCTACTATTGGTACCGGTAACATCATCGGTGTCGGTACGGCCATCGCCATGGGCGGCCCCGGAGCGGTTCTTTGGATCTGGCTCAGTGGTGTATTCGGAATCGCTACCAAATATTCAGAATCACTGATCGCTGTAAAATACAGAGTGAAGACAGAAGACGGACGTATGCAGGGCGGTGCTTTCTACGCACTGGAGCGCGGACTGAACATGAAGTGGCTCGGTATGCTGTTTGCGATCCTGGCAGGTCTTGCATCCTTCGGTATCGGATGTGCGACACAGGTAAATGCCATCGCAACCGTTGCAAACGAGAACTTTAATATTCCTCCGCTGGCAGTCGGCATCGTGATCGCTGCTCTTACCGCTTTCGTTATCTTCGGCGGAATTAAATCTATTGCAAACGTATGTGAGAAGCTGGTTCCTTTCATGGCCGTCTTCTACGTGCTGGGATGTCTTATCATCCTTGGCATGAACTATGACTTTATCATTCCTGCGATCGCAACGATCTGCAGACTTGCATTCACACCTGGCGCGGCAGCCGGCGGTCTGGTTGGTACCGGTATCCTGATGGCGATGCGTTTTGGTATTGCAAGAGGTCTGTTCTCCAATGAATCTGGTATGGGTTCTGCTCCTATCGCAGCTGCAGCGGCTCAGACCAGAAACCCGGTTCGTCAGGCGCTGGTATCCTCTACCGGTACTTTCTGGGATACAGTAGTTGTTTGTCTGATGACTGGTCTTGTACTGGTAACGACCATTATGAAGAACCCGAACATCAATGCAGACGAAGTATCTGACGGCGGTATCCTGACTTCTCTGGCATTCGGACAGATCCCGGTTCTTGGCCCATTGATCCTGACTCTTGGTATCATCACTTTCGCTTACTCCACCATTCTCGGATGGGCATACTACGGTGAGCGCTGCGTGGAATACTTTGCAGGAAGATTTGGTAAAGGCGTCCTGATCGGATACCGCTGCCTGTACATCGCAGTTGCAGTGATCGCTCCGGTTGTAGCTCTTGACCTGGTATGGCTGATCGCCGATACCCTGAACGCCTTCATGGCCGTACCGAACCTGATAGCGGTTCTGCTGCTGTCCAATGAGATTGTTCGTGAAACCAAGAAATACATCAATAACCTGGATATGAAGGATGAGACTCCGGTTCCGGTTATTAAGAGTAAGAAATAACAGATAACAGAAACATTTAACAAACTTTGTCTTGACAAATGTACTTTGTTGAATTAAAGTAATACGTGTAAAAAGAAAAACCGATGAGAAAGAGTAGTAGCTGATCTAGAGAAGTCAAAGAGAGCGGCAGGCGGTGGGATTGCCGTATGGATCCGGTCAGTGAATGGACTTTCGAGGGCGGCCTGAAATCTTCGGAGAGTATGGTTTGTCGGGAACCGAACCCGTTATCAATCAGGAGTGTATGTTAGTACATGAGAAAAGTGGACGATTCGTCAATTTGAGTGGTACCGCGATGATATGATTATATTACCGCCTCAAACCTTATGTTTGAGGCGGTTTTTTATTTCATAACACGGTTATAACATGGCGGCGCCGTCCGGATCTATTTTCTCTCCTAACAATCCGGGATGCTGGCAAACGCATCTCGCATCAAAAAAAGAAAAGGAGACAAAATTATGAAGAAGAAATTAATGGCAGGACTTTTGGTAACAGCGATGACAGCAGTGATGGCGGCAGGATGCGGCTCCGGCTCTTCCGAAAGCGGCGGAGAAGACGGTTATACCATCGGGATCTCCCAGTTTGCAGAGCATGGTTCTCTGGATAACTGCAGGGAAGGTTTCCTGGCCGGCCTTGAGGCAGAAGGGATTGTGGAAGGAGAGAATCTGACGGTGGATTATCAGAACGCGGCTTCTGACATGGGAACCACAGGACAGATTTCCGACAGCTTCGTGTCTTCCGGTGTGGATCTGATCTGCGCCATCGCAACGCCCAGTGCACAGAGCGCATACAACGCGGCCATGGATACAGATATTCCGGTGGTTTATACAGCAGTCACCGATACAGAGGCTGCGGAACTGACCGATGCGGACGGCATGCCGGTAGGCAATGTGACAGGAACTTCGGATAAACTGCCCATTGAGGAACAGTTGAAAATGATGCGGGAGATCCTTCCGGACGCAAAAACCCTGGGAATCATGTATACGACCAGCGAGGCCAATTCGGTATCTGCCATTGAAGAATACGAAGCTCTGGCAGGAGATTATGGATTTGAACTGGTGACCACAGGCATCTCCACCACAGCGGACGTGGCTCTTGCTGCAGACGATCTGTTAAGCAAGGTGGACTGCATCACCAACCTGACAGACAACACGGTGGTGGCTTCTCTTCCTACCATTCTGGAGAAGGCAAATGAGCAGAAGGTTCCGGTATTTGGAAGCGAGATCGAGCAGGTGAAGATCGGATGTCTGGCTGCAGAGGGAATCGACTATATCGCCCTTGGCGAGCAGACCGGCAAGATGGCGGCCCAGATCCTCAAAGGAGAAAAAGAGGCTTCCGAGATGGCCAGCGAAGTGATCACAGAACCCGGATTCTATGTGAATACCAAAGTGGCGGAAAATCTTGGCATTACCATTCCGGAAGCATTAATATCCTCTGCGGTAGAAAACTTTGACGAGATCACTGCGGAGTAAACACTAGGAGGCATTTTCATGAACTTTTTCATTACCATACTGGAGCAGGGCCTGATCTACGGGATCCTTGCACTGGGAGTTTATATCACATACAAGATCCTGGATTTTCCGGATCTTACTGTAGACGGAAGTTTTCCTCTGGGAGCGGCGGTAACAGCCGCCCTCATCACCAGAGGCATGGATCCGTATCTGACTCTTCCGATCGCCTTTCTGGCAGGCGTTCTGGCAGGAATCTGCACGGGACTGATCCATGTAAAAGGAAAGGTAAGGGATCTGTTGTCCGGTATCATTATGATGACGGCTTTGTGGTCCATCAATCTTTATATTGCAGGAACTTCCAATGTACCGCTGTTCTCCCAGGAGACCATTTTTAAGAACGACCGGATCGAAGGACTGATCCCCAAGGCGCTTTCGCCTTACACCACATTGATCCTGATCTTCCTTCTTACCATTGTCTGCAAGGTAATCCTGGATCTGTACTTAAAGACGAAGTCCGGTTTTCTGTTAAGAGCGGTCGGAGACAATGCGGTGCTGGTTACCTCCCTTGCAAAGGATCAGGGAAATGTGAAGATCTTAGGTCTGGCTATCGCAAACGGCCTGGTGTCTCTGGCCGGCTGTGTTTTTGCCCAGGAGGAGCGGGTGTTTGAGATCTCCAGCGGAACCGGAGCCATTGTCATTGGTCTGGCAAGCGTGATCATCGGCACCAGCCTGTTCCGCAAGGTAACGCTTTTGAAAGCAACCTCCGCGGTACTGATCGGTTCTGTGATCTACAAGGCATGTGTGGCCATAGCGCTTCGAAGCTTTGAGCCCCAGGCCATGAAGCTGATCACAGCAGTGCTTTTCCTGATCATTTTGCTGATCAGTATGGAAAGAAAGAAGAAGGTGAAGGCAGATGCTTGAATTAAAAGGAATCAGTAAATATTATAATCCGGGAACCATCAATGAAATGTGCCTGTTTAAAGGATTTGACCTGACCATTGAAAAAGGAGAGTTCCTCTCCGTGGTGGGAAGCAATGGTTCCGGAAAAACCTCCATGCTGAACATTATCTGCGGGAGCATCCCGGCGGAGTCGGGACAGATCCTGATGGGAGGCAGGGATATTACAAAGGAAAAAGAATTTAAGAGAAACGCAAAGATCGGAAGAGTTTATCAGAATCCGGCCATGGGGACCTGTCCGTCCATGACGATCCTGGAAAATATGTCTCTGGCAGACAATAAAGGAAAGCTGTACGGACTGGGAAGAGGCACCAATAAGGCCCGCATTGATTTTTACAGAGAGCAGCTCTCCTGGCTGGGTCTTGGCCTGGAGGATAAACTGGATGTGAAGGTGGGGGCGCTTTCCGGCGGGCAGCGCCAGGCCATGGCGCTTCTGATGTCCACCATGACGCCCATTGAATTCCTGATCCTGGATGAACACACGGCGGCCCTGGATCCCAAGACGGCGGATCTGATCATGGAACTGACAGACCGGATCGTGCGGGAAAAGAAGCTGACCACCATCATGGTGACACACAATTTAAGATACGCGGTAGAGTACGGCGACCGTCTGATCATGATGCACGAAGGCACGGTGATCCTGGATAAAAAGGGAGAGGAAAAGCAGGCGGTATCCGTAGAAGAAGTGCTGACTCTCTTTAATGAGATCAGTATTGAGTGTGGAAACTAGAGAACAGGAGAATGTGAAATGGCAAAAAGAATCGCACAGTTTGAGAAAGTAAGCTTCGGACAGTTCCTGGAAGGATATCAGGATTCATTTGGTGCAGCGCCGGAAACAGAGATCCGGGAGATTTATGACAGGATCTGCCTGCCCAGGCGGGCAACCGCAGGATCCGCGGGATATGACTTCTATACTCCGGTATCCATAACCCTTGCGCCGGAGGAGACGGTGAAGATCCCTACCGGAATCCGTGTAAAAATGGACCTGGACTGGGTGCTGAAGTGCTATCCGAGAAGCGGACTGGGATTCAAGTACCGTCTGCAGCTGAATAATACCGTGGGCATCATTGACAGTGACTATTACGGTTCAGATAACGAAGGGCATATTTTTGCAAAGATCACCAACGACAGTAAAGAAGGAAAGACGGTGGAATTAGCCGCCGGAACCGGATTTATGCAGGGAATCTTTGTGGAGTATGGTATTACGGCAGATGACGATGCGGAAGGGATCCGAAACGGTGGATTCGGAAGCACCACAAAATAGATGAACCATTACAAGAAAAATACATAATTCCAGACAGATCCGGACATACTGTTTTATCAGAAGAGAATGGGCCGGCGAAAAGCCGGACGAAGCAGAAAGGCGGGGAACCACCATGGCAGATAAAAAGGAAAAGCAGCAGTCCCGGATGAGGAAGAAAGAAGAAGAGAGGGAAAAACTGAAACATACGAAGATCGGCGGGTCCAGGGAGGAGAATGCCGGCTATATGAATCAGATCCTGCCGGTGCAGGAAAGCTTTGACCTGGTAAAGAGAGACCTTCTGATCGGCGGCCGGATGGCAACCTTTTATTTTATAGACGGATTTACCAAGGATGAGGTCATGCTCAAGGTAATGGATTCCATGATGAAGATCAAAGAAGAAGAGATGCCGGCAGACGCCCAGCAGTTTACCCGGATCGGAGTTCCCTATGTGGAGGTGGAGGTGCTGGAAGATTTTGACGCAGTGATCCGCAACCTTTTATCCGGAGTCACCTGTCTGTTTATCGACGGATACGAAGGATGCATTGCCATTGACTGCCGCACCTACCCGGCCAGGGGCGTGGATGAACCGGCCAAGGATAAATCTCTCCGGGGATCCAGGGACGGATTCGTGGAGACGATTGTATTCAATACGGCACTGATGCGGCGAAGGATCCGGGATCCCCATCTGGTGATGGAGATGAAAGAAGTGGGGGACAGTTCCCGTACAGACGTGGCGGTGTGCTATATGAGCGACCGGGTGGACCGGGAGCTGCTTCTCAATGTGAAGCGGCGGATTGGAGAGATCCGGGCGGACGATCTTCGGATGAATCAGCAGAGCCTTGCGGAATGCCTGTTCCGGCGCAAATGGTACAATCCATTTCCCAAATTCAAGTATACCGAGCGTCCGGACACGGCGGCTGCCTGTCTGCTGGAGGGAAAGATCGTGATCCTGGTGGACAATTCCCCGTCTGCCATGATCCTGCCTACTTCGATCTTTGATGTGATCGAGGAGGCCAATGACTATTATTTCCCGACCCTCACCAATCTCTATCTGAAGACGGCCAGAGGGCTGATCACTTTGATGACCGTATTTCTGACACCGGTTTTCCTTTTGTTTGTACAGAATCCCCGGTGGATCCCGGAAGTATTTGATTTTGTGATGGTAAAGGGAGAAGTCAACATTCCCATTATCTTTCAGCTTCTGATGCTGGAGATTGCCATTGACGGACTGAGGCTTGCGGCCATGAGCACGCCTACGATGTTAAGTACGCCCTTAAGTGTGATCGCCGGCCTTGTGATGGGAGAGTTTTCCGTACAGTCCGGCTGGTTTAATTCTGAAGTGATGCTGTATATGGCATTTGTGGCTGTGGCCAATTATACGCAGCCCAATTTTGAACTGGGATATGCCCTGAAATTTATGCGTCTGGAACTTCTGATCCTGACGGCTCTTTTGAACTGGATCGGATTTGCGGCCGGTTTCGTGATCGTGGTGTTAAGTATTTGTTTCAATAAAACTCTGTCCGGGCGGAATTATCTGAATGTGAAATTGAATTGACAGAAAAAGGGTGGTATAATGGGTTAGAAATTGTTACCCAAGGAGGATTGGTCATGAGTGAATTTGTGATTACAGTAAACAGTACGGTAGATCTGCCCAAGGAATGGCTGGAGGAAAGACAGGTTCCGGTCATTGCTCTGAAATATACGATCGACGGAGAGACCTATGAAGATATGAACGGTCTGTCCTCCAAAGAATTTTTCCAGAAGCTTCGGGACGGGAAGATGGCCACCACTTCCCAGATCAACCCGGAGCAGGCCAAGGAAGCGCTGGAGCCTTTCCTGAAAGAAGGAAAGGACGTGCTTCACCTGGCATTCTCTTCCGGACTTAGCGGCACCTGCAACAGCATGATGATGGCGGCGGAAGAGTTAAAAGAAGAGTATCCGGACCGGAAGGTGATCGTCATCGACACCCTGTGCGCCTGCTTAGGAGAAGCGCTGCTTCTTTATTACGCGCTGAAGAGAAAGAGCGAAGGCATGTCCATAGAAGAAGTGGCCAAGTGGGTAGAGGAGAACAAATTACATATCTGCCACGACGTTACCGTGGACGACTTATATCATCTGCACCGGGGAGGCCGGATCTCCAAAGCGACAGCTGTGGTCGGCACCATGGTAAAGATCAAGCCCATGATCTATATGGATAATGAAGGAAAGCTCCAGGTGATCGGAAAAGAAAGAGGAAGAAAGAAATCTCTTAACAGGATTGTGGATATGGCTGTGGAGCAGGCAAAGAACTGGAAGGAAAATGATATTGTCATGATCACCCACGGCGACTGCGTGGAGGACGCGGAATATGTGGCCGGACTGGTCCGTGAAAAGATGGGCATTGACAATATCCTGATCAACAATATCGGTACGGTGATCGGAAGCCACACCGGCCCCGGCGTAGTAGCCGTATTCTGCATGGGAGATCACAGATAATGAGAAAAGAACTGAAGATCGATCCCGCTATGAAGGAATTGTGGCCCGATACAAAAGTGGGATGTTTCTGGTACCGGGTGAACGTAGAACAGAAAAATGAAGCCCTTTGGAGCTATCTGAAAAAAGAGATTTACAAACAGGTAAAGGATGCTATCTTTGATTACGGGGTCAATGAGATCCCCAATATCAAAGAGTCCAGAGCCGCTTACAAGGCATTCGGGAAGGATCCCAGCCGCTACCGGGTTTCCTCGGAAGCGCTGATCCGGAGGATCGGCCAGGGGAAAGGGCTGTATGAAGTGAACACGGTGGTGGACGCCAATAATCTGATCTCCATCCGGTCCGGTTTTTCTGTAGGCTCCTATGATGTGAGCCGCCTGGGAGAGCAGCTGGTCTTCCGGACCGGCAAGCCGGGGGAGACCTATAAAGGGATCGGCAAGGCGGAGGTTCATATCGAGAACCTGCCGGTGCTGGCCGATGCACTTGGCCCTGTGGGAAGTTCCACCAGTGATTCCGAACGGGCCATGATCACAGAAGAGACGAAGGAAGTCCTGACGCTGATCTATTGCTTTTCCGGAAAAGAAGAATTGGAAAAAGCCATGGAATATGGAGAAACGTATCTGAAACAATATGCCGGCGCAGCCGACCTTACAAGCTGGATCGCGGAATAAATGTTCCCGGAGATGTCCTGTGAAAAAACAGGAAAAATCTCCGGGAATTTTTGCGGAATTTTTAGCCGAAAAAACGGTTGACAATTAAAATAAAGGACGTTAGTATAATATTGTTAGTTACCGAACTGTTATGAAAAATACAAAAAAACAGAGGTGATACAGATATGGCAGATCATGCGGGAAAATGGATCAACCGCGTATCTCATCAATTGAAAAGACAGATTTTCTGGGATGAAAAGCCCGAAGATCTCACGATTTTGCAGAAGAGTATTCTGCATTTTATTTTGTTTGAAACGATGCACCGGGATCTCTATCAGAAGGATCTGGAAAAAGAATTCAAGGTCCGAAGATCCACGGCTTCGGAAAACTTAAGGATGCTGGAAAGCAAAGGGTATGTGCGCCGGGAATGTGCCAGGCAGGACGCAAGGCTGAAGCGGATCATTCCCACCCGCAAGGCGGTCCTTCTAAGGGATGAGCTTCTTTCGGCCATTGAACGGACCGAGGGGCGGATCCGGGAAGGCGTGGAAGAAGAGGACCTGGAGGTCTTTTTCAAAGTTCTCAAGCACATCTCTTCAAACTTAAGTGCATGGGAAAAAGAAAATGTAAGAACAGAAAGGATGGAAGAAAAGAATGAATCGGAAGTTGCTTCAGTCAGTCAGGGAATATAAGAAGCAGGCCTTCCTGGCGCCGGTCCTGGTAGTCCTGGAGGTGCTGCTGGAAGTGCTGATCCCTCTTCTGATGGCCAACATCATTGATGTGGGGATCATGAACGGGGATATGAACTATATCATCAAGGTGGGACTGCTCCTGGTAGTGATGGCTATGGTATCCCTGTTTTTCGGCGCGAAAGCCGGACAGGTGGCGGCCGTGGCGGGCGCAGGATATGCCAAGAATTTAAGACACGATATCTTTTATAAGATCCAGGATTTTTCCTTTGGAAATATTGATCACTTTTCTACGTCCAGTCTGGTAACCAGACTGACCACAGACATCACCAACGTACAGATGGCCTTTATGTTTTCCATCCGTATGCTGGCAAGAGCGCCGATCATGGTGGTGCTGTCCTGGATCATGACCGCTACCATCAGCATGAAGATTGCCTGTCTGATGCTGGTGACCATCCCGATCCTGGGCGGGGTACTGATCTTCATCGCCAAAAAGGCGCACCCGCATTTTATCCAGGTGTTTGACGAGTACGACGTCCTGAACAATACTGTCCAGGAAAATGTCAACGCGGCCAGGGTGGTAAAGGCTTATGTAAGGGAAGACCATGAGAATGAAAAATTTCATAAGATCTCCCAGAAGGTGTTTGACCTCTTTACCCGTGCAGAGATGATCGTGGCCTGGAACTCACCGGTCATGAACTTTGTCATGTACACGGTGGTGCTTCTGATCGTGCTGATCGGAGGCGAAGACATCGTCTTTGGCACCATGCAGACCGGCGAGCTGACCAGTATCATGGTATATGCCATGCAGATCCTGATGTCGCTGATGATGGTATCCTTTGTCTTTGTTATGATCATGATCGCGGAGGCGTCCTCTGACCGTATCCGGGAAGTTCTGGAAGAGGTACCGGAGATGGAGGATGCGCCGGACGCGCTGACCGAAGTGGCAAATGGAGACATTGACTTTGAACATGTGGATTTCAGCTACGCAGGAGAAGACGGCAACCTGTCTCTCAAAGACGTCAGCCTTCATATTAAGAGCGGCCAGGTGGTGGGCGTCATCGGCGGTACCGGAAGCGCCAAATCCACGCTGGTACAGCTGATCCCAAGACTCTATGATGTGACCAGAGGATGCGTCAAGGTAGGCGGGCAGGACGTCCGCAAGTACAATCTGGAAAAGCTTCGTGACCAGGTGTCCATGGTGCTGCAGAAAAACGTCCTCTTTACCGGAAGCATTTACGAAAACATCCGCTGGGGCGATGAAAACGCCAGCAACGAAGAAGTACAAAGAGTCTGTAAGCTTGCCCAGGCAGACGGGTTTATCAATGAATTTCCATTAAAATACAACACCATGATCGTGGAAGGCGGAAACAACGTATCCGGCGGACAGAAGCAGAGACTCTGTATCGCGAGAGCCCTGCTGAAAAAACCGAAGATCCTGATCCTGGATGACTCCACCAGCGCGGTGGACACAAGGACAGATGCGCTGATCCGTAAGGCTTTCCGGGAAGAAATCCCGGATACCACCAAGATCATCATTGCCCAGAGAATTTCCTCTGTAGAAGATGCAGATATGATCATTGTGATGGAGAACGGACAGATCAACGGCGTGGGAACTTCCGAAGAACTTCTGAAGACCAACGCCATCTACCGTGAAGTATATGAATCCCAGGTGAAAGGAGGAGAGGACCATGAGTAAGCAGGGACCAGGCGGCAAGCCAAAGGTTACCAAAAGTACGGTAAAAACGGCAAAACGGCTTCTGGGCTATGTGACCAGTACCTATAAGATCCAGTTTGTCCTGGTGCTGATCTGCATCCTGGTCAGCTCCCTTGCCAGCATTTCGGTTTCCCTTTCCTTAAAGTATCTGCTGGATGACTTTATCATCCCGCTGATCGGACAGAAAGAGCCGAACTTTGCAGAACTTTACCGTGCGATCACCGTTCTTGCCATCATTTTTGGCTGCGGTGTGATCGCTACATTTTCCTATACCAGGCTGATGGTTGTCATTGGCCAGGGAGTACTCAAACGAGTCCGCGACGAGATGTTTGAACACATGCAGACCCTGCCGATCCGTTACTTCGACCAGAACACCAACGGTTCCATTATGAGTCTGTATACCAACGATACCGATACCCTGCGTCAGATGATCAACCAGTCGATCCCGCAGGTTCTGATGTCCGGCCTGATGATCATCGTTACCTTTATTGCCATGATCGTCTTAAGCCCGATCCTGACCCTGCTTGCGGTAGTAGTGATCTTTCTGATGATCATCGTGGCAAGGGTGATCGGCGGAAACAGTGGAAAATACTTTATCCACCAGCAGCTGGATCTGGCCAATATCACCGGTTTCGTGGAAGAACGGATGAACGGACAGAGAGTCGTTAAGGTATTTAACCATGAGAAGAAATCCGAGCAGGAATTTGACGCATTAAATGAGAAGCTGTTTGAGAGCGCGGCCAATGCCCATACCTTTGCAAGTATCATGGGTCCTGTCATCGGAAATATCGGCAATCTGCAGTTTGTACTGACTGCGGTGCTGGGTGGTTTCCTCTCTGTCATGGGGATCGGAAATATTACCCTGGGTGTTATGGCTTCCTATCTGCAGTTTACCAAGAGCTTTACCCAGCCGTTCATGCAGGTGGCACAGCAGTTCAACTCCATTATCATGGCGCTGGCAGGCGCGGAGCGTATCTTTAACCTGCTGGATGAGGAGCCGGAGACAGATGAAGGCTATGTAACGCTGGTCAACGCAAGAAAAGATGAGAACGGTGAGATCGTAGAGTGCAAGGAGCGTACTGGTATGTGGGCATGGAAGCATCCCCACCAGGCGGACGGGACCATCACCTATACCGAACTGAAGGGAGACGTGCGGTTCTTTGATATGTCCTTTGGCTATGAACCGGATCACATGGTACTCCATGACCTGACACTGTACGCGAAGCCGGGACAGAAGCTGGCCTTTGTCGGTTCTACCGGAGCAGGAAAGACAACCATTACCAACCTGATCAACCGGTTCTATGACGTGCAGGACGGAAAGATCCGTTACGACGGCATCAATATCAACAAGATCAAGAAAGCGGACCTCAGGCATTCCCTTGGCATTGTGCTGCAGGATACCCATCTCTTTACCGGAACCATCAAGGAAAATATCCGGTACGGCAAGCTGGACGCCACAGACGAGGAAATCTACAACGCAGCAAAACTGGCCCATGCGGATCAGTTTATCCGGATGCTGCCCCAGGGCTATGACACTATGCTGACCGGAGACGGAGAGGAACTCTCCCAGGGACAAAGACAGCTGCTGGCCATTGCAAGAGCGGCCATCGCAGATCCGCCGGTACTGATCCTGGATGAGGCGACCTCCAGTATTGATACCCGTACCGAGAGCATCGTGCAGCAGGGCATGGATAACCTGATGAAGGGACGGACGGTATTTGTGATTGCGCACAGACTTTCGACCATCCGCAACAGTAACGCGATCATGGTGCTGGAGCACGGACGGATCATCGAACGAGGCGATCACGAAGATCTGATCAAACAGAAAGGGACTTATTACCAGCTCTATACCGGAAAACTGGAGCTGTCATAAAGAGACTTACAGGTTGCAAAGGCCTGCGGCGAATCGGCTTGCCACAGGCCTTTGTCTATTTGTTGTAAAATTTCCGCTAAGATTTTGATAAAATTCCCCCTTGTGTTGGCAGCGTTTCTTCTATATAATAAAACACATGTATGTGAATGAGAGGAAAGGACTTGTGAGAGTGAGGAGGATTTACAAATGAACAAGCGAAGCAGTTTTTCCGGCAAGCTGGGATTTGTCCTGGCTGCTGCCGGTTCGGCGGTTGGACTTGGGAATATCTGGCGGTTTCCCTATCTTGCCGCGCAATATGGAGGGGGCACCTTCCTTCTGATCTATCTGATCCTGGCGGTTACCTTTGGATTTTCTCTGATGATCGCGGAAGTGGCCATCGGGCGAAAGACAGGACTTAGCGCCATCGGAGCATTTAAGGCTCTGGATTCCAGGTTTGGATTTCTGGGGGTTCTGGCAGCTCTGGTGCCGATCATTATCTTCCCGTATTATTCTGTGATCGGCGGATGGGTGGTGAAATACTTTACGGTATTTCTGACAGGCGGCGCCCATGCGGCTGCAGGAGACGATTATTTTACCGGTTTTGTGGGCGGCACGTTTGAACCGCTGGGATGGTTTCTGATCTTCCTTGGCGTGACTGCTGTGATCGTGCTCCTTGGTGTAGAGAAGGGCATTGAGAAAGTCAGCAAATTTATGATGCCTGTGCTGGTGGTCCTGGCGGTCGGCATCTCGATCTACTGCCTGATGATGGACGGAGCCATGGAAGGCCTTGCTTATTATGTACAGCCACACATGGCGGATGTGTCAGTAAAGACGGTGCTCTCAGCCATGGGACAGCTGTTTTACTCCATGTCTCTTGCCATGGGTATCATGGTGACTTACGGCTCTTATATGAGAAAAGACACCAACCTGGAAAGTTCCGTGCGGCAGATCGAGATCTTTGATACGGCCATCGCATTTCTGGCGGGGCTGATGATCATCCCGGCGGTGTTCGTCTTTTCCGGCGGAGACCCGAAGATGCTGCAGAGCGGGCCGAGCCTGATGTTCGTGATCCTGCCGAAGGTATTTGACACCATGCATTTTGGAAATGCGGTGGGAGCGGCCTTCTTCCTGCTGGTTATTTTTGCGGCGCTGACGTCCTCTATTTCTCTGATGGAGACCATTGTGTCTATTTTCCAGGACAAGTTCCACTGGAGAAGAAGAAACACCTGTATCTTTGTGGCGGTTCTGGCGCTTGTTATGGGAATTCCGTCTTCCCTCGGATTTGGAACACTGTCCTTTATCACCTGGGCGGGCATGACCATCCTGGACATCATGGACTTTGTCAGCAACAGCGTGATGATGCCCATCGTAGCCTTTTTTACCTGCGTCTTTGTAGGATTCTTTGTGAAGCCAAAGACCATTGCAGACGAAGTAAAGGTGACAGACGGAAGATTTGTGGGAGAAAAGCTCTTTACTGTGATGATCAAGTGGATCACGCCGGTATTTCTGGTACTGATCCTGCTCAGTTCCGTGGCAAATGCCATGGGCTGGTTCAAGCTGTAGGAGGCCGGGAAACGGCCCCCGGCAAAAAAAGTGCTTTTCAAAGCATTTTCCGGTTGACAGCACGGAAAACATGTGCTAAATTAATACCTGTATGAAAAAGAAAGTAGAGTATCCACTCTCACCATAGCACAAGCGGGTGACTATTGGTTCGATATTGTGTAGAAAAAACGGATATCACAGATGACGTTTTTTATGCTGATATGTAAGTGGATAGTCTCGAACTGTTCACTTATTTTTTTGTTTAATGGAGGTATAAGGCAATTAGCGAGTTAATGATCAACGGACAGATCCGTGACAAGGAAGTCCGTGTAATCGGACAGGACGGAGAACAGATTGGGATTATGTCTCCCAGAGAGGCGATGAAGCTCGCCCAGGAGGCAGAGCTTGACCTGGTGAAGATCGCGCCGAAGGCACAGCCGCCGGTATGCAAGATCATCGATTACGGCAAGTACAAATACGAACTTGCCAGAAAAGAAAAGGAAGCCAGGAAAAAACAGAAGACGGTTGAGGTTAAGGAAGTTCGTCTTTCACCGAATATCGAGACAAATGACCTAAATACCAAGGTCAACAATGCAAAGAAATTTATCAGCAAGGGCAATAAAGTAAAAGTCACATTGCGGTTCCGCGGCCGTGAGATGGCCCACGTACAGCAGACCAAGCACATCCTGGATGATTTTGCAAAACTTCTGGAGGATGTGGCTGTTGTAGAAAAAGCGCCAAAACTGGAAGGCCGGAACATGAGCATGGTTTTAACTGAAAGACGTTAAAAATACATTACATTTTTAAGGAGGAGCTTATTATGCCAAAAATCAAAACAAATAGAGCTGCTGCAAAGCGCTTCAAAAAGACAGGTACAGGAAAGTTAGTTAGAAATAAAGCTTACAAGAGCCATATCTTAACTAAGAAATCTACCAAGAGAAAAAGAAATCTTAGAAAACCGACTGTTACAGATGCAACCAACGTAAAGAACATGAAGAAAGTATTACCGTATCTGTAAGATATCGGCAGGATAGAAGGAGGAGAATAAGAGATGGCAAGAATTAAAGGCGGATTAAACGCAAAGAAGAAACATAACAGAACACTGAAACTGGCAAAAGGATACAGAGGAGCTCGCTCCAAACAGTACAGAGTAGCTAAACAGTCTGTCATGAGAGCTCTGGCTTCTTCCTACGCAGGAAGAAAGCAGCGCAAACGCCAGATGCGTCAGCTGTGGATCGCACGTATCAACGCTGCGGCAAGAATGAACGGACTGTCTTACAGCAAGTTCATGCACGGACTGAAGCTGGCAAACATCGATATGAACAGAAAGATGCTTGCTGAGATGGCAGTCAATGATGCAGAAGGATTTGCAGCACTGGCAGAAGCTGCAAAAGCAAAATTAGCTTAATCAATAGATTGGACCGGGATTGTGTACCCGGTCCTTTTATAATTGAAAAATATGCTGTAATTCCTGCTGGTTTTTAATTCCCAGTTTCTTAAAAACAGAGGTTTTCTGATTGGCGATAGTTTTTTCTGAAGATAAGATATCCACATTTCTTCCCAGCATCATATCAAAAACAGAACGCTCGGCGCTTGAAAGATCCTTCAGGATCAGTTCCTGGATAAAGCGTTCCTGGACGGTAATACCTGTGGCACTCTCGCGAATGATCCCGCAGAGATTCTGACACTGGCTCTTAAAGATATATCCGCATGCAAAAGATTTTTTACTGGCAGAAATGACAATTGACGGATCTTCAAATGAAGTCAGCAAAAGAACCTTTGCGTTTGTAGACAATCGGATCTGCCTTGACACCTCGATTCCATCCAGATTATTTCCGGTAAGATTCAGATCGGTCAGTACAATGTCGGGCCTTAATTTGCGCGCAAGTTCTAATCCTGCATATCCATTCTCTGCATAGGTACAAAACGTAAGATCATCCGTCTGTTCAATTGTCTTTCGAATCAGATAAACAAAATCAATATCATTTTCGATTAACAGGATTCGGATTTTTTTCTCAGAACTCATTTCTGCGATCCCCCTTTTTACATATCCTCTTGAGAGGAAAAGAAAGAGTAAACCGGCTTCCGCCATGGAGAATGGTGTCTGCTTCAATGTTGCCTGCATGTTTCCGCATGATTTTCATACAGTAAGGAAGTCCGAGGCCAAAATTAGTTTCCGTATTTTTAGTCGTATAATAAGGTTCGAAAATATGTTCCAATTGTTCTTTTTTTAACCCAATTCCCGTATCTTGCACCGTAATCTGGTATTTGTGCCGTTGCGTATCAATATAGTCCATGATTAAGATTTCTCCAGTATTTCCGGTTGCCTGGATCGCATCCACAGCATTGGAAAGGAGATTGTGAAAGACTTCATGGAGAAGCAAAGGATCACAGAACAGGTAAATCTCCGGGTTTAAATGGCAGGAAAGAGTATTTCCTTTTGTCAGTGAATCTGCAGAATCAAAGGGATACAGCTTTGTAACAGGGATCCAGGATTCTACGATCGTCAGCTGCTGGGAATACTTTTTGATCCGGTCACAGTAATTCTGGATTCCAAAGACTGCGCGTTCCATAATTTCAAACTCAGGCGGAAAAGTTTTGGAATCATCCGGAAAATGTTGTTTCAAATTAGTGATGCACCAGTTTAATTTAACGACATAGTTTTTTAACATATGGACGGTCAGTTCTGTATTTCTGTTCGTAAAAAGTCTTGTATTGCTATTGGTTTTCATCTGCTTTTCCCTCCATATACTGTCTGATTTTCGCAAGGGCGGCTTTCCTATGCCGGAAAACCGTTGAGCGTACAACATTCAGCAGTTGGCCGATCTCCGCGTCGCTCATATCCAAGAAATAGGATAAAAGGACGATGTTACGCTTTCTTTCGGACAGGGTTTCCAATGCTTCCCCAAGCAGCGCATTTCTGACGAACACATCATAGCCGGACACTTGAAAACGGATAAAATCGCTTTCGTACTCGTCCAGTACATAAAGCCGGTTGAGTTCGCTTTCGCATAGTTCCGAAAAACATACTTCGCGTGTTGCGCGTTTGGCAAGTTCGATCAAATAATTCTTCGCTTCGCCTTTTAGGGTTTTCTTCGCCAATGCGTCATACTGATGTTGTATCGTTTTCTTGTAGGAAGAAGATTGCTCCATAGAGTTCACCTCCTTCCCGCGTGGAGTAGAGGACGGGGTTTAAGGGCTTGTCCTCTCGCCCCCTTTCGTTCCTTATCCAAGTGGAAAGAGGTGTTTTGTTTCTCTGCTCAAAAAAGAATTGCAGAAAAAGCAAAAATGCGCCCGCCCGCAAGACGCGGACGAGCACAAAGGAAATGTGAGCAGTATTTAGATGTTCTGACAGTTCACCTCCATAGCCGGAATATCCCACATGAGGATCAAGGCTTTTTTTGACAAGTAAATAGTTGTCGAATTATGTTGTAAAAAAAGAAACACGACGATACCTCCCCGATACCGCCGTATCTATAAGGGCAAACAACATCACACTCCGCCTTTTACTTTTCAGAGAAGAAACGGCGGTTGCATTTACAAAAATAAAAGAGCCGATAACCGCATTTCATCTTGCGTGTTATCGGCTCTGCGTCTGTGCGTCCGGCTCTTTGATAACGGATATTTTCAATTCTTGAATGTCGATCAGCGTTTCTTGTTTACATTTTGGGCAGTATAATGGGAAATTTCTTAGTATTGTGTCCTCTCGTATTTGAAGCCTTGTCTTGCTGCCGCAGACTGGACACAATATCCATTGCTTATCCTCCACAAATTATCCCACCATTCGTGCAAGTTTTTTCCTGTAAACATAAAACGCCAAAGCCATAGAAACGAGCATATAGGCAAGCATAATAAGCCAGCCTTCCTTCGTACCTAAAATTCCTCCAACTGACGGATCCATGCTGAATACAACACCTCGAATCTGACTTAATCCGTATGTGTTGGGGATTACTAACGCGATTGACCGTAATATGCCAGTAGAATATTTAATAGAAGCGGTTGCCCCTGAAAGGAACCACAACACCACTGTTGTAGCCATGGTAAAAACGGCTGCGCCGCTGAAGCTATTAGCAAGTAACGCAATAATTTCTGCGAAAAACACATAGGTCATTCCTAATATCAATAGCGGTAAGATCATGCCCGGTAAAAAGGCTGCAAGATTGATCCCCGTTATAAAATATACCAAAACAGCGTTGATACTTGCTGTGATCGTTCCGGCCAAAAGCGCAACAACAACTCTTGCAAATAGAGACGACCATATACTGTTAGGTGACAGCTTGTATTCATACAAGGTATCATCTACTTTTTCCTTGTAAAACAGATACAGCATATTGAACATAGATCCAAGCAAAAAGGCTAATAGAAAAACAGCGATTGCAATGATGTTAAACCAATGTAGCTGCGTTTCCACATTAAGGACTTCTTCCACTTCAATTTGTAAATTAGAATCAGTAGAACGGTAAAAATCCAATATCCCCTCTTTAAGATACAAACGCAAGTTTTTTGCCATATCCGTATTATAGTTGTTAAAAATATAATCAATGTTGGTATTTTTCCCATCTTCTAAATCTGCACTAAAAGTTTCGGGAACAATAATAACGCCATTTATTTTGCCCTGCTGATAGAGTTCCATGGCTGTTTCATAGTCGGTTTCAGTTTCCTCAAAGTACGGCCTATCTCCAAGCGGAGAGATTTGTGTAAATACTGCTGTTTCTAATTCTTCTCCATAAACCCCTGTATCTTCATTTACATAGGCCAATTTTAATGATGTGAAATCCCCGAATGTAAAGGCAAAGACGATCAGAATAATTGTTGGCGCAATAATACCAGCAACAAGCGACTTGGGATCAGCCTTAAAGAGTATCAATAATTTTTTCAATTCTGCTGCAAATACTCTCATTACATAGCCTCCTCTCTGCGCGTCCATCTCGTAAAAATGGAGAAAATCAAAAATAGGGCAACAATAAAGGCTATACCTAAAATAGTGAATCCTCCCGCAAGCTGCGTATTTCCGTTAAAGTAGCACCAACGGACAATATCTATCGCATAAGTGGCAGGATTGATCTTTCCTAAAAAGTTTGCAATATCACCATAGTAAGAAAGTGGACCGAAACCGCCGCCGCCAACCCAAAGAACAAGTGCTGACACAAGGGAAAGCAAAAATGCTGTCAAAGACGATTTAATGAAGATTCCAAGGCACATTCCCAAACAAGCAAAAATGCCATAAACCAAAAGGATAGAAATTATAAAGAAAATAAGATGTATCGGAAAAGCCCTTGAAATCATAAAGAAAATGGCAAGAAACGCAATTCCGGAAACACAACACTT
Source organism: Mordavella massiliensis (assembly GCF_016902415.1). Classification (GTDB taxonomy): domain Bacteria; phylum Bacillota; class Clostridia; order Lachnospirales; family Lachnospiraceae; genus Merdimonas; species Merdimonas faecigallinarum. The sequence continues at coordinate 16,364 of NZ_JACJLV010000022.1, read as the reverse complement.
AATGACATTGGCAATAATTTTTCCTATGACGATTGCTTTAGAGGAATATGGTGTGAGTTTTAATAACTGTGTTGTATGATTTCCCCATTCGCTCGTAATGGATAACATACCGAATACTAAACCCGAAAGCATAAGCCCAAATACAAGTACGCTCACACCAAATCCTGTGTCCCAAGGAATGTCCTGCTCGTACATTGTAATCTCGTTTACTGTCACATTACCACTTGGCCTTAAATCTTCCACATAGTTTACGATTGCTCCACTTAAACGATTGCGGAAGTTTTTTGTCATATTCTCATTCACATCGTTTATGTAATGGGTAATTTCTCCAGTTATAAGATCGCCGTTTACAGACGGTTCCTGCTCAATGACAATCAGATTACTTTCCGCATTGGTTGGCGGCACTTTTTCTGCTGCTGTATGCAGTTCAAAATACGCTGTCCCGTCCGGCGCATGGTAATTCTCCATGGATTTCAGAAAATCACTGGAATCTGATCCGGGGTAAGTCTGGACCGGAATCAATATTCCTGATGATAACATCAAAGAAAACGCCAGCAAAAATAGAAGCGGGGAAATAAGCGTAGCCAAATTAAACGAAATATCTTCTTTCACACATTTTAATTCCTTTGATATGATTGAGATAATACGCATAATATCCCCCCTAATCTCTCAAGTTCTTACCTGTGTAGTGCAGAAACACATCATCAAGGCTTGGTTTAAGAAGTGAAACACTTTCAATTTCTATGACATCCTTTAGTTTTCCTAATACAATCGCTAAATCCTGTTCACCTTTTGGCGCATTGATGATGATTTCTCCATTATCATTTTTGAAGTCTCCAATTTTTTCTTTGATAATTTCTTCTGGGAAACACTCACATGGTTTAGGAACAAGATGAATTGTTCCCGTCCCTAATTCGGATTTAAGTTTAGCGGGAGCACCTTCACATATTTTTTTACCACGATCAATAATAATCACTTCATCGCAAAGAGCATCTGCTTCTGCCATGATATTTGTTGCGACAATAATTGTCTTGTTGTTATCTTTCAGATTCCGAATATACTCATAAATCCTGTGGGTACTTTGAACATCTACGCCCAAAGTCGGCTCGTCCAAAAGAAGTATTTGTGGGTCATTCAATAAAGCGCGACCAATTCCCAGCCGCCTGCTCATACCTCCGGAATAATTTTTGACAGGTTCATCTGCGCGTTCCGAAAGATCCACGAGTGCTAATATTTCGTCTATTCTCTTTTCTATGTTCTTTTGCATTTTCGGAAGATATAAAGCGGCATGAAAACGCAAGTTTTCTCTTGCTGAAAGTTCAGGATAAAGAGCTGTGCTTTGTGGGAGCAAGCCAATTTGTCGCCTTGTTTCTTTATAATCTCTAACAGGATCAAGTCCAACAACGCGAATTGTTCCGTTGTCCGGCTTATATAGACCTGTAATAAGATTAAAAAGCGTAGTTTTTCCTGCACCGTTGGGACCGATAAGACCATAGATCTTTCCCGGCTCGGTTTCCATATTGATACAGTCAATTCTTTTTACCTTGCCTAAAGTCTTATCGACATCTTTAAGACATATGGTATATTCCCTATCAATATCTGACATAGATTACACCGATCCTTTCTTCACTTAGATTGTCATTCATCTTTTAAGATTCCGTCCATGAAGATATTTACAATAATGCTTCCGACAGTATCAGCGGAAACATTGTGGTTGAAAAAGAAATTAGGATTATATACACCCCTGATAAGTGCCATAATCAATGTCGATAAGAGTTTAGCGTCCATGTCCTCACGAATTGTTCCACCATTCTGTGCGTCTGTAAGCAAGCGCGCTATCATTTCCTCTTTTGATTTTCTTACATCATCTATCTGCTGCCAAAGTTCAGGTAGACTATGCTCTAAATCATACAAAAAGTCTTTATCCATTTTCAGATAAAGGGAAGAAATAATTTTTATACCCTGCTCGATTTTTCTTTGCAATGGTAATTCGCTTTGTAATAAATTGGACATTTCCAAATCAGAGTTTTCAAGGATCCTTTTAATCACTCGGCTGGTAACTTCGTATTTGCTATCAAAAATCTTGTAAAGCGTTACTTTGCTAATCCCGGCTTCTTTAGCAACCTCATTCAAGTTCAAACTTTTATAGCCATAGCGAAAAAGTTGTCTTTCCGTAATATCCAAAATCGTTTTTTCTAAAGCCTTTTTTTCATAGGCCATACCTTTACACCTCACAAAATGAACTTATTTTACTCTATGAGTTTATTTTATAAAAATTGTGGCAGAATGTCAAGTGGGGATCATAGGTAATTTTTGAATCACATTATATGATTTATTTGCGTGAATAATAGGAACTATGTACGCATATCTCAAAGGAAAGGTGAACTGTAAAATGTAGTAGGGTGAATGAATATGCCGAAAAGACCAACACCACTATATGATTTTACGGCTTTCGGGGCTGCTATCAAGGCCGCAAGGAATGAGCATGGAGAGAGCCGCAAAAAGGTTTGCGACGAGTTATATATTTCTCCGCGCTATCTTGCGAATATTGAAAATGATGGGCGGCAGCCGAGTTTACAAGTGTTCTATGATCTTGTAACCCGTTACCATATATCCGTCGATCAATTCTTTTTTCCAAGCGATACCGAAAAGACAACGCAACGGTTACAACTGGATCAACTGCTGAACGGTATGAGCGATACGGGAATACGGATTATAACCGCAACGGCAAAGGAAATAACGGAAGTCGAAAGAACAGAGGAATAATCCCTCTACATGGCAGATTGCAGCGCATGGCCGCTGCAATCTTTTTTTGCGTCAAAGACAAGGGAACGCGCAACAAATACCGCCTTTCTAATGGGATATGGAGTAGATAGCAAGCACAGCAAATGAGTACCCATTTGCAAAAACCGCTTGTTGGGAGTTTCCCAAACCCTTATCCATACCAAGAAAGGCGGCTGCACTTATGGCAAACCGAAAGAGGAATATCCAAATGAAGTTTTGGATCGGCAGGCTATGAAAGGTGGGCTAAAATCCATAATCTAAAACAAGCCGCAAAAACCTTTAATTTCTTGACGGAAAACAAGATTGAGTATTACAGCGATCTTGAACAGAAAATCGCGGATATTATGACCGCCCATGACGCGGCGGCAAAGGCGGTACGAGAGGTAGAGCAGAACATGGGGCAACTCTCTTCCGCCGCGAGGTGATGCGGACCTACGGAGCAAGCGTGACGCCGTCGCCGTCTATGGAGACGGAAATCGGCAGGAAGATCCTGGCAGAGCATCCGGGTACCACCGGAAGCCTGGGATGTGCAATTTCAGAAGCGGTGGAGACAGCCACGCAGAACGAAGGATATCGGTATGTACTGGGAAGCGTGTTAAATCAGGTGCTGCTGCATCAGTCCATCATTGGCATGGAGACAAAGATTGCGCTTGACCAGTACGGAATCGTGCCGGATATGATCATTGGCTGTGCCGGAGGCGGGTCCAACCTGGGAGGCCTGATCTCCCCGTTTATGGGAGAAAAGCTGAGAGGGGAAAGAGATTATCAGTTTATCACTGTAGAACCAGCCTCTTGTCCGAGTTTGACCAGAGGCGTCTATGCCTATGATTTCTGTGATACGGGCATGGTGTGTCCGCTGGCGAAAATGTATACTCTGGGAAGTGGCTTCATTCCTTCGCCCAACCATGCCGGAGGACTCAGATATCATGGTATGAGTTCCATCCTGTCTCAGCTGTATGCAGATGGTTATATGGAGGCCAGATCCGTCGGCCAGGTGGAAGTCTTCCAGGCGGCGGAAGCATTTGCCAGAGTAGAAGGCATCCTGCCGGCGCCGGAGAGCAGCCACGCCATCAAGGTGGCCATAGACGAGGCGATGAAGTGTAAGGAAACCGGAGAAGAGAAAACCATTGTCTTCGGCTTGACCGGCACCGGATATTTCGATATGATGGCTTATGAGAAGTTCCATAATGGAGAGATGACAGACTATATTCCCACAGATGAAGATCTGAAACAGGGAATTGACGGCATTCCCAGGTTTCCGGGAAATATGGAGTAAAGAATAGGAGAGATGACGGATGAAGATATTGGTGGTCGTGGATATGCAGAATGATTTTATCGATGGGGCTCTTGGAACCAAAGAGGCCGTGAGCATCGTGCCTCGTGTGGTGGAAAAGATCCGGCAGTTTGACGGAAGGGTTCTTTATACCAGAGATACCCACGAAGAAAATTACCTGGAGACTCAGGAGGGAAGAAATCTGCCGGTTCCACACTGCATCCGGGGAACGAAAGGCTGGGAACTGGCCTCGCAGATCGAAGCGATCCGGGTGGAAAAAGCCGGGGAAGCGCCTCTTGATAAGCCGACCTTTGGAAGCTGTGAGCTTGGACAGTTATTAAAGGCACAGGATGATGACCTGAAAAAACAGGGAGAACTGGGGATAGAGTCCATTACGTTGATCGGTTTGTGTACGGATATCTGTGTGATCTCCAACGCCATGATCGTCAAAGCATTTCTTCCGGAAGTGCCGGTGAAAGTAGATGCCGCATGTTGTGCGGGAGTGACGCCGGAAAGCCATAAAAATGCATTGGAAGCTATGAAAGTTTGCCAGATTGAAATTGAGCGTGATATAATATAATTATTAAAAGAAATGGAGGGAGAGCAATGACAATTGGAAGCATATTTGTATGGGAGTGCAGCCAGAGGAGAAGTGAGCTGGGACAGTGATATTGATTTACTGTTGGTACTCGATCCATCACAAAAGAACAGCAGAGAATTAAAACGTGAAATTATATATCTAAAAGGATCTCTTACAGATGAAGAAGTGGATGCTCCGGAAGTAGATTTAAAATTATTATTTGTAGAAAGGCCGCCATTTTCAGGCGGCCTTTGAAATTTATTCAGGATAAACCAGCTGTTCTTTCTTGATATCAGTCAATACCTCGTCCAGATATTTCCGGGCCAGGTATCTTGCCATGGGAAGGTTCATATCCAGGTAGTTGCCACAGTCTTTTGCGGCGGCTCCCGGCACGTCTCCTTCAAAATCCGCGATAAAACTGAACATTTCCTGCATCAGCGGCACGATATCGGCGGAGGTATATTCGCCGGACAGGATCAGATAGAAACCGGTGCGGCAGCCCATGGGGCCAAAATAAATGGTCTTATCTGCATAAGTTTCATGATTGCGCAGAAAAGTAGCGCCCAGGTGCTCGATGGTGTGGACCTCGGCGGTATTCATGACCGGTTCGTCATTGGGGCTTGTCATACGCAGGTCAAAGGTCGTAACAGGGTATGCATTTACATAGTCAACGCGGGACACATACACGCCGGGCACCAGGCGGAGATGGTCTACCGTAAAGCTTTTGATTTTTTTCATTTTTTATGCTCCTTCTCGTAATCAATTCTTTTTCAGTATAACATTTTTTACTGCATTTTACTATGTAAAAGTGGTACAGGGTGTGGTATACTTATTTCGTGTGTATTAGGAGGCAGAAGATGAAGTTATATTTAGTAAGACACGGGATCACCGACTGGAACGCAAGAAAAAAGATCCAGGGGCAGGTGGACATCCCGTTGAATGAGACAGGAAGAGACCTGGCGAGAAAGACGGCGGAAGGTTTAAAGGATGTGCCGTTTGACCTGTGCATGACAAGCCCTCTTTGCCGGGCGAAGGAAACAGCCAGGATCATTCTTGGCAGCCGGAATGTGAATATCCTGGACGAGCCGCGGCTCATGGAGATGGCATTTGGCGATTACGAAGGGAAATGCTGTTCCAGGGAAGGCTGGGAACTGCCGGAGGGATTTCATAAGTTTTTTGACGATCCGGCGGGATATGAGCCGCCAAGAGGCGGAGAGTCCTTTGCGGACGTGAAGAAACGGACCGGAGAATTTCTTGCAGATCTTTATCAGAAGCCGGAGTATCAGGGACTGAATATCCTGATCACCACCCACGGGGCTGCGCTGGCGGGTCTGTTAAATAATATCAAAGAGGAGCCCCTGTCCCGGTACTGGGGCGATGGCGTGCACAGAAATTGTGCAGTAACAGAAGTCGAGGTAAGAGACGGCGTGCCTGAGATCCTTTCGGAAAATGTGATCTATTACGAAAATGTAAAGGATCCCTGGGCGGATGAAAAATAAAAGCAGCAGGAGGAGAGAATCATGATCGGAGATAAGAAAGTATTATTCAGCGGGATGCAGGCCACAGGAAACCTGACCCTTGGAAATTATCTGGGAGCCTTAAAGAACTGGGTGACCTTAAGCGATGAGTACGAGTGCTTTTACAGCGTAGTGGATATGCATTCCATTACCGTAAGACAGGACCCTGCCACCTTAAGAAAACGAGCAAGAGCGCTGCTGACTCTGTACATTGCGGCAGGACTGGATCCGGAGAAAAACTGCATTTACTACCAGTCCCATGTATCCGGCCACGCAGAACTGGCCTGGATCTTAAACTGCTTTACCTACATGGGGGAACTGAACCGGATGACCCAGTTTAAAGATAAGGCGGCAAAACATGCGGACAATATCAACGCCGGACTTTTCACCTATCCGGTGCTGATGGCAGCGGATATCCTGCTGTATCAGGCGGACGTGGTGCCGGTGGGAATCGACCAGATGCAGCATCTGGAGATCACCAGAGACATTGCAGAACGGTTTAACAACATTTATGGCGACGTATTTACGATCCCGGAAGCGTATGTTGGCAAGGTGGGCGCAAAGATCATGAGCCTGCAGGATCCGGAAAGGAAGATGTCCAAGTCCGATGAAAATCCCAATGCCAGCATTTACCTGATGGATGATATGGACACGATTATGCGTAAATGCAAGCGGGCGGTGACAGATTCTGAGGCGCAGATCCTGTACCGGGACGAGCAGCCGGGCGTGAAGAACCTGATCAATATCTACAGCGCCTGCACCGGCAAGACGCCGGACGAGGTAGTCAAGGAATTTGACGGCAAGGGCTACGGCGACTTTAAGATGGCAGTGGGCGAGTCTGTCTGCGCAGTTCTGAAGCCACTGCAGGACGAGGCGGCCCGTCTGGAAAAGGATAAGGCGTATATTGACGGCATCATCAAAGCAAATGCAGAGAAAGCAGGCTATTTTGCCAATAAGACTCTGAGGAAGGTGCAAAAGAAGATCGGATTCCCGGAAAGGATCCGGTAAGAAGAGCATATATAGCAGAAAACGCAGGAGACATTTTGCCTCCTGCGTTTTTTTACGCGAACTGACTGTTATATAATCTGGCGTAGGCTCCGCCTGCATTTAAAAGTTCCCGGTGGTTTCCGGTCTCTATGATGGTTCCGTGCTGCATCACCAGGATAAGATCCGCATCTACGATGGTGGAGAGCCGGTGGGCGATGACAAAGCTGGTGCGTCCCTGCATCAGCGCCTGCATGGCGCTTCCGATCTCCAGTTCCGTACGGGTATCCACAGAAGATGTGGCTTCGTCCAGGATCAGGATCTTCGGATCACAGAGAAAGACTCTGGCGATGGTAAGAAGCTGGCGCTGGCCGATGGAAATGTTGTCTGCGTCATTGCTTAAGACTGTTTCGTAGCCGTGGGGCAGGGTGCGGATAAAAAAGTCGGCTCTTGCAGCTTTGGCGGCTGCTATGATCTCTTCTCTGGAAGCGTCCGGCCTTCCGTAGGCGATATTTTCTGCGATCGTGCCTTCAAAGAGCCAGGCGTCCTGCAGAACCATGCCGAATGCTCCGCGAAGATCCGCCCTTGTCATGGAGCCGGTGTCCTGGCCGTCTAAGAGGATCTGTCCGCCGTCTGTTTCATAAAAGCGCATCAGCAGATTGACCAGGGTGGTCTTGCCTGCGCCTGTGCTCCCTACAATGGCGATCTTCTGACCAGGGCGGGCCTCAAAGGATACGTCCTGCATGAGGATCCGCTCAGGCGTATAGCCAAAGCGGACATGGGAAAAACAGACGGATCCCCGGACCGGGTCTGATGGAAGGGCAGGATCGGCAGGGTCAGAGGAGATCTCTTCTTCATCCAGCAGGGTGTAGACCCTTTCCACAGAGGCCAGGGCCGACTGCATGGAATTGAGCATATAGGAAAGCTCTGTGATGGGTTCCCCGGCCTGGTTGATATACTGGAAAAATGCCTGGAAGACGCCGGGCGTCATGGTTCCCCGAAGCAGCATACCGCCGCCAAGGACGGTGATGACTACCATGCCAAAGCGGTTGATCATGCGGATGCCGGGATTGATCGCGCTGATCAGGAAATCTGCATCCCGAGAGGCTTTTGCCAGGTCATTGGCTGCGTCAGTGACTTTTTTAAGACTCTCTTTTTCCTGCTGAAAGGCCTGTATCACGGCCCGGCCGGTGTAGGATTCTTCCACCAGGCCGTTTAAGGCACCCACCGCTTCCTGTCTGCGGATAGCGGTCTGCAAAGTATAGTGTGACAGCTTCCGGGTTAACAGCAGTGTGATGCCGGTAAAGAATAAAAAGACCAGGGTCAGCGTCACGCTGAACCGGAACATCATGACAATGGAGCCGATGACAGTCCCTACCGCTACAAAGAAGCGGATCATTCCGGTCTGCAGGGCTTCCGACATTTTATCCAGGTCGTTGGTGATGTGGCTCATGACCTGTCCTGGCTGATGGCCGTCGAAAAAGGACAGGGGGAGCCGCTGCAGTTTTTCTCCTACTTCGCTTCGAAGCTGCAGACTTAAGCGCTCCGCAAAACTTGCCATCAGGAAGTTCTGCAGGACATAGAAGAGCGCGCCGGTCCCGTAGAGAAGAAGGAGCAGAAAGATCTGCCTTCCGCCGTATTCCCAGGTGATGTGAAATGACTGGCCCTTGTTCCACATTTCCTGCACCCGGTTCCAGATCAGATCCACCACCCGGGCGCTGTAGAGGGGAGCCGCGATATTAAAGGCGGTGTAGCAGGCCACAGAGAGCAGCACAATGAGCAGACGGACTTTCTGTCTGCCGATGGAACGGAAGAATCGCAGAAGCGTAGATCTGGCATCCCGGATCTTCAGGGCCTCTTCTTCCAAAAAGCCGGTAGTTTCCTGGTTCTGATTCTCTGACATGGCCTAGTTTCCTCCTTTCATCTGAGAATGGGCGATATCCCGGTAAATCGGGCAGGTTTCCATCAGTTCCTCGTGCCGGCCGATCCCTGCGATCTGTCCCTCATTCAGGACCAGGATCTGGTCGGCGTGAAGGATAGTACTGATCCGCTGGGCAATGATGAGAAGTCCTGCTTCTGTGATCTCTTCTTGCAGCGCGTGGCGCAACGCGGCGTCCGTCTGAAAGTCCAGGGCGGAAAAACTGTCGTCAAACACATAGAGATCGGCTGGTTTTACCAGAGACCGGGCGATGGAGAGGCGCTGCCTCTGGCCGCCGGAAAAATTGGTGCCGCCCTGGGATACATGGCTTTTCAGGCCGCCCGGCAGATCCAGTACAAAATCCGCCTGTGCGGTTTTCAGGGCGCGGATCAGATCCTCTCTGGTGGCGTCCGGATTGCCATAGCGGAGATTTTCCTCGATGGTGCCGGAAAAGAGCCAGGCTCTCTGGGGGATATAGGAAATGGCGCTTCGCAGTTCCGACTGGGGAAGACTGCGGATGTCGGTTCCCTTTAAAGTGATCTGTCCTGCAGTCACGTCATGGAACCGGAGCAGCAGTTTGGCGATGGTAGATTTTCCACTTCCAGTACCGCCGATGATAGCCGTGGTTTTCCCCTTCTCACAGGAAAAAGACAGATCTGAGAGGGTATTTTCATCTGCATCGGCAAACCGGAAGGAGACATGGTCGAATCGGAAGATTTCCGGACCTGCGCCGCTACCGGATTGCCCCGTTCCGTCTTTGATCTCCGGCGTATGGTTCAGCACTGCACAGATCCGGCGCATACAGGTCATGGCTCTTGGCACCAGCAGGATCACCATCTGGGCCATCATCACATAGAAAAGGATCCAGATGGCATACTCGGTGACAGCAGTAATGTCGCCCACCTTCATGGAACCGGTTCCAATCTGATTACCGCCAAGATACAGGATGGCAACGATCGTCAGGTTAATGACCACCGTGGCCAGACAGTCCAGGCCTGCGAACAGACGATTGGCCTGGATGGCGGAGATGGCGTAGTCTTCGAAAGATTTCCGCATCCTTTTTATTTCATGGGTTTCTTTGCGGAACGCCCGGATTACCCGCACGCCGGTCAGATTTTCCCGCAAGACCACATTCATCCGGTCCAAAAAACTCTGGAGCAGTTCAAAAATGCGGGCGGCCTTCCGGATAATGAGAAGGGCGGCGGCCAGCACCAGGAAGGTGGCTCCCAGGATGAGAAAGCCCATATCCCGGTGAATGGAAAAGGAAAAGAAAATGCCAAGCGCACACATCACAGGAACGGGCAGCACCAGCTGAAGGACGTTCATAAGGGACTGCTGCAGGACATTGATGTCATTTAAAGTCCGTGTGATTATGGAAGCAGTCCCGAAGGTCTCAAAATCTGTGGTGGAAAAGGACAGAGTCTTATCATAAAGCGCAACACGAAGATCCCGTCCAAAGTCTGCGGAGAGTCTGGCGCACAGCCAGCTTCCAAGAAGGGTCAGGCCGCCGGATAAAAGGGCGATGCCAAGCATCCAGATCCCCTGGACCAGGATGTCAGAAAGGTCAGCCTGACTGACAGCCAGGTTGATCATATTGGCGGTAATTGTGGGCACCAGAAGAGAGCCTCCTACATCCGCGATCATAATAAGAGAGATGAAAAGAAGCCGTTTCCGGTAAGGTTTTAAGAAAGAAAGTATTGTTTTCATGAGATTAAGCCTGCTCTTTCTCCTTTGTCATTTTCTGGATCTCGTCTTCAAAATAGGCGCATTGCTTTTCTCCAAGCTCCACCATCAGAGCCCGTTCTTCTTCTGACAGCCGCAGAAGAGACCGCTCCTCCGCTTCGATGAGGGGCGTCAGGACTTCCCGGCAGTAGGCCTGTCCTTTGGCTGTGAGAGATACGGACTTGCGGTTGCGCCCGCCGGGAAGCTGCTCCAGCTGCACATAGCCCTTTTTCACAAGCCCCTGTATGGTAAAGTTTACCGTCTGCTTGGGATAGCACCACATGATTGCCAGATCATTCTGGGTGATCACGCCGTCCGGCTCCATGAGCGTATAAAGGATGTTGGCGGCCGGGTCGGAGAGACCGCGGGAGACCGCGTAGATATGATACTGCTCATTCAGCCGTTTAGCGGTCTGAAGGAGCCGGAAATTCTGAGTTTTTACACTTTGATCCATGAAAATTCCTCCATAATAAAAATCCAATATGAGACTTTAAAAGGAGTATAAGTCCCATATTGGATTTTGTCAAGAAAATTAATTTTCGCCTTCTACATCTTCCTTATAGATTGGAAGATTTTTAAAATCTTCTGGAATTTCATCGAGTTCAACAAAAAAATTTCCATCAACATAAATTTGATATGAACTACCGTTGTCTAAAATATAGGCATTGTCAGGTTCTATTGTAACGCCCATACTTGTGTCATTTGATTCGATCTCTTTTAAATTGGATTCCGGAACAATAAAGAGAGAAAGAGAAACGGAAATAAACATAGTAAAGTAGAGCAAAAACAACGCATACCTTTTGGGGCGATATTCGGAGTTGGACTGTTTTAAAAGGAAATGAATTCTTGTAGTTAAAACGGACGGAGATTTTGCAGTAAAACTCAAAAGACTGGTAGAATTTTTCTCTTTTGAACTATGAATGAATTTAGCAGTTTTCTTAATCAAAGAAGCATAATCAAGAATATTAAATCCCGGAATATGATTTACAAGATAAAAATCATTCGATAATTCTAAAAATAAGGAGAGTTCCTTTTTCATGAGGTGGACAAAGGGGTTCCACCAATGAATGCAACAAATAATCTCCATGAAAAAGATAATCCATAAATGATGTTTTTGATAATGAGCAAGTTCATGGAAACAGATATATTTAATTTCATCTTCAGAAAGATTCAAAGTATCTGGCAGAATGATAACAGGGGTAAACAACCCGCAAACAGATGGAGATATGCAGAGAGGTATTTTAGCAATTTGTAAAGGTTTATTGTAGTATGCTTGCAGGGAGCTTGTCGTTTCCTCCCAGAATGGAGTATGTTCCACATAGTAATTGGAAAGATACTTTTTTAAATGGATATAGCGAAAAAGAAATCTTGTCAATAATATGACAGCAACAACCAGCCAGATAAAGAACATAATTGTATCGATGCGTATTTGTGCTTCTGCGTTTGGGTATCTGGCAAATTCTAACAACCCTGGCAAAATATGATAGGAATAAATAGTGTAAGTGAAAGGAAAATTGATAGGAATTGCCATGCGAATCAGAATTAACAGGATACTGATAATAGAGATTTTTATTAAGCGTTCATTAAAGAAAGAAGAGTGGTGGATGATAATATGCAAATATATAATCAGAACAAAAGTAATGATTAAACAAGTTAAGAATGGACCGAATGAAATATAATTTATGGACAAACAAAGACATATTCATGCTATTTTTCTCCTGATTTTAATTCTTCTTTCTTTTGTTCAATCAGTTTTTCTAATTCCTCTAACTCACTCAGATTGGTTTCTGTATCGATCAGAGAGGCAATGAGTGAGGAGACTTTTGCTTTCCCTATAATATCCTGGCAGGCTGTTTCGAGGAAATCTTCCCTGGATACCAGTGGTGTATAACTCCTGGTAAGAACTGTACCGCTGTAAACAATATCGGCCACCTTGATAAACTGCTTGTTGACCAGAGCGCGCAGGCAGGCCTGTACAGTATTGATGTTTAATGAGTCGTTTCTTTTCAGGATTTCTGATGCGATCAGAGGTTTATCGCTGCTCCATAAAATTTTCATGATTTCCAGTTGTTTTTTTGTAATACGTTTTTTCATATACTTTCATCAACACCTTATAAATATAATCTGTAATTAAATTATTGCATAAAAGTAAATGAATGTCTATGGAAAGACAGGTATCTTTGCGGTTTTTTATCACACATTAACTAATGATAGATTAAAAAAATAATAATAAAGCAAATAATAAAATTGTAATTACAATATAGCTTGAAATAGGGAAATGTGTATAGTATAATAAAACAAAAGATTTATGCGGCAGCATAAAGCAATTAACGGAAAATGCAAAAAGAGGAGGGACACTATGAAAAGACTATTTGGAGTTTGTGGTCTTGCCATCCTAATGGTATGTCTGGGAGCTGGCTGTTCAAAACAAGAGGAGGAAAGTAAGCCGGAAAACAATCCGGATACGGAAGGGAAAACTCTGACGGTTTATTCTCTGACAGAAGACGGGAATGTTCAGTTTCTGGCCGATGGATTTCATGAGAAATATCCGGATATATCTGTTGAGATAAGATATGGCAGTACCGAAGAAAATGGGAAGACCAGAGAAGAGGCGATAAATCTTCTTTCTGCCGAGCTGGAAGAGGGAAAAGGAGCGGATCTTATCGTACTGGACGGACTGGATGCGGAATCATACAGGGAGAAAGAATTTCTTGTGGATCTGAAGGATGTGGTGGATCAGAAGACACTGGAAGAAAACGTATTTTCCCATATGCTGGAACCTTATAAAGATGAAGAAGGACAGTTTGCAGTCCCCTGCGGATTTTCCCTTTATGGAATAACCGGGGAAACAGAGGCTGTCAACGCCTTTACGGATGTAGATCAGCTTCTTGATTATGCGGAAGAAAAAGGACTTCCATTTGCTGTAAATGATTATAATCTGGCAGAGGCCGCAAATGTCATCTATCTGAAAGATATTCCGGCCTGCTTCAAAGAGGATGGCTCCGTAGATCAGCAAAATCTGGAGAATCTGTTTGTACATCTGGAAAAGCTGTTTGCGCTGTCCGGTAATTCGTTTGAAGAGGATAATACGGAGTATGGATTTGGAGACGACAGAGAGATTTCCTCTATGGATAATGCAGTGGAGTGGATATATTATGATAAGCTTCCTTTTGTGATGTCGCCTTATCTAAATGTGAATGGAATAAAGGCTGCAAATTATCTGGCCTCTGAAGAGGGACTTGCATATGAATATCTGGAAAGAGACGGACAGCTGGTTTACCAGGATCAGATGATCCTGGGCGTAACAGCCGGGTCTGACCAGATGGAAGCGGCCGGAACCTTTATTGATTATGTGCTGACAGAAGGTCTGACAGAAAAAAGGCAGGATCTTCTGATGCTTCCGGCAAATCAGAAGATCCTGGAAGATTTATTGCAGGGTGAACAGGAGATCTTTACGATCAGTTCTTTTGGTTACGGAGAAGAGCCGGAGATGATAGATGTAATGGGGAAAGATCTTACCAAGGAGCAGGCAGAGCAGCTGACAGACAGGATCAAGAATGCTGTGAAAGCAGAGTATACGAATCCGGAGATCCGGGAAGTGATCCTTCAGGCAGCCGGTGAGGAGTGCCTTGGAGAGAAAACAATGGAGCAGGTTCTGGAGGAAACCAGCCAGGAGATTGCACAAAGATAAGAAAAATATAAAATCAAGGCTCTTCCATAGAACGGACAGAAAGTCGTCTGTGGAAGAGCCTTTTTTCAGATAAAGCGGATTCGGAATCTAATCTTCCTCCTCGGTCTGTACCGAGTAGGTCTGGCGTTTTCTTGCCATTTCATCGCTTTCCAGATATTCATCATAGGTGGTGATCTTATCGATCAGCTTGCCGCCCGGCACGATTTCCATGATCCGGTTGGCCGTCGTCTGGACGATCTGATGGTCGCGGGAGGTGAAAAGAATCACACCCGGGAACTTGATCATACCGTTGTTCAGAGCGGTGATGGACTCCATGTCCAGGTGGTTGGTGGGCTCGTCCAGGATCAGCACGTTGGCTCCGGAGATCATCATTTTGGACAGCATGCAGCGCACTTTTTCTCCTCCGGAGAGAACGCTGACTCTCTTGACGCCGTCTTCGCCGGAGAACAGCATCCGGCCCAGGAAGCCGCGGACGTAGGTTACGTCCTTTTCCTCGGAATACTGGGTCAGCCATTCTACGATGGTGTAGTTGTTTTCAAATTCTGCACCGTGGTCCAGGGGGAAATAAGCCTGGGATGTGGTGATGCCCCACTTGTAAGTCCCTTCGTCCGGTTCCAGTTCACCGGTCAGGATCTGGAAGAGGGTGGTCTTGGCCAGCTCATTGCTTCCTACAAAAGCCACCTTGTCATCGTGGTTCAGGGTAAAGGAAATGTTGTCCAGTACCTTGACGCCGTCAATGGTTTTGGAAAGGCCGTCCACGGTCAGCACTTCATTTCCGATCTCTCTGTTTGGCCGGAAATCAATGTAAGGATATTTCCGGCTGGAAGGCTGGATCTCGTCCAGCTGGATTTTCTCCAGCGCGCGTTTTCTGGAAGTGGCCTGTTTGGATTTGGAGGCGTTGGCGCTGAACCTTGAGATAAACTCCTGCAGCTCCTTGATCTTTTCTTCCTTCTTCTTGTTGGCCTCCTTCATCTGGCGGATCAGAAGCTGGCTGGATTCATACCAGAAGTCATAGTTTCCGGCGTAGAGCTTGATCTTGCCATAATCGATGTCTGCGATCTGGGTGCAGACTTTGTTTAAGAAATACCGGTCGTGGGAGACCACGATGACAGTGTTGTCAAAGTTAATGAGGAACTCCTCCAGCCAGGCGATAGCGTCCAGATCCAGGTGATTGGTGGGCTCGTCCAGGAGCAGGATGTCCGGATTGCCAAAAAGAGCCTGTGCCAGAAGAACCTTTACCTTCTCAGGACCATTTAAATTTTTCATCGTTTCATAATGAAGCTCGGTGCCGATGCCAAGGCCATTTAAAAGAGAAGCGGCGTCGGACTCTGCCTCCCAGCCGTTCATGGCGGCGAATTCGCCCTCCAGTTCGCTGGCCCGGATACCGTCTTCGTCCGTAAAATCCTCCTTGGCGTAGATCACTTCTTTTTCTTTCATGATCTCGTAGAGGCGGGCATTTCCCATAATGACGGTGTCAAGGACCGGATACTCATCATATTTAAAATGATCCTGCTGAAGGAAGGAAAGACGTTCTCCCGGTGTGATGACGACCTCGCCCTTGGTGGGCTCCAGCTGGCCGGAGAGAATTTTTAAGAAAGTGGACTTGCCGGCTCCGTTGGCGCCGATCAGGCCGTAGCAGTTCCCTTCCGTAAATTTAATATTTACATCTTCAAACAAAGCTTTCTTGCCGACGCGGAGCGTCACATTGCTGGTACTGATCATAATCTGACTCCTTTATTTTCATAAAAATGTTATTCTTTTGCGTACATCGCCTATCTTAGCAAATATCCCGGAAAATGACAAGGCAAAAAGAAGCTCTTTTGCCGGAAATTGGACGGTTCGCAAAAAGAAGGTTTTACTTCCGGCGGATTCGGTATATAATAGCGGATAGAAAG
>NZ_JACJLV010000021.1 GCF_016902415.1 Mordavella massiliensis | reverse complement strand
TTATTCTTCTATGATTGAAGGAATGAGAAAAGGACATATTGATATAGGGTATTTTGGCCCACTTTCCTATGTTCTTTTGAAACAAAAGATGGAGAATGTAGAGCCTTTTGCAGCTAAATTGGAAAATGGAAAACCAACTTATAGAGGAGTTGTTATTGGAAATGTTGCAGCAGGAGTGAAACAGTTAAGTGATATTGAGGGCAAAACAATGGCATATGGAGATGTTGCATCTACCTCAAGTCATCTTATTCCAAAAGAATTATTGCTTACAAAAGCGGGATTAAAGGCTGGTGAAGATTATGAAGAACAATTCTTAGGAGCGCATGATGCGGTAGCAATTGCAGTGCA
The DNA here is from genome assembly GCF_016902415.1 of Mordavella massiliensis. Lineage (GTDB taxonomy): Bacteria > Bacillota > Clostridia > Lachnospirales > Lachnospiraceae > Merdimonas > Merdimonas faecigallinarum. The sequence goes on along the minus strand of NZ_JACJLV010000021.1, from coordinate 42,623 downwards.
AAATGGAAATGCACAGGCAGGAGGTCTTAGTAAACCAATTTATGAGAAGCTGATTGAAGAAGGAATGATTGATGAAAATAAGGTACAGGTCATTGATGAATCTGATGACTATCCAAACTACCCATGGGCAATATGTACAGATTTAGATCAAGATCTTCAGGAAAAAATTAAAAATGCATTTTATAATCTTGATGACGAGGAAATTCTTGAGAGTTTAAAGGCAGAAGGATTTGCAAAAATAGAAGATTCTGATTATGACATTATTCGTAATATGGTTGAACTTCTAGATGTAGATTTGGAGGATATGTAAATGAAACAAGAGAAAAAGAAAAAACAAGATAAAACATTATCTATCTGTGCCTTAATTGGTGCAATTATCATAATTTTTTCTCTGATTTATACACCAATAGTGAGTTGGGAAAATCTGACCACTGGAAATATACTTATGAATTTTGTTGGAATGATAGGCGAAATGATCCCACCAGATTTTTCCTCCATACAAGAATTGGGAACGCCTATTGTCGAGACACTTGTAATGAGTGTAGTTGCAACAATTCTTGCAGTTATTATAGCTTTTCCATTAAGCTTTTTAGCTGCACATAATATTACACCACATTCAATAATTGGAACGATTGTAAAAGCATTTTTCAGCGCACTGCGTTCAATTCCGGAACTTATTATGGGTGTAATATTTGTTGCAGCAGCAGGCTTTGGGATTTTGCCGGGAATTCTTGCTTTGGGATTTCATTCTATAGGAATGCTTGGAAAATTTTATGCGGAGGCAATAGAAAAAACGGATGCAGGATTGAATGAGGCTATTTCTGCATGTGGTGGATCAAAATTTCATGTAATTATATTTAGTGTAATACCGCAGATTTTTTCCCACAGTATTGATTATTCCTTATATCGATGGGAATACAATTTCAGAGCTTCAACAGTAGTTGGGCTTATAGGAGCTGGAGGAGTCGGATTTCAGATTATAGCAGCACTCAGATTGATACAATATAAAAAGATATGCGCTATTTTAATTGTTGTATTTGCTCTGGTACAGCTTGTGGATTTCTTTGGAAATGTTATAAGAAAGCATCTTATAGACGCATAGAATATTATAAAGGAGAATAGTTTTAAATGGATAACAGACCACAAATATTAATTACGGGATGGATGCCGAAGGAAGGAAGAGATATATTAGAAGAATACTGCGATTTGGATTTTTGTAACTCAGAAAAGCCACTTAGTAAGACTGAGTTAATACAACGAGCAAAGAATAAAGACGGAGTTGTCATTTTTATGACAGATACAATAGACAAGGAAGTTATTCAGGCATGTAATAACCTTAAAGTGATTAGCAGTTTTGGAAAGGGCTTTGATAATATTGATGTGGAGGAGTGTGCAAAGAGGGGAATTGCAGTAACAATTAATAAAAATTCTCTGACCGAAGATACTGCAGACATGGCAATGGGACTTGCACTTGCAAATGCAAGAAACATTTTAATTGGAGACAGTGAAGTAAGGAAGGGGACGACTAGAGGGTGGCAGCCTAAAAAAAATTTGGGAAGGAGTTTTAATCATTCTAATTTAGGAATTATTGGTTATGGAGAAATTGGCAAAGCAATAGCAAAGAGAGCGAAAGGTTTTTCCATGACGACATACTATTATGACCCTACTGTTGAATCAGTATCATGGGGGGCACATAAATGTGAAAAACTTGAAGAAATGTTTTCTAAATGCGATTTTATTATGATAACCGCAAATTTGAATAAAAACAGTTACCATTTAGTCAACAGGGATAACATAAGTTATATGAAACAAGGTGCCTTTGTTGTTAATGTTGCCAGAGGTTCGATTGTTGATGAAAAAGCTATAGAGGAAGCGCTTGATGCAAATAAAATTTCAGGATATGCTTCTGATGTGTTTGCTTTTGAGGATAAACTAGCTAAAGAATGTCCGCAATACATTAGTAGCGGATTGCTTGAAAAAACAGAAAAAACAGTGTTTACTCCTCATTTAGGAACCGGAACTGTAGAGACAAGAAAAGAGTTATCAATATCTACAGCCAAGGGAATGCTGTCAGTGTTAAAGGGAGAAGAAACAGAACAGTTGATTACTTCTGGAGAAGCTAATATGAACTAATACATATGTATGAAAATATCTATAATAAAACATTATACCACGTGACATATATTATATATTATATCTTATTCGTATAATGTGTATATATGAGTATAGTATCGGAGATGTTCCAAAGACCTAAAAAGTTTTTGAACATTTCCGATTTTTAATTACCCAAAATATGTTGAATTTATTTGTTTTGGCACTTGATTTGACATCTGTCTTGTCAGATGCTATAATGCCACCTAATGAAAACACGAAAGGGAAATACCGGTTCTTATATAATGCGAAAGATGGTTTTATATTTTAGATAAATTGCAAGAGCCAGAACCGAAATATAACGGTTAAGTGATAGCATATCCGGTGAAGGTATTAGAATATGAATGATAAGATAGCACGTATTAAACAGCTTAAAGAAGCCTGCAAATAAAAAGTCAAGGCTAAATTAAAAGAACATTGAAAAATTTATACAGGTTGAAAAATTGGCATCACAATAAGACCACCACAATAGTGCTGGTCAAAAAATAGGTGATAAATTTAATTAGTTTGATTCAGGGAGTGAGGCAAGATATTCTTTTACACGCCCATAGTAGATACGAAGAAATTTGTTCGCACCAGCTGTCATATAGACATAATAAGGTTTTCCTTGTGCTCGTTTTTTATCAAGGAATAAATATACAGCATCGTCTGTCGGTTTTGTTTTGATAAGAACATCCATTACCTGAAAGAGAGTTTTTCGCAAATCAGCAGAGCCTCTTTTAGAAGTTGGTACACTTTTCTGAGCATAAGATCCAGATTCATTTACACCAGGATCCACACCCGCAAATGCAGTAAGGGCACCTTTATGAGTGAATCTAGAAACATCACCTATCTCGGCTATTAGTTGAGGACCCAAAGAAGGACCGACACCTTTCATAGCCATAACGATTGGATATTCAGGTAGTTTTGCTGCTGTATGATCCATAAGCGTGCGTAACTCTTCGACAGTGCTTGATGCAGAGTTGAGTTGGTCTATCGCTTGTTTAATAATGAGTTTAGTCAAATCATCCTTAGGAAGTACAGGAACGAGACCGTTTCAAGTTTTGTGTAAACTGAAAAAACTGATATAAGATATGTCATTAGTTACTTTAGGCAGAGCCAATTTTTTGAGGTTCTGCCCTTTCTTGTATTATAATGCAGTTCCCAGACATGTCAAGCAGGGCTGGCTAACCCAGCCCTCCTAGACGGGAAACTGCTTATAATCCGGATAGCCTTTCTTCAAAGAAAATCTCCAGCTGCGAATGGATCTGTCCCCAATCTTGTCGGTGGCCTGTCCATTTTTTCGTGATATCCATCATGGCCAGATACAGCATTTTTAAAAGACTCTCATCGGAAGGGAACACTGTCTTGGATTTTGTGACTTTCCGGAGCTGGCGGTTAAATCCCTCAATTGCATTGGTAGTATAGATCAGACGGCGTACCGCTTCCGGGTACTTAAAATAAGTCGAAAGATTCGCCCAGTTATCTTTCCAGGATTTCGCTATTTTCGGGTATTTTCCGCTCCATTTGTCATCAAAACTGTCCAGCTCTGCTAATGCGATTTCTTCTGTTGGAGCCGCATATACACGTTTTAGATCAGCCATCAGGGGCTTGATCTCCTTATAGGAAACGAACTTCGTTGTATTCCGGATCTGATGAATGATGCATTGCTGGATTTCTGTCTGAGGAAATACCGCCTCGATTGCCTGAGGAAATCCTGTCAGCCCATCCACACATGCAATCAGGATATCTTCTACCCCGCGGTTCCTTAGCCCGTTCAAAATGGAAAGCCAGAATTTCGCGCTTTCGTTTTGGCCCACATACATGCCAAGCACGTCTTTATGTCCTTCCATGTCAATCCCAATGGCGATATAAACCGCACGTTTTACAATCCGGCCTTCATTGCGCACATGGTAATGGATGGCGTCCATGAAAACCACGGCATAAATCTCTTCCAATGGCCTTTCCTGCCATTCTTTCACAATGGGAAGAATCTTATCAGTGATCCGGCTGATGGTGCTGTCAGAGATTTCGATGTCGTATAGTTCACGCATATGGCTTTCAATATCATTCGTGGTCATTCCTTTGGCATACATAGAGATGATCTTTTCCTCCATGTCCTGAGTGACAGTATTCTGGTATTTCTTGACAATCTGCGGTTCAAACTCGCCTTTCCTGTCCCTGGGGATGTCGATTTCCATGTCTCCATAGCTGGTATGCATTGTTTTCTGAGAATGTCCATTTCTGGAATTATCCGTTTCCTTGTTACGATAATCATACTTAGAATAGCCTAATTCCTCGTCAATCTCCTGGTCCAGAGCACCTTCCAGAATGATGGACATCATATCCCGCATGATGGAGTTAACATCTGTCCCATCTTTGACTTTAACATTGTTTTCTTTCATGTAGTTGCCCATCATTTCTCGAAGAGCTGCTTTTTGTGGGGTATCCTTTTTCCTTGCCATAAAATAAACCTCCAAACTGGTAAGTCTATCTTACATCAGTTTGAAGGTTTACACAAACTTTGGGATACTCCCATTTTAGCCATTTTTCGCAAAATATCTTCCCTTGGCTTCCTTTCCCCGGATTCGTATTGAGCGATACGGATATCAGCGGAGTTCTCGGAAAAGCCGAGTGCAAGACCAAGCTGCTTCTGTGTAAGATGATTTTTGTTTCTTAAGTGCTTAATTTTTTCTCCAAAAGTGATCATAATAATAATTCTCCTCTCTGTGTGTTGTGTATTGGTTGGTATTAAGATGCCGATATATACGGCGTCTCTGATTGTAAAAGTTTATTTTCCAGTACTGCCAAAGGCTCCGGTGCCACGTTCAGTGCCAAGATCCAGTACAAAATCGGCAATAATCACAGGAGTGATGACCAGCTGGCCAATTCGGGTATCCTTCTTGATTGTCTGCCGGATATTGCTTACATTGCTGACAATGGCATGGATTTCACCACGATATCCGGAATCGATGGGCGGCAGTTCGCATACCAGACCTTTGACGGCCAGGCTGCTCCTGGGAAACACATATCCTGCGTATCCGTCAGGGATTTCCAGTCCAAATCCCAGTGGTATTTTTATGATATCACCGGGGTTCAGAGTACAGTCAAAGGGAACATATACATCCGCTCCGGCATCATTTTCATGAGGTCGGAAGGGACAATGTTCTTTGGAGACTCCAAAATCAATCAGTCGTATTTTCATGAGAGTTCACCTCCCATGAGAAGCGGATAATCCCGTAAGATAATATCAGCCGGAGTAAGGGATCGTTCAAGAGGATTTCTGCAACTCATTTTTCCTTCCAGGCATTTTCCACGTTGGCAGAATGGACCTGTCAGTTCCGGAAGAAAAAGTACCGGGCTTAAATCATACAGATCCTTCCAAATATTCAGGATCACGATTCTCATTTCATCCGTGTTGCGTCTGCAGGAACGCTGCCCGATCATATGTTTCCACTGGTAAGGGGTCGCACTGATAAGCAGAACATTTCTTAACCCCTGTGGTGTCAGATATCCTGCCGAGTCGTGGCTGATGCCGGTTTTGCAGAGGCGCTCATAATTATCCATATCGGTCTGGCAGCTTTTTTCATATAATTCTTTGATAGCCGCCGGTGCGGTGAGGATCTCATAGGGTATTGCGAAATCTGCTTCCCCGGAATAGTTGCTGTACTGGAGGGATGCGCTCATGAATTTTACCTCATTCTGGTGCCGGGTGATCTGGGAAAGAAATCTCCGGCTGGCGCCTACTACAGCTACTGTAATCACGGCAAATTTCTGTATGGCAGGATGCGGGAGTTGTCCCATATTTTTTACGGTATCATTAGTAAAGGACTGATTGTACAGTCGGATCAGATCTTCCATGTTGTGGATCAGATGCCCGCGCTGTGTCAGCCTGGCTGCAAATACCATCGTCTTTTCAGCTTCGCTAACGGCGGAGCAGTTCAGGATTTTTGTTTCAATTCTGTTCATAAGTACCCTCCTCTTTGATGATCGCTGCCAGCAGGAAGAGATAGTTCAGGCTGTCGGTGATCTTCTCATCCCATAATTCTTTTGTGAAGGAAGTATTCTTGGCATAACACATATCATATAAAGATACGATATGTTTTGCCATCATCCCGACAAGAGCCCGCTGGGGCGTGCAGTCCTGAAGAGAAGCGGCGATCCGGAAAGCGCTGAGTCTGTCTTCGCGGTCGCCGGTATATTCTTTTTTCTTCATCCGTAATGTTTCTTCGCATTTATTGACCTGATCTGCAAAGATCAGTCTAAATTCTGATTGTGTCATAATGATTCTTCTTTCCTTTCTTTCTGTGAGTTGTGATGTGCTGCTGATTGAATGGGAACTTTTTCTGTCTCCATTGCCGTTCTGTCAAGAATGGCATCTACGTTATAGGAAACAGTCTCCAGTTCTGTGCAGCGGCTTCTTAGTTCTTGTAATGCCTGTTTCTGGGAACTGATTTTATCCTGCAGGTTCTGTTTGCGGGATTTTAATGATTTCATTGAAAGCATTTTCCCGTCAGTATAGAAGCTTTTCAGCCAGTCCCTGGCCTGTTCATATGCCTGCAGTTCAGAAGCATGCTCACTGCGGAATTTCTTTTTGCTTCTGGATCGTATGAATTCTGTATATGTTCCTTTAGATGAAAAGTACTGTCCTGTGTAGTGAATCTGCGAATTTAATGTCTTCAATTCTGCAGAGAGTTCATCTAAACTTTCTTGTGCCTCATTCAGTTTTGCACTTGCCTCCGATATGATCCTGGACAGGTTTTCTCTGGTGTCATAACCATGTTCCTGAATATAGATCAGGGTATTCGCCATTTGCTGCAGATTGGTGATCTTAACTTTACGGGCATAAGCTTCACTCTGCATAGCTTTAACATTTGTCTGCAAATCAACCACAAGACGTAGATGTGTCCGATAGTAGAAGATAGCAGTTGGATCTTTGTGGTAATCGCCATGGACAGAATGATGTGTAGTTGTTCTGTGTTCTGGCTGGATCCCATTATCGTTTTGGAGAAATCTCTTTTCCAGGTGTTCCATGCCATAGTCTGTTCCCAGTGCTTTTTCAGTGATCCTGAGATCACGATCCGGATGCAGATATCTATATCTTCCTCTTTGCAAAATCACGGATATATTGTAATTTTCCAGAAGAAGAGATTGAAACTCTTTAAAATTTCTGGCTGATCCAGAGCATTCATCAATCGCCTTCCGGAGAAAATCCTTCTTTGTCTGGAATGTTGTGGCCGTTGGTTTGAGACCTTTCTGTACAATTTCCTGATTAATCTGTTCCAGTTTTTTCTGTCCTCTGGTTATTGCACGAAACTCTGCTTCTGTCACTTTTTCCGGAGCAGGAGAAAGAAGATCAACCTGATGTAGTCCTTCCCGCTCACACATGGCCATGACTTCCTTTTTCAGATGTTCCAGAAATCGGTTTGTGGACCGATGCTTATAGCCGGCCTTTTCTTCATTTGGCTTATCCATATAGTTCTGGCGTGCCACGGCATTTTTGCGGACACTGTTGATCACGATATGGGTATGGATGTTGCCGGAATGGTTTCCGCCGTCTGTGTGGGTAACCACCACCGCCTGATAGCCTGGGAAATTCTTTTTTGCAAATTCCAGGCAAAGCTCCTGTGCCCTTTTCCCAGTAAGCCCACATTCCGATACGTCCGCTGGATCGAAACTGATGATGTAATGGTGACTTTTTAATTCGTTTCGCCTGCGGTTTTTCTTAAATGCTTCATTTGTCATTCTGCATTCAATATCAAATGTATCAGGATTACAGTTGAGCCCGTCCAGATAGAATTCATCCCGGAGAATTTTCTGTCCCAGTTCATTTTGAAGCATCTTGCCGGTTTTCTCATCATGCTGAAACAGCAGATACTCCATTGTGTCAGAATAATTGGCGTTATGACTTTTTATGTGTTTGATAACTGCCAATATAATCACCTGCCAATCGAAGCACTTCTTTCCGCAGCGCATAAAGTTCTGCAATTGCACGTTCTATCTCCTCCTGCATGGCAAGAGAGCGTTCCCCACCACTGTTAAAATGCCTGGCGATCTGGTTCAGGTTGGATCCGATTTTCCCATATTGTGCGAGAAGTGATTTGACCTCCTCGCTGTCAATTACAATCTGGTATTTCGGAGTCAGTTTCCTGTTTAAGATCACGTTCCGGATGAAGTCTGATCTTGTCATCCTGCATTTTTCAGCCCGGTCATCTAATACAGATAGTTCTATATCCGTCAACCGGAGGCAGATGATGTGTGTGCGTAGCTGTTCATTATTCTTTTTGATCTTTTTCATACTCCTCCTTCCACTGCGTGATAAATGGAGCCGCCAACAGCGGTGCCATTCACTGAAATGCCGGCTGTCCCTTCCGGATAGATTTCAGTGCTGCGCCCAACATTCTGTTGGAAGCCAATATAATTCCGATACATTTTTGATCACTGCTGGATAAAGAAATGTATGGGAATTGCCGAGGGTATGGGGAAACGGAATCCCCATCAAGAGCCCGACCACGGAGAATGCAAAAGTCAGAAAATCTGCTTTTGTATTACGGGGTGGATCTTGCTCTTTGAAAATTCAAACCCTCTCATTAATAGAAACGAAAAGGGCTTGTTTTACAGTGTGGATCATGAAAAATTTCAAATTATTTTTTATTTGGACTGTCAAAAATAATCAAAAAAAGCTAATCACAGACGCTGTAAAATTCCCCGATTTCCTTTCTATATATGAAGAGGCTAATATCATGGCCCTTCGTATTAATGAATGGAAAGAGGTATGCATGATGGCAGAGAAAAGGTGTTACACAGTAGCAGAATTACAGGAAATTCTTGGAGTCAGCCGACCGACAGTTTACAGCCTTCTGAAAAGAAATGAATTTCGCTGGATCCAGTTGGACGGCGGAAAGTACCGGATCTCCAAGAAAAGTTTTGACGACTGGCTGGATAAACAGCCTTCTGAAGAATAATTTCCATATGAAAAAAGTTCATCGACATAGTAACGCTATTCTTATATTTCCGTTATCCTTTCAGCAGGAAGGGAGAATTGATTATGAATAAAAAGGAAGAATGGATGAAAGAAGAATACCAGGATATGATCGAGGCCATTGAATCCCATAGTCCATACAAAAGAAAACCATCTCCTCAAAAGAAATGGATGAGTGTAGCGGAAATGGGAGAACTGTTAGGACTTAAGAAGACGGATCGGTACTGGCTTCTTCATAAGAATGTATTTGAGTCCAGAGAGATTGCCGGCAAGCTGCGGGTCAATATTGCCAGTTTTGAAAAGTGGTATGCCAATCAGGTGAAATATCAGAAAGTGACCGGGGAAGAGCCGGGACTGGAATTAAAAGAATGGTCCTTTTCTGTACGTGATATTGCGCAGCTTTTGGAAATTGAAGAAAGCGTTGCCTATGACCTGATTAAAAGGGAAAAGCTTGAGACAGTTACGATCGATTACTGGAAGCGGATACCGAAAGATGTATTTTGGAATTGGTACAACGGACAGACGAAGTATCAGACAGCTGAGGATCGTAAAGCAAAGAGAGAATTATATGAGGCAACCATCAGTATGCCGGATATGGCGAGACTGCTTGGTGTTAGCAGAGGAACTGTTTATACTTTGCTGAAAAGCAGAAAATATGGAAAATATTTTTCTACAGTTATTATTGCTGATCAGAAACGGATCACAAAAGAAAGCTTCCAGAAATTTCTTGATGAGCAGGATGAGTATCAGTTGTCACCCTGCAATGATTATAAAGAACTTGCTATGGAAGAAAATATAGCATTGGCGAATTACCGACGAAAGAAACTTTTGCAGACCGGAGATCGGAGATGTAATGGGAATCTTAGTTATCTGACTCCGGAAGAAGCAGCACTGATGGCAAAGGTTTCAAGATCCATGATTGTAAACTGGTACCAGAGGGAAGAATTTCCAATCATACATATTGGAAACCGGGTACGGATTTGCAGAAAAGAATTTGAAGCATGGCTGGAAGAAAGGAGAAAGAAGAATGGCGTCCATACAGGAACGAAACCACAAGTATAAAGTTGTCTATTATTATAAGAATGATGCGGGCGAAAGAAAGCAAAAATGGGAAACATATGATACAAAGGCGGAAGCCCGCAAACGCAAGAAGGAAATTGAGTATAAGCAGGAGTTAGGAACATTTGTTGCACCTAAGTGTACCTACCTGTCGGATCTTCTCGATGAATATGTTTTTATTTATGGAACAAAAGCCTGGGTAATGTCTACATATCAGGGAAAAGTTGGCCTGATCAGGAATTATATCAAGCCGATGATAGGTAAAGTGAAACTTTCGGATTTGAATACGCATTTTATAGAAAAATACTATCAGACACTTTTGGAGACACCGGCTGTTGTCAATCCGATGACCAAAAAACCAAAAAGCGAGTATGTTACAACAGGAACGATACGGGAGATTCACAAGCTGCTCCGCAACTGCTTTGAGCAGGCAATTAAATGGGAACTGATGGAGAAAAATCCCTGCCAGCGGGCGACTGTTCCTAAACATACGCCTAAAAAGCGCGAGATATGGGAAGCAGACACTATGATGCACGCAATGGATGTATGTGTTGATGAGAGAGTTGTCCTGGCCTGTAATATTATTTTTGCCGGTACACTCCGTCCCGGCGAGGTCACGGCGCTTTCCTGGGACGCTATGGATATTTCCATGGAAGCGATTGATGAGGATCGGGCTTATATCGTTATCAATAAAGAATTGCAGAGAGTAAGTAAGGAGGCTTTGAAAGCATTGGATGGAAAAGATGTACTCCTTGTATTTCCAGAAACCAGAAAATCCAACAAAACAGTCCGTATTTTAAAAAAGCCAAAAACAGAAGGCAGCGAAAGAAAAGTTTTCATCCCGCGAACTGTGGCGCTTATGCTTGTCGAGTGGAAGAAGAAACAGGATCTGGAAAAAGAAGTAATGGGGGATGAATATATGGACTATAACCTGGTACTGGCAACCCCCTATGGACTTCCTGTCGGTGAAGATGTGATCTTGAATGGATTGAAGAAACTTATTGCTGAAAACAATCTGCCTTCTGTAGTTACACACAGCCTCCGGCATACCAGCGTTACTTATAAGCTGAAGCTGAATGGTGGTGATATCAAGGCTACGCAGGGAGATTCCGGTCATTCCCAGGCCAATATGATCCTGAATGTTTATTCTCATATCCTGGATGATGACAGGAGGAAAAATGCAAAACTTTTTGAAAAAGCATTTTATGAAAAGAAAGAACTTGATCCGGATATCCACCAGAAGATGCCGGAGAATATGCTGCAGGTGCCAGAGGGAGTGGATCCGGAATTGCTTGGAAAAGTGCTGGCTGACCCGGAGATGGCTGCGCTGCTGGTATCGATGGCATCAAAAATGAACAGTAAAGTGTGATCAAGATAGACAGGGAATCTGTATTTGCTTATAATGAAAGTATTAGTTTGAGTTATTTTTGTTTGTTGATTTTTTAGAAAGAAGATCAACAGAAAAATGGAGGTATGTTATGCTGAGCATCTATCTGGGGCAAATGGAAGAGGCAATCTATTATCCGCCTGCTTATTTTAATAATACGTATGATGATGAGTGGATCACAGATCCCCTGACTGTAGAAATGATAAAAGATGTAGATAAATCAGAAGTCATCGGTCCTCATCTTATAGAGAGTCCTGTATTGGGCCCGATTTCTGTAAAAGAGATATCAGGCGGTGTAAAAACATTGATCTTGATGGCTTTTGATGATTCAGGAAGAATTTTTAATGCATCCGCTTGTGGCAACAATTGTGCGAAATGGATTCTGGAAATCGGAAAAAGGAAGGATCTGACAATTAATCTGCGGCATATTATGAATTTTGGAAAAGAGCCTTTTGAAATCAAAATTCTTAACAATGGGGAAATGGTTCATGATCTTGATCGTTTTATAGCGGTGGCCGCTAAGTACGTGTAGGTGAGAAGATGACGGGAAAGCATAAGATTATTGTAAAAAACAACAGGCTTTATTACGAGCTTGAAATAGAAGAAAAAATAACCATAATCCGTGGAGACAGTGCAACAGGAAAAACAACACTCATTGATATGATATGGCAGGCACGGCATTATGAAGATTCCAGCGGAATAGAGCTGATCAGTGAAGTCCCATGCAAAGTATTGTACAGGGATAACTGGAAGTGGTCTGTGGAGGAGGCAGCAGATACTATATTTTTTATTGATGACGGAAATGTTTTTGTCACTACAGAAGAGTTCGCGGATGCTGTAAAAAGAAGCGACAGTTATTTTGTCATTGTTATCAGAGAAAATCTGTATCATCTTCCGTATAGCACAGATGAAATATATGGGCTGCGCTGTTCCGGACGATATCGTGACACAAAAAGGATGTATCAGCAGATGTATCGGCTGGGTCCGGCGGAAACTTAGAATTGCATTTCGATATAAATACAGTAAATCAGGTGGATGAAGCATCTTAAAGAGTCAAGCAGAGGATGTGTCTTATGGATATTAGAAACTTAATCGGTGAAACAACAGAATATGATAAGAAGGCTGCACTTGAGATAAAAAAGCCGAAAAGCTGGTGCAAAAGTGTCAGCGCATTTGCCAATACGTCCGGCGGAGTATTGATTTTTGGCATCTCTGATGACGGGAATATTATTGGCCTTGCCAATCCGGAGAGGGATGCGGAAAGAATCAGTGAAATCATAAAAAGCAGACTGGATCCCATACCGGAATTCACGCTCCGATTTTGTGAAGAAGAGGGGAAAACATTAGTCGTCCTGGATATTTGTAAAGGCGAGGAGACACCCTATTATTATTCCGGGGATGGAGTGCTGGAAGCATATATCCGTGTCGGGAATGAGAGCGTGAAAGCTACTTCTACTGAGTTGAAGCGGCTTGTCCTCCGGGGAAAGAATACTTCCTATGATTCACAGATTTCTTCTTATAAGGCAGAGGACTATGCTTTTTCAAAATTGAAAGAGAGATATAAAAAGTGGACAGGAAACAGCTTTGATGAGAAAGATCTGATTTCTTTCGGGCTGGCAGATGAACAGGGATATCTGACCAATGCAGGGGCGCTCCTTGCCGATGAAAGCCCGATCAGATGGTCAAGAGTGTTTTGTACAAGGTGGAATGGCATAAATAAGAGCGGCGGCATGATGGACGCGCTGGATGATGCGGAATATTCCGGCAGCATTATTTCGCTGATCGAAAATGGTGAGGCCTTTATAAAACGAAATAATCGGGTGATGTGGAGAAAAACAGAAAATTCCCGTGAGGAAATGCCTGAATACGTGGAGCGGAGTTATCATGAAGCACTCATTAACGGGCTGGCCCACCGTGACTACCTGATCAATGGAAGTGAGGTCCATATTGATATCTATGATGACCGGATGGAGATATACTCTCCGGGAGGGATGCCTGATGGCTCCCTGATCCAGGAGCGTGATCCGCTTACAGTTCCATCGACCAGAAGAAATCCGGTTCTTGCAGACGTGCTGAACCGGCTGGGATATATGGAACGGAAAGGCAGCGGCTTTGAAAAAATCATCAGTGGATATGAGTTTCAGGTGAATTATGACGATACCAAAAAGCCTAAATTTCGATCTGACAGATATCAGTTTACAGTGGTGATGCCAAATCTGAATTATGATGTCTCTCAGGATGTCACCACAAATGTCACCAGTGATGTCACCACGAATGTCACCAAAGACAACTTAGATGATCAGATTTTAAGTTTAATCAGAAAAGACAGCAGGATCAGTACAAGAAAAATGGCAGAAAGGGCAGGCGTTAATGTCAGAACGATAAACCGCCATTTGAAAAAAATGGATCATGTAAATTATATTGGACGGGGATCAAATGGCCATTGGGAGATTTCAGAGGAGAAGTGCTAGACCGCTTTTTAGATCAACTCCAACCTCTTTTTTGTTATTCTTTATAATATGAATTATAATGTTCTGGAAAAAGAGGTGTTAATTGATCCGGAAAAAGCGTTAATTAGTTTGGAAAATATTTCAATTCATAATGCTATTGATAAACTGAATGCGAACCAGGTCACCAAAGAAAAAGTAAATCTACTGTTTGAGAAAATGGGATTTGATAAGATTTTTGGAAGAAAAGAGATTATGGGAAATATCAATTTGTAAGACAAAAATGAAGTAGTCGAGCTAGCGTAAAGTTTTATTCGGAAAATAAGGTAGAGGACACCCCTTTGTGATAAAGTATTTAAGGCTGACAACCAAAATACAAACAAAGGAAGGTGTCCTCTATGCTTAACAGTATAAGATATTTTGAAGAAGAATGCATCAACAGATTTGAAAAACTTGAAGATCAGTTCCTGAAACATCCAGATCAGCTGGCTGAGTATGTCCTTGGTTTAACAGCGGAACTGCATCAGCTGGGGCTGAAGATGATACAGGATTCTCTGGAAATGATGAACCGGATGCTGATTGAAAGTCCGATACGAAGACGTGACTGGGTAGTAGAGGCTCACATCCGGAAACAGCTGATCACCTCATTGGGAACGGTAGCTTTTAAAAAGACTCTGTTTACAAACAAGCATACAGGAGAAAGCTCCTATCTGATCGACAGGATCCTTGGTCTGGGGAAACATGAGCGGATGACAGAAGATGCTCAAGCCCTTCTGTTTCAGGAAGCAGTACAGACATCTTACCGGCGCGGAGGGGAAAGCTGCAGTCTGACAGCAGAGGTAAGCAGGCAGACGGTGAAAAATAAGATCCATCAGCTTGAGTTTCCACCCGAAAAGGAGAAACCATGCAGGAAAAAGGAAGTGGAGTATCTGTATATTGACGCGGATGAAGACCATATCTCACTGCAGTTTCGTAAGGAAAAGGGAGATCTGATGGAAAATGAAAACCGTCAGAAGAATAACTGCCTGCTTGCAAAACTGATCTATGTTTACGAAGGGATTGAAAAAGAGGCGCCAAAAAGTAAGCGCCACAGGCTGGTAAACCCGCATTACTTTTGCAGTGTGGATACGGGGAAAGGGAATGAGGAGTTCTGGGATGAAGTCTATGAGTACCTGGAGAGAAGGTATGATCTGAAAAAAGTAAAAAAGATTTATCTGAACTCTGATGGCGGCGGATGGATCAGGAGCGGCATGAAACGGATCGCAGGGATAGTCCATGTGCTGGACGAGTTCCATCTGGAAAAATATCTTACCAGACTTACAAGCCATATGAAAGACAGCCGATGGGATGCGGCAGATAAGCTGCGCCGGACGATCCGGAGAGGGACCA
The DNA here is from genome assembly GCF_016902415.1 of Mordavella massiliensis. Lineage (GTDB taxonomy): Bacteria > Bacillota > Clostridia > Lachnospirales > Lachnospiraceae > Merdimonas > Merdimonas faecigallinarum. Next base: position 27,229 of record NZ_JACJLV010000021.1, on the reverse strand, counting down.
AAAAGGAGTTTAAAGAATTAGCAGACTGTTTGAAAGGATATCTGAAAAAGGAGGAGAACATCAGGCGTATAGACAAAGCAGCAGAATACATTCTTTCAAACTGGACAGCAGCCAGGCTGCGGCTGAGACATAAAGAAGGAGTGATTGGGAGCAGTACGGAAGGACATGTAAGCCATGTGCTGGCTTCCCGAATGAGTTCCAGGCCGATGGGCTGGAGTATTTGTGGTGCAGAAAAAATGGCACGGTTAAGGGCTTATCATCTGAATGGCGGAGATATGTTAGAGCTGGTGAGGTATCAGGAAAGAGCACTGCCAAAAGCTGCCGGGGCAGAAGAAACATATATCACAACACGGGAGATCCTCAATTCAGAAAAGAACAGACACAGGCAAGTGGGGAAATACATGGAGAGCATCAGCCACAGCATATCGCTTGAAACAAAAAAGAAGCTGTATTTCAATGCACATATATGGGGATTATGAAAATGAAAAATCAATGGAATGAGGTTGCAAGATAACAAAAAAGGATGTAGAGTAAAAAAGAACTATAGCCTGATGCTTTATCAGCGCGTCATGGGTGATTTCTACCCCATCAATTCCGAAGGTAAATTTACGCTGTCAAGTAGTCGAAAAAACGTAGACAAACTGACCATTACACGGTATAGTATAGATAGTAAATCTGATCAATTGAATATTGTATATCATTCCTGCTAAGACGGGCATGGTAGCCGATCCTTTAGGAAGCCGTTGACAGTAAGCCGAACACCTTTTATTAGCCGCAGCCAATATCCGGCTAATATCTACCGGTTGTTCCGGGTTTACAGTGGCTGACAGCAATTGACCAGAAACGATTTGAACTGTAGTAAAAGACCTTTTATTACGAGCCTTGCGTGAACTGAACATGACTTGGATTGACAGTGGTCAGGAGACCTCCTAAGCGGTAGGTCGGAGGTTCAAATCCTCTTAGCGACGCCAAAAATTCCGCCGAAAACGTTGATTTTTCAAGGTTTTCGGCGTTTTCTTTTTCCCAAGAAAAATCGAACACATAACAAACAGCGATTAGCAGGAAGCATTTTTGCTAATCGGAAGTGACCATGGTGAACTCGAACGATTGATTTTTGTCACCGATTAGCTTGCTAATGATTAGCAGAAAATTTTCGATTTTTGCTAATCAAACTGCCTCTCCTGCTAATTTGCCGAAAAATCATGCAAAAAACCTTGCTAATCGAATGGGCGAATGTTACCGAGTAAAAGGCATTTTTTTGAAGTTTATTTCGTCCTTTTGCTGGCATATTTGAGGGGGTACTCCGCTTCTCGTATAATGATGCTGTAAGGAGGTGCATCGTATGAGAGAAAAAACATTTCATGTTTATGTGGATAGCCATGATAGAAGCCTTTTGCTTCAAAGCCTTGTAGAATTGAAAAATCTGTTGATCCAACAAGGCAGATATACGGATTGCGTGGATGAACTGATTTTCAAGGTAATCAATGCTCCTCTAAAGAAAATAAAAACAATTGTGGGAGGAAAGGATGAATGAAATAGACCTAAAAGAATTACTCAAAGTAGCTGTTGAAACATTGAGGGAGAAAACAATCCGTTCACTATTGGAAGCAGACATGACTTATCAGAAAGACTCTGAAAATGAAGGCATTGCGGAAATGGAGTATCTCCAGCTGGATTTGACAGAAGAACAACGGAAAGTCTGTAACCGCCTTTTGGAGTGCCGGGACAAAGAAGATTGTGAATATGCTACGCACTCTTATATTGCAGGACTCTACGATGCTTTGCGCTGGTGGGAGCTGTTCTACTCATGCAAGGAAGCCTCTCCGTGCTTACATTCTTTATGTTCCTTCTGGTAGTACCCCGTTTATATGACCCTCTGCAGGGCGCGCTCCAGAATCTTGCGGCAGTCATCAGTACACGAACCAACATTGCCCGAATGAATGAGATTCTCGATCATCCGATCCAGCAAGGCAGTGACAGGCTTTCCAATCAGGGGTATACTCATATGGTAAAACTGCAGACAGAAAGCCAGAGCTGGAAACTTGAGTGAAGAAGCCTCTGAAAAATATCTTATAGGAATTGAAAGAGCAATTTGAGTAGAAAAAGATTTTTAAATCTGTTAAAATAAATAAAAAAAGGTTAGCGATAACTAACCCGAAGAGGCAGATTATGAACAAATCAACAATCAAAAAGAATTCATTACAGGAAACATTGATCATTCCACTATACGCCCGATGGCTTTGTTCTCGGAAATTTCCCGGATTGTTTCAGGATCAAACAGCCGGGGAGTTGATTAAAAAAGTGGATTATGACTTTTCTGCATTAGAAAAACAATCGGAAAGTATCATGCATAGCTTTGGTGCATTGGAAGTAGCCATGCGCCAAAATGACCTTGCGTGGGAGATACGGGACTATCTCCATCAACATCCAAAAGCTGCCGTCATTAATCTTGGTTGTGGACTGGACAACACTGGACGAGTGTGCGACAACGGTCAGTGCCATATCTGGAATATTGACCTGCCGGATGTGATTGCGCTGCGGAATCAATTGCTTCCTGCCGGAGAGCGGGAAGAAAATCTGGCTTGTGATTTAACAGATCTGAGCTGGATGAAAGCTGTACGGTTTGATCCTGAGAATGGTGCAGTACTGTTTGCCGCCGGTGTATTCTACTATTTTACTACAAACCAGATGAAGCAGTTGGTTAAGGCAATGGCCGAACACTTTCCGGGAGGACGTCTGGTTTTTGATGCAGCAGGCAAAACCGCTGTCAAACTAATGCTGAAAACCTGGGTAAAACAGGCGGGGATCAAGGATGTCGGTGCATATTTCTCCGTAAAGGATGCCAAAGGAGAGCTGGAGAGCTGGTCACCATTGCTCTCTGTTTCCAGCTGCGGGTATATGCAGGGCTATCAGAAACTGGAGGGATCGGGGGTAAGATCCATTCACCGCCTTCTGGCTAAAATCGCCGACGGACCGCTGCATTTGCAGATTGTGCGAGTGCGTTTTAAGGAGGAATCTGGATGAACTGGATGCGAACGATATTAGACGGATTTGCCATGGCAGCCTATTTTAATTTGTTTGCTGCTGCCGTAGCACTGTACAATCCCAGACTGATGTTTCCCAGCTACCCGCCTGCCATTATCAGGAGTGCGCCGGAACCGCCCTCAAAAGCGGAGAATCGCTTTTACTGGCTATGGATCTTTTTTGGGGAGCTTCTGCCCCTCTTGCTCTACGGGGCAGTCAGTATGGTGGAAGGGGGCACTCATGGGTTTTGGCAGATGGCGCTGACAGGATATATCCAGTGGATGATGATAAACCTGTGCGACCTGTTTTTTCTGGATATCTTTCTCATCCAGAAAAGGGCGAAACGCCGTTTTGTAATTCCTGGTACGGAAGGGGACCCTGGCTATGGGTTCAAAGTGTGGATGAAAAGCTACGCATTGCCGGAGCATCTGTTGCAATGGCCATTGCTCCTGTGTCCCTTGATGGCGGCGGTGCAGGCAGGGATAGGAGTATTGTTGATGAGATTATTAATATAGAGGAGATAATGTAATGAACAAGAAAGAATTAAAACAGGAGAATATTCGACTTGGAACTCACGGGGAAGACTACGGAAGCTGGATGTCCAATCCCGTGTTCTATATTATCGGCGGCATCACGGCTCTGGCCGTGGTTTTGGCCGTACTCTCTTTTTCGGTGTTCCACATCACGGTTCTCGGTGTTCTGTTCTCTGTTGTTGCGGCGGCGCTGATGGCCCTGCTGGTCTGGATCACATGGATCAGGCGCCAGTATGCCTTTGGCGGCGGCGGAATCATGGAACAGGTTCATAGGGTTGTTCTCTCCCATCTGGACTATGATGGGCAGGGAAAGATTTTGGAAGTAGGCTGTGGCTCCGGAGCACTGACAATCCGTGCGGCTCTGACATGGCCGAAAGCAAAAGTGATCGGTGTTGATTACTGGGGCGCTGTGTACAATTACAGCAAAGCACTCTGCGAGAAGAATGCTGCCAGTGAGGGCGTGGCTTCCCGCTGTGTATTTCAGCACGGTGATGCAAAGCAGCTGGATTTTCCCGATGAGAGCTTTGATGTAGTCATCAGCAACTATGTCTATCACAATGTTATGGGTGCTGATATGCAGAAACTGCTGCTGGAAAGCCTGCGGGTATTGAAAAAAGGCGGCGTCTTTGCACTCAACGATGATATGAAACCAAAGATGTACGGTGACATGGAAGATTTTGCGCAGAAACTGCGGGATATGGGGTATCAGGATGTTCGTCTCATTGATACTGCACAAGAGGCGTTCGGCTCACACCGCCGAGCAGCTATGATGATGCTGGGATCTTCCAGACTCCTGGTAGGCCGGAAATAATCTCACTATAAAGGAGGACTGGTTATGCAGAAATTAGGCGTTGTAGAAGATACCCTGTTTGTCCCTATGCTGGGCAGAATCTATGCCAGTGAGTATTGTCCGCAAATTTTATATGATAAAAAAGCATTGGAATTGAAAAAGAAGCTGCCTTCAGACTTGATTGAAAAGAATATGCAGAACCAGTATACTCTCTTGGCCTCTGCTTCCCGGTCTGCCAATATGGATCGGTTTATTCGGTCTTTTCTGGAACGCAGACCGGACGGTGTGATTGTCCAGCTGGGCTGTGGTCTGGAGACAACATATCACCGATGTGATAACGGAAAGACACACTGGTATGCCGTGGATCTGCCTCATGTCATTGACTACCGGCGGGAACTGCTCCCGGAATTGGAACGAGAAACCTATCTTGCAGGAGATGCCTTTTCCGAAGACTGGATCAGACAAGTTCGTACAGAATTTCCCGATGCTCCTATTCTCGTTACTGCAGGCGGGCTGTTTCATTATTTTGAAGAAAATAAGGTCGTTGCCCTTCTGCGTACGATGGGACAATTTGGAAATATGGAAGTTGTTTTTGACACCGTGAACAAAAAAGGCATGGCTATGATGCAAAAGAAGTATATGAAGCAGGTAGGCCATGCCGATGCGCAGATGTTCTTTTATGTGGATTCAGCAAAAGAACTGGCAGCAAAGATCGGGGGTAATGCGAAGGTGATTGCGGAGGAACCTTACTATCGTCACATCCCCAGAAATGGTCTGAACTTGTCTACAAGGCTCAGCATGGCGGTTTCAGATCGGCTCTGTATGGTGAAGATGATACAGTTGAAATTGTAAAATTCAATGAAATCTGCCTGAGAGATTTGATTATTTTCCAAGGTGTGGTACAACTTTCCGGTCGGATTATACTAACTTAAAGGGCTATATTATATTTAAAATGGGAAAGGAACAATCTTTTTCATAGACGAAGAAAATGTCTTTATCACGACAGAAAGATTTGCGGAGAAGATCCGAAATTCAAATAACTATTTTGTTTTGATCACCAGGGAAAATTTATACACTCTGCCATACAGCGTGGAAGAAATATACGGAATTCACTGTTCCGGGAAATATCACGATACAAAAAAAGCATATCAGCAACTGTATCGGATCTATTCTAATTCAGGATATATTAGAGAATCCGGAAGTCTATATTGACAGTAGAACGTATTTTAGCTGGGAAAGATTTTTCTCACATCTTTTGACAGAAAAGACCAGGAATACCTATCTGCAATACAGCAAGTCAAAATTGAACGAAGTTTATCTGCATGAAAAGAACCGGGAAATGATCTTAAATGTGATAAAAGGAATAGAATGGAAATAACTGTGTAAAAGGATTATTTTTTCACTTCAAGCAGTTCCCGCAGAGATTGCAAAAAAAGATTTACCGCCTTGGAAAACACCTGATATTTTTTCCAGACGATGAATCCCCGCGCTTCCAGCCGGGGTGAAAGCGGGCGGAAACAAAGGCTGCTTCCCCGCGTGTTGATGAGCTTATCAAAACACAGAGCGTATCCGAGTCCTTCCTCTACCAGCAGCGAGGCGTTAAAAAGCAGATTGTAGGTAGCCACAATATGCAGTTCGGATTCTTTCCGCTGAAGCCATTGATTCAGATAGGAGTCATCCCCTTTTTGGTGGGAGACGATCAGCGGTTTATCCCACAGATCTTCCGGGCAGATCGTTTCCTTTTCTGCCAGCGGAGAATCTTTGCGCATCAAAACGCCCCAGGTGTCTTTGACAGAGATCGGGATGGCCTCATATTTCTGCGGATCGATCTCCTTAAAAAGCAGTCCGAAATCGATCAGTCCTTTATCCAGATATTCCAATACATGCTCCGCATTGCCGCTGGAGATGTGATACCGGATATCCGGATATCTCTGCTGCAGTTTTTTAGCAACTTGCGCAAACAAACGAACTGTTTCCGTTTCACCGGCTCCGATAAAAACATTCCCTGCAATGTTTTCGTCGGAGCCGGTGATTTCTTCTTCTGTGCGGCGCATCAGCGAGATCATTTCATCCGCCCGCTTGCGCAGGATCATCCCTTCTTCTGTCAAAACAACTTTGCGGGAGCCTTTTACACCGCGAATGAGGAGCTGCTTGCCCAGCTCTGTTTCCAGCGCTTTAAGCTGCGTGGATAAAGCCGGCTGAGAGATGTGCAAAGACTCTGCCGCAGCAGTGATATTCTGTTCTCTGGCCACTGCCAGAAAGTATTCCAATAAACGAAATTCCATCGAAACCGCCTCCTGACAGTCAGTATAGCGGACAATAGTATAACTGTCAATTATGGAACATGATAAAGAATAAGTATTTGATATATAATCTTCTGGCGTCTATACTTGATTTATAGAAATTCAGTTTGTGCTGATCTGTGGTGGTGAGTGAGAATGCAGAAAAAACAATCCATGGCTCAAAATGAAAATCCGTATGCCTATACTGTCTTGCAGAATCTGAAGGATGCCGGCTGTACCGATGAAATGGCAGAAATGTTTATGGCGCTTCAGGACAGCGGGGATGGGGAACAGCAGCGCAGGCTTCTCTCCGGTCACAGGAAGCATTTGCTGGAGAAGCTCCATCGCAATCAAAGGCGGATCGACTGCCTGGACTATCTTATCTATCAGATGGAGACAAAGAAAGAGGAATAACAGGAGGTTTTCATATGAAAGTGATTCAGGATCAGACCTTTGACGCGGAACGTGCCTTTTACGGCAGCCACGATATTTTGGTAAAAAACTGCTCCCTTGACGGCCCGGCTGATGGCGAGAGCGCCTTTAAGGAGTGCAGCGGCGTGCAGGTGGAACACGGGTTCTTCAATTTGCGTTATCCCTTCTGGCATGACCATGGCCTTGTCATCCGAGATTCCAGGATGACGCAGGCCTGCCGGGCGGCCTTGTGGTACTCTGACCACATGACCATCGAGAATACAAAGCTTCACGGGATCAAGGCCCTGCGTGAGTGTTCGGACATTCTGATGCGTGGCTGCGATGTGATCTCCCCGGAGTTCGGATGGTCGGCCAGGAATGTTGAAATGGAGGACTGCGACGTCGAAAGCGAATATTTTATGATGCGTTCTTCCAATCTGCATTTTAACAATGTGCGGATGAAAGGCAAATATTCCTTCCAGTATATCGTGGATGCTGTATTTGAGAACTGCACCTTTGATACGAAAGACGCCTTCTGGCACGGGAAAAACATCACAGTGCGTGACAGCGTAGTAAAAGGTGAGTATCTGGCCTGGTACAGCGAGAATATTACTTTTGAAAACTGTAAGATTATCGGGACACAGCCCCTGTGCTACTGCAAGGGACTGAAGCTCATTCACTGTGAAATGGAAGGCTGCGACCTGGCCTTTGAGCGGAGCGAAGTGGAAGCAACGGTCACCACGCCGGTTCTCAGCGTTAAAAATCCACTTCGCGGCAGCCGGATCACTGTCCCGGCAGTGGGTGAGATCATCCGCGATATCGAAGAGGGGACAGGCACCGTGCAGATACAGCCAAAGGCGGGCTTCTGATGATGAAGAAAAAGGTTTTTTTCCTGTTGTTTCTATTACTTAGCACATCCGTACTGATGGACGGATGCGGGAGCCAGGAATCATCAGCGCCATCGCAGGAAGCAGAGAATAAAAAAAGTGAGTGGGTTGAGGAGGAAAACGGCGAAATGAAAATGAACGTCAATGTAAACGGCCAGGATTTTATTGCCACATTGGAACAAAACAGCGCGGTTAGCGCTCTTGTCCAGATGATGGAGAACGGCCCTGTTACCTTACAGCTCAGTGATTATGCGGGTTTTGAAAAGGTGGGGCCGCTGGGCCAGAGCCTTCCTGCAAGCAACAGCCAGACCACGACCCAGACCGGAGATATTGTGCTATATCAGGGAAATCAGATCGTTATGTTCTATGGTTCCAACTCCTGGAGTTATACAAGGATCGGTCGTATCGATGACCTCACCGGCTGGGAGGAAGCGCTGGGCAGCGGCGATGTGACGGTAACCTTATCAGTGGAGGACTAGGACTTATTGAGAGAATAAAAGGCAAGCAAGGAGGATTTTATGGAGTATCGAAAATTGCCCCACGGGGAGGAACAGATCAGTATCATCGGCATGGGAAACAGCTCTCTTGGCGCTTCGGGCGGAGAGGAAGCGGAAAAGACGATCGCCATGGCGCTGGAAAACGGCGTCAACTATTTTGACATGGCCGCCGGGGATGCCACGCCCTTTCCCGCCTATGGCCGGGTGGTATCCGGCTGCCGGCATAAGGTGTATTATCAGATCCATTTCGGTGCGGATTACCGCGGCGGCAAATACGGCTGGACACTGGACCTGGATGAGATCAGGCGTTCTGTCGACTGGCAGTTGAAAGCTCTTAAGACGGATTATATTGACTTTGGTTTTATCCACTGTATTGATGAACTTTCCGACCTGGAAAAGGCAGAGGCGCATGGAACCATCGCCTACATAGAGGAGTTGAAGCGGCAGGGCGTTATCCGGCACATCGGGCTTTCCTCTCACACGCCTGTTGTGGCAGAGAAAGTTTTGGATATGCACATCCTGGATATGCTGATGTTCAGCATCAACCCCGCCTACGACTACCGCCACGGGGAGTATGCCATCGGCAGCGGGGATGAACGGGCTGCGCTTTACCGCCGGTGCGAAGCGGAGGGCGTGGGCATTTCGGTGATGAAGGCGTTTAGCGCCGGGCAGTTGCTGGACGCAAAAACATCGCCTTTCGGCCAGGCCCTGACGGAGTACCAGTGTATGCAGTACGCCTTGGATCGTCCAGGTGTATTGACGGTACTGCCCGGTGTGCGGAACCGGGAAGATCTGAAGCGGATTCTCGGGTTTCTCACCGCCACAGAAGCGGAAAAGGATTATTCCATCCTTGGCAGTTTCACGCCTGCCGAGTCAAACGGCGTATGTGTGTACTGCAACCACTGTCAGCCCTGCCCTGCCGGTCTGGATGTGGGGCTTATCAACAAGTATTACGATCTGGCAAAGGCCGGTGACGGGCTGGCCCGGGATCACTACGCCCATCTGGGGCGTAAGGCATCGCATTGCGTTTCCTGCGGCCACTGTGACGCCCGCTGTCCCTTCCATGTTAGCCAAAGCCGGCGAATGAAGGAGATTTCCGCTTATTTTGGAGAGTAAAAATAGTGAAAAAACGAGAGCTGTTCGGTTCTCGTTTTTTCTGCAAAATACGGATTAAATGAGCCAAACGGGTACATACCAGTTCTTTTCGTCCACAGGCAGCAGATCATTTGCCATACAGACCACACTTCCGGTTCCAATCTCGACCTTCAAAGAACCCAATCCTCCGAAAGCCGGTTCTCTGGTAACGGGTTCCAATACCTTGAAGTTTTTAATCGCGGTTTTGCCCGGTGACGCCGATTTTTTGATCTCTATCGGGGAAAGCATACCATTTTGATATAGCAGCAGGTCGATTTCTTTCTTGTCTTTATCCCTGTAATAGAAAACAGGCGGCTCTTTTCCTGCGTTAAGATAACTCTTATAAATCTCTGAAAAAACATAGCTCTCAAAGAATGCCCCGGACATGGCGCCTCTCTCCAGTGCTTCGGGATTGCCCCATTTTAAAAGGTACGCTGCCAGGCCGGTGTCCAGGAAATGGAGCAGTGGCATCTTTACCACCCGTTTGAGCGCATTGTTGTGATAAGGCTGTACAAGCGCAATGATATGAGACGACACCAAAATAGAGAGCCATTTTTTTGCCGTTGGAGCTGAAACGCCTGCGGCATTCGCCAGTTCCTCATAGACAACAGGCTTTGAGGTCTGTGCAGCAACAATCGTCATAAAATTGTAAAACTGCATTTCGTCCGCGACCTGTGCCAGATCCCGAATATCCCTTTGCAGATAGGTGTCAACATAGGAGCGGTAATAAGTCTCCCAGTCCACATTTTCATCTGCATAGAGTTCCGGCATAGAACCTTTGAATATCCGGCGGTAGATCTCATTTAAATCTCTTTTTCTTTTTACGGGCAAACGCTCCATCAAATACCCGGCTTCTGTTTGGAAAGGCTCGCTCGGTTCATGATAGATTTCCGCATCGGATAATCCCAGCAGGTTCACGATTCCAACCCGTCCGGCCAGACTTTCGCTGACATTTTTCATAAGGCGGAAAACCTGCGAGCCTGTGATCCAGAAATCACCTTTTTTCTTAGAACGGTCAACACTCATTTTGATGTAGGGCAGCAGCTCTGTTGCATACTGGATCTCATCAATCAGTACCGGTGGAGAATACCTCTGTAAAAACAGGGCAGGATCGTGTTTTGCCAGGTAGCGGACATCAGGATCATCCAGAGTCACATATTTACGCTCTATGCCTTCACTTTGCTGTGCCTCTGCCATTCTTTGCAATAAGGTCGTTTTCCCAACCTGTCTGGGGCCAGTTACCAGCAGCACAGGAAACATTTTGGACACCCGTGCAATCGTATCTTCCGCAGCTCGTTTGATATATGCCATGACAATCTCTCCCTTCGGTTATAGTATAAGTCAATTTTATTCAGAATATCCGTCCAAACTAAATTGTGATTTTATTATAGCCAGACTTTTTTCGGATTGTCAATGGTATCTCTGGCTAAACTAAATTGTGATTTTAGTTTAGCCAAAACATTTGCCGCAATTATTCCATGAAAAACTAACTTTTTACCGAACTGAATTGTCTTATTAGATAGAAGCAGGTCAAGGGAGGTAAGAAGAGTGAGAAGATACAAACGATACCGCGGCAGAAAAAGACTACTACTATAAATCAGTAGTATTTTTGTTATATACCCCTTGATTTTAGTATAATTTATGATATTCTATAAGAAAGAAATCGATTTATAATCATAAAGACAGGGGGTGGGACAATGGAATTTGCTTTACAGAAAACAGTATGTGCTTCGGAAGTGAAACTAATACGCGGACAATTGAAGATGAAGCAAAAAGAACTGGCCGGGCTGATGAATGTTTCTGTTAAAACGGTGGAACACTGGGAAAGCAGCGGGGGGACAGTGTCGGGAGCTGCTGCCGCCATGCTCTGCATCCTGCGGGAGCGCCCGTGGCTTTTGGAAGAGCTGGAGATCCCGGAAAGAGAGTTCCCTCTTCGGCTCAGATATTTGAATCAGAACCGGCTGTGCACCATCATAGATGTGAATGACAGGGAACAGCGGGTAAAAATCAAAAACTATGTAACAGATCCCTTGTACCGGGCGTTTGGGAAAAATGAACACCCCACATATGAAGAGTATGAAGAATTTCTGGAATCAAGATGTTTCCCGCGGACGAGAGACAAGATGAAAATCCTGCTTGAGGAGCTGAATCTTCCATTTTATGATCCGCTTATGATCATCCAGAAAACCAAAGGGGAAATGGCAGAAGATGATTTTTGGATTGAGATCGAGAGGTGAGGAAAATGATCCGTCTGGAAGAAAAGGATTTGAGGACTGCGGCGCATCAGTCGTCAAAAGGGAATCAGTTGAAGTGGGAATCGGAAGGGGTATGGTACAAGGCAGACTATACCGGTTATGAAGGCCTGGCGGAATATGTAGTCTCAAAGCTTCTGCGATACTCCAATATGGAGGAAAATGATTATATTCTGTATGAAACGGAAGAAATTAGGTATAAGCAAGCAATATACAGGGGCTGTCGCAGCAGAAATTTTCTCCCGGATGGCTGGCAGCTTATCACGTTGGAGAGATTGTTCAAGAATCTGTATGGGCGGAGTCTGTATGTGAGCATTTTCCAGATACAGGGTGTAGAGGAAAGGACGCGTTTTCTGACAGAGCAGGTGGAGCAGATGACGGGCCTGAAAGACTTTGGTTTTTATCTAAGCCGTCTGTTGACAATAGATGCGCTGTTCCTGAACGAGGACAGACATATGCATAATATTGCCGTGCTGCTTGATAGAGACGGTCATTATCATTACTGCCCGGTGTTTGATAACGGTTGCGCGCTTCTGTCGGATACACAGATGGATTATCCGATGGGGGAGGATATTATCACGCTTATCCCGCAGGTCAGAGCCAAAACACTGAGCAGAAATTTTATGGAGCAGTTGGAAGCTGTGGAAGCTTTGTATGGGCAGTCCCTGAAGTTTTCTTACAGCATAAAAGAGATTGAAATGCTGTTGGAGAAAGAACCTTATTATCCGGCAGAAATTAAAATACGGGTACGGGACATCCTGTTGCAGCAGCGTCGCACATATCAGTATCTATTTCGGTAAAACAGGAAAGGAAGCAGGCAGTCATGAAGATCCTCTTATCACCGGCAAAGAAAATGAATGTGAATACGGACGACCTGGCGCCAGAGGGCCTGCCGGTTTTTATGGAGCAGACAGAAGAGATCCTTCAGTTCCTGCAGGGCTTGTCCTATGGGGAGGCGAAGAAGCTGTGGGCCTGCAACGACAGGATCGCAGAGCAGAATTATGACAGGCTGAAACACATGGATCTCTGTCACGGGCTGACTCCGGCCATCCTCTCCTATGAAGGGATCGCATATCAGTATATGGCGCCCGCCGTATTCGAGTCCGGGCAGCTTCAGTATGTGCAGGAACATCTGCGGATCCTGTCGGCATTTTACGGCGTGGTGAAACCGCTGGACGGTGTGACGCCCTACCGCCTAGAAATGCAGGCCAAGGCAAAGATCGGCGGAAAGAAGGATCTGTATGAGTACTGGGGCGAGCACCTGTACCGGGAGGTCCTGGACGAGAGCCGGATCCTCATCAATCTGGCGTCAAAAGAATATTCCCGCTGTGTTGAGAAATATCTGCAGCCGGAGGATGTGTATATCACCTGCGTCTTCGGTGAATTTTCCGGGGAGAAGATCGTGCAGAAAGGCGTGTATGCCAAGATGGCCAGAGGCGAGATGGTGCGGTATATGGCGGAGAATCGGATCCGGGATCCGGAGGAGATGAAGCGGTTTGACCGATTGGGATATACATACCGGGCGGAGCTGTCTGACGAGAGGACATTTATATTTATCAAATAGTCATTTTAATCCCTGGTTTATTTTTTCAACCATTCATTTAACAACGGCGTTATTGTTCCTTATATTTCACTCTGTTATCATGAGAGTAGAAATACAAGGAGGTGTCCGTTATGAAAATCAATGAGATTATTCGGGAGAAGAGAAAAGCCTTATCTTTGACGCAGGAGCAGATCGCAGATTTTTTAGGGGTATCCACACCGGCTGTCAGTAAGTGGGAGAAAGGGGGTTCACTTAGATAAAGATACCACATCAATCCCACGCTGACTTTTGCTCAACCGATACAGCCGGAGGGCTGGATAACAAGAAAAGGCGGTATGCGCCCCGTGGAGGGGTAGCGTACCGCCTTTTCTTGTGGGGGTTTCCAAAGGGGGCAACGCCCCCATTTGGCACACGACTTTGCGAAGCAAAGTGTAGTGTGTTATACGCTCTGTCGGCGTTGCCGTGAAAATGCCGTTGCCGCCGGGGAGGGCAAGGGCATTTGAAGCGGCAGGAAAACAGGGCTGTGCTTGCGTGGCGTAGAGCCGTAAGCACAGGTCTGGTTTCAACAGCAGACTGGGCGTATATGAAAGCCCCCGTCCCTCGTCCTACGCTCCGACTTGTGGACAAAGTGTCCCGAAGTTGTGGCTACACTCCCGGAAAAGTAACAGGACAGCGGGCAACCGTCAAGGCTGAAATGAACGGGCTTACACCCGGCCTTGACCGCCACCCGCCGTCCCGCTGAATGGGTGAACAAGGCGACCAATCCCTCAAAGTGCTTGGCCGCTCTCTTTCTGATTTTGGAGTGTTTCTTTTCTCATAATTGAAATGGGCGGGAAGCCATTTTAGGGCTTTCCCGCCTTGATTGCCCATCAGCAAAGACAGACGGGACGGTCAACGGCGGCGCATGAAATGCGCCGTTCATCTTGACCGTTGACTGGCTTTGCTATTTCTCTGATAAATGAAATTTCGATTTTTAGAAATCGTTTAAGATAGCAATGCGGCTCCACTTGAAATTTTTTCTTTTACTGCAAAAACAGCCTCTTGGATAGAATAGGTTGTCGTTTCTATAACATTCGATTCATATATCCCCAAATTACAAAATTGCTCCCACATTGTTTCTACTAATTCAACATTTGTTTTTCTGTCTAATTTTGAACGTTCCACAGCTCGTTTCATAGTTTCTTCTTTACTGGCTCTTAAAACAATATAGTGTACTTCATAATCTTCTCGAACAAGGGCTCTCCATGGTTCTAAAAACCACGGCCCGACAATTCCATCTACAATTACATCATATCCGCCGCGGGCATAGCGCTTTGCAGCTTCTAAAAAGGCTTCAATGACAACTAAATTTTGTTCGTTGGACTCTGGTAAATGCGGCGGTATTGCTCCTTTGCTTAAATAATGAAAAAAGTCGTCTGTGTGCATATGCACAGATTTATCCATGTTCGATTCTTTTGCGACAATCGACGCAGTTGTTGTCTTTCCTGTTCCCGGCGAACCTGTAATCACAATAATTCTTCCTTGATTCATCTACATTCTCCCTCGCAATTCAGATTTACCGCTCTCTTTCTGATTTTGGAGCGTTTCTTCTCTCAAGATTGAAATGGGCGGGAAGCCATTTTAGGGCTTTCCCGCCTTGATTGCCCATCAGCAAAGACGGGCGGGACTGTCAACGGCGGCGCATTTATGCGCCGTTCATCTTGACCGTTGATTGGCCCCGCTAACTTTGCTACTCTGTTCTAAGTAATTCCTCAATTTGTTTTTTCATATATTCTACAAGTACCATCGCTTCCTTTTCTACTGTCTCCCATTCATCAGACAAATTTCCCAAATAAGCTTCCTTTGCCGTTGTTAGCAGGGGGGGAAATCTCTCCGGCAATTTTAAAATTACCCATTTTGCGGCAACATCTTTTGTCGTGATTTCTTCTGTTACTAAAGTAAACCACATTCGTGATAAGGTTAATAACACATTTCTTTCATCACCCTTAAAGCTGGAAATCAAACCAGGTAAAGAAAACCGAATTGCTTTTTTAATTTCGTGAAATGGGATAGCGGGAATAAGCTCTTTGCTTTCCGCCCCCTTCAAAGTTATGCTATTTTTTCTTGCTTGCCATAATAAAATCATTATATCTGGGTCATTGCAGGCTTGCGGATATTCTCCTGCTTCCATCTCTCCCCTTAGCCATTCACCATACATATACTGACATTTTGGCGGAAATTGCAACGGAACAATATCAGATTGATTGATAATAGTTACCTCTAAAGGTCTTTTTTCAATACAGCCTACGGAGCCAGAAATTTTCAATAATTGCTTTGTTAGATCTGCTCTGATTGAATTACTCAATTCTTGTTTAGTAATTATCAGTATATCTATATCACTATCTGGACGCAGCCCATTCATTGTTGCTGAACCATATAAATATATCCCCAATATTTGACCTTGTAATATGGTTTCTGCTATTGAAATAACTTGATTTACTTGTTGTGGAAATTCATTTATATTCATTGTAACTCCTATATGTATTTATTTTTACTCCTCAACAACTGATAAAACAGCGTCTAAGGCTAATTCTAAGGCTATGGATATACTTGTTTTTCCCCATTCTCTTTCTTGGTATTTATGAGGGTCTGCAAGAGTATCGGCTGAAAAAAGCAGCATAGCCCATGTAACTTTTCTAAATTTTGCACACGCCGCCAATGCGGAACATTCCATTTCTACTACTTGACATCCCTCTTCTTTCCGATACTGAACCATTTCTACTGTTTCTCGATAAAAACCGTCTGTTGTCCATGTTTTAACTTCCCAATATGGTATATTCTTTTGGCTTAAAGCAGATTCAATCGCATTTATACCAGCCTTTGAAATCTCTACTTCTCGGGAGGGAGGAAGATAATGGTAAGATGTTCCCTCATCTCTCAATGCAGAAACAGGTATCAAAAATCTATTTTCCGGGATGTCTTCCAATACGCCGCAGGAGCCGACGGAAATAATCTTTGTTACACCCCCTGCAATTAAATATTCTAAAACTTGGACGGCAGCAGCACTTCCCACAGGAGCCGGACATAGACATATTTTCTCCTGATTATAAAGACATTCATAAATAGGATATCGTCTTGTTGCACTTTCAAATTCATCTATCTGTATTCCATCATGGGTATGTGCATAATTTTCAACCTCGTCTCCTAAAAAAGCAAACACTGCTTTTGCAGGAAAACATTTTTTCCCATTTCCCGGCTGAAAAACAGCTTTTGATGCGGTATCGTACTCTAAAACAGGGTAGTCATGCTTTACTAATGGCATATTATTATCTCGAATAACAGGCTATTATTCTATTCCTTTCATCATCTTTTTTGCCAACTGCTTGAACAGGTCGGCAGTTTCTTCATCCATCGGCGTAAGCTGTCCGATCTGTCCGGCAACCATCGCCGCTACATCGTCAATGGAAAGCGGGTTTTGCTTCTGTTCCGCCAATGCGTCCCGCATGGCTTGGAACATCGCGGCGGTCACAGCTTCTCCCGGCTGTTCCCCGTTGTCAATGTCTTTCTTAATATCCCGCAGGATAGCAAGGAACACATTTTTGATTTTCTCAATCTCCGCCTCATGTTCCCCCATCTTCTGGGCGTTCAAAAGCTGTAAATCCTGCTTTGCTTCCGCCCGGTGTTCCGGGTGTTCTTTCATCAGGTCGGACAGGGAAGCCGTTGCTATCTCGATAAGCTGGTTTCTTGCTGTTATGCCTTTTGCCGCTGTGTCCTGAAAATAAATCCGTATCAAATCTATCAGCTTAGGAAAATTCCTGTGTTCCAACAGGCGGTTGAGGATTTGCACATCAACAGCACCCGTCACGAGCCCCCTCACGGCTCCCTCGGACAAGCCTAATTCAGAAATATCGTAGCTTTTGCGGACGCTCACGGTAGACAAGCCCAGTATGTAGTCTGTCGATACCTTAAATTCCTTTGCCACACCTATGAGAATATCACTGCTGACCGTTCTCGTTTCGCCGCTGACAATGCGGCTCAACTGGGAAGCGGAAACGCCTATCTTCTCCGCAAGTTCCTTTTGTGTGATATGGTTTCCGTTGCATAAATCGGAAATCCGCTGTCCGGGTGTTCCGGGTAAAGCCATAGACACGCACCTCCTCCGCATACTTCCATTATACAGGATGATTGCAAAAATGCAATTTCCAAAGTGTAAACTTCATCAAAATGCAATTCTCGCAAAATTCCGGGGATTGCATTTTTTTCGTGTAGACTTAGGGTAGTTCATCGATGGACAGCACCTTGAAAACAGAATGACCGTCCGAAAAGGAATACCCCGGCTGGGGAAGCACCGCAAGGAACCGGACTTCGGGACAAAATGTCCCGAAGCTGCGGGGAGCGTGCCAACGCCGGAACACACCGCAGGAATGGGGCAGGAAACCTTTTCGGGGAGAACGGCAACGGAAAGCAAAATGGAGGGAACGCATGAGAGATAACCCCTATAAAGACTTGCCGCCGCTGGAGCGCAGGCCGGACGGTTCCCTTTACCGCATGACACCGGCCCAGAAGAAACAGGCGGCCAGCCTGATACGCCGGGAGTGCTGTTGCTGTGAGGACGGCAACTGCATTGTCCTTGATGATGGGGACACCTGCACCTGCCCGCAGACGGTTTCTTTCTCGGTCTGCTGTAAGTGGTTCCGCTGGGCGGTCTTGCCGCTGGACGGGACGCTGGAAGCGGAGATTTTCCGGGATAAGGACTTGAAACGCTGTGCGGTCTGCGGCGGTGTGTTCGTCCCCAAATCCAACCGGGCAAAATACTGCCCCGGCTGTGCCGCCAGAGTTCACAGGCGGCAGAAAACAGAAAGTGAACGGAAAAGGAGGTCTGCTGTGGACAGTTAGGAGCGAAAAAAGCCTTGATTTATCAGGCTTTGCAAGCCCCAAACCGGGGCAGGTGGTATAAAGTATCGCCCGCCCCGGAAAACGGGCTTCTAACCGTCCACAAAACGAACTATGACAAATACCATCTATATCCATCAGCCGGAAAAGGCGTTCAGCTTCACCCGGCTCCCGAATTTCCTCTTTGAAGCCCCCACATTCAAGCCCCTGTCTAACGAGGCAAAGGTTCTGTACGCCTTTATCCTGCGCCGGACAGAGTTATCCCGCAAGAATGGGTGGGCGGATGACTGCGGACGGATTTTCCTGTATTACCCTATCTGTGAAGTGGTCACACTGCTCCATTGTGGGCGGCAGAAAGCGATGAATACCCTGCGGGAACTGCGATACGCCGGACTGGTGGAGATCCAGAAGCAGGGCTGTGGAAAACCCAACCGCATTTTCCCAAAATCCTATGAAGCGGTTCCAAACACCGACTTCAAGAAATCCGGTTCTGGTACGCCGGAGGACTGAAAACCGTACCCATGAAGTACGGAAATCACTCCTGAGACGTACGAAAACCGGACGGTATATAGAAATACAAAGATAAAAAGATTGATTTATATTCTATCCATTCCAATCCTATCCGAGCTATTTTCTGCGGGATTTTCCCTGTGGAAAACCCCGGATAGGAAAGAAATGAGGAAAGGAGCAGAATGGCACAACACGCAATTTTGCGGTTTGAGAAGCACAAGGGCAACCCGGCAAGGCCGCTGGAAGCCCATCACGAAAGACAGAAAGAACAATACGCCAGTAACCCCGACATTGACACAAGCCGGAGCAAATACAATTTCCATATCGTCAAGCCGGAGGGACGCTATTACCACTTCATTCAGAGCCGTATCGAGCAGGCCGGATGCCGGACAAGGAAAGACAGCACACGGTTTGTCGATACGCTGATAACCGCCAGCCCGGAGTTTTTCAAGGGGAAATCCCCAAAGGAGATACAGGCGTTCTTCCAAAGGGCGGCGGACTTCCTCATTGGACGGGTAGGACAGGAAAATATCGTGTCGGCGGTGGTACACATGGACGAGAAAACGCCCCACCTGCATTTGACCTTTGTTCCGCTGACAAAGGACAACCGCCTGTGTGCAAAGGAGATTATCGGCAACCGGGCAAACCTGACGAAGTGGCAGGATGATTTTCACGCCTATATGGTGGAGAAATATCCCGACTTGGAGCGTGGGGAGAGTGCCAGCAAGACAGGCCGGAAGCATATCCCCACCCGGCTTTTCAAACAGGCGGTTTCCCTCTCCAAACAGGCCAGAGCCATTGAAGCCGCCCTTGACGGCATTAACCCGCTGAACGCCGGAAAGAAAAAAGAGGAAGCCCTCTCCCTGTTGAAAAAGTGGTTTCCGCAGATGGAGAACTTCTCCGGGCAGCTGAAAAAGTACAAGGTCACGATCAAAGACCTTTTGGAAGAAAATCAAAAGCTGGAAGCAAGGGCAAAGGCCAGTGAAAGCGGCAAGATGAAAGATACGATGGAACGGGCAAAGCTGAAAAGCGAACTGGACAATTTACAGCGGCTGGTTGACCGTATCCCGCCGGATATACTGGCGGAACTGAAACGTCAGCAGCGGCACACGGTAAAGGAAAGGTGATAGATATAAGCAGAAATTTTCGCCGCCTTTGTGCGGCATTGTACCTTGAAAACTGAATATGGAGGACACTAGATGGCAAAAAGCGAAAGCGATATTTTTACACCCCGGACAGGGCAGGTCATACAAGCAGAGAACGGCACGCAGTATTTTGTATGTGGGAACAACCGTATAAAAATCTCCGAACACTTCGCCGCAGGCGGGAAGCCCCTCGGTGATCTGATTGTAGATGTGGTGCGGCATACCGCAGAAAAAGCCGCTTCAACCTGATAGCCCATCATTGATAACACGCCCACGCTTATGATATAATTGCCATAGAGCAAAAGTATTGTAAGCGTGGGTTGTTTCTTTAGAAGGAGGATTTTTAACGGTGAAACAACCTTACAATACTACGATTTACAACACGGCGCTTTATATGAGATTGAGCCGGGACGATGAACTGCAAGGAGAAAGCGGGAGTATTCAGACACAACGCATGATGCTCCGGCAATATGCCGCCGAGCATAGCCTGAATGTCATAGATGAATATATCGACGATGGATGGTCTGGAACGAACTTTGACAGGCCGGATTTTCAGAGAATGATTGATGACATTGAGGACGGGAAAATCAACTGCGTTGTTACGAAGGATTTATCCCGCTTAGGCAGAAACTACATTCTGACCGGCCAGTACACGGAAATCTACTTTCCCAGCAAAGGAGTCCGCTATATCGCTGTCAATGACAATGTGGACACCATCAACGGAGAGAATGAGCTTGCCCCATTCCTCAACATTCTGAATGAAATGCACGCTCGCCAGACCAGCAAAAAGGTAAAGGCGGCCATGCGGACACGGTTCGCAAATGGCGCACACTATGGAGCCTATGCTCCGCTTGGCTATGTCAAAGACCCGGATAAGAAAGGCCATCTTCTGATTGACCCGGAAACAAGGTGGATTATCGAAAAGATTTTTGACCTTGCCGTTCATGGCCGGGGAGCCGCCAGCATTACACGGATTTTGGTCGAAGAAAAAGTACCTACTCCCGGCTGGCTGAATTTCCAGAGATACGGCACTTTCGCAAATATCTATGCCGGAGCGCCGGAGGAAAAAGCCTATGCGTGGACGATAGCGCAGGTAAAAAGTATTCTGAAAGAGGAAACCTATATCGGACACAGCGTCCACAATAAGCAGACCAACATTTCATTCAAAAACAAGAAGAAAGTACGCAAGCCAAAAGAGGAATGGTATCGTGTGGAGAACACCCACGAAGCGATTATTTCCGAAGATGTGTTCCGGCAAGTACAGGAGCAGATTTGCAACAGGCGCAGACGGCAGAAGAACGGCACAACACAGATATTTTCCGGGCTGGTAAAATGTGCGGACTGCGGCTGGTCGCTGGCCTATGGGGAGAACAGGCAGAACAGCAAGCCTTACGGCCATTATCATTGTAGCAAGTACGGGCAAGGATTGCACCAGTGTTCCATGCACTATATCCGCTATGATGTGCTTTATGCCTATGTCCTTTCCCGTCTGCAATACTGGTCTGTGCTGGCACAGCAGGACGGGGACAAACTTCTGAAACGGCTACTTAACGCCAGCGACAAGGAACGCAATACCGCAAGGAAGCGGCAGACAGCCGAACTGAAAAAGGCGGAGAAGCGCAAAGCAGAAGTAGACACCCTGTTTGCAAAAATGTATGAGGACTGGTCTGCCGGACGCATTACAGAATACAATTTCAATATGCTGTCCGAAAAGTATCAGGGCGAACAGCGAGAATTGGACGCAAAAATTGAACGGCTTCACAAAGCGATGGAGGCCGCCGCCCAGACAGCGGTTGACGCTGAAAAGTGGATAGGTCTGATGAAACAGTATGTCAATCCCACAGAATTGACGGCTGAACTTCTGAATACGCTGATTGAAAAAATCCTTGTCCATGAAGCGGTCAAAAGTGAGGACGGAAGCCGGGAACAGGAGGTAGAAATCTTCTACCGCTTTATCGGTAAAATCGAATGACACATCTTGAAATACCCAACAATATCTTTAACTAAGGGAAACGGGCGCTGCGTATCCGGATATTACCCTTCTGCCGGCTCTGGCGCGTTTGCTGAAAACCGATCTGAACACGCTGCTTTCTTTCCAGGAGGATCTGACCGAGATAGAGATTGAAAATTTTGTCAATGACCTCGATAAGACGGTTCAGGAGCAGAGCTATGAGGCTGCTTTTCAGAAGGCAATGGACAAAATACGGGAATATCCTACGTGCGACAGACTGATCTATTCGGCGATTCTCTATTTGGAGGGAGCGCTTGCTCTTTATAACGTATCTTCCGGTGAGCGCTATCAGGAAGTATATGAAACCTTTTACAGGCGTTTGGCCGCAAGTGAAATTCCGGAGATCCGGGATACCGCAACCAGTATGCTGATTTCCTATGCGCGCAACCGGGGAGATTTTGCAAAGGCAGAGGAACTGATCAATGCCCTGCCCTTTTCTGCAATAGATAAAGAAGAACAGTTAGGGATCCTTTATCAGCGCCAGGAACGATATCAGGACGCGGAAAAAATCTGGGAGCATCGCGTCATAAAAGGTGTGGCTGAGCTTCAAAGGGATCTGATCAATATGCTGGAAATCGCATTACAAGAAAAACGGGAGAAGGACGCAGAATTTCTGGCAGATTTGCAGGAATCTCTGAACCGTCAGTTTTATTTCCCGGAATGGATGTGCTACAATGCTCATTTGCAGCTTGCCCTGGTTAAAAAAGATAAAGACGAGAGTCTGTCGATCCTTCAAAAAATGCTGCCGTCCATGAAAAAAGAGTGGAAAATACAAAGGTCCCCCTTATATCGTAATGCAGATGGCAATGATTCCACCTGGCTTTCAGGCAGGCTGGCAAAAACATTTGCCGATGAGATAGCAAATAACGAAGAATACGCATTTCTTCGGGAAGGTTCGGAATTGGAAGAACTGCTGGCGCAATTGGAAGCCTTATAATTTCGTATGATCAGAAGAGGAGTAACCTATGGAGACCATTCTCATCATTGAAGACGACGCGGCTCTGGCTTTGGGCCTTTGCCGGGCGCTAAAAAGTGAAGACCGCACACTGCAAAGCTGCGGGAAGATCCGGGAAGCCCGCCGGCTCCTTAGGGAGGCGCAGCCGGATCTTGTAATCCTGGACGTGAACCTGCCGGACGGAAGCGGGTTTGATTTCCTGGGGGAAATCAAAGGAAAGGGGGCGGCTCCGGTCATCCTTCTTACAGCCAATGATATGGAGACAGACATCGTGGCAGGGCTGGAGGCGGGAGCCGACGACTACATCACCAAGCCCTTCAGCCTGGCTGTGCTGCGGGCCCGGGTCAATACGCAGCTGAGGCGGAAAAAGGAGACGGAAAGCCGGCAGGATGTCCGGTGGGAATCCGGCAGATACCGGTTCCTCTTTGACCGGATGGAGTATCTGGTGGAGGGGACTCCGGTGGAACTAAGTAAAAATGAGCAGAAGTTGCTCCGGATCCTGGTGGAGAACGAGGGCCGGATCGTAAAGCGGGAGACGCTGATCGACCGGATCTGGACCGACGGCGCGGAGTATGTGGACGAGAACGCCCTGTCCGTTACGGTGAAACGGCTGCGGGACAAGCTGGCGGCAGGGGAGTGGATCGAGACGGTCTACGGGACCGGATACCGGTGGGTGAAGCAGCATGGATAGAGGAATGATGATCCTGGCAGCAGCCTGCATTCTGGGCAGCGTCCTGTTTGCCATATATTCATATCGAAAAGAGAGACGGACCGCGGAGCGGCTCCGGCGGATGCTGGAGGCGGCAAGGAGCGGGCAGTTCCGCGAGACCAGGTTTGACGAGAGCGTGTGTTCTGCGCTGGAAAGCGAGATGGCGGATTACTTAAGCGCCGTAGAGCGATCCAGAGAGGCGGCTGCGGAGGAGAAGGAGAAGATCAAGACCCTGATCGCGGACATTTCCCATCAGACCAAGACGCCCATTGCCAATCTGCTGCTTTATACAGAGCTTCTGGAAGAGCGGGAGTTAAGTCCGGAGAACCGGGAGTATCTGACCGCCCTCGGGAAGCAGGCGGAGAAACTGCATTTCCTGATCGGGGCGCTGATCAAAATGTCCCGGCTGGAGACAGGGATCATCACCCTGCACCCCAAAGAGCAGGATGTGAAGGAACTGCTGGCAGAGGTCACAGGCGCCTACCGGGAAAAGGCAGAGAGGAAAGGTCTGAAGCTGACCGACTGTTCCGGGCCTGCCACGGCCTGGTTTGACCGGAAGTGGACGGCAGAAGCTGTGGGCAATATCCTGGACAACGCGGTCAAATATACCAGCCGGGGCGGGATCGAAGTGCGCACCCGGCGGTACGAACTTTTTACGGCCATTGAGGTAGAAGATACCGGCCCGGGAATTGCCGAGGAAGACATCCCGGAACTCTTCGGCCGGTTCCGCCGGGGAGAAGAAACGGCGGAGCAGGAGGGCGTGGGGGTCGGCCTCTATCTGGCGCGGGAGATCCTGGCGGGAGAGGGAGGATATATCAAAGTGTCTTCCCGGAAAGGGCAGGGATCGGTGTTTTCCATTTTCCTGCCAAATCAGGGAAAGGGAAATCTTTCAGAACTGTCATAATTGTTTTTGGCGCTGAAAGATTCTGGAAAGAATACCATGAGATAATCTGTATGAACGGTACATTCATACAGATTTTTTCAGTTGAAAGGGGAGCAGGTTATGGAAGTTCTGAAAGCAGTCAATCTTACAAAAATATACGGGAAAGGGGAAAATCAGGTGCGGGCCCTTGACGGGGTCAGCCTGTCTGTGGAGCAGGGGCAGTTCGCAGCCGTGGTGGGCACTTCCGGCTCCGGAAAGTCCACACTCCTCCACATGCTGGGCGGCCTGGACCGGCCGGACAAAGGAAAGGTGTATGTGGACGGAAAAGACATCTTTTCTCTGAAGGAGGAGGCCCTGACCATTTTCCGGCGCCGGAAGATCGGCTTTGTGTTCCAGTCCTACAATCTGGTGCCGGTGCTGAGCGTTTATGAAAATGTAGCGCTCCCGGTGGAACTGGACGGGAAAAAGGCGGACCGGGCGTTTATCGAGGAGATCCTGGATACGCTGGGAATCCTGCAGAAAGCCAGAAGCCTCCCGGGGCAGCTCTCCGGCGGACAGCAGCAGCGCGCGGCCATCGCAAGAGCCCTGGCCTCCCGGCCTTCGATCCTTCTGTGCGACGAGCCCACCGGCAACCTGGACAGCCGCACATCCCAGGATGTGCTGGGACTTTTGAAACTGTCCGGCCAGAAGTTCGGGCAGACCATCGTCATGATCACCCACAACGAGGAGATTGCCCAGATGGCGGACCGGATCATACGGATCGAGGACGGGCGGATCCTTTCTTCCAGAGGAAGGAGGGAAGCGTAGCATGCGGGTCAAAAACAGGAAAACCATCTGGAACCTGAGCCTCAAGTCCTTTCGGGCCTCCGGGAAGCGGAACCTGATCGCAGTGGTGGCCATCGTGCTGACCACGGTCCTCTTTACCTCTCTTTTCACCATTGTGATGTCGTTAAATGAGAGCTATCAGACTTACACCTTCCGACAGATCGGCGGGTATGCCCACGGCACCTTTAAGGACGTGACGGATAAACAGGCAGAGGAGATCAAAGGGCATAAGAAAGTAAAAGCCGCCGGGGAGCGGATCGTGGCGGGGATCATCGCGGAGGGCGTCTTTGCCAGAGTCCCGGCGGAAGTCAGCTACATGGACGAAAATGATACAAAGTGGAGCTATATTGATCTGAAAGAAGGCCGGGAGCCGGAAGGGAAAAAGGAGATCATCCTGGACGACGCGGCGCTTGAACTGCTGGGCGTGACGCCGGAACTGGGAGCCGAGGTCACCCTCACCTACCAGGTGTCCGACAAGAAGCAGAACGGGGGAGTGCGGACGGACACCTTCACTCTTGTGGGATGGTGGGAGTACGATCCTGTCATGCCGGTGCATTACATCAATGTTTCCAGAGCCTATATGGAAGAACTGGAGCGGGACATGACAGGGGAGGGCCTGGAGCCCTTCCGGAGGGACTTAAATGTAATGCTCTCCTCCAGCCTGGATATTGACGGCACCATGGAAGAGATTGAAGAGGATCTGGGATACCAGAGAGATGATCCGGGAGCGGATACCTATCTGAACTACGGGGTAAACTGGGGCTATACCACGGCCCAGGCAGCAGCGGAACTGGATCCCGGCCTTCTGGCTGCCATGGCGGCATTCCTCCTTCTGGTGATCTTCACCGGATATCTGATCATCTACAACATTTTCCAGATCTCCGTGACAGGGGATATCCGCTACTATGGCCTTCTGAAGACCATCGGGGTGACGCCCAGGCAGCTTCGGCGGATCATCCGGCAGCAGGCCCTTCTGCTGTGCGGGATCGGCTGTCCGCTGGGGCTGATCGCCGGCTGGCTGGTGGGATCCGGCCTGGTGCCGGTAGTCCTTGCCAGGACCAGCCTGGAGACGATCCGGACAGAGGTCAGCAGTTCGCCCCTGATCTTCGCGGCGTCTGCGCTGTTCGCGGTGGCGACGGTGCTGCTCTCCTGCGGGCGGCCGGGCCGGATGGCGGCGAAAGTCTCTCCCGTGGAGGCGGTAAAATATACGGAAACCGGCATTTCTTCCCGGAAGGAGCGAAGAAGCAGCCGGGCCGGGATCGGCGGGATGGCTTTTGCCAACCTGGGAAGGAATAAAAAGCGCACCGCACTGGTGGTGATCTCCCTGTCTCTGTCGGTGGTGCTGCTGGCCCTTACCTTCCAGTTTACCGGCGGATTCAGCATGGAGAAGTATCTGGAGCAGAAGACCTGCGCGGATTTTATCGTGGGGAACACGGACTACTTCCGGTTCCAGGCAAATGGGCCGGAATCTGGCCTCACAGGAGAGACGGTGGAGCAGATCCGGGAGAATACGGAAGAAGCGGACGCAGGTCAGGCCTGGGCGGTGCCTGGAGTCAAGCCCAATGTGTGGCTTGACGAAGAACAGTTCCGCAGCCTGCCATTTGCAGGGCCTGAAGAGCAGGTCAACCAGGAACTTCAGATCCGGGAAAAACGGGGAGACAAGATCCAGGCATCGCTTCAGCCTGAGGGCATGGACGACGCCCTGCTGGACAAGCTGACGGTCCTGGAAGGGAGCCTGGAACCCCTGCGGGACCCGGAGGGCAGAGCCATCGCTCTTCCGGTGGAGACCGATGATTACGGGACGCCCCAGATGACGGAGCATTATCCAAAGCCGGGAGACAAACTGACGGTGACCTATGTGGACGAGGGGTACTATGCGGACTCCCGGACCGGGGAGCCGGTGACAGACGCCACGCCGGAGGAATATGTCCAGTATCATATAGAAAAAAGCCATGACGTGGAATAC
>NZ_JACJLV010000003.1 GCF_016902415.1 Mordavella massiliensis | reverse complement strand
AGCCATGACGTGGAATACACTGTCTGTGCGCTGGTCACAGTGCCCTACCAGATTTCCTTCCGAGCAAGCCTGATGTACGGCATGGATGCCATCATGGGGACAGAGCAGCTAAAGGCAGACAGTGGAGAGGAGCTGTATTCGCTCTTCTACATGTTCGATACGCCAGACCGGGAAGCAGAGGAAGCGGCGGAACACTTTCTGGCAGAGCTGACAAAGGGGGAGACGTCCCCTTTGATGTATGAAAGCAAGGCGCTGGTCCGCCAGGATTTCCAGGGATTCCGGCAGATGTTCCTGCTCCTTGGAGGCGCGCTTTGCGCCATCGTGGGCGTGGTGGGGATCCTGAATTTCTTCAACGCCATCCTCACCGGGATCCTGGTGAGAAAGCGGGAATTTGCCATGCTGCAGGCAGTGGGCATGACGGGAAAACAGCTAAAGAAAATGCTGGTGACAGAGGGACTTCTCTATGCGGGAGCCACCGTCCTTTTATCCCTTGTGCTGGTATTTCTTCTGGAACCGCTGGTCGGCGGCATGCTGGAAGATATGTTCTGGTTCTTTGCTTATCATTTTGATGTGACCGCCCTGTGGGCGGCTGCGCCGGTCTTCCTGCTGCTGGGGGTTGTCCTGCCTCTTGGGGTCTACCGGGGGATCGCGAGGATGACTATTGTGGAGCGGCTGCGGGAAGTGGAGTAGAAGGGTTGACAGAAGGATATCATTTAAGTATACTAACAGTAAGTAAATATAATATTTACTTACTGTTAGGAGAATAAAGATGTTATATGAATATTTGATAAAAAATTATATTCCGGGAGAACCGATTTTTACAGGAGATATTCAGATTTCGGGGATGACAGAAGAAAATCTCAGATATCATTTGAAAAAATATGCAGACAGCGGAACAATATGCCGATTTGAGCCGGGAGTATACTATTTTCCAAAGACAGGTATTCTGGGTGAAAAGTTGTCTCTTTCTGCAGATACAGTAGCTGTTCATAAATATATCATGCGGAGGGGAAGACGAGTTGGATATTATTCCGGGTATACGTTGGCAAACCGTATGGGATTATCTGTGCAGGTTCCATATACACAGGAAATAAGCAGCAATTTTGCCCCTGCATCAGTAAGAAAAATAATGATCAAAAACAGACCGTATATTATCAGAAGGCCTGTGGCAGAAGTAACGGAAGAAAATGTATCGGTATTACAATTCCTTGATTGTCTGAAAGATATTGAGAAAAGTTCAGAAATAGAGTTGGAGACATGTGGAAGGATTCTGACAGAATATGCCAGAAGGAACGGCATTACCAAGAAGAGGATCGATCAGTTTATAGCAAAGTATCCTGTTAAGATCTATAAGGCTATCTATGAGACGGGGGTAGAGTATGTATCTTCATGAAGACAGAGAAATGTTTAGAACCATCGTAGAGCAAGTGGCAGAAGAAAGCGGGAAAAATTCTATAGTGATAGAAAAAGATTATTATGTGACAATGATCTTGAGATTACTATCAGAGCAACTTGAACTGTGCGTGTTTAAAGGCGGAACGTCTTTATCCAAGGGGTTTCATGTAATCAATCGTTTTTCGGAGGATATAGATATTACCTTTATTGAACATATTGGGGAGAGTAGAAGGAAAAAACTTAAGCATGTTGTTCTAAAAGGAATCAGCGAAAAACTGGGAATGCCGATCGTCAATTGGGACGAGACACAGAGTGACAGAGATTATAATGCATATTTTTTTTCTTATACCTCGGTGTTTGCATTGGAGGATGAAAGACTGCCACAGTATGTTAAACTGGAAATGGCATTGGGCTCGTATGCATTTCCCACACAATCGGTAGAGATCCATAATTTTATTGGAGATTATCTGGAAAATCGAGATAGAAAAGATATTGCGGAACAATTTTTTCTTGATAGATTTTTCATGAATCTGCAATCTTTAGAAAGAACCTATATTGATAAGATTTTTGCTCTTTGTGATTATTATATGCAGGGAAAATCAAAAAGATATTCCCGACATTTATATGATATTTATAAACTCACGCCTTTCATTGCTTTTGATGATGAGTTTGCTTTATTGGTAAAAGAAGTTCGAAACCATAGGGCACAGATGTCGGTGTGTCCGTCTGCAGACGCGAAGATAAATATACCGGCTCTTATTACAGAGTTTTGTGATAACTCTTTTTACGAAGAAGATTACCATTCGATTACAAGTTATTTTACGGAAGATTTTGTGCCATATGAGGATATCATAGATAATATGAAAAAAATAATAAAAAAGATTTCTTTTTAAATAATTAGTATCAATCCAGGCAAGGGAGGTGATCAGAGGTGAGATATTATATTGCGGACCCGCATTTTTTCCACGGGGCGCTGAATACGAAAATGGACCGGCGCGGCTTTGAGAGCGTCGAGGCGATGAACGAATATATGCTGCGGCAATGGAACCGAAAAGTGCGAAAGAATGACGAGGTCGTTATCCTGGGGGATCTGTCGTGGGGAAAGGCGGAAGAAACCAATGAACTGCTGGAGCGGCTCAACGGACGCCTGTATCTGATCCAGGGAAACCACGACCGGTTTCTGAAGAACAAAGACTATAACGCAGGCCGGTTTGTGTGGATCAAGCCCTATGAGGAACTGCAGGACAATAAGAGAAAGGTGATCCTCTGCCATTATCCCATCATGTGCTACAATGGCCAGTACCGTGTGGATGAAAAAGGGAATCCTAAAGTATACATGCTTTACGGCCATGTGCATGATACGCAGGATCAGCGGCTCCTGGAGCGGTTTCAGGCGATCACAAGGGAAACTGCCTCGGTAAGTCCTGACGGGACAGCGAGACAGATCCCCTGCAACATGATCAATTGCTTTTGTATGTATTCCGACTATGTGCCGCTTACGCTGGATGAGTGGATCGCATGTGAGAAAAGAAGGATGGAATAGGACGCCTTTTTACCATATCAATTCCTCCATCATTTCATCAATTGCAGTTTCTATTCTTTCATCTGCCCGGTCCTGCAGGGAACAGGCCAGTGAAACAGGATCTACCTTGCCTGAAACGGCAAAGAAAGAAGGGTTATATTTCCAAAGTTCTATAGTAACCAGAGTGTCGGGCTCCACCCATCTGGGGTCGATTTCGCATAAAGATTTCTTATCTACATCTGCTTTGTAAACAGCCGCTTCTGTAATCCGCGGGGGATTGAGCATAGAATATTCACTGAGAGCTGTCTCGCCGGCATATAAAAGATTACCTTCCAGAGCAGACCTGCAGACGGTAAGTCTTTTCTGAACAGGATTGATCAGATAAGGCTTTACCATCTGAATCGCTTTCGACGGTATGGATTTTAGATACATGCGGATCTCTTTTCCTGTTTTTTCCTGTCTGATCAGACCCATTGCCGATAATTGGTCAGAGGCTCTTGTAATGGATGTGCGGGTGCACTGCAGATCCTTAGCGGCAAGATATTTTACAGCAGAGTTTTCTTTCTGATAGAGTAGATATAAAAACAACTGCTGTGTGACGGGCATCATTTTTTCTTTGTTGACTTCCCTGGGGAGTCTGAAACGATTGCTGAGAATCATGCCGAGAAAAGGCAGATAAATCTGATCCGGACCTGCAACAAAAGGGATCTGCTTACGGATCAGAGAATCCCGCTGCATTCTGGATATAAAATCAAAGGAGAAGGCGACAGGAGAACGCAGACTGTTTTCGTAGATTTCCATCTGCTTTTTTAACGCAGTTACAGGAAATTTGTCGTCGGGCGCAATTTCAATCAGTATAAAAGAAATGCCGTCTATATTAACCTGGAACATACGGCGCTCAGCCAGGAAAAGTGCAATGTGAGGTTTTTCTTCTATTTCATGAAGGGAAACAATATCCCCAAAATATTTTTTAAATATGTTTTTCATATAAATCACCTTAATTACATTTTTAATCATATAATAACATTTAAAATGTTATTGTCAATAAATAATGTTATTATAGGAAGACTTCCATAATAAAGAAATATTTTTCGTATTTTACCAGTGAGAAAGATTTTGAGCAAATCAGGGGAGCAGATAGTCACAATTCCGTGATAATCTGCGACTCTGATTTTTTTATGTGTATTTCATGATATAATGATTGCACGAAGCAGCTATTCTGCTGAATCGGGAAAGGAAAGAGATATGTGTCGAATTTTAATCATAGAAGATGACCGGGAAATGAACCAGGGGATTTCTTATGTTCTGGAAAAGGACGGATACCGGACGGCTTCCGTCCATTCTATTGCAGAAGGGAAGAATGCCTTTGAAGAGCAGGGAGCGGATCTGATCCTTTTGGACGTGAATCTGCCGGATGGGGAAGGCTTTGTCTTTTGCCGGTGGGTCCGGGAGCGTTCCCGGGTGCCGGTGCTGTTTCTGACAGCCAGGGATCTGGAGGAGGACGCGCTGAAAGGGTATGAATTTGGCGCGGAAGATTATGTGACAAAGCCATTTTCCATGAAGATCCTGTTAAAAAAGATCGACGTGATCCTGAAGCGGGACAGAGAGAAAGAGAAGATTGCTTTTGACGATGGATTCCTGCAGATTGACCTGGATAAGGCGCAGATCCGGCGGGAGGGCGAACTTTGTACCGTGACGCCCACGGAGTTTCGGATTCTGAAGGAATTTCTCATGCACAAAGGTCAGCTTCTTACCTATGAGATTTTGTTAGATCGCCTGTGGGATGGGGGAAATCAGTTTGTGGACAAGCATGCGCTGGCCGTCAACATGAACCGACTCCGGGGAAAGATTGAAGATGAGAAACACAAATATATTTCAAATGTATACGGGATGGGATATCAATGGATTGGAAAATGATCATGCTGGCATGCGCCATTGCTCTGGCAGGAATCCTTAGCTGTAAGCTTTGGAAGTTGAAGCAGGATGTCTGTGAATTTGCCGACAGGCTGGACGAGAGTCTGGATGCGGTCCTGCAGGGGAGAAAGCCGGAGGAGTCCGCAGATATGCAGGATTCTCTTTTGGGAAAAGTCAATGAAAAGCTGGGCAGGACGCTGCATGTCCTTGAGAAAAAAGATGAAGAAAATCTGCGGGGAAAGCAACAGATGAAGGAGCTGATCTCTGATATCTCCCATCAGACCAGAACCCCCGTTGCGAATCAAAAGATCTATCTGGAGATTTTAAAAGATATGGATCTGCCCGGGGAGGTAACGGAATTCCTGAACAAGCTGGAACATCAGACAGACCGGCTGGATTTCCTGTTTCAGAGTCTGGTAAAAATGTCCCGGCTGGAGACGGGGGTGATCCAGATCCGCAAAGAAAGAGGAGACCTGTTTGATACTCTTGCCGGCGCCATGGCGGCGGTGGTACCTGCCGCGTCGAAAAAGAGCATTGCGTTGGAAGTAGAAGGCGGGGGAGAGAAGTTGTCAGGAGAAACCGATAAGAACAGGCTTCTTCTTTCCCATGACAGGAAATGGACAGAAGAAGCGGTCTATAACCTGCTGGATAATGCGGTGAAATACACCCCGGAAGGGGGCCGGGTTACGCTATGCGTAGAGAAAAAGGAGATTTTTACAGAGATCCATGTGAGAGATACGGGAAAGGGGATTGCCCTGGAGCGTCAGGCACAGATCTTTACCCGGTTTTACCGGGAGCCGGAGGTGCAGGATCTGGAGGGTCTTGGGATCGGGCTTTATCTGACACGCAAGATCGCAGAACTTCAGGGCGGTTATGTGGAGGTGCGTTCAGAAGCAGGAAAGGGAGCGGATTTCTGTCTTTTCCTGCCCAATGCCGGAACATTCACAGTTTCGTGATTTTTTGCGATTGAGACCAGTTTGTGATTTTCAGGGGATAGGATGAGATCACATAGGAGGGAAAAGACATGAAAGACGAGATCGTAAGGACCGTGAGTCTGAAAAAATATTACCGGCTGGGGGAGAATACGGTCAAGGCGCTGGATGGAGTGAACCTTTCTGTAAGGGAGCGGGAATTTATCGCTGTTATCGGGAAATCCGGGAGCGGGAAGAGTACGCTGCTCCATCTGATCGGTGGTCTTGATATTCCCACATCCGGTGAGGTGTATGTGGACGGGAAAAAGCTTTCGGATATGAAGCGGGAGCAACTGGCCGTTTTTCGCAGGAGAAAGGTGGGATTTGTGTTCCAGAATTATAACCTGGTGCCGGATCTCAATGTGTATGAAAATGTAGTGCTGCCCATTGAGCTGGACGGGAAACGGATTGACCGGCCGTTTGTAAGGGAAATCCTGGAACTTCTGCAGATTGCAGATAAGAGGGAAGCGCTGCCGGGCATGCTCTCCGGAGGGCAGCAGCAACGGGTGGCCATTGCGCGGGCCGTGGCTGCAAAACCAGCCATTATCCTGGCGGATGAGCCCACCGGCAACCTGGACACTGCTTCCGGCCACGATGTAATGGGACTTTTGAAGGTGGCGGCAAAGCAATTTCAGCAGACAGTGATCCTGATCACTCATGACCGGGATATTGCGCAGATGGCGGACAGGATCGTCCATATTGAGGATGGGCGGATCGTGGGAGCAGGAGATCCCGATGACAAGGTGTCCGGCGGGGAGGCAGGTGATCCGTATGCTGGCGAATAATAACAGGAAGGTTATTGACCGAATGGCAGCGGGTTCCCTGAAGCATAACCGGGGACGTAACCTGATCATTTTTCTTTCCATTGTGCTGGCGTCCTTTATGTTGTTTTCCATTTTTACGGTGGGGATCACTTATTTTCAGATGCAAAAGGTTCAGAATATCCGGCTGAACGGTGGAGAGTACGATGCTGTCCTGTACGGGATCACACCGGAGCAGCGGGAAAAGTGTGAAAATGATCCGGATATCCGCCGGGCAGGAATCCTGGCCTTAAGCGGGTATCTGGAATCCACTCAGGGAGACGACACAGTGGAGGCGGCTTGTATCTGGTGTGATCCGGTCTTATGGGATGAGATCATGGCCCCTGCCAGGGAGTGGGTGAAAGGAACCTATCCCCAGGAGGAAGATCAGGTTATGGTGACGGAAGAAGGTTTGGAAAAAGCCGGACTGGCCGGCCTGACAGTGGGGGATCATTTCCGGGCCGGGTACAGGGATGGAGACGGAAACCTCATGGATAAGGAATTTGAGATTTCCGGGATATGGGAAGGGTATGGCACCAAGTCGGCGTTTTATGTGTCAGAGGCATTTTACCGGCAATCCGGTTCGGATATCTCCGAGGTGACATGCGGCAGGTATCATCTGGATTTTGATAAAAAGATCATGACAAAGAGCGAGCAGGATGCGTTTATCGAAAGCTTGGATCTGGGAAAGCAGCAGGCGCTGTTTTTTACCAGTGAACTGGGGTATTCTTTGCCAATCTTCTTTGGACTGTGCGGTCTGGCCCTGGTGACCTGCCTGTGCGCCTACCTGCTGATCTACAATATCCTTTATCTGTCAGTGGCGGGAAATGTGCGGTATTATGGCCTGCTTCAGACGGTGGGGATGACAGGGCTGCAGATCCGGCGTCTGATCCGCAGACAGATGATGATCCTTGGATGTGGCGGGATCTTGTGTGGACTTATAACGGGAAGTCTTGTTTCTTTCCTTTTATTTCCATCGGTGATCCGTGCGCTGGGAATCCGTGCAAGAGAAGCGGGTGAGATACAGATTTCCCTGAATCCGGCGGTTTTGCTTCTCACCGTGGCGCTGACAGGGTTGACCATTTGCCTGGGAAGCTATAAACCTGTGAAACTTGCGATATCCATTTCTCCGCTTGAGGCGGCAGGTTACCGGCCGGCGCAGGGGAAGATGGGCGGACGCAAGACGAAAAAGGGCAGGCTTCTGCGCCGTATGGCATGGGATCAGATCTGGAAGGATAAAAAGAAGTCTCTGGTGATCATGACGTCTCTGGCGGCCGCTCTATCAGTCTTTCTGTGTATCAGTACACTGTTGGAAAGTCAGGCGGCCAGGACCATTGTGACCAATCATATGAATAATGATCTTACGATTACCAATGATTCCCTGCGAAAGGAAGACCCGGAAGATCACCGGGATATTCTGACGGCTTCGTTTATGGAAGATCTGGAACATCTGGATGGGGTTTCAGCGGTGTATCCGCTGTTGTATGGGC
This sequence comes from Mordavella massiliensis, assembly GCF_016902415.1. Taxonomy (GTDB): domain Bacteria; phylum Bacillota; class Clostridia; order Lachnospirales; family Lachnospiraceae; genus Merdimonas; species Merdimonas faecigallinarum. The sequence goes on along the minus strand of NZ_JACJLV010000003.1, from coordinate 107,161 downwards.
AGATCACGATTCCCTGGGAGCCGGATTTTGCAGAGCAGTGGATGGAGGAATTCTATGCCAAATGGATGATGATTCCCTATGAGGAGGATCGGAGCGAATATCAGCAGTACCCGGAAAATTTCGGATCTGTCATTCTGGGGATCAGCGAAGAGGAGTTCCCCTATTTGCAGGAAGTGGTAGATACGACACTGGACCGGGAAGATTTTCTGTCTGGAAAAAGCTGCGTCCTCTATCGGAACGGGTTGGAACTTACGATGGAAAATCTGGCAGGAACACAGGTGACCTGTGCAGAATACGGAGACAGCGGGAATACGCGTACGTTTGAGATTGCCGGGTTCACGGACGAAGGGTATTATACCGGCCCCATGCTGGGAGATCCGCCGACTATCATCGTAAGCGAGTCCGTAGTCAGGGATTTCCTGGAAAATCCCTGGATCTGCAAGGCTGGCGTGAGATACACGCAGGAATATGATGAAGAAACGGAAAGCAAAGTGCTTGGTCTGATTCAGAACAGTCCGGATGGAAACGCTCTTTCCTGGGAATCTAAACTGGAAACCCTGCATGAAGTGGAACGCGCGCAGGGGAATATGCGGGAAGTGGGGCTTGGCATTGCCCTCGTTCTGGCATTTATTGGGATTCTGAATTACATCAACACCGTGACCGGGAATATCCAGAGCCGGCAGAGGGAGCTTGCTATTCTGGAAAGTATTGGCATGACGGACCGGCAGAGGAACCGGCTTCTTGTGACAGAAGGTCTTTTCTATGCGGCAGGTTCGTTGCTTCTTACCGCCACACTGGGGCTTGGGATCACCTATCTGGTGTACCAGTCCATGAACTATATGATGGTGCCGTTCACAGTGCCGCTTTGGCCGGTGGTGGGGATGACGTTGTTTATTGTCCTGGTGTGCATAGCGATCCCGCTGGCTGCCGGAAGGTATATGTCGGGAAAAGGAAGTGTGATGGAGCGGGTGCGGTTTTCGTAACAAAGAGCCATCTTTATATAAACAAATGTTGAAAACAAGTTTTAAAACAATGTGGGATAAAAATATTGAAATTAGAAAAAGGACGTGTCCGAAAGTGGATACGTCCCTTTTTCTGCGCCAGAAACAAAAAATGCGCTATGTATTCTGTGCTTTAAATTCCTCACCCCAGTCCCACATGGCGTCAAGAATGGGCTTCAGGCTCCGGCCAAGTTCTGTCAGGGAGTATTCCACCCGCGGGGGAACTTCCGGGTAGACCTTGCGGTTTACAAGACCATTGCGTTCCATATCGCGAAGCTGTGCGGTCAGAACCTTCTGCGAAACAGTTCCGATGGATTTCTTTAGTTCGCCAAAGCGTTTTGTTCCTGGGAGCAGATCCCGGAGGATCAATACTTTCCATTTATCTCCGATCAGCATAAGAGTGGTCTCAACCGGGCATGCGGGGAGCTCCTTTTTTTCAGTTTGCGATGCCATAAAATCGCCTCCTTTGGTTTGCTGTCATATCAGTAAAACTATAAAAATTATATCTCAATGTAAAAAAAGAATCAATGTTTAACACCGGAAAATCACAATTGTTTCCTTTTAGTAACTACAGTACAAAAAAGTGCTTACTTTACATTGGAAACTTTTAAAAATATACTATAGCCAGGAGCCAGGGAAAGCGGCCGGGCCAAAGCTCCATTTGAAAGCAAAAGGATGATTCATATTTTAGGAGGAATGTAAAATGAAAATCGCAGTAATTTGTGCAAATGGAAAAGCAGGAAAACTCATTGTAAAAGAGGCAGTCAGCAGAGGTCTTGACGTCACAGCCGTTGTCCGCGGGGAAAATGCCACAGAGGCGAAGGAAGTGCTGAAAAAGGATCTGTTTGATCTGACCGCTGACGATCTCAAGGAATTTGACGTCGTGATTGACGCTTTTGGCGCATGGACAGAGGAGACACTTCCGCTCCACAGCACTTCTTTGAAGCACCTGTGTGATATCCTCTCCGGTACAGATACCCGTTTGCTTATCGTAGGCGGCGCTGGAAGCCTGTATGTCAATCCGGAGCATACGGTATGTGTAGCTGACGGGCCGGACTTTCCGGACGCATTCAAACCGCTGGCCAGTGCGATGGCAAAGGCGCTTTCTGAACTTCGTGAACGGAAAGATGTAAAATGGACCTACATCAGCCCGGCAGGAGATTTCCAGGCAGAGGGCGAGCGCACCGGGAAATACATTCTGGGCGGGGAGGAACTGACGCTCAATTCCAAAGGGGAAAGCATTATCAGCTATGCGGATTACGCCATTGCAATGGTGGATGAGGCTGTAAACGGAAATCATATCCAGAAGCGTATCAGTGTGGTAAGAGAAGCATAAAGACAATGAAAGAATCTAACAATCGTTCGTATGACGGCCTCGTCCGGCTTGAGCGGGAACTGGATACGGCGGACGCCATCCTCATCGGAGCCGGCGCGGGGCTGTCCACATCAGCTGGTTTTACTTATTCAGGGAAAAGGTTTGAAGATCATTTTTCTGATTTCCAGAAAAAGTATGGATTTCATGATATGTATTCCGGCGGGTTTTATCCCTATGACACTTTGGAGGAATACTGGGCATTCTGGAGCAGGAATATCGACCTGAACCGGTATCAGCCGGCTCCGACAGATGTATATGAAAGACTGCTGGATCTGGTGAAGGATAAGGACTATTTTGTACTGACCACCAATGTGGACCACCAGTTCCAGAAGGCCGGATTTGACAAGAATCGGCTGTTCTATACCCAGGGAGATTACGGCTTGTGGCAGTGTTCCCGCCCCTGTCATCAGAAAACCTATGACAATGAAGCTGCGGTCCGGCAGATGGTCGCTGAGCAAAGGGATATGAGGATTCCGTCAGAACTGATCCCCCGCTGTCCCGTCTGCGGCGCTCCGATGACCATGAATCTTCGTTGTGACGGGACTTTTGTGGAGGACGATGGCTGGCACGAAGCGGCCGGGCGCCATGAGAAGTTTGTGCAAAGCCATGCAGGGATGCATATCCTGTATCTGGAACTTGGAGTAGGCACAAACACCCCCGTCATCATCAAGTATCCATTCTGGAGAATGACGCGGCAGAATCCGAAAGCAGTGTACGCCTGCGTCAATCTGGGGGAAGCCTGGGCGCCGGGAGAGATCGCGGATCGGTCTATCTGTATCGATGGGGATATAGGCGAGGTGTTAACAAACCTGCCATAGTGCGTGTGCTTTTGGCGTTTTACTTTCAGCGGGAAATAGGATATACTGATAAATAAGAGTAAACCGGCAGCATGGTATGCCGATGGAATAAAGGAGGGATCCTATGGCGAACCAACTGACGCCGAACAATCCGTTGATTCAGGAAATCCGGGAGCTGGTGAAAAACGCAAGAACCAGTGTGGCACAACAGGTCAATACTCAACTTTTGTCCACTTACTGGCAGATTGGGCGTGCGATTGTGGAATACGAGCAACAAAGCCAGCACCGGGCCGAATATGGAAAACAGGCACTGAAAGAGTTATCCAAAGAACTGACGAAAGAGTTTGGCAAAGGCTTTTCAGTCTCCAATATTCAGTTCATGCGGCGCTTTTATCAGACCTACTCAATTCAACAGACAGTGTCTGTTAAATTGTCCTGGTCCCACTATTGCGAACTTTTAAGTATTTCTGATGTAAATAAACGCAGCTTTTACGAAAAGGAAGCCGTCAATTCCAACTGGTCTGTCCGCGAACTGAAGCGTCAGATTGACAGTTTCCTTTATGAGCGTCTGCTGCTGTCCAGTGGGGACGCCAATAAAGAAAAGGTTCTTGCTCTGGCGCAGAAAGGGATCGAGATCAACCAGCCAGCTGATATTATACGCGATCCGTATGTATTTGAATTTTTGGGTGTGCCGGAAAACAAGCCCATGTTGGAAAGTGACTTGGAGAAGGCCCTGGTAGCGCAGATTGAAAAGTTCCTGCTGGAACTGGGGCGCGGCTTTATGTTTGTGGGAACACAGCAGCGGGTTACATTAAACAATATTCACTATTATGTGGACATGGTGTTCTACAACAAAATCCTGCGGGCGTATGTTTTGGTTGAGCTGAAAACCACAAAGCTAACACCGGAAGCCGCTGGACAGCTCAACATGTATCTGAACTACTATGCGGCCGAAGTCAACGATCCTGATGATAACCCGCCTATCGGTATCATTCTCTGTACCGAGAAAGACAGTGTGGCGGCAGAATATGCGTTGGGCGGTCTTTCCAACAACATTTTCGCTTCCCGCTATGTTCTCTATATGCCGGATAAGGAGCAGTTGATTGCCCAGGTGGAAGCTGTGTTGAAAAACTGGCATGAGAAAAATGATGGTTCCGCCCATGAATGAGAAAGAACTGATATTGATTGCTCAGGCAGAGATATAAGTGTATGAAGATTGCCCCGGAAATGTTTACATTTCCGGGGCATTATCATCTTATTTTCTCCCTCTTGTGATCCCGATGGCAATGCACAGGATCCCAAGCAGAATACCCGTCGCCAGGAAGAGAAGATAGGTGTTGGCGTTGATGCTCCAGGCGGAGGTCCAGTCGGAAAAGTCAGCCGCCAGGATGGTGAGCTGCCGTTTATGCTCCGCGATCAGCCCGTAGGCGTCGCTGGAAAATGCCATCCAGATTCCGGTGATCAGGGAGATCAGTCCTGCCTTGATCCAGCGGTTGGCCGGGAGGTATCTGGCGGTCAGGAAGACGAGCCACACGCCGGCCATCAGGATCACGCTGATGAGGGTGCCTGCACGCAGCCCTTCCACGTCCCCGGAGTGATGGCAGACCGTGAAGATGGTGAGGAACAGCCAAGCCGTGTCCCAGACCATGGTAAGCAGCGCCTTTTTATCCGACAGTACGGGCGGCAGCGCAAGCCCCCGGATCACAAAAGGAAACAGCGGCACGGAGAGCCCGAAAATGGTGGGGATGGCGAGCAGCAGGAACTGTCCGCCGCCGTTCATGCGGTCCACGAAAAAGAGGATCAGAAGCAGGGCAAAGATCCCGGCCAGGATACTCTTTGTCAGTTTCTTCTGCTCTGTCATAAGAGGCACCGCAGTCAATGCGGCCACCAGGAGCATGGAGGCGGTTGTCACGGAGAAGACGCCCAGTCCCCCGCCAACGGCCATGGAGAAAAGGAAGGTCAGGATCACCGGGATGAGCAGCAGGACGCTGATGAAAAGCCCGGCTTTCCAGGCGGCGGTCCTCTCTTTTCTGGCGTGCCGTTCCAGAACCTGCCGGGACTCCGCTTCTATGACGCGGTCCACGGAACGGTCTTCCAGATCCTCATAGAGCGCCCGGCAGGCTGCACAGTGTTCCAGATGGCGCTGCACCAGCTCTTTGCTGGCAGGCGTACACACATCATCATAATATAAGGGAAGCAGATCCTGAATGATCCCGCATTCCGAAAAATTCTTCTTATCCATGTTTCTCCATCCTTTCCTGAATTTTCATTCTTGCGCGGTGGTAAGTGACCCTGGCCCAGTTCTCTGTTTTCCCGAAGATAAACCCGATCTGTGAGAAGGGCAGTTCCCCGAACACCCGCAACTGGAAGACTTCCTTGTAAGGCTCCGGAAGGTCGTGGAGGATCAGGTGGATCTGTAGCGCAGTCTCCTTATCTTCCACCGCATCCGCCGGATTCTGGCCACCGCTGACGGCGGCAGCCTCGTCCAGCTCGGCGGTTTTCCCGGTCTTCCTGTATTCGTCTGCTGCCAGGTGCTTGGCAATACTGCAAAGCCAGGTGAGTTCGCCGGATCTTTGCGCAAAGGTCTTTTTGGAGGTCATAGCCCGGTAGAACGTGTTCTGCGTGATCTCTTCCGCCAGCGGCTGATTTCGCACCAGGGTCATCACATAAGAATAGACCTGCAGATAGTAGGATTGATATAATTTCTCGTAGTCCAGGGCTGCTCACCTCCTTTTTTGTACACCGGTTAGACGGAGTAAGATGGATTTCGTTACAAAAAAATTGAAAAAAATTTCAATATGAACAGTATAACAGAAAAGTTTTTACAGATATAGCGTTTATCATTTGACGCTGCGTAAACCCCCGTTGTAAAATGAGGGAAACGCAGCAAATAAGGAGACCCGCGCCATGCAGAAAATCTTACTCCTGGAGGACGACAGAAACCTGAACAGGGGGATTTCACTAAAATTAGAAAAAGAAGGATATCAGGTGTTTTCCGCCTTTTCCGCGAAAGAGGCGGAAGAACTTTTTGACGCGGCAGGGCCGGATCTGATTATCAGTGATGTGAACCTGCCGGACAAGAGCGGCCTGGATTTTTGCAGGGAGATCCGGAAGAAAAGCCAGGTGTATCTGATCTTTCTGACGGCTCTGGACTCGGAGGTGGACATGGTAAACGCCTACGATCTGGGGGCGGACGACTATATCACCAAACCTTTCAGCCTGCTGGTGCTGGTGTCTAAAGTGCACGCCCTGATGCGGCGGGCGCGCCAGGCAGGGGAGGAGCAAAAGACAGAGATCCGCTCCGGGGAGATCCGGGTATCCTACCAGGATATGCGGGCATACCGCGGCGGGGAAGAGCTTTCCTTAAGCAAAAAGGAACTGCAGCTTCTTCTGTATTTTATGGAGAACGCGGGGCAGATCCTTTCCAAAGAGCAGATCCTCGCCCATGTGTGGGATGTGGATGGCCAGTTTGTGGACGATAATACGGTTCCGGTAAATGTAAGTCGCCTGAAGCGAAAGATCGGCGGCGAATGGATTCAGAATGTAAGGGGGATGGGATATCTGTGGATACAGGAAAGCGTAAAAGAATAGCTCTGGCAGCAGGGCTGTTTTTTCTTACCCTTCTGGCGGGGCTCTTTCTGACGGAAAGAGCGGCCAGGCAAGAGTATGAGAACACGGCCAGGCAGATGGCGGCTCTCACCAGGCAGGCGCCTGAGGAGGAGGCTGTGTTTGCCGGGATCCTGACGGGGAAAATAGTAGAAGACAGTGAGGACGCTGTAAAAGCAGGCACGGAATTGCTGGAGAAATACGGGTATGGACTGAAAGACAGTTCTGGGACCGGCGCGCTGCCCGGCATGGCGGGCGGTATGGCGCTCATCCTGGCAGCCGGACTTGCGGCCTGCGCAGGTCTTGCCTGGCATAGCATGAGGCTTAAGAGAGAAGCCCGGGAGCGGGCGGACTATCTGGAGGAAAAGCTGAAAGAAGAGACGGTCCGCAACCAGAAGATGGAGGCGGAACTCCGGCGGGAGGAGCAGGAAACCAAGTCCCTGATCACCGATATTTCCCATCAGCTCAAGACGCCGGTGGCCTCTCTGAAAATGAGTTATGAGATCGAGGATTCCACAGAACTTTCAGCGGAAGAAACGGAGGAGTTCCGAAGAAAAGAGCGGGAAGATGTGGAACGGCTGGAACATCTTCTCCAGGCTTTTACCCAGATGAGCAAGCTGGAGACCGGCATGATCCGGCTGAAGCCGGAGAAGGCGGGTGTGAAAGCGACCCTGGCAAGGGCAGTGGCCGGCGCATATGCAAAAGCAGTAGATAAAAAAATTTCTATTGAAACGGAAGAATTTACTGACGTTGCGGTTGTCCATGATCCGGGCTGGACGGCGGAGGCGATCGGAAATGTGCTGGACAACGGTGTGAAATACGCGCCGGCCGGCACCTGCATCTCCATCCGGGTGTCGGAGCTGGTCAGCTATGTCATGATAGAAGTGGAAGACGAAGGCCCGGGGATCCCGGCGGAGGAACAGCCCAGGATCTTCCAGAGATTTTACCGGGGCAAGGCAGAAGCGGTACGGAAGGCGGAGGGCTCCGGCGTGGGCCTTTACCTTACCAGGCGGATCCTGGAAGAGCAGGGCGGAACGGTGTGCGTGAAGAACGGAAGAACCGGCGGGAGCAAGTTTGTGATCACCCTGCCGAAAGAATAAGATTTCTTACAAAACTGTTATCTTTTTTGTTACCTTTCTGTAAGCTTCGGGCGGTATGCTCTGTACAGAAACAAAGAAGCAGGCACAAAGAGGAGGCTTACAATGAAGGCGATTTTAGAGACAAAAGATCTGGTAAAATATTACGGCTCCGGTGACAATCTGGTAAAAGCGATCGACCACACCGATATCCGCGTGGAGCCTGGAGAATTTGCGGCAGTGGTGGGGCGTTCCGGCTCGGGAAAGAGCACGCTTTTGCACATGCTGGGGGGACTGGACCGGCCCGACTCCGGCAAGGTGCTGGTGGAAGGACGGGACATTTTCCGGTTAAAGGACGACCGGCTGGCAGTGTTCCGCAGGCGGAAGATCGGATTTATCTTCCAGAGTTACAATCTGGTGCCGTCCTTAAATGTATGGGAAAATATCGTGCTGCCCATCGGGCTGGACGGCCGGAAAGTGGACCGGGAGTATGTGATGGACATCGTGCGAAAGATCGGCATGTCAGACCGGCTCCACGCCCTGCCGGGCACCCTGTCCGGGGGACAGCAGCAGCGGGTGGCCATCGCCAGGGCCCTGGCCTCACGCCCGGCCATCATCCTGGCCGATGAACCCACGGGCAACCTGGACTCCCGGACGGAGATCGAGGTGGTGAGCCTTCTGAAACACTGCGTGACCGAATACGGTCAGACGCTGGTTATGATCACCCACGACGAGACCATTGCCCAGATGGCGGACCGGATGATCGTCATCGAGGACGGGAAGGTGGTGCGGTCATGAAGACAGTGACAAAGACAGCCCTTGCCAATGCGCGGCAGAACCGGACCCGGAACATGATCAGCGGGGCAGCCATCATCCTGACCACTCTTTTGATCTTTATGGTGCTGACGGTCGGATATGCCTCTGTCAAAGTGCGGTTCGCAGCTGTGAACGCCTACTATCCGCCTTATCACGCCATGTTCCGGCAGGTGTCGGAAGAGGATGCGGGGAAACTGAAAAGCCACAACGATATGGAGGAAGTGGGGCTTCGCTCGGATCTGGGGGAAGGGGTGGACGATGATTCCACCATTCTGTTTCTCTGGATGGATGCACAGGCTCTGGAACTGAACAAAGTAGAACTGGCAGAGGGCGCATTTCCGAAAGCAGGAAATGAGATCGCGCTTCCGGAAGGACTGCTTGCCGAGTACGGGATCACTGCCGGGATCGGGGATACGGTGACGCTTCCGTTTCAGCTTTACGAAGACGGCGGACTGGGGTATCAGAAAGAAGATACCTTTCGGATCAGCGGATTTCTAAAAGGAGAGATTGACGAGGAAAACAAAGCCTACTCAGTGCTGGTGTCCAGGGACTATCTGGAACAGTCGGTTCCGGCAAAAGAGCGGGAGTACCGGGTGATGTTCCGCCTTCAGGATGTGGGGGAAAATGTGGCCACCACGGATGCCATCGAAGAGCGGGCCCGGGAGATTGGCGCGGATTTTGGCGTATCGGAGGACAACGTGGTCATCAACACCGATTATCTGATGGCTAACTATACGGACCCGGCGGCTCTTTTCGCCGTTGTCTGCATCATCCTGGTGGTGATGGCGGCGGGCGTGCTGACCATCTACAGCATCCACTATGTCTCTATGATCCCGAAGGTTCAGGAGTATGGAAAATTAAAGGCCATGGGAGCCACCAGGCGGCAGATCCGGCAGATCGTCTTCCGGGAAGGCCTGCTTGTGACGGCGCTTTCCCTGCCACTGGGGCTTCTTCTGGGGAGCATTCTGGCAGGCCCGGTGATCCGCTGGATCTACCGGATCAGCGGAGAAGGCGTGCAGACCAACGCGGCGGCCATGGAAATGAACCGGATCTGCATGGAGCTGCTGGAGCAGAGACAGGTGCCGGTCTTGTATGGGTGGGTTTACATCCTGACCATTCTGACCGTGCTGGTTACGGTGTACCTGTCCCTGGTAAAGCCCATGCGGATGGCGGCGAAGATCTCTCCGGTGGAAGCCATGCGGTATCAGGGAGAGATTCGGGAGAAGAAAAAAGAGCGGAAGGGATTTGCAGAGATGAGTCTTGTAAAACTGACCCGCTCCAACCTGTCCCGGAATAAAAAAAGATCCATCCTGACCATCGTGACACTGGGCGCAGTGGGAATCCTCTTCATGGCAGTGGCCACCGTCCTTAGCTGCGCCGATCCGGAGGAGATCGCAAAGCAGGAGTTTGAGGGGGATTATGAGATCGCCGTGGACAGCTGGGAGGGGGACAAGATGAACCCGGACCGGGCCTGGGTGAATCTGATGCAGAACAACCCGCTGAACGGGGACCTGCTGGCGCAGATCCGGGCCGTAGACGGGGTGGAGGAAGTCAAAGTGAAGACCTATCTTACTGGAACGCTGGCGGATCTGGACCCGGAGCGGGAGATCGCCTCCGCCAGCATCCAGGGCCTGGATGAATCTTACCGGGAGATCGTGGAGAACTGCCAGATCGAAGGGGCGGTTACCTGGGAAGAACTGGAAGAGGGAGAGAAGATCCTGGTCTCTGAGGATATGCTGCGCTGGTTCCCGGAGCTGAAGCTGGGCGACGCGGTGCGGATGGAACTGGAGACCCCGGAGGGGACAGTGGAGCGCACCTTTGAGATCGCCGCCGTCGGAGAGTATCCTTCGGCCGTATCCGGGAGCAACTTTCTGCTGCCGGACTCTGTGTTGGCGAAGATCACAGGGGCAGACTTAAGCGACATCTGCGTGATCCGGCTGGAAGAAGGGATCGGTCAGACCGGACGGCAGGAAGCCTATACGAACCTGGAGAACCTGGCAAAGACGAGCGTCTATCTGACCACCGACAGCTTTGAAAAGCATGTGGAGACCTGGGAGACGGCGGTCACCGTCATGACCGTGCTGGGTTACGCATTCCTGCTGATCCTGGGCGCGGTGGGCGTGATGAACCTGATCAACACCATGGTCAACAGTATCTACACCCGGAGACGGGAACTGGGCATCATCCAGGCCATCGGCATGTCGGAAAAGCAGCTGGTGCGGATGCTGCAGCTGGAAGGGCTTTTCTATACGGCGGGTACTCTTTTGGTGGCGCTGGGGATCGGAAGCCTGGCCGGATACGGCATCTTCCTGTATGCCAAAGCAGAAAATATGATGAACATCACCGTGTATCATTATCCGGGGATCCAGGCGGCGGTCCTGGCCGTGGCGGTGGCGGCGCTGCAGATGATCCTTACCTGCGCCGTGTCCCGGAACTTCCGCAGGATGAGCCTGACCGACCGGATCCGGTACGGGGAGTAAAGACCGGTTCGCCGATTGTTTTGTATGCTGGAAAAGATTCATGGTCTCCAGGCCCTTATTTATGGTATGATAAAATATATCAGACAGCAGGAGGGAAAAACCATGGAACATACGGTCAGTAAATTTCCGGAACAAAAGGAAGCGCTTTACAAATATATGAAAGTCCGTTTAAGCGGCCAGGTGGAAAGCTGTCCCCATGTGACTGCGAACCTGGCGAACGCCTCGGCCCTGTTAAATCAGGGATTGAAAGAGATTAACTGGGTGGGGTTCTATCTTCTGGAGGGAGAGACACTGGTGCTTGGGCCTTTTCAGGGAAAACCCGCCTGCACCGAGATCCCGGTGGGAAAGGGCGTGTGCGGAACCGCAGTTTTAAAGGACGCGGTGATCCGGGTGGAGGATGTCCACCAGTTCCCCGGGCACATCGCCTGCGACAGCGCTTCGCGTTCAGAGATTGTCCTGCCGCTGCATGATCCGTCGGGGAAGATCCGGGCGGTACTGGATATCGACAGTCCGGTGACATGCCGGTTTACAGGAGAGGATCAGAAAGGTTTGGAAAGTCTGGTTCCGGAACTTGAGAAAATCTTTTCTTAAAAACAAAGGGAAGACGGATGGAATATGGAAGGATGCACAGGAGAAATGATAGATGAGTGAAATGCAGAGCGTATATTATCCGCAGAGTGAAATCCATACAACTTTAATACCGGTTACAACGGGATGCCCGTATAATCGATGTGCCTTTTGTTCTATGTATAAAGCGGATACTTACGGGGAAGTTCCGTTGCTGGAGATGGAGCATGAGCTGATGAACGGAGAAAGATATACGGAGCGGGTGTTTTTGACGGGGGCGGATCCGCTTTCCGTGGGATTTGAGAAAATGATCAGGATCCTTAATCTGGTAAGAAAATATTTCCCGTATTGTGGCTGTGTGGCATCGTATGCATCTGTCCGCAGTCTGCAAAAATACAGTGTTCACGAATTAACAGAGCTTCATGACGCAGGGCTCAGACTGCTTTACGTCGGCTTTGAGACGGGCAGTGATGAGACATTGAAGCTGATGAAGAAGGGACATACAGCCGCAGCCGCGGTCAGGCAGGGACAGAAACTAAATGAAGCAAAGCTTCCGTTTTGTGCGATCGTGATGTATGGAATCGCAGGAGAAGGAAAAGGGGAAGAAAATGCCAGACTTACCGCCAAACTTCTGAACCAGTTTGTGCCTGCAAAGATCATTACGATGAATCTGACGGTATTTGCATTGACAGAACTGGCAGAGATGGTGAAAGAGGGAAGATTTACAGAGGCAACGACACGGGAGAAACTCCAGGAGTTAAAAACTCTGATCACAGAACTCCATATGAAGAAACCGGTGGAGATCGATACGACTCATACAACGAACTTAATAAAAATGACAGGCAGGCTTCCGGAAGACGCAGAGAAATTGCTGGATCAGATCGATGCACGGCTTGCAGGATAACGAAAGATATCAAACCAATGATCCCCATTCTTTCTATTTTTTATAGAGAGAATGGGGATCTTATTTTGTTTCATTCTAAAACTGATATAAGAAAAATAGAACTGTTACGTCCGCATTGCCCCGTCTACGGAAAGGATCTCTCCGGTTACGTAGCTTGCAAGGTCGCTTGCCAGGAACAGGAAGGCATTGGCGATGTCCTCCGGCTCTCCGACTCTCCGCAGGGGGATGGCGTTGATCAGCGGCTGGATCATTTCCTTTGGAAGGGCGGCCACCATGTCGGTGTTGGTGATGCCCGGGGCTACCGCATTGACCCGGATGTTGCTTGGGCCAAGTTCTCTTGCCAGGGACCAGGTCATACCGTTGACTGCCGACTTGCTGACTGGGTAAGCCACGCCCGAAGGCTGTCCGCTGATGCTTACCATGGAACTGGTGTTTAAGATGCAGCCCCCGCCCTGTTCCTTCATGATCTTGACAACGGGGATGATGCAGTTCATGGCGGCTCCCACATTGAGCTTCATGATCTTCTCGAAATGTTCCGAGGTGTATTCGGTGACAGGCTTGCTGTCGGACATGCCTGCATTGTTGATCAGGATGTCGATCTTTCCATGGGTTTCCCTGATCTTTTCCAGCTCTGCAGCTACGGCTTCTTCGCTTCCAAGATCCGGCCAGGCGCCGGATACGGGCCAGTCCGGATTTTCCTCCTTCAATGCGGCGAGAGCCTTGTCTACGGTCTCCTGTCTGGAGCCGAACAGCACCACAGTCGCTTCGTTCTCCAGAAATTTCTTAACGGTTGCAAATCCGATTCCTCTGGTTCCGCCGGTGATCACGGCTACTTTTCCTTTTAACATATGCATACCTCCTTTACTGTTTATCAATGACGAAAGTCTGAATTTCTTTTATTATATATCTGTTGGTGTCAGAATACTACAAAAGAAACAGAAGTTCCGTGATAATGTCACGAAACAAGTTGTCTTGTAATACCGGCTAAAAAAGAATACAACTTTTCATTTTTTGCTAAAAACCAGAAAATATTTTTAGATGAAAAGCGAATTGTATTGTAAGTTGGTATGCTATATAGTTGTGGTATAGGAAAAACCGGGAAAGGGGGGATGAGGAGACGTCATGAAAAAATATGATAAAATTGCAGAATGGATCCGGGACGAAGTGGAAGCCGGAGCGCTGTCTCTGGGAGATAAGCTTCCACCGGAAAATGAATTGATGGCGCAGTTTCAGGTCAGCAGGCAGACGGTCCGGACAGCGCTTTCGCTGCTTCGCAAAGAAGGGATCGTAGAAGGACGGCGGGGCAGTGGCAGCTATATCACGGCCAATGTCCACCGGCGGACCGGAAAAGAGATCCGCATTGCCGTACTATTGACCTGTGTGGATTCCTATATTTTCCCGGCGCTTCTGCGGGGAATGGAAGCAGGACTGTCCAGGGAGGGATGTACCCTGCAGATATCTGTGACAGAAAATGCGGTGGAAAAACTGGGAAGAGCCGCGGCAGAAAAGATCGCTGCCTGCGTCAAACACGGGGTAAAAATGGATACGCAGGAATTTGATCCCAGGCTGGTGATCCGAAATTCGGTGCGTATGAAGACCGGGGAAGAAAGGAAGGAAGAACATGCTGGAACAATTAAAGAAAGAAGTCTATGAAGCCAATCTGCTTCTGCCCAAATATGATCTTGTGACATTTACCTGGGGGAATGTCAGCGGGATCGACCGGGAGAAGGGACTGTTTGTGATCAAGCCAAGCGGCGTGGAGTATGACAAGCTTACGCCGGAAGATATGGTGGTGATGGATCTGGAAGGAAATAAGGTGGAGGGAAGATACAATCCCTCTTCGGATACACCGACTCATGTGGTGCTTTACAACCGGTTTCCACAGATCGGGGGCGTGGTCCACACCCATTCTTCCTGGGCTACCAGCTGGGCTCAGGCGGGGAGAGACATCCCCTGCTACGGCACGACCCATGCGGATTATATCTACGGAGAGATCCCCTGTGTGCGGAATCTTACCAGAGAGGAGATCGAGGAAGCCTATGAAAGAAATACAGGCGTTCTGATCGCGGATGAATTTGAGGCAAGAGGCAAGGACCCGGCTGCGGTTCCTGCGGTGCTGTGTAAAAACCACGGGGTATTTACCTGGGGAAAAGACGCCCATGAGGCGGTCCATAACGCGGTAGTCGCAGAAGAAGTGGCAAAGATGGCGGCCCGGTGCGAGATGCTCAATCCACAGGTAGAGCCGGCGCCGCAGGAGCTTCAGGATAAGCATTACTACAGAAAGCACGGAGCAAATGCCTATTACGGGCAGGGAGATCAATAAAATGAAATAATTATAAGAAAGGAACGAGAAACATGCTGAAAAGAAAAAATTACAAATTCTGGTTTTGCACCGGATCACAGGACCTGTATGGAGAGGAATGCCTGGCGCATGTAGCCGAGCATTCCCGGATCATCGTAGAAAAGTTAAATGAGTCGGGAAGACTTCCTTATGAGGTGGTGTGGAAACCGACCCTGATCACCAATGAACTGATCCGGAAAACTTTTAACGAGGCCAATATTGACGAAGAGTGCGCCGGCGTGATCACCTGGATGCACACCTTCTCCCCGGCCAAGTCCTGGATCCTGGGACTGCAGGAGTACCGCAAACCGCTGCTGCACCTGCACACCCAGTTTAACCGGGAGATCCCCTATGACACGATTGACATGGATTTTATGAATGAGAACCAGTCCGCTCATGGAGGAAGAGAGTACGGACACATCTTTACCCGCATGGGGATCGAGCGGAAGGTGGTTGTAGGATACTGGGAAGACGCGGCTGTACAGGAACGGGTGGCTTCCTGGATGCGCACAGCGGTGGGCGTGATCGAGAGCAGCCATGTCCGTGTCATGCGTGTGGCCGATAATATGAGAAATGTAGCGGTGACAGACGGTGACAAGGTGGAAGCCCAGATTAAATTTGGCTGGGAAGTGGACGCTTATCCGGTCAACGAAGTGGCGGAAGCAGTGGCTGCAGTCTCCGAAAGCGATGTCAATGCGCTGACAGATGAATATTACGATACCTATGATATTCTCCTGGAAGGAAGAGATCCGGCAGAATTCCGCCGCCATGTGGCAGAGCAGGCCCGGATCGAGATCGGATTCGAGCGGTTCCTGGAGGAGAAAAATTATCAGGCCATTGTTACCCATTTCGGGGATCTGGGAAGCTTAAAGCAGCTGCCGGGCCTGGCAATGCAGCGGCTGATGCAGAAAGGATATGGATTCGGAGCGGAAGGCGACTGGAAGACAGCGGCTATGGTCCGCATCATGAAGATCATGACAGAGGGCATGAAGGATGCGAAGGGAACTTCCTTTATGGAGGACTATACCTACAATCTGGCGCCCGGCAAAGAAGGCATCCTGCAGGCGCATATGCTGGAGGTGTGCCCCACCATTGCCGACGGGCCGGTGAGTATTAAGGTAAAACCCTTAAGCATGGGCGACCGGGAGGATCCGGCAAGACTGGTGTTTACCTCCAAGACCGGACCGGCAGTCGCCACATCTCTGATCGATCTGGGGCACAGATTCCGTCTTATCATCAATGAAGTGGACTGCAAAAAGACTGAAAAACCGATGCCGAATCTTCCGGTAGCGACAGCATTCTGGACGCCGAAGCCGGATCTCCTTACCGGAGCGGAAGCCTGGATCCTCTGCGGAGGCGCGCATCACACTGCATTTTCCTATGATCTGACTGCAGAGCAGATGGGCGACTGGGCGGCAGCTATGGGTATTGAGGCTGTATATATTGATCAGGATACCACCATCCGCGGCCTGAAGAATGAGCTGCGCTGGAACGAAGCCGCTTACAGATAAGAAATGAAGGCAGACGGCTGGAAAGACAGAAGGACAGGAGGAAGAAAGGATGCAAAGCAAAGATAAGATCATAGAAACCATCCGGTCCGGGCAGGCGGTCCTGGGAATGGAGCTTGGCTCCACCCGGATCAAGGCTGTGCTGATCGATACGGATAAAACACCCATTGCTTCGGGAAGCTACGACTGGGAAAATCAGTATGTAGACCACATCTGGACCTACGATATCGACGAGGTGCAAAAGGGTGTGCAGGGCTGCTACAGGGATCTGGTCAGGGACGTAAAAGAAAAATACGATGTGACACTGACCCGCCTGGCAGGCATGGGTGTCAGCGCCATGATGCACGGATACCTGGCATTTGATGAAAAGGATGAGCTTCTGGTGCCGTTCCGCACCTGGAGAAATACCATCACCGGAGAAGCGTCGAAACAGCTGTCGGAACTGTTCCAGTTCCACATTCCCCAGAGATGGAGCATCGCTCATCTCTATCAGGCAATCCTGAACGGGGAAGAGCATGTAAAGGACGTGCGGTTTTTTACCACTCTGGCTGGCTACATCCACTGGAAACTGACCGGACAGAAGGTGCTGGGAAGCGGGGACGCGGCCGGCATGTTCCCCATGGATACGAAGACCAGGGATTATCATGAAAAGATGCTGGATCAGTTCGATGCATTGACGGCAGGGAAGGGATATCCCTGGAAGATCCGGGATCTTCTGCCGAAGGTGCTTCTGGCAGGAGAGGATGCAGGCCATCTGACAGAGGAAGGGGCAAGATTCCTGGATCCTTCGGGAACTCTTGAGGCCGGCACTCCCATGTGTCCGCCGGAAGGAGACGCCGGAACCGGTATGACGGCTACAAACAGTGTAGCGGTAAGGACCGGAAATGTATCCGCCGGGACCAGCGTATTTGCCATGGTGGTCATGGAAAAAGACCTGTCCAGGCCCTATGAGGAGATCGACCTTGTGACCACCCCGTCCGGAGACCCGGCGGCTATGGTCCACTGCAATAACTGCACCACAGACCTGAATGCCTGGGTAGGGCTTTTCAAAGAATTTGCAGAGTGCATGGGCATGGATGTGGATATGAATACCCTGTACGGCAGGCTTTATAACAAAGCCCTGGAAGGAGACCCGGACTGCGGCGGACTGCTGGCGTATAATTATTTTTCCGGAGAGCACATCACGGGATTCGACGAGGGACGCCCGTTATTCGTCCGCTCGCCGGAGAGCCGGTTCAACCTTGCCAATTTCATGCGGGTGCATCTGTTTACCTCTCTTGGCGCGCTGAAGACAGGCATGGACATCCTTCTGAAGAAAGAGCATGTCCGTCTGGACCGGATGATGGGGCACGGCGGCCTCTTTAAGACCGAAGGCGTGGGCCAGCGGATCATGGCAGGAGCCATCGACACGCCGGTGTATGTGATGGAGACAGCCGGTGAAGGCGGAGCCTGGGGGATCGCCCTTCTGGCCGATTACCTGGTACGCAGGGAAGAAGGCGAAGATCTGACTTCCTATCTGGAGCACAAAGTATTCCAGGATTCCAGAGGAACCGGTCTTGATCCGGAACCTTGTGATGTAGCCGGATATGAGAAATTCATGGAGCGTTACACCAGCGGGCTTGCCATTGAAAGAGCCGCGGTGGAGAACTTTTAGTAAAAGGGATCAGATGGGGACGGGGGATTTTCGAAAATCCCCCGTCCCCATCTTGATATGAAAAAATTTAGCGAAAGAAAAGTCCGGGAAAGAAGGATTGACTTCCGCCGCAGATAGGAGCAGAATAGAATTAGAAATTTATCATTTTTGGGGGAATCTATCATGGCTAAGGCAAACTCTGTGGCCGGGACATCTTCAGCCACCTTAATGACCAGCGGGCCGATCTGGAAGCGCCTGGTGGCATTTGCGATCCCTCTGTTCTGGGGGAATCTGTTTCAGCAGTTTTACAATACAGCCGACTCGGTGATCGTCGGAAATTTTCTTGGAAATAACGCGCTTGCCGCGGTAAGTTCATCAGGGAATCTGATCTTTCTCCTGGTGGGCTTTTTTAATGGCATCGCCATCGGCGCCGGAGTTGTGACAGGCAAATATTTTGGCGCCGGAGATATGAACAATCTGAAGAAATCCATCCACACCACTGTGATCTTTGGATTTGTCTGCGGGATTGTGCTCACCATAGCAGGGATCGTGGCGGCGCCGAAGATCCTGGTGCTGATGGGAACGCCGACTGAGGTGCTGCCGGAATCCCTTTCGTATTTTCAGGTGTATTTCACAGGATCGCTGGCCTTTGTTATGTATAACTTTTTCGTGGGGATCCTGCAGGCCATGGGAGACAGCAAGCATCCTTTGATCTTCCTGATCATTTCTTCGATTACCAATATCGTGCTGGACCTCTTCTTTGTAGGCGTTCTGGGATTTGGCGTATGGTCTGCGGCTTTTGCTACTGTGATCTCCCAGTTCTTAAGCGCGATCCTTTGTATGTATCAGCTGATGCGGGGGAACGGAGTCTTCCGTCTGGTCTTAAAAGAGATCCGTCCCGACGGCCGGATGCTGCGCCAGATCGTGGTAAACGGCGTGCCTGCGGGCGTGCAGAACTCCATTATCTCCGTAGCAAATGTTTTTGTACAGGCCAATATCAATACCTTTGGGGCAACGGCTGTGGCCGGCTGCGGGTCCTACTCCAAGATTGAAGGATTCGGCTTTCTGCCGGTGACCTGCTTTGCGCTGGCGCTCACTACATTTATCAGCCAGAACCTGGGGGCCCGGGAATACGAACGGGCGAAAAAGGGCGCGGTGTTCGGCGCGGTCTGCTCTCTTACCATGGCAGAAGTGGTGGGGCTTTTGATCAACTTCTTCTCGCCGGTTCTGATGCGGTCGTTTGGAGGAGGAGAAGAGGCGATCCAGTACGGCGTTGCCTGGGCCGGGATATCCACCTGGTTCTACTTCCTGCTGGCCTTCTCCCACTGCATGGCGGGAATCTTAAGGGGCGCGGGAAAATCCACAGTGCCCATGTTCGTCATGATGATCTGCTGGTGCATCATCCGGGTAAGCTATATCAGCATCATGGTCCAGTTCATTCCGGATATCAAGGTGATCTTCTGGGCCTATCCGCTGACCTGGGCGTTAAGCTCCGCGGTATTTCTGATCTATTTCCTGAAGTCGGACTGGATCCACGGGCTGGAAAAGATCCGGTGATTTTGTATCCTGCTAAAATGACAACATTTTGGGTTAATATGACAATGTTTCTTTTTCCTGTCTACGTTATAATGCAATATATACAAAACTTAAATATGGTATGACAGGAGGAATGGCAAAAGTGGACAAAAAGAATTTATGGCAGATTTATGATGAAGCCGAGCTTACACGTCTGGAGGAGGTAAATCAATGTTATCGGGAATGTCTGGATGAGGGCAAGACGGAGCGTGAATGTGTCGCAAAGACGATCCGCATGGCCAGAGCGGCCGGATACCGGGACATCCGGGAAGCGATTGCCGCGAAAAAAGAAGGAAAGGAAGGCCTGAAGGCGGGCGACAAGGTATACGCCGTCTATGCGGAGCGGGCCATCGTACTGTTCCAGATCGGAAAGAAGCCGATCGAAGAAGGAATGAACATTCTGGGCGCGCACATCGATTCTCCCAGGATCGATCTGAAGCAGCAGACTCTCTATGAGACAGAGGGGCTGGCTTATTTTGACACCCATTATTACGGCGGGGTAAAAAAATATCAGTGGTTAGCGCAGCCTCTGGCGATCCACGGCGTGGTTGTAAAAGAGAACGGCGAGAAAGTAGAGATTGTCATCGGAGAGGATCCGGAAGATCCGGTTCTGGTGATCACAGATCTTCTGCCCCATCTGGACAAGCCGATCCGTAAAAAAACGGCGGATGAATTTGTGGATGCGGAAAACATGGACCTTCTCATTGGAAACCGGGCGAAAAAGGGAGAAGAGAAGGATGCGGTAAAAGGATACATCCAGGATCTTCTGAAAGAAAAATACGGCATTGAAGAAGAGGATTTTATCTCTGCCGAGCTGGAGATCGTGCCGGCAGGAAAGGCAAGAGAGTGCGGCCTTGACAGAAGTATGATCCTGGCTTACGGGCAGGACGACAGAGTCTGTGCGTTTACTTCCCTGATGGCCATGCTGGAGGTGGAAGAGCCGGAGCGCACAAGCTGCTGTATCCTGATCGACAAAGAAGAGATCGGCAGTGTGGGAGCCAGCGGAATGACTTCCCGGTTCTTTGAAAATATGGTGGCAGAGATCGTTGCACTTCTCGGGGATTACAATGAACTGACGGTAAGAAGAGCGCTTTCTTCCTCCAAGATGCTCTCTTCGGACGTAAGCGCCGCATTTGATCCGATGTTTGCGGAAGTGTATGAAAAGAGAAATTCTGCGATGCTGGCATGCGGACCGGTATTTAACAAATACACCGGCCACGGCGGAAAGAGTGGATCTAACGATGCGAATCCGGAATATGTGGCACAGCTTCGCCGGGTGATGAGAGAAAACCAGGTACGGTTCCAGACCGCGGAACTTGGCCGGATCGATGTGGGCGGCGGCGGAACCATCGCCTACCTCTGCGCGGTCTACGGCATGGAAGTGATCGACAGCGGAATTGCCGTGCTGTCTATGCACGCTCCATGGGAGACCACAAGCAAAGCAGACATTTACGAAGCCGTGAAAGGCTATAAAGCATTTTTAAAAGAAACATTTTAATTTCTACCGGGGGGGGAGTGATACCATAGTCCTCCGGACGTTTCAAAGAATTAGAAATGCCCTTTACAGAGGAAGCATACTCTGAGGGAGACATCCCGGTGGCGTTCTTGAACTGTTTGGAAAAATACTGGAGAGAGCTGTAAGAAAGAAAATACGCAATCTCCGTAAAGTTCATGGAGCCGTCCCGGATGATATCCCGGGCCCTCTGGATCTTCAGGTCATTGAAATATTCCATGACGCCGCAGTTCTTCTCGGAATGGAAGAGAGACTGCAGGGCGGACCGGCTGATCGAGAGCGCGTCGCAGATCTTGGAAATGGTCAGCGGTTCGCAGATGTGGAACTGCATGTATTCGATCACTTCGTTGATCCTTCCGGATTTGCCGGCGTCCTTGGTGTCTGACAGCGGAGCGACAGACTTGGAGTCCGTCAGGTTCTCCCGGTTGTTGTGGTTCCGCTGCAGGGTGATCAGAAAAAGCTCCAGATAGAGGAGGATCAGCTGCTCGGATCCAAAGGGAGCGTCGGACCTTAGCTGGATCTGTTCCACCGAAGGAATGTGCATGGGTGTGGATAATGTTTCCCGGGCTGTGTTGATAATGTGAGAGATGAGCGTCCGCTCTTCAATCGTCAGGGTACAGCTCTTCTTGCGGAAGAAATCCATGGCAGGCGACTGGGTGGTAAAGGAGATGGCCACCAGGTTCGGCGAAGAAGAACCCACCGAGCGGATGGCGTGAAACTCCCGGGGCTGGTGGAAAATGATATCGCCGGCATCCAGATGGACCGTATCCTCTCCGGAGCGGACCTGTACGCTGCCTTTATCCACGTAAAGCATTTCCCAGAAATCATGGGATTCGCCGTGGAAGACAAAGTCTTTCATATATTCAAAATAGTGGATGGTGATGATGGAATCGATAACGATCTCACGTTTTAAATGGGTTCGGATATAAGTCATGATGTCACCTCCTGATATTTGATATATTTTAACATAAAAGGAATAATTAGGAAATGGGGAAAAGAGAATATGAAAGTAGCGCAAAATGATGTAACCATTCTGTTTGATGAGGAAACTTTATGGTTCACCATCGAAAAAGAAAGTATTTTGTGGACATGGCAATCAAATTATGTCCCGCATATGGTTTGTGAAGAAGGAGAGATTCTTTTTAATCAGGCCAGAAATATTTCTCATAAAGAATATCAGACCGGTCTTGGAGCCGGAATCCTGAGCAGCTACGAAGGGTTTGAGAAGGACGGCGTTGTATATGACTACAGCTTCCAAACCTTCGTATGGGCAGAGGCTTCCACCGGAAATGTATATTTTGAATGGATTCCGGTGAAAGAAGAAGGACTTCATATTAAGAAACTGTTCTGGCCGGGCGATATGAACTTTGAGGAAAAGAAAGACAGCTGGTATACCCTCCTGACCCATCAGCAGGGAATGCTGGTGCCCAATACCTGGGAGACAGAGCTGTCCCCGGTAGTGTTTGACGGATTCTTTGGAACGGCGGGCGGATACATGCCCTGGTTCGGACAGGTGAAGGACCGGGCCGGCTACATCGCCATCAGCCTGACTCCCTGGAACGCAGGATACCATGCAGAGCATCCGGCAGGAGGCCCGTACACCCATGTGGGCGTGTGGTATGAGCCAAGTCTTGGAAAGATGGACTACCGCAGAGTCTTAAGATACACTTTTGTTTCGGACTGTGATTACAACGATCTGTGCAAGATTTACAGAGCCTATGTCAACGAACAGGGAAACCTGCGGACTCTGGAAGAAAAGGCGACCCGCAATGCTTCCGTCAATGACCTGATCGGCTGCGCCTTTGTACACAAGGGCATCAAGACCGTGGTTCAGCCAAACTCCGACTTTTTCGACGCGGAGAATCCGGATAAAAACAACCATTTGACCACATTTGCCCAGAGAGAAAAAGAGATCCGCGAACTGCATGCAGAAGGAGTAGAGAAACTCTACATGCATCTGGACGGATGGGCAGAACCGGGATATGACAACCAGCATCCGGATTACACACCGGCCTGCGAGGCGGCCGGCGGATGGGAAGGCATGAAATCCCTGGCAGACGCCATGCATGAATGCGGATACCTTTTCGGCATTCACGATCAGTACAGGGATTACTATCTGGCGGCTGCCACTTATGATGAAAACTTTGCCTGCATGCTGGCGGACGGAACGATCCCCGGACACCAGAGATGGGCAGGGGGCCCGCAGACATTCCTGTGCGGAACACAGGCGCCCTACTATGTAAAACGCAACTTCCAGAAGATTGAAGAAAACGGCATCAAACTGGACTGCGCGTACCTGGACGTATTCACCTGCAACGAAGGCGACGAATGCGACAACCCTATGCACCGCATGACCAGAAAAGACTGCTACGATTACCGCTGCAAATGCTTTGAGTATCTGTTATCCAAAGGAATCCTCACAAGCTCCGAAGAAGTCAGCGACTGGGCAGTGCCAAGCCTGGTATTCTGCCACTATGCGCCTTATGACTTCATGATGAAAAAACCAGGCTCCGCAAAAGAAGCCATACCGGTGCCGCTTTACAACCTGGTTTACCACGACTGCGTGATCCAGCCATGGATGATGGAAAAAGTCAGTGAAGAAGAAGACTACATGCTGTACGCCCTTCTGAACGGCGGCGCGCCTTATCTCATCCGCGACGCGGCATACCCGAACACAGACGGAGCCTTTGACGACGGCATCAGCCTGAAGCTGGAAGAAGACATCCGACGCAGCAAGGTAGTCAGCACACTGCACGAAAAAGTCGGCAAATGCGAGATGGTAAAACACGAGATCCTGGATGGCAACTGGAAACACCAGCGCACCACCTTCTCCAACGGAACCACCGTAACCGTAGACTTTGAGAAGCAGACATACGAGATCAGCGAATAGGATAACAGGGTGTACCCCCGGTCGGGTACACCCTGTTTTTCAATTAGGTACAGGGCAAAATGCAATTGGGGACGTAGACCTTTGCAAAAGGTCTACGTCCCCAATTGCATTTTGCATAAAAAACATCATTGATCTTTTTTGCTCTTATACAAATGGAACAAAAACTGGACGATATGACAAGTAAACAGGATGATAAGAAAAGCTTTTGAATTGGAAAATCTTTATAATTATAGATATCGGAAAGAGATAAAAACAGGCATTTTTGACAATGTGTGTTTGTAAGGAGGTGAGAACAAAGTGGAAAAGAAGATTACATTTGCGATCGCGGGTCTTGGAAGCCGCGGTAAGGATGTATACGCAAAAGCCATCGCCGCCCACCCGGAGAAGATGGAGATCACAGCCGTAGCGGATATTGATCCTGAGAAGGTAGCTATTGCAAAGGAGCTGTACCATATCCCGGAGGAGCGGTGTTTTGATAGTGTAGAAAAGATGCTGGAGCAGGAGAAGCTGGCGGACGCGATGGTGATCGCCACCCAGGACCGGCAGCATGTGGGACACGCCATCCCGGCGCTTCGCAAAGGCTATCATCTGCTGCTGGAGAAGCCGGTATCCCCGGATCTTGACGAGTGCAGGCAGATCGTGAAGGTGGCAAAGGAATGTGACCGCAAGGTTGTGGTCTGTCATGTGCTTCGCTACACACCGATCTACCGGAAGGTGAAAGAACTTCTGGATGCCGGAACCATCGGCGACGTGGTTTCTATCATGGCAGTGGAAAATGTGGGCTGGTTCCATATGGCTCACAGTTTTGTGCGCGGCAACTGGAACAATTCCGATACCACAAGCCCCATGATCCTGCAGAAATGCTGTCACGACATGGACCTCTATCTGTGGCTGGCAGGAAAGGAATGTGAATCCCTGTCTTCCTATGGAAGCACTTACTTATTTAAGGAAGAAAATGCACCGGAGGGCTGCAAGGAAAGATGTACCGATGGCTGCAAGTACCAGGGCGTCTGTCCGTTTGATGCGGAAGCGATCTATATGGACAGCAAGCTGGTAGGATACCGCACCGGACACCGGGCATGGCCGCTGGATGTACTGACTCAGGAAGTTACAGAGGAAAATGTACAGAAAGCCATTGATACCGGTCGGTTTGGAAAATGTGTTTACCACTGTGATAACAACGTAGTGGATCACCAGGTGGTCAATTTAAATATGACGGATGGCTCTACCATGAGCTTTACTATGAGTGGTCTGAGCGCCGATATGGGAAGATACGCCAGATTCTACGGAACCAAAGGCGAGATGGTGGTAAATATGGGAATGGATCCTAAGGACAGCGTGATCCATACAACATTCTTTACTCCGGACCGGAAGGAGGAGACCATCGATGTGATGTCCCTGTCCGATGATTTCTCCGGACATGGCGGCGGCGACATCGTAATGGTAGAGGAATTTGCGGACATCCTGCTTGGCAATATTAAGGAGAGCAGTTCCATTACTTCTCTGGAGCACTCTGTGGAGAGCCACTACTGTGCGCTGGCAGCAGAAGAGTCCAGAGTAAATGGTGGTAAGGTGATCCATCTTGACACGTATCGTCAGGCATAAGCCTGGCGGCCGGCCAGAGAAAAGGGCCGGACTTGTAACTGAAAAAAATGGTTTTCCATTTTTATATGTAATACCAAAGTAAAAAAATAAAAAGAAGGGAGAAGGTATTATGAAGAAAAGATTAACAAAACTGGCTTCACTTGGTTTCGTAGCAACCATGTGTGTAGGCCTGCTTGCCGGATGCGGCGGCGGAAGCAGTGACGGAGGAAGCTCCTCAGGAAAGACAGAGATTGCATTTGGTATCTGGGATGAGAACCAGAGACCGGCAATGGAAGATCTGGTAGCAGCTTACGAGGAAGAAAATCCGGACGTAAAGGTAAACATTGAGCTTACACCTTACAGCGGCGGCGAGTACTGGACCAAGCTTGAAGCAGCAGCAGGCGGCGGCACAGCTCCTGACGTATTCTGGATCAACGTGCTTCACCTGGATTCTTATGTAGATGGCGGCATCCTGGCAGACATGACCGATGCGATCGCAGAGTCTGACATCAATGACGCTTACTCTGAGACACTGGTACAGAACTATGTGCGTGACGATGTAAACTATGCAGTTCCGAAGGATTTCGATACCAACGCTCTGTGGTACAACAAGGAAATGTTTGATGCAGCAGGCGTTGCTTATCCGACTGACGACATGACATATGATGATTTTGTAGCTCTGTGCGCAGAACTCAAAGACAAACTTCCGGAAGGCGTATATCCGTTCGTTTGCCCGGTAGACTTCCAGACATGGTACTATCAGACCGTATATGCAAATGGCGGCTGGATCATCAGCGAGGATGGAACAGAGACCGGATATGATGATCCGAAGACTCAGGAAGGTATCCAGTGCTGGATCGATCTGATCGATGAAGGATACGCTCCGAGCGCAGCAACCGTTGCTGAGACAGGATCTGACGCTATGTTCCAGGGCGAGCAGGTAGCAATGACATTCGCAGGATCCTACATGGTTCCGGAATATGCAAATAACGACGCAGTAGCAGAGAAGATCGACTGCGTAGAGATCCCGACCTACAATGATATTGAAGACAACTGTATCAATGGTCTTGGATATGCTGTATACGAAGGCTCCAAGAACAAAGACGCAGCTATTGATTTCGCAATCTGGCTTGGAAGCAAAGATGCTCAGGATATCCAGGGTGAGTCTGGTGTAGTTATTTCCGCAAGAACAGAGTCTCAGCACCTGTTTGCAGAAGCAAAACCGGAGTACAACCTGGCAGCATACACCAACCACGCAGATGTTGCTTATCCGCTTCCGATGGGCGGCACTAAGACTGCAGAGATCTACGACCTTGAGTCCACATGGCTTACAAAAGCCTACACAGGAGAAATGTCTCTGGCAGATGCCTGCGCAGGTCTGAAGGAAGAGGCTGACGCACTGCTCGCAGAGTAAGAGAGAAGGTCTTTGATAGAATAAAGTAGGTGAGAGAATGGCTCAGAAAAGTGCAGTAGCAGCGAGGGCGCCCAAGAAAAAGGCGTCCTCCTGGCAGAAACGTGACTGGGTTGCGGCATATATCTTTATCGCCCCGGTTACACTCGGCCTCTTGGTTTTTTACATTTGGCCGTTTTTCCAGAATATCTGGTTCAGTTTTAACGATGTAAACAAATTTAATATGTCCACCTTCGTAGGCCTGGAAAACTATATCAAGCTGTTTTCTGATAAAGAAGTGTGGAAGGCATTTGGAAACTCCCTGAAATACGTAGTCATCACCGTACCGGCAGGACTGTTTTTATCCATCTTTATCGCAGCGCTGATGAACGCAAAGATCCGGGGAAAATCCATTTACCGTACCCTGTATTTCCTGCCGTCCGTAACCATGTCTGCAGCTGTAGCCATGGTATGGAAATGGATCTACAATGAGCAGATGGGTATCTTAAATACCGCCATCAAAGCAGCAGGCGGAAGCGGCCATGCGTGGCTGACTTCTCCCAGCACAGCTCTTTACTGTATCATGCTGGTAGGACTCTGGATGACAGTTGGTTACAACATGATCATTCTTCTTGCCGGTATGCAGGGAATTTCAGTAACTTATTATGAAGCGGCTGCACTGGACGGCGCAGGCCCGATCCAGCAGTTCTTCAAGATTACGATCCCGATGCTGACGCCTACGATCTTCTTCGTGTTGATCACATCTATCATCAGCGGATTCCAGGTATTTGATACCATTTACATGATGATCGGTAAGACAAATCCGGCATACGACGATACCCAGACCGTAGTTATGCTGTTCTACCGTCAGGCGTTCGACTATGGATATAAGGGATACGCGGCAGCGATTTCTCTGTTCATCTTCATTGTCATCATGATCGTGACGGTGATCCAGCTGATCGGTCAGAAGAAATGGGTAAATTACGATTAAAGGAGGAGAGAAAGCATGAGAGGAAAATCGAATATGTATCATTTGATCGTGCATCTGCTCCTTCTTGCGGGGATTGTCATTGTGGTGTTCCCCTTTGTATGGATGGTGCTTACTTCCTTTAAGACCAACGGGGAAGCGCTTCACATTCCGCCGACAATCCTGCCGGAGCAGTTCGTAACGCAGGCTTATACAGAGATCTTAGGAGCTCTGCCCTTTGCGACTGTATATATGAACACGATCATTTCCACCGTTATTACAACGGTAGGACAGGTGCTGTTCTGTTCTATGGCAGCATATGCATTTGCAAGAATTGACTTTCCATTTAAAAACATCATTTTCGTATTAGTTCTTTCTGTACTGATGGTTCCTGGACAGATTTTCCTGATCCCCCAGTATACCATTGTGCAGAAGCTGGGACTCCTTGATACCATCCCGGCGCTGTTCCTTCCAAACCTGTTCAGTGCATTCGGAACCTTCCTGCTGCGCCAGTTCTTTATGTCACTTCCAAAAGAACTGGAAGAGGCAGCGGTTCTGGACGGATGCAGCCGTTATCAGATCTTTGGACAGATCATGCTGCCGCTGGTAAAACCGGGTATCGTGGCCCTGGTGATCTTCACTGCGAAGTTCGCATGGAATGACTTTATGTGGCCACTGATCGTCAACACCTCTACGGACAAGATGACACTTGGTCCTGCACTTTCCACACTGCGTGGACAGTACACGACCCAGTACCCGATGCAGATGGCCGGCGCCGTTATGGCGGTGCTGCCGCTGATCGTACTGTTCTTCATCTTCCAGAAACAGTTTATCGAAGGTGTTGCACAGTCTGGTATTAAAGGTTAAAATAAACCAATATGAAGGTATGGCCCCAGAGGATCAAATCTCTGGGGCTGTTTTTATAACGGGCCTCTGCCTGTTATGACTATGAAATGACAACTTGAAGGGGGTAAGGCAATGGAGAAACTTTACTGTCTGATCCGCGTGGCATTTCAGACGAAATTCGCCTATATTAAGGCATTCTGGTTTAATATATTCGGTACGGCGGTGTCAATTTTGATCTACTACTTCCTCTGGAAATATGTGTTTATGTCCAGAGAGGAGCTGCATGGATTTACCGCGGTGCAGATGACCACTTATGTGGTGCTTTCCCGGACGCTTTCCTCCCAGTTTTCGGGCGGGATCAACAAAGAGTTCGCGGAATGGGTCTATAAGGGAAATATTGTGGTGGAGCTTCTGCGCCCGGTCCATCTGGCGTTTAATCTGTTCGGGAAACGGCTGGGAGAATTTTTCTTCTTCCTGCTGTTTAAGGGCATCCCTATCGGGATCCTGGGAACGCTGCTCTTAGGCGGCTGCGGACCGGCGGGAGTGGTGGAATTTCTACTGTTCTTTGTCAGCGTGCTGGTCTCTATCGGGATTCTTTTCTGGATTGAGGTGGCGGTGGGGATTGTGTCCTTCTTTACCCTGAATACCTATGGCCTTGCCTTTACCAAGAGCGCCCTTTTGTCCATCCTGTCGGGCGGCGTGGTGCCTCTCTTCCTTTTCCCGGAGAGTGTGGCGAGAGTCCTGGACTACCTGCCCTTTGCGGGGATGGTGACCGTGCCGGTCTATACCTATCTTGGAAAATACTCCATCCAGGAGGCGGTGTCCTTTATCGGCCTGCAGGTGGTATGGTGTGTACTGCTGGGCGTACTGGTAATGGCCTTTTACCAGAAAGCGATTAAAAAAGTCGTGGTGCAGGGAGGATAACGAAGATGAAGAGAGTGAGTTATTGCCTGCGGCTGTGGCGGGCCTACCTGCGGGTCGGCTTTCTTACGATGACCCAGTATCCGGCGGATACGGTGATCTTATTGATCTCCATGCTGGTGCGGGAGGCTTCCGGGTTTGTGGGAATCCTGGCGATCGTAGGAGTGACAGGAGGCATGGGAAACTGGAATGTTTACGAAGTCTGCATTTTGTTTTCCATGTGTGCAGTGATCGAGGCCATTGGCCAGGCGTTTTTTGACAATGTGTGGGGCATGGATCACATGATGCGGCGCGGAGAGCTGGACGTATTTCTGACCCGTCCGGCGCCGGTGTTTCTGCAGGTGCTGGGACAGGTCACCCACTTTCAGGCGGTTTTATCCCTGATCATTTATGTGGGGATCTTTGTGTGGGCGGCTCTGCAGCTTAATCTTCATATTGGTCTGTATGAGGCGCTGATCCTGGTGGAATATGTGATCTTTGGAACCATGGTAAACTCCGGCATTTATGCCATCTTTAATTTCCTGAATTTCTGGATCGTCCAGGGAGAGGATATTGCGGTGCTGGTGCAGACCTGCCGGGAGTTTGTGAAATATCCGTTGAACGTCTTTCCGGCGGCGATCCAGGGGTTCTTTACCTTTCTGCTGCCGCTGGGGTTCGTGGCCTACTATCCGGCCATGGCCCTGCTCGGGAAGACGACTCTGCCGGTGGAACTGATGCTTCCGGCGGTGGGAGTGTTCGTGGTGTTCCTTGCATTTCTGGTATGGAGAGCGGGACTGAGAGGATACAACAGTACAGGAACGTAAGAGAGGAGATGTAACATGGAGCGAATCAGGCGGCTGGCATATGGCTGGCGGCTCTGGAAAGGGTATATGCGGATCGGATTCCTGAAAATGACCCAGTATCCGGCGGACACGTCCATCTGGCTGGTGTCCATGCTGATCCGGGAGGCATCCGGCTTTATCGGGATCCTTGCCATAGCCGGCGTGACAGGAGGGATCGGGAGCTGGAATGTGTACGAGATCTGCATCCTGTTTTCCATGTGCGCAGTAATTGAGGCCATCGGCCAGACATTTTTTGACAGTGTATGGGAACTGATCAATATGATCCGGTGGGGGCGGCTGGATGTGTATCTGACCCGCCCGGCGCCGGTGCTGTTGCAGGTCCTGGGAGAATATATGTTTTTTCAGGCGATCCTTGCCACAGTGGTCTATGTGGGGATCTTCCTCTGGGCCGCGTGGCAGATCGGATTGTCCTTTGGAGGATATGAAGTGCTGCTGCTTCTGGAATATCTGGTATGCGGAACCATTATCAATTCCGGCATTTACCTGATTTTTAACTGTCTGAACTTCTGGCTGATCCAGGGCGGAGATATGGCGGTGCTGGTGCAGACCTGCCGGGAGTTTGTGAAATATCCGTTGAATGTGTTTCCGGCGGCGATCCAGGGATTTTTTACCTATATCCTGCCATTGGGATTTGTGGCCTATTATCCGGCTATGGCGCTGCTTGGAAAGACCGATCTGCCGGTGGCGGGCCTGATGCCTCTGGCAGCCGGAGTCGTGACATTACTGGCCGCGCTGATCTGGCGGGTCGGACTTAGAAGCTATGACAGTACAGGAACGTAAGAGAGGAGAAGATCATGCAGATTGAAGTTTCACATCTGGTAAAAGAATATAAGAGAAAAAAGAATCCGGAAAATATGCTGGCCGCAGTAGGCCAGATGTTCCGGCCAAAGTATGAGATCCTTCGGGCGGTCAATGACATTAATTTCGGCATCGAAAAAGGAGAGGCTGTGGGATATGTGGGGCCCAACGGCTGCGGCAAGTCCACGACTATCAAGATGCTGTCCGGAGTGCTGACGCCGACCTCCGGGAAGGTGCTGGTGGGTGGGCTGGAGCCTACGAAGAACCGGCAGAAGATTAATAAAAAGACGGGCATCGTCTTTGGCAACCGGTCGGTGCTCTGGTGGGACGTGCCGATCATCGAGTCCTACAAGGTGCTGCAGAAACTCTACGAGATCCCGGAGAAGCGTTTCCAGGAGAATCTGGAAGAATTTGCAGATATCATCGGGATCCGGCAGCTTCTGGGAGTGCCGGAGCGGCAGCTGTCTCTGGGACAGAAGATGCGCTGCAATATTGCGGCGGCCTTCCTGCACGACCCGGAGATCGTCTATCTGGATGAGCCGACCATCGGCCTGGACAGCGAGTCTAAACTCCGGATCCGGGAATTCATCCGCCAGATGAATGAGGAACGGCATACCACCTTTATCGTGACCTCCCATGATTTCCAGGATATCGAATCCCTCTGCAAGAGGATCATTTTGATCAATCATGGGGAAGTGGTAGTGGATGACGGAATCCAGAAGATCCAGAAAAATTATCAGAGCAAGAAACAGATTCGTTTCGAGATGGATCAAAATCCGTGGCTGGAAACAGAAAAGTTTACCATGGACGGTGTTACGATCCTGGATAAGACGCCTTACAGCCTGGTGCTGGAGTGCGAGATCCAAAAAGTAGACGCAATGGCGGTGGTGGACCAGGTAAGCCGGGCCTGCCAGATCCTGGATATCAGTATCCAGGGACAGGATATCGAGTCGATCATACGGGAGATCGTAACAGAGAAAGGATAAGAAGAGGGGATTTATATGGAAATAAAAAAGGTTACGGCAGATAAAAAACAATATCTTTCTTTGCTGCTTCTGGCAGATGAACAAGAGGATATGATAGATCGATATCTGGATAAGGGAGATATGTATATATTAATGGATGATGGTGTAAAAGGGGAATGTGTGGTTACGGATGAAGGGAAGGGAATTTTGGAAATAAAAAATATTGCTACAGAGCCATCGTATCAGGGAAGAGGATACGGAAGGGCATTGATTGAATTTGTGGCAGAAAAATATCGGGATACATTTTCAGTTTTACAGGTGGGAACAGGAGATAGTCCGCTTACGGTTCCATTTTATGAAAAATGTGGATTTAGCCGTTCCCATTATCTAAAAAATTTTTTTACAGATAATTATGATCATCCTATTTATGAATGTGGGATCCAACTTATTGATATGGTATATCTGAGAAGAGAATTATGATAGAAGGCAGGGAGGCAGATGCAGGGGCAAAAAGAAATGACCAGGGTACAGATAGAGAGAAACACAGGAATAAAGAAAGACACTTTGCTTCGAATACTGAATGGAATGATAGAAAAAGGTTTCATCCAGAAGACAGGCGCCGGAAGAGGAACGAAATATATTCGAAATGTCTCGACGGATAATTAGAGATTTTCGTTGCAATCGATTTGCAACGAAAAAAGAAATCGTCGCACGACGATTGCGACGATTCCGAAAAACAGGGGCTACTCTTGTTTCTCTTCAGTCTGTGAAGTTTCCGGCTGATACCTGGCAAAGATCTTGAGGAAGATCTTTCCCGTGATCCAGGCGGTCAGGGAAAAGCCGCCTGCCATGCTGACTGCCACCACGATTCCCAGAGTCAGGATGCTGCGGGTCATGATGAACCACACAAGTCCGAAGTACAGGAGGAGAAGCGCGGTCCAGGGAAGGTGTCCCAGGCACATGTACAGCGCATTTTTCACCACCTGCTTCGTGGTGCATACAAAGTAGGCCAGGATGGGCCAGAGGTAGAGAAACATGGCGGCCAGCACCAGAACGATGGTGTAGAACAGGATGCTTAAGATCTGTCCCATGCTTCCGCCCATAGAACCGATGATCAGTCCGTCATACTGCAGAAAGAAAAAAAGGATGAGACAGATGAGCCAAAGAATGGTTCCCTGCTTGAAATTTGCGCAGAATGCTTTAAAATATCTCTTGAGGACATATCCGTCCTCTTTACGGATCATCTTAAAGCTGACCGTGTAGAGCGCCGAAAGCGCGGCGCCCACTGTAAAAATGGGAATGCAGCTTAAGATGAATACTACATTTAAGATCAGATAGTCGCAGACCCTGGCGAGGAACTGCATCACGGAATTTTCAGGATTCAAAAAATTGCTCATAAATATATGCCTCCATATCGTAAAGACGTGAAAAACGCCTGTCTGGTCATAAAAACAGTATACTGAATATGAGGGTTAAAATCAAGAAACGGGCGGGGGAATGATTATGAAAAATCTGTGAAGGAAAGGAAGTATGACATGCTGGACAGACGTTACGAAGAAACCATGACAAAAGAAGAGCGGAAAGCCTTCGAAAAAGAAAAGCTGGGCCAGATGACAGGAAAAGAAAAGCTGGAATATCTCTGGATGTACTATAAGGTCTGGCTGTTGATCCCAGTCGCTCTGATCGTGGCAATTTACCTGGGAGTGACCATGTACCGGGGGATGAATGAGGAAATCCTTTTGAACCTGGTGCTGATTGACAGCACCGCAAACGATTATGAAGAACTGTCCGAAGAACTGCGGGAATCTCTGGGAGCCGAGAAGGACAATCAGACCGTCCGGGTAAACGGAAATATTACCTCCGGCGCATATCAGGGGGAGGCTGCATTTTCTACTTTGATCGGAACAGAGTCGGCAGATGTGGTCATCTGTCCGGAAAGCTTTTACCGGCAATATGAAGGCGACGTGCTGGAAGAGGCAGCTGTCGTGACAGATAATCAGTGGCTGCAGGAAAAAGCCGGCATCGAATATGAGCCTGTTTATATCTGTATTGTAAAAAATACGCCGAATCAGGAAAACGCGCAGGCGTTTGTTGATATAGTAGAAGAATAAAGTTTACAAAGAAATATTAATATTTACGCACTTAATATATTTACATAAAAGGAGAGAGAAAAATGAGTCAAAGCAGATTAAGTGAGAGACTGGATGAAATGAAAGACGAGATCCTGGAAGGGATCCAGAAAAGTGTGCAGATCGACAGTGTAGCAACGGAAGCAGAGGAGAATGCGCCTTACGGCCCCGGACCAAAAGCGGCCCTGGACTTTGCCCTGCACCTGGGAGAGGAACTGGGATTTCGTACCGGCAATGTAGATAACCATGCCGGGTATGTGGAGTATGGAGAAGGCGAAGAGATGGTGGCTGTTCTGGGGCACATGGATGTGGTTCCCACCGGCGACGACTGGAAATATCCGCCCTTTGGCGGCGAGATCCACGATGGCGTCATGTATGGAAGAGGTGTAGTAGACGACAAAGGCCCGACCATCGGGGCGATCTATGCGCTGAAGGCAATCCGGGACCTGGATCTTCCCATTGACCGCCGGATCCGCGTCATTTTCGGAACCAATGAAGAGAGAGGCAGCAGCTGTATTCAGTATTATGTAGAAAAAGGCGAGGAGCAGCCGGTAATGGGAATCACGCCGGACGCAGAATTTCCGCTGATCTTCTTTGAAAAAGGCATGACCAACGTCACAGCCGGCTGTAAAAATCCGGCGCAGGGAGCCATCAAGGTGCTGGAGTTCCAGGGAGGAACCGTACATAATATCGTGCCCCTTCACTGCCGTCTGGTTCTGGAAGGCGAGCATGAGATCCCGGAAGCAAAGGGCGTGACTGTAACAAAAGAAAATGGCAATACGGTTCTGGTATCGGAAGGCGTCAGCGCACACGGAAGTACGCCGGCGCTTGGAGTCAACGGCATCAGCCTTCTTCTGGATGCAGTAAAGGACCTGGAGATCGGCGGCGACTACCAGAAAGTGTTTGATTTCCTCAGAACCCACATCGGACATGAGACCAACGGCAAGGGTCTTGGCATCTGCTATCAGGATGAAGAAACCGGCGAGACAACAGTAAACTTAGGCGTAATCGAAGGAACCGAGAAAGATATTCATTTCGTCCTGGATATCCGCTATCCGAAAAATGGAAAGAAAGAAGAAGTGCAGGCGACGCTGGAAAAACAGTTTGGAGAAGCAGGTCTTGAGATCCTTTCCATCGATCACACGGATATGCTCTATGTGCCGAAGGATTCCGAACTGGTGCAGAAACTGATGAAGGTATACAGGGAGGGGACCGGGCAGATGGACGCACAGCCGAAAGCCATCGGCGGCGGCACTTATGCCAAGATGTTCAAAAACATGGTAGCTTTTGGCCCGATTTTCCCGGGAGATCCGGATGTGGTGCATCAGCCCAACGAAGCGGTAGAGATAGAGAAACTGATGCAGTCCATTAAGCTGGTGGCAGAGGCCATGGCTGAGATGGCAAGAAAGTAAAAGAAAAGGTGGAGAACCATAAAAGAGGGAACGGCGGACCGCTCCCTCTTTTTCTTTAGAAATGTTAAGTGATATTATCAGTAGGTTTTTCGGATTCTTTTTCTTCCTTAAGCTCCTGGAGCTGCTCCGGAGTGATGCCGGTTTTCTCAATGATAAATTCATCCGAAACACTGCCCAGGAGATTGCGGGCGATAGAAAGGATACCCTGCGAAATACCTTGCGAAAGGCCTTGGCGAATTCCATCAGCCAGCCCGTCGTTATACAACATCTGTCCTAATTCTGTCATTTTGATCATTCCTTCCAACTTTTTCATGGCGTTCTGGTCAAGAAATTTCGTGGCCAGAGCGTAGGTAAGTGCTTCTAAGTTTCGTTGGTCTTCTTTCTCCAGCGGTTCCTCCTGAAGATAGCGAAATGTCTGGGTGACCCGGTCTTCCATGGGCATCGTTCCGCCCATGAGGAGACTAAGTGTCAGGGGCACCAGATCCTCTTTTGTAAGCGGTTCCCCGCAGTCCTTCTTACGCTGCAGATTTTCGAATAAGTCGTTCGCATCCCGGTCTGACATGAGAATGGGATGGATGCGGTAGGTGTTGAGCCCTTCGGTGAGTTCGGTCTTTGGCTGCCGGATCTGTCCGGAGTAAAGCACATAAGTAGTTACCGGCACGCCGTACTGCTGGCTGGTGACGGCTTCGTAAGTGCGGAACCGTCTTAAGTCAGCCACGCCTCCGTCGCTGCTCTGGAACTCGAAATGGATCCAGGACCCGTCATCCATGATCAGATTAAAATCTTCGTACATCCGGTGAAGTTCCAGATGAATGGATTCCGTAGGGGCGATCCCCGATACAGTTCCGGTGATGTTAAAATAGCGGAGCAGCTCATCGGCAAAACACTTTGCGGCTCTTTTGAGGACCTTGTCCTCGGTCTGGTTTCGTTTATCCATAGGGCGCCTTTCTGTTTGCCCATACAGAGAAACTTTTCTATCTTCACTATAGCAAAAAAGAGGGGTACAGACAACGGAAAATGAAGCATTGTTGAAAAGTTACATTTAAAGTTACGTTTCTGGAATGTTTCCCGAGGCGGGAAAGAATTACAAGAAAATAGAAAAACGCGGGGGTACAAGAAGATCCCGCAAATGAGGAGTTGCAGCTTAGGATAGAAAGGGGTCCCGGTACAGGCCCGCTGTCTGTATTCAATATCATAAAAAGAAGGAGCGGGGATGTCAAGATAAAAAGGGCCGTATAGGTAGTTACAGATATTTATGAAGAAGGCGCAGCCCCGCTTTTAAATCCTCGATGGCAATCTGCCCGGGGGCAGAAACCTTACCAAAGGAGGCGAAAGTGACAGCAGAGCCAAAGACCTCGCCGCACAGGCGGCTGAGCGCACCGGCCCTGCCCATGGACATAGTAATAACAGGACGGCTGGTATGCAGGGAGGACATTTCTTCTGTTACACTAAGAAGAGTGAGGACATCAGATCGGGTTTGTGGCATTACAGCGATTTTAAGAATATCCGCGCCCAGATCCTGCATTTTGCAGAGCCGGGCAACCAACTCTTCACGGGCAGGAGTTCCTTCAAAATCATGATTGGATGCAATGACTTTTACGCCATGAGCATGAGCCGTCTGAATGATATTTTTTACGGCATCATCACCAGAAAAAACTTCCACATCGATAAGATCTACAAAGCCGGTTTTAGCAACACTTTCTAATAAGGTGGCATAAGATTCCAGAGAAAGTTCCTTCTCCCCGCCTTCTCTGGCCGAGCGGAAAGTAAAAAGAAGAGGAGTCTCCCCAAGGATGCTGCGTAACATATCAGCAGTTTTTATAACTTCAGAAAAAGCAGAAACATCCTCATACCAATCTGCACGCCATTCGACAAGATCAGCTTCTGTGGAACAGATAGCTTTTGCGGTGGAAAGAATATCCTCGCGGATTTTTTCTACAATCGGAACACAGACCTTGGGCATGCCGGAACCAATTTCAATATTTCTAACAACAACAGGATTGACATTCATAGTAATTGTGCCTCACTTATCAAAAAATGTGGAAAAATAGTAAAGATAGTTTATCATGAAAAAGGAAAGGAAGCAATTGGGGACGGGGGATTTTCAAAAATCCCCCGTCCCCAATTGCTTCCTTTTTCATTTCGGTGTATAATATTCCCAATCTTGTGGATAACCCGGTGGATAAGTATGTGGATAACTTTTTATCCACCGGGAATTTTATAGGTAATGAGGTTTGGAATATGAGTAAGAAGAAATCGAGAAACAGATCTAAGAATAAATCGGCGGCAGTCGCTGAAAAGAAGCAGGCACCTCAGGTGCGGAAGCTTTCGGTGGATGAGGAGGCCTGCTACAGCCGCCGGTTCGGCCGTCATTTTGATGAGCTGAAATGGCTTTACATGGAGCTTTATGATAACAGTTCTATGTTTGCGGAGTTGTGCGACAATCTCCACCGCTTCTATGAGGAACGCGACCTGGATCTGAAGGAGCAGGACGCGGAGCGGGAGAAGCATCCGGGCTGGTATAAGACCAACGACATGCTGGGCATGATGTTCTATATTGATAATTTTGCCGGCAACATGAAGGGCGTGGAGTCGAAGCTGGATTATATTGAGAAAAGTAATGTGAATTATATTCATCTGATGCCGTTTCTGGACACAGTGGAGGGCCGTTCAGACGGCGGCTATGCGGTGGCAGATTTCCGTAAGGTGCAGGAAAAGCTTGGCTCCATGGAGGATCTGGAGGATCTGACCAAAGCCTGCCACAAAAAAGGCATCAACGTCTGCATGGATTTTGTCATGAACCATACATCGGAGGACCACGAGTGGGCGAAGCGGGCCCGGGCCGGAGAAGGGGAA
Source organism: Mordavella massiliensis (assembly GCF_016902415.1). GTDB lineage: Bacteria > Bacillota > Clostridia > Lachnospirales > Lachnospiraceae > Merdimonas > Merdimonas faecigallinarum. The sequence goes on along the minus strand of NZ_JACJLV010000003.1, from coordinate 68,369 downwards.
TACATGAGCCGGTATTTCTTCTTTGATAATTATTCGATCCCGGCCATGTATGAAAAGACCGTGCCCCAGGTATTTCCGACGACAGCGCCGGGCAATTTCACCTGGCTTCCGGATGCGGGCCATTTTGTTATGACCAGCTTTTACCCTTATCAGTGGGATCTGAATTACAAGAACCCCAGGGTATTTAATGAAATGATGTATAATTTCCTCTACCTGGCTAACCGTGGCATTGATATTGTCAGGATCGACGCGGTTCCGTACATCTGGAAGGAGCTTGGCACCCAGTGCCGCAATCTCCCCCAGGTGCATACCATTGTCCGCATGATGCGGATGATCGCCGAGATCGTCTGCCCGGGCATCCTTTTGCTGGGCGAGGTGGTGATGGAGCCGGAGAAGGTAGTGCCCTACTTTGGCACTGTGGAGAAACCGGAGTGTCACATGCTTTACAATGTGACCACCATGGCGACCACCTGGCATACGGTTGCCACCAGAAAAGTCCGGCTCTTGAAGCAGCAGCTGGATATTGTAAATGCGCTGCCCAAGGATTATGTGTTCTTGAATTATCTGCGCTGCCACGATGATATCGGCTGGGGCCTGGACTATGCGTCCTTACGCACAGAGGGCATTGACGAACGCGCCCACAAGAAATATCTGAACGACTATTTCCAGGGGTATGCGGGGGACAGCAACAGCAGAGGCGAGCTGTACAATTCCGATCCGGTCAGCGGAGACGCCCGGTTCTGCGGGACCACCGCATCCATGTGCGGGATTGAAAAAGCGGGATTTGAGCAGGATATGGACGCCATGGAGCGGGCCATCCAGCTGGACGTGATGCTTCATGCCTATATGTTTATGCAGTCGGGGATTCCGGTGCTCTACAGCGGGGATGAGATCGCCCAGGTGAATGATTATTCTTATAAGGAAGACCCCAACAAGGCAGAGGACTCCCGCTATATCCACAGAGGCCCCATGCGCTGGGATCTGGCGGCCCATGCAGAGGATGAGACAACGGTGGAAGGCCGGGTATATCAGAGGCTGCAGCAGTTGGAGAAGATCCGCAAAAGCGAGAAAGCATTTATGACAGAGGCGGACACCTGGACCATCGAGACCTGGGATGAAAGCGTGCTGTGCATCGGCAGATATTATGACGGCGACAAGATCCTGGGACTCTTTAACTTCAGCGAGCATGATAAGACGGCCTGGATCAACGAGACAGACGGGGAATATATTGAGCTTCTGAGCGGCAGAGTGCTGCAGCCCATTGGTGTAAATATTCCAGCCTACGGTTTCTATTATATGAAGAAGATTAATTAGAATGAAAAAGACATCCGTATTTAGACAGATTTTCAAGGAAATACACAAAAGAAGATGCAGAAGATTGCCGGCGGCGGTTTTATCCGGCGCCCTTCTTCTGGGACTCGCGGGTGCGGGCAGTTTCTTCTCGCCCGCAGCCACTGTACAGGCGTCTCCTGTGGAAAATGAAGAGACGAATCCGGACGGCTCCGGGGACGCGGCGGTTTCCGGGGAAGAACTGACTCCAGAGGAACAGCTGCAACAGGAGCTGGACCAGGTGTATGCCATGGAAGTGCAGAGCAACGGCTGGGAGGCCTGGCCTGCAGGCCCGGGGACCTACGGAGAGGCGGCCATTGTCATGGAGGTGGGCACAGGGACGATCCTTTATGCAAAAAATATTGACGCCCACCACTATCCGGCCAGCATTACCAAACTGGTAACCACGCTGGCGGCGCTGAAAAATGGCAATCTGCAGGATCCTGTGACCTTTTCCCACAACAGCGTTTCTTTTCTTAAATGGGATGAGGCGTCCATCGGCATGAAGGAAGGTAATCAGCTGACCCTGGAGCAGGCTCTTTACGCTACCCTTCTTGCGTCTGCAAATGAAGCGGCCTATGCGGTGGGAGAGAGCGTGGGCGTGAATGCCGGCCATGACTACAACTGGTTTATCCAGCAGATGAACGAGATCTGCCGGGAACTGGGCGGAACCAATTCCAATTTTGTCAATACCAACGGCCTTCATGACCCGAATCATTATACCTGCGCCAGAGATATGGCGCTGATCGGCCGGGAGCTTTTTCAGTATCCGGACTTTTTCCGGATCGCCCAGACTCCGCAGTACACCATTCCGGCGTCAGCCACTACGGAGGAGCATGTATTCCAGCAGCACCACGAGATGCTGCTTCCGGATAATTCTGATTATTACCCGTACGCCATCGGCGGGAAGACCGGCTACACCTCAGACGCTTTGTCCACGCTTGTTACCATGGCAGATAACGGCAGCATGCAGCTGGTCTGCGTGGTCTTAAAAACCCACGGCATCAACGTCTATCCGGACACCAGAAATCTTCTGGAATACGCGTTCCAGAATTTCCAGAAGGTTTCCATAGCAGAACAGGAAACGTCTGAAGATGTGGAAGAAATCCTGCCGGATGAGACGGCCGGATATGTAGTGCTTCCGATGGAAGCGTCTTTTTCGGACCTGTCCATGGAACTGGTCCCGGACGGCGGCTTAAGCACAGAGGCGCAGTTAAACTACACGTATCACGGTCAGCCGGTGGGCTCGGCAAGAGCGAGTTTAAGCGACCATTATATAAAAGAACATTCCGCGCAGCCAAAAGACGTAAGCCACAAGGATCAGGAGACGGAGACGGAAGACTCTGGCATATCCGACCTGCAGGGCAAGGTTATCCTCGGGGCGGCGGTGGCGCTGCTTTTGATCCTGATCACGGCACTGATCCGGATCACACGGAAAAGGAAGCAGAAAACACGCAGGAGAAGACGGTAAAAAACCCTTGACTACCCGGGATTTACCTGTATATAATAAAAAGGTGCCAATAAAAAGAAAAGCTTTGACGAAGACAGTAGGATATATCCGAACGTCCAAGAGAGCCGGCGGCGGTGGGATGCCGGTACCAGTAAGATCTATCTGAATATCACTTCCGAGCAGCGGCGGCCGAAACGGGGAAACACCCTTAGTAAGCGCTGACGGAGTTCCCCCGTTACAGGGAAGACATATGATTGTATGTTTAGGTGGTGTAAAAAACGAGAGGCTTAAGCTTCCGTCCTATGCAGGGCGGAGGCTTTTTTTGTTTTACAGGACATCTGGATCCTGTAAAGCAGAGCAAAATATGAAGGAGGTCATCATGTATCAGAAGGTTTCCACAGACCTGAATTTTGTTGACAGAGAAAAAGAAGTCGAGAAATTCTGGGAAGAACATCACATTTTTGAAAAAAGTATGGAAGAAAGGGACGGCCGCGAGATCTATACGTTCTACGACGGACCGCCGACCGCTAACGGCAAGCCCCACATCGGCCATGTGCTGACCCGTGTCATCAAGGACATGATCCCCAGATACCGGACCATGAAAGGTTATGAAGTGCCAAGAAAGGCCGGATGGGATACCCACGGACTGCCGGTAGAACTGGAAGTGGAGAAGGCCCTGGGGCTGGACGGCAAGGATCAGATCGAGGAATACGGTCTGGAGCCTTTCATCAATAAATGTAAGGAAAGCGTCTGGAAATACAAAGGCATGTGGGAGGATTTCTCCGGCACCGTAGGTTTCTGGGCGGATATGGAAAATCCATACGTTACGTACCACAATGACTATATCGAATCCGAGTGGTGGGCATTAAAGAAGATCTGGGACAAGGGCCTTTTGTATAAAGGGTTTAAGATCGTGCCTTACTGCCCCCGCTGTGGAACGCCCCTGTCTGCACAGGAAGTGGCGCAGGGTTATAAGGATGTCAAAGAGCGGTCCGCCATCGTCCGGTTCAAAGTGATCGGCGAGGATGCCTATTTCCTGGCATGGACCACCACGCCATGGACCCTGCCCTCCAACATCGGCCTTTGCGTTAACCCGGAAGAGGATTATGCGAAGGTAAAAGCTGCGGACGGCTATGTATACTACATGGCAGTGGCGCTTCTTGACACCGTGCTTGGAAAGCTTTCGGAGGAAGGAAAGCCGGCTTACGAAGTGCTGGAGACTTACAAAGGAAAAGACCTGGAATATAAGGAATACGAGCCTTTGTATCAGTGCGCCAAGGAATGTGCCGACAAGCAGAACAAGAAGGCATTTTTCGTGACCTGTGACACCTACGTTACGCTGACCGACGGTACCGGCGTGGTACACATCGCCCCGGCTTTTGGTGAGGACGACGCCAAGGTGGGACGCAAATACGGCATGCCTTTTGTACAGCTGGTAGATGAAAAGGGAAATATGGGAGAGACCACCCCGTTTGCCGGATTATTTGTAAAGAAGGCGGACCCGGAGGTGTTAAAGGATCTGGACGCGAGAGGGCTTCTTTACGATGCGCCCAAATTCGAGCACAGCTACCCCCACTGCTGGCGCTGCGACACGCCGCTGATCTACTATGCGCGGGAGTCCTGGTTCATCAAGATGACGGAGGTAAAGGACGACCTGATCGCCAACAACAATACCATCAACTGGATCCCGGAGAGCATCGGAAAAGGACGTTTCGGCGACTGGCTGGAAAATGTCCAGGACTGGGGCATCAGCCGGAACCGCTACTGGGGAACTCCGTTGAATATCTGGGAGTGCGAGTGCGGACACCAGCATTCCATTGGAAGCATCGCGGAATTAAAGGAAATGTCTGACAACTGCCCGGACGATATCGAGCTGCACCGTCCTTACATTGACGCTGTGACCATCAAATGTCCCAAGTGCGGCAAAGAAATGCACCGGGTGCCGGAGGTGATCGACTGCTGGTTCGACTCCGGAGCTATGCCATTTGCGCAGCACCATTATCCATTTGAAAATCAGGAAGTCTTTGAACAGCAGTTCCCGGCAGATTTTATCTCCGAGGCGGTAGACCAGACCAGAGGATGGTTCTACTCCCTGCTGGCGATTTCCACCCTGATCTTCAACAAGGCGCCTTACAAGAACGTCATTGTGCTTGGCCATGTACAGGATGAGAACGGCCAGAAGATGAGCAAGTCCAAGGGAAATGCGGTGGATCCGTTTGAAGCGCTGGAAACCTACGGCGCAGACGCCATCCGCTGGTACTTCTATGTGAACAGCGCGCCCTGGCTGCCCAACCGTTTCCACGGCAAAGCAGTGGTAGAGGGACAGCGTAAATTTATGGGAACCCTGTGGAATACCTATGCGTTCTTCGTGCTGTATGCGAATATTGATGAATTTGACGCTACAAAATATACCTTAGAATATGAGAAACTTCCTGTGATGGATAAGTGGCTGTTATCCAAGCTTAATTCCGTGATCCGGGAAGTGGATCAGAATCTTGCGGACTACAAGATCCCGGAGACTGCAAGAGCTCTGCAGGAGTTTGTGGACGACATGAGCAACTGGTATGTCAGAAGAAGCAGGGAACGGTTCTGGGCAAAAGGCATGGAGCAGGATAAGATCAATGCTTACATGACGCTGTATACCGCGCTGGTTGAGATCAGCAAGGCGGCAGCGCCCATGATCCCCTTCATGACAGAGGAGATCTACCAGAACCTGGTAAGATCCATTGATCCTTCTGCACCGGAGAGTATCCATCTGTGCGACTTCCCGGCTGTCCATGAGGAATACATTGACAAAGAGCTGGAAGCCAACATGGCACAGGTACTGAAGCTGGTTGTGATGGGACGCGCCTGCAGAAATACGGCCAACATCAAGAACCGCCAGCCCATCGGCCAGATGTATGTGAAAGCGGATTTTGAAGTGCCGGAGTATTATCAGGAGATCGTCAAAGACGAGCTGAATGTAAAATCTGTTAAATTTACGCAGGATGTCCGCGACTTTACTTCATATATATTTAAACCACAGTTAAAGACTGTGGGGCCCAAATATGGTAAACTGTTAGGGGGAATTAAGGCAGCCCTTGCATCCATTGACGGGAATGCGGCCATGGATGAGCTGAACGCTTCAGACGCTCTGAAGCTTCAGGTGAACGGACAGGAAGTGACCCTGTTTAAGGAGGATCTGCTCATTGAGAACAGCCAGGCAGAGGGGTATGTGTCCGAATCTGACAATGGCATTACCGTAGTCCTGGATACCAATCTTACCGAAGAGCTTCTGGAGGAAGGTTTTGTACGCGAGATCATCAGCAAGGTACAGACCATGCGTAAGGAAGCAGATTTTGAAGTGACCGATAAGATCCGGATCACCTACAAAGGAACCGGTAAGGCCGAGGACATTTTTGTTAAAAACGCGGACACCATCGGTTCAGAAACTCTGGCGGAGCAGGTAGAAAAGACAGAGCCTGCAGGCTATGTGAAAGAGTGGAAGATCAATGGTGAGAATGTAGTCCTTGGTGTGGAGAAACGATAAGAAAGGAAAAGAGAGAACTATGTATAGTCCGAGATTTGATAAGCGTGCGTTTAAGCATGAGGTAACGGAAAACGTAAAGACTCTGTTTCGTAAGACAATTGAAGAAGCAACCCCGCAGCAGCTGTATCAGGCGGTGTCCTATGCTGTAAAAGAGGCGATCATCGATGACTGGATCGCCACACAGAGAACCTATGACAAAGAAGATCCGAAGATGGTCTACTATATGTCCATGGAATTTCTGCTGGGACGAGCCCTTGGCAACAACCTGATCAACATGACTGCCTACAAAGAGGTAAAGGAAGCGCTGGATGAGCTGGGCATTGATTTAAATCTTCTGGAAGACCAGGAGCCGGACCCGGCTCTTGGAAACGGCGGCCTGGGACGTCTGGCTGCCTGCTTCCTGGATTCTCTGGCAACCCTGGGGTACGCGGCTTACGGCTGCGGCATCCGCTACCGCTATGGCATGTTCAAGCAGAAGATCGAGAACGGTTACCAGGTGGAGAAGCCGGACAACTGGCTGAAGAACGGCAACCCCTTCGAACTTCGCCGTCCGGAGTACGCAAAAGAAGTGCGTTTCGGCGGAAATATCCGGGTGGAATACGATGACAAGACCGGAAAGACACATTTTGTACAGGAGAACTATGAGTCCGTTCTGGCGGTTCCCTATGATTACCCCATCGTTGGCTACAACAACCATGTGGTCAATACTTTAAGAATCTGGGATGCAGAACCCATCGTGGACTTCCAGCTGGAATCCTTTGACCGGGGCGATTACCACAAAGCCGTGGAGCAGCAGAACCTGGCTAAGAATATCGTTGAGGTGCTGTACCCGAACGACAATCATTACGCAGGAAAAGAGCTGCGCCTGAAACAGCAGTATTTCTTCGTATCTGCCAGCCTTCAGGCTGCAGTCGCAAAGTATAAGAGAAAACACGACGACCTGATGAAGCTGCCGGAGAAGATGGTGATCCAGATGAACGATACCCATCCTACCGTAGCAGTGGCAGAACTGATGCGTATCCTTCTGGACGAGGAGGATCTGGGCTGGAACGAAGCCTGGGAGATCACCACAAAGGTCTGCGCTTACACCAACCACACCATCATGGCAGAGGCTCTGGAGAAATGGCCCATCGACCTGTTCTCCCGTCTGCTTCCCCGTGTATATCAGATCATCCAGGAGATCGACCGCAGGTTCCTGATCCAGGTAAGAGAGCAGTATCCGGGCGATGAGAACAAAGTCCGCAAGATGGCCATTTTACGGGACGGCCAGGTGCGCATGGCCAATATGGCGATCGTGGCAGGCTTCTCCGTCAACGGTGTGGCAAGACTTCACACCGAGATCCTGAAGCATCAGGAACTCCGTGATTTCTACGAAATGATGCCGCAGAAATTTAACAATAAGACCAATGGAATCACCCAGAGACGGTTCCTGATGCATGGCAACCCGCTGCTGTCCGACTGGGTAACCGAAAAACTGGGAACCAAAGACTGGGCGACCGACCTGTCTCTGATGTCCGGACTGAAAAAATGGGCCGATGACAAAGAGGCGCTCAAAGAATTTATGGATATCAAATACAGAAATAAAGAGCGCCTGGCAAAATATATCCTGGAGCACAATGGCGTAGAAGTAGATCCCAGATCTATTTTCGACGTGCAGGTAAAACGTCTCCACGAGTATAAGAGACAGCTGCTCAACATTCTCCATGTTATGTATCTGTACAATCAGATCAAAGAACATCCGGAGAAGAGCTTCTACCCCAGGACATTTATCTTTGGCGCGAAGGCGTCCGCAGGATATATCCGGGCAAAACAGATCATCAAGCTGATCAACTCCGTGGCAGAGGTGGTCAATAACGACCGCAGCATCAACGGCAAGCTGAAAGTGGTATTTATCGAGGATTACAAGGTGTCCAACGCAGAGATCATCTTCGCGGCAGCAGACGTCAGCGAGCAGATCTCCACAGCTTCCAAGGAAGCGTCCGGAACCGGAAACATGAAGTTCATGCTCAACGGAGCGCCCACCCTTGGAACCATGGACGGAGCCAACGTAGAGATCGTAGAAGAAGTCGGCATTGAGAATGCATTTATCTTCGGATTAAGCTCCGATGAAGTCATCAACTTCGAGAATAACGGCGGCTACGATCCGTATGAGATCTACAACGGCGACCCGGACGTGCGCCGGGTGGTAGAACAGCTGGTAGACGGCACCTATTCCCACGGCGACCACGAGATGTACCGCGACCTGTACAATTCTCTTCTCAAACCGACAGACGGCAACCGCGCAGACATGTACTTCATCCTGAAAGACTTCCGCGCGTACGCACAGGCACAGGAAAGAGTCGAGGCCGCGTACCGCGACCGCGACCGCTGGGCAAAAATGGCGCTTCTGAATACCGCATGCTGCGGCAAATTCTCATCCGACCGGACCATCCGGGAATATGTGGATGAAATCTGGCATTTGGATCATATTGAAGTATAATCAACCGGGGACGGGGGATTTCTAGAAATCCCCCGTCCCCGATTGATTTTTCCGCCAGTTTATCCCCCGAATGTGGATAACTTATGTGGATAATTTGTGGGTATAAATCGTTCAAACCTTCCATACAGTGTACGGGAGGTTGTTTTCATGTGGATAAAAATAAAGAAAATGGGATGTTGTCTGCTTATTTTGATTCTGCTGCCGTATGTTGTGACGGTTTTTATAAATGGTCCGGTTATCAGTGCCAGATCTCGTGTGGATCAGACGTATATAAAGGTGGAAGTTCTGGATGCTGCGGATGATACCAGTTTTGAGGAACTTCCGCTGGAGGAGTTCGGGATTGGTGTGATGGCGGGGGAGATTCCGGCGGAGTATGAAGAAGAAGCGCTGAAGGCGCAGGCGGTGCTGGTTCGGACGGATATTTACAGACAGATCCAGGAGGGAAAAGGGGAAACGCCGGTCCGCGGGGCATTTTGGGACAGGGAGGATATGCGCAAGGCCTGGAACAGCAGAGAAAATGCATTTTATAAGAAAATGCGGGATGCCTGGCGGGAGACGGAGGGGCAGATACTGACATATGAAGGCCAGCCGGCTTACGTTCCGTTTTTCCGGCTGAGCAGCGGGTGCACCCGGGATGCTGCAGAAGTGCTGGGCAGAGAGGACTGCCCGTACCTGACTGTCAGGGAGTGTCCGTGGGACATGGAGTCAGAGGAGCAATTGCAGACAAAGGTAGTGGACGACATGGATGCGGAGATCACAGAACTGGACACGGCAAGTTACGTTTTACATGTGCGCGCCGGCCAGGAAAATATCAGCGGGGAAGAGTTCCGGAAAACTTTTGAACTTCCGTCAGCCTGCTTTACCCTGCAGCGCTATAACGGAAAAATGCGGATCACAACCAGCGGGATAGGACACGGGCTTGGGATGAGTCAATACAGCGCCCACCGGATGGCAGAAGAAGGACAGGAGGCAGAAGACATTTTAAATTACTTTTTTGAGGGCTGCGAATTAAAAGAAGTGGCAGAAATACTGCAAAAAACAGAATAATTTAATTAAACAGAATAACAACAGAACCTTCTGGCAAAAATATAGTCAGAGGTGGTGATAAAATGAATAAAAAGCAGAGCACTCCGCCAAAAAAAAGGGGAGCTACCGTCGCAGCAGTACTGTGCTTTGTGGCAGCCATTGCTATCGCAGGAACATATACATTGGGAAATAGTAGAGAGGCCCGGCAAAAAGAAGAGATTGCAAGGACGGAAGAAAATGCTGCAAAGGAAAAAAGCAACGGGGACACAGAGGAAAAAGCCAGGGCAACCGACGGCCTGGTCATTCAGGATTCCAGCGATACTGGCGGCGCCGGTGAGGGAGGAACCTTAGAGAAAACTCCGGGAATCGGAACCGGGACAGGTACAGGCTCAGGAACCGGAACTGGCACAGGCACAGGCGAAGACGCAGGCGCCGGAGCAGATGACAGGAGCAGTACAAATGCAGAAAGCGGCAGCACGTCTGGCGCACAGAAAACCGCAGGAACCGGAACAGCGTTAAGTTTCAGCGAAGACAGCAACCTGGTCTGGCCGGTCAACGGAACCGTGCTTATGAGTTACAGCATGGACAAAACCATATACTTTTCCACGCTGGATCAGTACAAATATAATCCGGCGCTCATCATATCCGCCGCAGAAAACGACCAGGTGATCGCCGGAACAGCCGGCATCGTCAAATCCATTGACGAATCCCCTGAAACCGGCACGACTGTAAATATAGACATCGGCAGCGGTTATGAACTATTCTATGGCCAGCTAAAAGACATTCAGCTAAAGGTTGGAGACTATGTAGAAGCAAATACAGTCATCGGATATGTAAATACACCCACAAAATATTACAGCGTAGAAGGCTCAAACGTATATTTCGAGATGCGGAAAGACGGGCAGCCGATCAATCCGGTAGACTATATGTAATGGGGACGGGGGATTTTCAGAAATCCCCCGTCCCCATTATTGACAAGTGTGGAAAACTTTCTATAATGGGTGTTGATAACTTAAAAATATGGTGGATAATGTGGAAATGAATTATACATATATTGTTGAATGTAGTGATGGAAGTTTTTATACAGGGTGGACCAATGATTTGGAACGCCGTATGAAAGCGCATAATGAAGGGCGCGGAGCGAAATATACGAAAAGTCGAAGACCGGTGAAATTGGCGTATTTTGAGACTTTTCAGACAAAAGAAGAGGCAATGAGCCGAGAGTGTCAGATTAAACAGATGACAAGAAAAGAGAAGGAAGCACTTGTGGAAAGGTAATAAATTTGGGGACGGGGGATTTCTGAAAATCCCCCGTCCCCAAATTAGTTGTGCACAAAGTTTTCCCCATTTTATAACACGAATGCGTACATTACGATAAAGTGGCAGGCGCTGCCGCCCATGACGAACAAATGAAAGATCTCGTGGCTGCCGAAATTCTTATGCCGGTTGTTGAACAGCGGCAGTTTCAGCGCATAAATCACGCCGCCGATGGTGTAAATGATGCCGCCGGCCAGGAGCCATCCGAAGGCAGCCGGTGAAAGTGCATTCAGAAGCTGGGTGAAGGCCAGTACGCAGGTCCAGCCCATGCCGATGTAAAGCACGGAGGACACCCATTTCGGGCAGTTGATCCAGAAGGCTTTCATCAGGATGCCGGCAATGGCGATGGCCCACACGATAGAAAGAAGGATCACGCCGATCGGCTTTGGCAGAACCAGCAGGCAGATCGGCGTATAGCTTCCTGCGATGAGTACGCTGATCATCATGTGGTCGATTTTCTTTAAGATCGTATTTACTTTTTTGGAACGGTCAAAGGTATGGTAGGTCGTGCTTGCCGCATACAAAAGGATCAGGCTGGCGGCGTAGACGGCGATGGAAATGATATAAATGCGTCCGGGCTCCTGAGCCGCCTTGATCAGCAGCGGGATTGCCGCGAAAATTGCCATCAGCATGCCAATGAAATGTGTGATCGCGCTTCCGGGATCTTTTACATGTTCTTCAATTACTTTTGCCATAATACACTCCTCCTCGATGAAATCTATTCTATGAATTCTTTTGTAATCGGTCATTGGAAATGTCTTAAAAACTCGACACGTAGTTTTTAAAACTACATAATCTATATGTGTATATTATATCCCTTATTCCTAAAAAGCAAGCATAAACATAATTTTTTCACATTTATTTTAGAAAAATACAAACTGGACTGGTCGAGTATGAAATAACTGGATGTTTATAAAAAGACAGTTAGGTGCTACGATGTATGGGAAATGAGAAAAGGAAGTGAGATATTTATGGAAAAGAGGAATCAGACTGTAATAAAGCTGGCGCAGACAGCGCTTCTGGCTGCTCTTTGTTATGTTTCTTTTACGTATCTTCAGATAAAGATCCCGATGCCGGGCGGAGACGCCACATCGATCCACATCGGCAACGCCTTCTGTGTCCTGGCGGCCCTTCTTCTGGGCGGCTTTTATGGAGGACTGGCGGGAGCCATTGGTATGGGAATCGCAGATATTATGGATCCCATCTATATCACCGGCGCGCCCAAAACATTTCTTTTGAAGCTGTGCATCGGCCTGATCGTGGGGCTGGTGGCTCACAGAATTGCCAGGATTAACGAAAGCAGTGATAAAAAATATGTGTGGAAATGGAGCCTGATCGCTACGATTGCCGGCCTTGGTTTCAATGTGATCGCAGATCCCCTGGCAGGTTATTTTTATAAAATGTACATCCTGGGGCAGCCCCAGCAGATGGCGGAGGTTCTGGCAAAATGGAGTACTGCAGCTACGTTTGTCAATGCGGTGATCTCTACCGTGCTGGTAGGAGCCATGTACAACGCCCTGCGGCCGGTACTGCTCAGATCCGGACTGTTGCTAAAGCCGGAGCATAAGAAGATTGCATAGAAAGGACAGACAAAAGTCTGAAAAGAAGTCATATGAAACACAGGGACACTGTTACTGGAAAAGATGAAAATATGAAAAGAATGGTCATTACCGCTTTCTTTGCGGCCATTACATTTCTTGGGATACAGGCTTTCCGGATCCCGCTTCCGGCAGTGGTGGGAACGCCCTTTGTACACTTTGGCCACATTCTTGTGGTTCTGGGCGTGCTACTGCAGGGCGGGAAACGCGGTGCGGTGTCCGGTACGCTTGGACTGGTGATCTTTGATATCCTCAACGGATTTCTGCAGGATGTGCCCCAGGTATTTCTTGAGACCGTCATCAAATGCCTGCTCATCGGAGCCCTGTTCGCGGCCCTGAAAAAACGGGCAGAGGGAAACATGCGCAAGGAATACCGGGACGCCATGTTTTGTACGGTGGTATATGGATGTATGAATATCCTGATCGAATTTGTCATGGGGATTGTAAAAATGATGATCCTGGGCAGCGGCTTTGCGGCGGCAGCAGCGGGATCAGCGGCGTCCATTCCGGCCACGGTGATCAATGTTGTATTTCTTGTGATCGCAGTGGCGCTGTTGTATCGTCCGGTGGAGAAACTGTATCGCCGGATGTGTGCATAAGAGAGATAAATTCTTCCATTGCCCGGGTTTTGTATTTGTGCCTTTTATAATAGAAGAACACACGGCGCAAGGCCTGGTCGCCGGCCAGTTTATAGTACACCAGATTTTCAAAGGAAGGAAGGCGCCGCACCAGCATATCGCTGATAAAAGCAGCACCAAGCTGGGTGGAAGCAGCCATGTAAGCGGTGGCCTGCTGCTGAAGCTCCAGGATGATGTCCGGCGAAAAGCCGGCTTCATGGCAGAGTCGCTCTCCGCGGATCCGGGTGTCGTTGCCGGGCGTAAGCATAATAAATGGAAGAGAAGAAAAATACGCGAGAGGTACATCCGGGGTATCTGCATCCGAAGCCCCTTCGCCCCGGATGTCTTCAAAAGAGAGCTGGAACATTTCCAGCTCTTTATTTATGGGGAAATGTCTGGGGACTGCCAGCAGAATGTGCTCGGTACAGTAGGATTCTTTGCTGTAAAGAGTGCTGTCATAATGATAGTTGTCAATGACAAAATCCAGTCCTCCGCTGCTGAGCATCGCCTCCAGCTGGTCGGTGTTGCCCTCGACGATCTGGACGTCGATTTTGGGATAACGCTGTTTGAACCGGGAAATCAAAGGGGGCAGCACATAAGCGGCAAACAGGTTGCTTGCGCCGATGGACAGACGGCCGGTCTGCAGCGTATTCAGGTTGTTGATGGCATTTTCCACCCGCTGCTCAATTACACTGATCTCTTCGGCAGCACGGATATAGATCCGCCCCGCCTCAGTCAGCTGCAAAGGAGAGGTGCTGCGGTCAAAAAGCGGCACGCCGATCTGTTCCTCCACCTTCTTAATGCGGGCGCTCAGAGACGGCTGGCTGATATACAGATTCTGGGCAGCTTTCGAAAAACTGCGCTCCCGGTAAACTTCACAGACATATTTTTTCCAGGTAAACATAACTCCTCCATTATAGTCAAATAAATATAATATATATATGATTATTGGTATTTGAATATATTATACCCCGGGGGTATGATGAGTGTAAAGAAAAATCCAGGGAGGGAAATCAAAAATGGAAGCATTGAAAAGAGCGGCGCGGATGGAACATATTCACTCAGATATCCGGGGACCTTTGTATCTGAAAGCGCTGGAAATGCAGAAAAACGGGGAAAAAGTGCTGAAGCTGAACACCGGAAATCCGGCAGTATTCGGATTCGAACTTCCGGACAGCATCCGGAAAGCCATGGAAGAGAGCGCAGATAAAGGAATGGCCTACTGCGATTTCCGGGGAATGCCGGAGGCAAGAGAAGCCATTTGCGAATACGAGCGCGGAAAAGGCATCCGGGGAATTACCATGGACGATGTATTTGTAGGAAACGGAGTCAGTGAAGTGATCTCCTTTGCGCTGTTGCCGCTTCTGAATGACGCTGATGAAGTGCTGTTGCCAAGTCCCAGCTATTCCCTGTGGGGAAATACGGTGTATCTGGCAGGCGGGCGGCCGGTATTTTACACCTGCGACGAGCAGGCCGGCTGGTTTCCGGATCTTGCGGATATCCGCTCTAAGATCACGCCAAAGACAAAGGCCATTGTTGTGATCAATCCCAATAATCCAACCGGCGTACTGTATCCAAAAGAAATTTTGCAGGAAATCGTAAATGTGGCAAGAGAGCATGGCCTTATGATCTTCTCCGATGAAGTGTATGACCGGCTGATCCTGGATGGAAAACAACACGTATCCATCGCCTCCCTGGCAGACGACATACCGGTGGTAACCATGAGCGGCCTTTCCAAATCCCATTTCCTGTGCGGTTATCGCTGCGGCTGGATGGTGATCAGCGGGCCGGAAAAACTGACCGAAGAATACAGGCAGGGAATTATCCAGATGACATCCATGCGGCTTTGTGCAAATGCACTGGCACAGGCGGCTATCCCGGCCGCATTGAAAGACATGGAGACGCCCCGGTCCATGACAAGGCCGGGCGGACGCCTGTATGAGCAGAGAGAAGCAGTGGTAAAAGAACTCAAAAAAATTGACGGCATCTCCTTTGTAAAAAATGACAGCGCATTTTATATCTTTCCGAAACTGGACGTAAAGAAATTTGGCATTACAAATGATAAAGTATTCGCACGGGACCTGCTTTACAGTAAGAAGATCCTGCTGGTGCCGGGAAGCGGCTTCGACTGGAAAGATCCGGATCACTTCCGGATCGTCATGCTGCCGGAGGCAGAAGAACTGGCTGAGGCAGTCCGTAAAATTGGGGAATTTTTGGATGGTTATCAACAACATGTGGAAAAAATCGCGTAAAGTAGAAATGGGGACGGGGGATTTTTAATAATCCCCCGTCCCCATTTTTACATGTTGGCTTCTTCCAGGATCTTGAGATCCCAATCTGCAATATCTAGCGTATCGCCATTGTGGAAAACTTCTCCGGTAATTAAATCTTTTGCCTTTCTCCATATGCAGGGTACGTTTTGTGTTTCTTCGCTGTAATTCAGGATGTAATGCAGGGTTTTTCCGTCCCGGTTCTGTCCGCTACGGACGATAAGTGGCCACTGGTATTTTTCCGGAAGTCTTTGGATCCCTGCGTCGTCTGCCGCCTGGCTGAGAAGATTTTTTAAAATGTGCTTTTCGGTATAGCAGCCAATATAGTAGGCGGCTCCGCGGCCGTAAGTATTGCGGGTGATCCCGGCATAGCCGCCCCAGTATTTATGCTCATAATCTGCCAGGCTCTGCGCGCTCTCGGGCTTCAGAAGTTCTGCGAAATATTTTACTTTGGCGCCAAGAAGACGGGTCCGGCCGGGCTCGACGAACTGGTTATACGACATGCCAAAACATGGATGCAGACGGTGTGGCTGGGTGTCCGCGTAAACGGTGGAATATTCATTTGCCACAAAGGATTTGAAGGTGCTGACGAGAACGCCGCCGTCTGTTACGAAATTTTCCAGTTTCGTAAGGAGTTCTTCCGAAGCACAGTAAAGGGCCGGAGTTACGATCATATGATAGCGGTCCGGCTCCAGTCCGTTTACGTCAACCACGTCACATTCCAGGTTCATTTCATACAGGCTGTCGTACATCCAGCGCACAACGTCGTTGTAGCTTAAGTCCCGGTCAATGGGGAACCATTTAAATGCAGTCAGTGTCGCATTGTCGATGAGCAGGGCGATCTTGTTGTTTTTCCTAAGCCCGGTGAGCTGATGCCCGATTTTTCGCCACTCTTCCCCGATCCGGCAGGCCTCAAGATACGTCGGATTTTCTGCAAGATCGTGGCTTAAAAGTCCCTTCCAGTAGGTCTCGAAGCTGTTGTGGATGGAGTGCCAGTTCCAGTAGGAAATGCCGTCCGCGCCGCTGGCCAGATGGCTGTAAGCCTGCAGCCGCAGCTGCCCGGGATAAGGAGTCCACTGCTTAAAAGCCTGAGCCTGGCATTCCAGGATCAGATAGTTTTCCTGCTTCAGACTGCGGATAGAATCGCCGCCAAAGGCGATTTCCGCACCGGTCAGATCATCCTGGGACGGATGGTAAATGTCGGCTCCCAGCCTGGTCAGACATTTTGCCGCTTCATAATGGTTGATATCCGGCTGTACGCCGTAGGAATAACCATCCTGGGCGATATCCGCCCCGAATTTTCTCCATTCAAAGTCCAGATTGTGGGTGATAAACTGGTCTTCACGCATATATTCTCTGACAAGATCCGCCTGCCATGCCAGGTAATCCGAAGCGGTCTTCCGCTGGAATTTTTCAAACTCCCCGGCCAGTCCGCCATTAATACAACCGGAAATGTCCGGAAAATCTTCCCATCTGTGGATGGAATTGCTCCAGTAGGGCAGGCAGAAGGTCTGGTTTAGTTTTTCCGGAGTCTCAAATTTCTCCTTCAGATATTCCAGAAACTGACGCTGGATTTCATTTCCACGGTTGTCGTAATGCTTGGTCTCGTTATCAATCTGAAAACCGATCACATTCGGATGGCCTGCAGTGTGGCTGATCAGTTTTCGGATCACCCGTTCCGCATGGAAGCGAAACGTAGGATTCAGGAGATCAAAAATCTGGCGGTGGCCATATTTCTCCTGTCCATGCGCATTTGTCACCATAATGGAGGGATCTTTTTTCGCCAGCCATGAGGGAATCGCGTAAGTCGGCGTGCCAACGATCACATCTAACTCTGCGGCCTGCGCTTTTTCAAGAATCTGATCAATATAATGAAAGTCGAAGACCCCATCCAGAGGCTCAAGAGTACTCCATGTAGATTCTGCCACACGGATCGTATTGATCCCGGCCTTCTTCATCATGGCAAAATCCTGATCCATCCTCTCATAAGGCATATATTCCGGATAATACGCGACTCCGAACATCAGCATATTCTCATTCATGAACGTCATCTCCTTTCCAACCGATTGGGGACGGGGGATTTTCGGAAATCCCCCGTCCCCAATCGGTTGATGAAAAAACCTGTGGAGGGTTTTCCACAGGTTTTTCCACTTTATTCTAGTAGTTTTCCACTTTTCTTTCAAAATGTGCTCTCGGATGATCGCAAACCGGACATACTTCCGGAGCTTCATTTCCCATGTAAATGAAGCCGCAGTTGTTGCATTTCCATCCAAGGGGAGCGTCATCTTTGAAGGTTTTGCCGGCATTGAAGCTCTCCAGCAGTTTGCGGTAGCGTCTTTCGTGAGCGGCCTCTACCTGCGCTACACCTTCGAATTTTGCGGCCAGTGCATCAAAGCCTTCTTCTCTTGCTTCTTCTGCCATGCGTTTGTACATGTCTGTCCACTCGAAGTTCTCGCCTGCAGCGGCATCTTCCAGGTTTTCAGCTACACCGCCGATGCCATGGAACTCTTTAAACCACATTTTTGCATGTTCTTTTTCCTGGTTGGCAGTTTCTTCAAAAATGTTAGCCATCTGTACATATCCGGCTTTTTTTGCGGCAGAAGCATAGTAGGTATACTTGTTGCGCGCCTGAGATTCACCGGCGAAAGCTTCCATTAAGTTCTGCTCTGTTTTTGTTCCAGCGTATTTAGACATATCATTACCTCCATAAAGATTGATTTTATTCTTTTATATAGCGTGCGTCTCCGGCAGGCAGGCCTGTCGTGCCGACGAAGCTGGCCTGCCGTGCCGACGAAGCTGCCCTGCCAGCTCGAAAGCCATACGGCTTCCTCGCTGTCGGCTGTCGCCGAATACGAAGCTACATAGAATACGCCTCTTGCAAGCAAGCCTGCAGAGTCGTATCTATATCGCTTCGTGCATGGGCTTGTAGCTTAGCCAAAGTATCTCTTTAACAGACCCTCAAATGCTTTTCCGTGACGGGCCTCGTCTCTTGCCATCTCATGAACGGTGTCGTGGATCGCGTCAAGATTTGCAGCCTTTGCGCGTTTTGCAAGGTCAAATTTTCCAGCGGTTGCGCCGTTCTCAGCGTCTACACGCATCTCCAGGTTCTTCTTGGTGCTGTCGGTTACAACCTCGCCCAGAAGCTCTGCGAATTTCGCAGCGTGCTCAGCCTCTTCGTAAGCAGCTTTCTCCCAGTACAGGCCGATCTCCGGATATCCTTCTCTGTGAGCAACTCTTGCCATAGCCAGGTACATGCCGACCTCGGAGCACTCTCCTTCAAAGTTTGCTCTCAGGTCTGCAAGAATGTCTTCGCTTACGCCCTGAGCCACGCCTACAACGTGCTCTGCAGCCCACTCTCTTTCACCTGTCTGCTCTTTGAACTTCTCAGCCGGTGCATGACAGACCGGACATTCTGCCGGAGCAGCCTCTCCTTCATGAACATAACCACATACAGTACATACAAATTTCTTCATTTTTACCTCTCCTTTTTGTCTTGAATCTTTATTTTAATATTAGTAACAATTACTAATATTAAGTTACCACAATGAAATGCTTCTGTCAACCTCTATTTTAAACTTTTTTCTTCCGGATTACTACAGCAGTCTGCACATTTCCCATAAAATAATATATTGTGGGACTCGATCACGCCGTCAAACTTTTCTCCGGCGGTTTTGTCGATAAACTGATCAAAGGAATCATCCAGTTCCAGATCAAAAACATTGCCGCAGTCCCTGCAGATCACATGATAGTGGGAGTCTGTGCGCCCGTCAAAGCGGTCGCCGCCGTCCGGCGTGGGAATCTTGATGATCTCCCCGATATCTGCCAGCAGATTGAGGTTGCGGTAAACGGTGCCAAGGCTGATATTGGGAAATTCTTCCTTCACATGCATGTATACCATGTCGGCAGTGGGATGCGAATGGGTGGCGGACAGATACTGTAAAATGGACTCCCGCTGCCGGCTGTATTTTAATGATGCCATCCTTCGTCCTCCTTTCGATAACAATAATAATTACTATAATTAGTATAAAAAAAGAACCGAAATCTGTCAACAAATTTTTCTGAAATATAACAATTTGTAACATTTGTGAACGCAGAAATGTATTGATTTACGTAGCCTGACGCATAATATGACGAGAAAATGCCTGTAAAACGAGTTGACATATGGATGCGGGATGATATAATAAGAACGTAACATATGTAACAATTCTGTAACATTTACAAAAGATAAGAAAACATAAAGGAGGGAGTTTATGGGTTCTAATCTTAGGAAAGGGTTGTTCTTAGTTACGATCACAGGTGCAGTTGCTGCATTTCCTTATACGGTACAGGCCTCGGACGCGGCCGGCCAGGAACATGTTCTGCCGCAGGCGGGGATCGGGGAAGTATTAAGCGACTGTTATCTGTCAGATAAAGAGATTCAAGTAGAAGATTATCTTGTACCAGAAGAGAAGGGTGAGTATTTAGATATGGCTTTCGCGGATGTGCAGACATTTCTGTACATCCGGAGTGAGCCGACAACGGAAAGCGAGTGGCTGGGGAAATTGTACCCCGGCAATGCGGCCAGGATCCTGGGGCCGGTGGGCGAGTGGACAAAGATCCAGTCCGGCCAGGTGACAGGCTATGTGTATTCCGACTATATTATAATAGGAAAGAACGCAGAGGAAAAAGCCCGGGAGGTGGGCGAGGAGGCCTTCGTCTATGCGGAGTCCAAGGCAGAAGAGGAGGCGCGTCTTAAGAAAGAGGCGGAAGAAGCCGCGCAGAAAGCTGCGGAAGAGGCGGCTGCAAAAGCCGGCACAGGACAGGCTATCGTGGATTACGCCTGCCAGTTCATCGGCAATCCTTATGTCTGGGGCGGGACCAGCCTGACGGAAGGGGCCGACTGCTCCGGCTTTGTCCAGTCCGTCTTTGCCCACTTTGGCATCAGTCTTCCGAGAACCACCTGGGATATGGAAAATGTGGGCACGCCGGTCAGCTACGACCAGGCTGTGGCCGGCGACATCATTTTGTATGACGGCCACGTAGGCATTTATATGGGTAACGGCGAGATCGTCAACGCGATCAACAGCCGCAGAGGGATCGGAATCCTTCCGGCCACCTACACCAACATTCTGACTGTGCGCAGACTGATCTGAGAAAAAGAACAAAACATCTTTTTGTTAAATCCACGTGAAAAACAGAAAAAGAAATGAAATGTACAATATGTACAAATCTGTAAAAAATTGTAAAAAACTGGAAATGAGAGTTTTCCAAGTTATCCACATTAAAATGGCAAAAAAAGGTGGAAAAATCAATGATTTAAAAAAATTATCCACATTATCCACATTATTTGGGTGAAAAACGGGGGATTATTCAGGGTAAATAAAAGAACGGACGTTTTGTGAAGAAATAATAAAAATGCAGTTTTGTCGAAAAAAAACGAAATAATTATTGACATTTGAGAAATCAAATTAATGGTTTAATTTGAATAAAATGTTTACACAATGGACAAAACGGATTATAATAAAACCACTGAAATGAAAAGGAGGTGTCATGATGGCACAGGTAACAAAAGATATGACTTTTGGCGAACTGCTTGTAAAGTATTATGATAAATGCCCGCAGATCGTGGACGTCCTGATGGAAGCCGGCATGGGCTGCATCGGCTGCCCCCATTCCCAGATGGAGAGCATTGAGCAGGGCGCGATGGGACACGGCATTGATCCGGATCTCCTGATCGCAAAGCTGAATGCGACCCTGACCGCTCACGGCGTGGAAGCTTAAAGAGTATCAAAAATAAGCATGCAAAATCCCGGCAGGATCTTTTCGGATCGTCTGCCGGGATTTTTTGTCATGTAAGAGCGGCGCCTGCCATTTCAGACGGCAGGGCCTTAAGATCAGTTTGCCTGCAAAGAGGCTAGTGTCTGCACCGCATCCGCCGGGATGATGGTCTTGCAGTGCTCTTCCAGGAAAGCCAGCACAGCGCCGGAGGTTTTTTCCAGAGAGCCGTATTCAGACAGCATGTTGCAGATGCGGTTGAATTCCAGATCCGTGTGCCCGGACTGCGCCAGAGCCAGGATGTATACATTTTCCCCTTCATCCTTGTAAAGGGTGTTGGAACCGGAGTACATGGTACTCAATAGGCCGGCTGCT
This sequence comes from Mordavella massiliensis, assembly GCF_016902415.1. Classification (GTDB taxonomy): domain Bacteria; phylum Bacillota; class Clostridia; order Lachnospirales; family Lachnospiraceae; genus Merdimonas; species Merdimonas faecigallinarum. The sequence goes on along the minus strand of NZ_JACJLV010000003.1, from coordinate 46,625 downwards.
TTTTGTACGCCGTCCAGCGTAGAAAAGGAAAACAGCCGGAGGGCCGGTTTTCCGGGAGCCTTCTTTTCGTTGTCCGATGTTTTTTCCTTCTCCCTGGATGCCATTTTTTCCTTCACTTTGTCCAGCAGTTCCAGGAGAGAATCCGCTCCTTCCAGTTTGATGGGCTGATTCTTCTGGAAATCAGCGTCCCCGCCTGAGGCTGGGGCAAATTTGGAAAAGCGTGTGTCGAGTTCTTCAGGATCCTCGACTTTAGTAATAATCAGCACGATGGAATCAGAAGAAGCCGGGATGGCTTCGATCATCAGCGGGATATCGTCCGCCTCAAATCCGAATTCAAAGGCTGCCTGTTGCATCATATCGCGGAAAAGTGACTTTGCTTTTTCGGTTCCATAGGCCAGTTCGCTAAGCTGAAGCTGGCGTGCAGCAAGATCTGCGCGCGTGAGAGTACAGCGGATCTGATTGTCGCTAAGTTTCTCAATCTTCATATTCATCACTTCCTTCTAGTTTAGTATAGCACAGCAGATAAAAGATGTTAAATAAAATATATATAAAATCAAAAATGGTCTTGCGTTCCGGGAATGCATCCGATATAATTAACGATACTAGAAGATAGTTTTCCCTGATAGCTACGTTCTTAGAACAAAGGAGGGAGAATTTTACTTAAGTTTTTTTATTCATTTCTCAATGTAATTTCAAAAAACCTATCAGCAATCAATCAGAGTAACGCCAATTCAGGCAAATTTTCACACTTTATTTCAAAGAGAAAGGAATTATGCAAAAGGCTGTCTTCTTAGTATATTTTTAGCCGTGCATATAATACTATATGGAGGATTCTCGCAGAAATTCTGTATCACAAAAGCATCTGTCCGGGATCATTATATGCGTCAGACGGCCGTAGTTATCATTTTTTGCATGGATAAGAGACATGAGTACGGAAAAAGAAGAACTCCGGGACATGTTCCGGGAGTTGACGGAGTATGAGAAGCAGAAGGTAGACCTTGGGATCAACGGGGTCCCGGCCAGTCCGATGCAGATCGTACAGGCACATATAATGTGTGAGGACACAGGGTATATGCGCGATTATGTGTTAAATGAAGACGGCGATATCAAGGCGCTTTGGTTCAACCGTGTGGAACCGTAGTTTTCGGAACCTCAAACACCCTGCAGACCATAGGAATGGTCCAAAATTGTCGAAATAATTAATGACGTAGGACAAAGCTTTTGCTATAATAAGGTCGAGTAGGAGGTGCAGCATGGACGAGAAAGAAAAAAACAGCCGCACAGACAGGCCCCGCAAGAGAAGTTCTGCCGCTTCAGGCAAAGACGGCATAAGGCAGAGAAGCACCGCGGCAAGACGGACGCAGGCGGGCCGGGATCAGAAGAGCAAAAGGCCGCAAAAAAAGGGTACAAGACCAGTCAGGCCGGAGACCAGAGAGGCTGAATATAGAAGGACAGAAACCAGACGACCTGTGAGAAAGGCACAGTCTAAGCGCAGGAGGAAGCGGAACCTGGGCATCAAGATCGCGCTGCTGATTATTTTGTTGATTGCAGCAGTTATCGGTGCATTTTTGTGGAAACGCTACAGCCCTTCCAAGGAAACGTATGACAGGAATGCGTATTTTGGGATAGAACAGGAAGGACAGCTTGCGATCACCGTTGATGATCAGGTGGTGGAACCCCGCGGCATGATCACGGACGGCAAGGCATACATTCAGTATGAAACCGTCAGGGATTATATCAACAGCAGGTTTTACTGGGATCCGAACGAGAATACTCTGTTGTATACCCTTCCGACGGATATGGTATCCGTGGAGGTGGGAAGCAAGGACTACTCGGTGTCCAATGAACGGCAGAGCGAAGACTATGTCATTTTACGAACCGAAGGAAGCACTGCGTATATCGCGCTTGATTTTATCCAGCAGTATACCAACATTGAATATGAAGTGTATGATGATCCAAGCCGGGTGATGATCGCGACCGACCGGGGAGAGATCGACACCGCACAGGTGAAGCGGGATACACAGGTGCGTTATCAGGGCGGAGTCAAGAGCCCTGTCTTAACAGAGGTCAGCAAGGGTGATGAAGTCACGGTCATAGAGAGAGAGGAGAACTGGAAGAAAGTCTGCACAAAAGACGGATTTATCGGTTATGTGAAGAACAGCGCGCTTAAGGGTGAGGAGAAAAAAGCCTTTGACAGAGAGTTCGAGGAACCGGAATATACCAGTATCTCCAAGGATTATACCATCAATATGGCCTGGCATAATGTGACCAACAGCGATGCCAATGCCGGCGTGCTGGAGGTGATCGCGCAGACCAAGGGACTGACTACGCTTGCGCCCACCTGGTTCCATGTGGCGGACACGGATGCGAACCTTACATCCATTGCGTCTGCGGATTACGTGAATTATGCACATCAGTCCAACATAGAAGTATGGGCGGCTGTCAGAGATTTTGACGGCGGAATAGACTCTTATGAGGAATCTTTTGAGGTACTGAGTCACACTTCGAAGCGGCAGAAGCTGATCACACAGCTGATCTCAGAAGCGCTTCGTGTAGGCATTGACGGTATCAATGTCGATTTTGAGAGGATCTCAGATGAATGCGGAGAGCATTTTATCCAGTTTATCAGAGAACTTTCTGTCCGGTGCCGGCAGAACGGACTGGTGTTGTCTGTAGACAACTATGTTCCGATGTCGATTAACATGCAGTATGACCGGAAAGAGCAGGGAATCGTGGCAGATTATGTGGTGATCATGGGTTATGACGAGCATTACGCAGGTTCGCCCGAGGCAGGCCCGGTATCGTCTTATGGATTTGTAAAGGACGGTATTGAAGCTACGCTGAAGGAAGTGCCGGCCGAGAAGGTGATCAGCGGTATTCCGTTCTTTACAAGACTCTGGGAAGAGACGCCGAAGACAGAGGCGGAGATCGCGGAAGCCGCAGGAACGGAAAATGCGGATTATACCATGAACGTGACCAGTGAAGCACTGGGCATGTCCGCGGCGGCAAATGCAGTGGCGCAGGCCGGCGTATCTACGACCTGGGATGAAGAGGCAAAACAGAACTATGCGACCTGGGAAGTGGAAGGTGTAACCTACGAGATCTGGCTGGAGGACGAACAATCCATCGAGCCAAAGCTTCAGCTCATGAGAGATAATAAGCTTGCAGGTACAGCGGCATGGGCGCTGGGGCAGGAAGATCCGGAGATCTGGACACTGATCCAAAAATATGTAAATTAAATATAGAACGCCTCCCGCAGTCATATATTAAAAAGAGAGACTGCGGGAGGTGTTTTTTTGCGGAAAATCATAACACTGGCTGCGCTTTGTCTCTTTCTGACGGCCCTGCTTACGGCAAACAGATGGCTGACGGAGAAGATCCGTTCTGTGTCGGAGGAGGCCGGCGCCGGGGAAGGGGAGACGGTTTTGACGGCTACAGCGGACGGGAAGGCAGACGCCGGGGCGAAAGGTTCCGGCAGGGTGGTTCTGGACGCCGGACACGGGGGAGCGGATCCTGGTAAGGTAAGTGAAGAAGGGGTTCTGGAAAAAGACTTAAATCTTGTCATCACCAGGAGGCTTGCAAAGGAACTGGAAGACGCAGGCGTGGAGGTGATCCTGACCCGTACCGGGGACGAGGGACCGGGGCAGGACCAGGCGGAAGCAGGCAGCCGCAAGCTTGCAGATCTGAAGGCAAGGACTGAGAGGATCAATGAGGAATACCCGGATCTGGCAGTCAGCATTCATCAGAACAGCTACCCGGACCCGTCCGTCAGAGGCGTGCAGGTGTTTTATTATAGCCGGTCAGAAGCGGGAGAACGGATGGCGGCCCTGATGGAGAAGGCGTTCCGGGAAGGCCTGCCGGAGGAAACAAGAGTCCGGGATTCCAAAGCCAATGAGGAATATTATCTGCTTCGTAATACCGAGGTTCCGGCCATCATTCTGGAATGCGGGTTCTTAAGCTGTCCGGAAGAACTTTCGCTTCTTATGGACCAGGATTACCAGGAGCAGTTCTGCAAGGCAGCGGCCAGGGGAATCCTTGCTTGTATGGGAAAATAGAGTGTAGTATAATAAAAAAAGAGTGCAGAAGCAATTGACAGAAGTAGAAGAGAAAGAGAAGACGAAGATAAAATGAGTATCCATACGATTATCAGAAAGATTAATAAGGAGCATCCGGATCCGGAAGTGATCCGGGAGGCTGGCGGGATATTAAGAGCCGGCGGACTGGTGGCATTTCCCACGGAGACGGTGTACGGCCTGGGGGCGGATGCGCTGAATGAAGAAGCGGCAAAGAAAATCTATGCGGCAAAAGGCCGCCCTTCCGATAATCCGCTGATCATCCACATTACGAATATGAAGGATCTGGAAAGGATTGTGACAGAGATTCCGGAGACGGCGAAAAAGGTGGCCGAAAGCTATTGGCCGGGGCCGCTGACGATGATCTTTGAAAAGGCAGAGATCGTGCCTTATGGCACCACGGGCGGACTTAAGACCGTGGCAGTGCGCATGCCGGATCATCCGGCGGCCCGGGCGGTGATCGACGCGGGCGGCGGCTATATCGCTGCGCCCAGCGCCAACACTTCAGGAAGGCCAAGCCCCACCTGCGCAGAGCATGTGGCAGAGGATTTGAGCGGACGGATCGAGATGATCGTAGACGCGGGGCCGGTGGATATCGGCGTAGAATCCACGATTTTAGATATGACCGTGGATCCGCCCATGATCCTGCGGCCGGGAGCAGTGACCAGGGAAATGCTGGAAGAGCTGATCGGCCCGGTGGACGTGGACCGGACGATCCTTAGCGCGAAGAGCAGGCAGGCGCCCAAAGCGCCGGGCATGAAGTACCGCCATTATGCGCCTAAAGCCGGACTTGTGGTGGTGGAAGGACCGGAAAAAGATGTGGCAGAGTGGATCGGACGCAGAACCGCGGAACTTCAGAAAGCAGGAAAAAAAGTAGGGATCATTGCCACAGAAGAGACCAAAGGCCTCTACCCGCAGGCGGATGTGAAGGTTGCCGGAACCAGGGAGGATGAAGGCACGGTTGCCAGCCGTCTGTACGCGATCCTGCGGGAATTTGACGCCGACGGCGTAGATGCCATTTACAGTGAATCGTTTGACCGGGAGGGCATTGGGGCCGCTGTGATGAACCGGCTGTTAAAGGCTGCCGGACACCAGATCGTAAAGCTTCCTGCAAAGGAGCAGGATTAAGGATAAAGGAGGAAAAAGCATGGGAGCAAAGAGAACAGATTATATCAGTTGGGATGAATATTTCATGGGTGTGGCGATCCTGTCCGGCCTGCGTTCCAAAGACCCCAATACACAGGTGGGGTGCTGTATCGTCAGCCAGGATAACAAGATCTTGTCCATGGGGTATAACGGCCTGCCCATCGGCTGTTCGGATGACGAGTTCCCCTGGGTGCGGGAAGGCGACGACCCGCTGGAGACAAAATACGTGTACACGGTCCACAGCGAACTGAACGCCATCTTAAATTACCGGGGCGGAAGTCTGGAAGGGGCCAAGCTTTATGTATCCCTCTTCCCCTGCAATGAATGTGCGAAAGCGATCATCCAGAGCGGGATCAAAGAGGTGATCTATGATTGCAATAAATATGAGGATACTGCTTCCGTGCAGGCGTCCATGCGGATGTTTGACGCGGCAGGCGTAAACTACCACCAGTATCACCGCACGGACCGGGAGATCAGGATCCGGCTGTAGTCTCGGCCTTTGCCTGACGCAGAAGAAACTGGTAATGTTTCCATGCGGCATTTCCTTTGTAAATGTAGCAGTCGATCAGGTCCGGGTCGGATGCGTTCTGGAAATGGAGATAGGCGTCGTCCATCTCCTGTCTGGCCAGATCGATGGCCCGGGAAAGATCCGGAGAAAGAATTGTCTGAGAGGGGACGGATAAGAAATGCGTCCCCTCTTTTTCTTTGCCTGCGCGGCTGCGGGGAAAGAGTGGCATGATGTTCACCTCCGTTTTGAAAAGAGTGGGCTTATTAAAAAATTTCTTTGCCATTAGTATGCCGGGATTTGGGAATAAAATACCAGAAAAGAGGATATATATGGAGTAAAGACGAAACGTAAGGGGGAGCCCATGGGAGAAAAACTGATCCGGGCAGCGGTAAACTTTTTTGTGCGAAGCGTTACCGGGATAGCTTTGATTTTCTTTATAAACGAATTTCTGTCTCTCCAGGGGATTTCTGTATCTGTCGGAATGAATCCGGGCACTGTTTTGACATCGGGAATCCTTGGGGTTCCGGGGGTTGCGCTTTTGTATGGGATTGGCTTTTACGGAATCCTGTAAGACTTGCACAAAATTTTTCATTTTCTAAATCAGGGATAGACAAGCGGATATCCCGGGGGTATAATCGTCCTACAAGCTGAATCTGAAGCTTGCATCTGATTGATTCTGATTCATTGGATCTTATGCCGTTTCGGCAGAATTTTCAAAACAAGGGAATGTAAAAAAGAAGGAGGGATATTATGTGGCGAGCAGTTTTGTAATCTGTGATAAAGAAGAAGGATATGCCTCTGCGCTGGCCGCATTTCTCATGCAGAAAAAGGAGCTGGCCTTTCAGATCCAGGTGGTAACATCTCCGGAGCAGGCGGAAGAATTTCTGGAGGAAAAGCCGGTGGATATTCTGGTGATCCATGAAGGATGGCCAAGAGAAGAGAGGAAGAAATTCCGGGCCGGCAGTGTCTTTGTTCTGACAGAGTCGGACCGCGGGGAGGCAGGACCCGGCGAGACAGCGCTGTACCGGTATCAGTCCGCAGACGCGCTGCTTGCACAGATGGTACAGAACAGCGGGCCGGGGCTTCGGACCGCAGGGGAACTGTTCCTGCAAAAAAGGAGGCAGGACGTCCGGGTGATCGGTATATTTTCTCCGGTACACCGGACAGGGAAGACCAGATACGCACTGAAGCTTGGGCAGGAGATCGGCAGCGCGTCCCACACGCTGTATCTGAACCTGGAGCTTTACGGAGGGATCGGCGGGTATTTTCCGGAAGAAGGAAATACGCTGGCAGATGCCCTGTATTATTCCAGAATGGAGGGCCGGGACTTAGGCTGGATGCTGGCTTCCATGGTCAGCCATATGGGACCTTTGGACTATCTTTTGCCTGCGCGGGTGTCGGAGGATTTAAAGGCAGTGCCGGGAAAGGACTTTCAGCGGCTGATCAGCCAGATCGTGACGGAAGGGATGTACGAGGTGGTGATCCTGGATCTGGATGAAGGGATCCGGGACGTCTATGAACTGCTGCGGATGTGTACGGAGATCCATATGCCTGTCCCGTCAGACCGGATCGCGGAGGCCAAGATCTTTCAGTTTGAAGAAGAGCTTCATCTGCTGGGGTATGACGACGTGAAGCAGAAGATCCGTAAAAAGGAGAAGCTTCGATGATCCGGGCGGAACAGCTCCATGCCAGGATCATGGACGAACTGGATATGACCCGGGAGATCGAAGACGAGGAACTGACAAGGCTGATCTATCAGGTGCTGAATGAAGCGTCTAAAGAAGAGCATCTGTCTCTGGAGGAAAAGACGGCTCTTGGGCGGGAATTATTCAATGCTTTCCGTAAGCTGGATCTTCTGCAGGATTTTCTGGAAGATGAAGACATCACGGAGATCATGATCAACGGAACGGACTATATTTTTTATGAAAAAGAAGGAAGGCTGTACCAGTCGGACCGCAGATTTGTGTCAAAGGAAAAGCTGGAAGACGTGATCCAGCAGATCGTATCCGGGGCCAACCGGTTGGTCAACGAAGCGTCCCCTATCGTGGATGCAAGACTTCCCGACGGATCCCGCGTCAATGTTGTGCTGGCGCCGGTGGCGGTCAATGGACCCATCGTGACTATCCGTAAATTTTCCAGGGAGGCGGCTTCCATGGAGAATCTTATGGCATGGGGTTCGGTCAGTCCGGAGATATCCGGGTTCTTAAGTATCCTGGTGGCATCCGGGTACAATATCTTTATCAGTGGCGGAACCGGTTCCGGGAAAACCACATTCTTAAATGCATTATCGCAGTATATTCCAAAAGACGAACGAATCATAACGATTGAAGACAATGCAGAACTGAAGATCCGGGGGATCCCCAATCTGGTCAGCCTGGAGGCAAGGAACGCCAACGTGGAAGGCACCGGAGCGGTGACGATCCGGGATCTGATCAAGGCGGCTCTTCGGATGCGGCCCAACCGGATCATCGTGGGAGAGGTGCGCTCCGCGGAGGCCATTGATATGCTGCAGGCCTTGAATACGGGCCATGACGGCAGCTTAAGCACCGGTCACGCCAACAGCCCCAGGGATATGCTGTCCCGGCTGGAGACCATGGTGCTGATGGGGATGGATCTTCCGCTGCCGGCGATCCGCCGGCAGATCGCCTCCGGCCTGGACCTGATCGTTCATCTGGGCAGATTACGGGACAAGAGCCGGAAAGTGCTGGAGGTGACGGAGGTGCTGGGCTATCAGGACGGGGAGATCCAGCTCCAGACACTGTACCGGTTTGAAGAGGAGGGAATGAAAGATGGGAGACTTCAGGGGTCCTGGACCAAATGTCATGAACTTTCTTGCAGGGACAAGCTGCTGGCGGCAGGATATCACGAAGCGGGAGTGGCTGTGGATCGGGGCGAAGGCAAGCGCAGTCACCCTCTTGACAGCATGGCTGTATTACCGGACGCTCTGGGCGGCAGCGGCGCTGCTCCCGTTCTGGGTCTGGCATTTCCGGATGATGGCGGGGGAGACCTGCCGGAAAAAAGAAAGCGCATTTGCAAGGCAGTTTAAAGAAGCGATCCTGACCGTTTCCTCAGCCCTGAATACGGGGTACTCGGTGGAAAATGCATTCCGGGAAACGAAAAAGGAACTTCTGCTCATCTATCCGGAGGACGCCAGGATCTCAAAAGAGCTGCAGATCGTGGTGCGCCAGTTAAGACTTCAGGTTCCGGTGGAGCAGGCGCTGGAAGAATTTGCCGGAAGGGTGGACCTGGAGGATTTACGAAGCTTTACGGCGGTCTTTATTGCCGCCAAAAGAAGCGGCGGAGATATGCTGGCGATCATTAAGGATACGGCCGCGCAGATCGGAGACAAGATCGATGTAAAGCGGGAGATTGAAACCATCCTTGCGGCAAAACAGTATGAGTTCCGGGTCATGTCGGCGGTTCCCTATGTGATCATCGGGTATATGACGTTAAGTTTCCCGGAATTTATGGGCACTTTATATGGAAATCTGGCGGGAACAGGGGTGATGACGGTATGTTTGCTGATCTATGTGGGCGCGTATTATCTTGGATTAAAGATCATAAGGATCGAAGTCTGATCCTCGTCCTGGCCGGACTGATGCTGGTAGGTGGAGTGATCCTTCTGGCGGCGGATTATGCGGGCACCAGGCAGGCCGTTACAGACGGAGTCCGGAGAAATTCCTACGGAGAAGGCGCAAGGAGAGAAGCCTTTGACGTGGAGGTGGAAGATTCCGGGGAGCGGGTTCCGGTGGAAGTGGAAGTGGGCGAGCAGAAATATACCGCGGATGAGATCCAGGAAATGTTTGACCGGGTGGGACGAAAGCTGGACAAACAGATCCTGAACGGCAATGAGAGTCTGGACCGGGTAGAGACGGATCTGGATCTGGTGACCGGGATTCCGGATGAGCCGGTGGATATCGCCTGGGAACTTGACCGGTATGACGTAATGAATATCCAGGGGGAGATTACAGAGGAGACGCTGGAAGAAGAGGGGACGCTGGTGACCTTAAGCGCGCTTCTTACTTACCGGGAGGACGAGACACGGCAGGCCAGACACCAGTGTACGGTCTGCCTGTATCCAAGGACGCTGAAGCCGGGAGAAGCCAGAGAACAAAAGATCCGGGAAGAACTGACAGAGGCGGAGGCAAAAGACCGGGAAGAAAAGATCTGGCATCTGCCCCGGACCATTGGCGGCAAGGCCGTATCTTACTACCGGCAGATGGACAGCCGGGGAGCGGTGCTGATCGGGATGGCGCTGATAACGGGGATCCTTCTGCTGGCACAGAAAAAGCAAAAGGAAATGCAGGAAGAGACACAAAGAAGCCGGCAGCTGCTCCGGGATTACCCGGAGATCGTGGGGAAACTGACCCTTTATCTGGGGGCAGGCATGACGGTCAAGCGGGCGTTTCGAAAGGTGGTGGAGGACTATGAGCGGCAGAAAGAGACGACAGGGGTGCGCTGTGCCTATGAAGAGATGCAAAAAACCCTTCGGGAAATGGAGAGCGGACACACCGAGGCAGAGAGCTATGAGAACTTCGGGAGACGTTGTAAGGTACAGGCATATCTGAGGTTTGGGGCATTGTTGTCCCAAAATTTAAGAAAGGGAACCAGAGGACTGACCCAGCTGTTAAAGATGGAGTCGATCCAGGCATTTGAAGACAGGAAGGCAAGAGCCAGAAGACTGGGAGAAGAGGCAGGGACCAAACTCCTTCTGCCCATGTTCCTGATGCTGGCCGTGGTACTGGTGATCGTCATTGTGCCCGCCTTTTTGTCCATGCAGATTTTGTAGGAGAAAGGGGAATATTTATGTGGAGAATCCGATACTTGCTTTATACTTTGCGAAAAGACGAGGGGATCGGCGTGGTGGAGATCATTCTGATTCTGGTGGTACTGATCGGCCTGGTCATCATATTCAAATCCCAGCTGACCAGTCTGGTGCAGACCATCTTCGAGAAGATCACCAGCGAAAGCGCCAGCATCTAGCCGGGGGAGGCGCCCGGGAGACTGGAGTAAGGGGAGAGATCACGGTGTTCGTAAGCCTGATCTTCATCCTTCTGGTCTCCTTTGCCGGCTCCCTGATGGAGAGCGCCTCCATCCAGATGGCAAAGAACTACCGGCGGGCGGATATGAACCGTGCGATCGAAAGCGTATTTGCAGAGTATCAGAAGGAACTGCTGGAAGAATACGACATCTTTGCCCTGGATGGAAGCTATGAGACCGGAAGTTACGCGGAAGGGAATCTAAAGGACCGGCTGGAATATTACGGAGCGGCAAATATGGAGCATCAGATCAAAAGGATCCAGTTCCTGACGGACCGGGACTGTCAGGCATTCTGGCAGCAGGCGGCCTGGTACATGGAGCAGAGATATGGTCTGGATATTGTAAAAGACTGGACAGGAATGACGAGCGTGTGGGGGCAGCAGGAAGACCAGGCAAAGGAGTATCAGACGGAGGAAAAGGAGATGGAACAGAATCTGGAGAATCTTCTGGAAGCCAATGAAGGAGAACTTCCGGCGGAAGAAAATCCCATTGCCCATGTAGGGCAGCTTCAGAGTTCGCCCATCTTAAATCTGGTGATGCCAAAGGACGTTGCTGTGTCGGAAAAACGAGTGGATCCGGGCGGACTTCTGGAACACCGGGAGCGCAACAGCGGATACGGGGATTTTTCTGATGTGGCGGAAGAAAGCGGCACCTTGTCCACGCTTCTTTTTGGAGAGTACCTGCTGGAACATTTTTCTTTATTTACGGATGAAGAAAAGACGGGCGCTCTGGACTATGAACTGGAGTATATCCTGGAGGGAAAGCCTTCGGACCGGGAAAATCTGGAGGGCGTGGTGAAAAAGCTGATGCTGATCCGGTTTGTACCCAATTACGCTTATATACAGACGGATGCGGCAATGAAGGCAGAAGCGGAAGCCATGGCGCTGACCCTTTGTTCTTTGCTGGCGGTGCCTGCGATTACGGAGGCCGCCGCACAGGTGATCCTGCTGGCGTGGGCCTACGGGGAGACGGTGATGGATCTGCGCTCCCTTCTGGCCGGCAGCCGGGTCCCGCTGGTCAAAACAAAGGACAGCTGGCAGTTAAGCCTTTCGTCTCTTTTGAAGCTGGGAACAGAAGAAGACCTTAGCGACGGGAAGGACACCGAAGGAGGGCTTCCCTACCGGGAATATCTGCGGATGCTCTTGTTCCTGAAACCGCAGGGAGAGATGGCGCTTCGGACCCTTGGGATGATCGAACAGAATCTTAGGAAGGAAGAGGGACTGACCTGGTTTCGGGCAGATTTATGCATCAGCCGGGTGGAGTTCCGCTCACAGGTGTCTCTTAGACGGGGGATCCGGTATGACTTTTCGACGTATTTTGGTTATCAGTAAGAGGCAGACACAGATGCCCTTCCGGCATCAGAACTCAAAACAAAACGTGCGGCATCTGCCGCAAACAATATCAAAAAGAAAGGAGCAGGATTTGTGCGAAGATTTCAGATTATCCTTTTCCCAACCAGGCAAGTCTGTAAACGTAAGTCCGGGAGGACATCTGTGTCTGCCTCTGTCACCGTGGAAGCGGCCATGGCTGTTCCCATCTTCTTCCTGGCAGTGATCTGCCTGATCTATCTCCTGGAACTGATGGCGATCGGGACTGCGGTGCGCTCAGGACTTCAGTATGCGGGGAAGCGGGCGGCACAGGACGCGGCCACAGCTCCCGTCCTGATGCCCTCCAGACTGGAGTCGGATGTGGTGGAAAGCATCGGGGCCGACCGGCTGGCGCGCAGTATTGTGGAAGGCGGAAGCAGCGGGATCGACTGCAGCCGTTCCCGCATGTCAGTGCGCACCGGTATCGGAGAACTGTCTGCCGTATACCAGGTCCGGATCCCGGTCCCTCTTTTTCGGATCCCGCTGGTCCGGTATGAAGAGACCATGCGGATCAAGGGCTGGACCGGGTATGAGAGGGCAGGCTTTGGCGGCGAGGACGATGAGACAGTCTATATCACGGAGACAGGTCTTGTCTACCATAAGGACTATCACTGTACTCACCTGGACCTGTCCATCCGGATGGCCTCCGGGGAGGAGGTCTCTTCTCTCAGAAATGAGAGCGGCGGGAAATATTATGCCTGCGAGCACTGCGGAGGCGGAAGCGGCGGCGCGGTTTATATCACGTCGTATGGAGACCGGTATCACAGTTCCCTGTCCTGCAGTGGATTAAAGCGGACGGTGTACGCGGTGCCTCTGTCAGAGGCAGTTGGAAAGGGGGCGTGTTCCAAATGTGGACATTGAGTTATGCGATCGGAATGGGGATTCTGGGAAGCCTGTCGATCATAGATATCCAGTTTCGCCGGGTGCCGGCGGAGATCCTGGGGATGGCCAATCTTGCGGTGATCGTCTATCAGATCGTATTTGCAAGAGAAGATCTGTGGCTGATCCTGGGCGGAGCGGCGGTGGGCGTGCTGTTCCTGGGATTCAGCTGGGCCACCAGAGAACGGATGGGCTACGGGGACAGCTGGGCGATCCTGATCCTTGGGATCTTTCTCGGCCTGTGGGGGCTTCTTGAGGTACTGGCGGCGGCATTTTTCTTTCTTGCGGCAGTTTCTGTCATCTTTCTTGCCCGAAAGAAAATGTCCCGGCGGTTTGCCGTACCCTTTTATCCTTTTTTGACAGCCGGGTATCTGATCAGTGTCTGTGGAGGCGGTTATCTGTGAGAAAAAAGGGACTGGAAGCATCATTTACTGTGGAAATGTCGGCTGTGGCGCCGCTTTGTCTTCTGCTTGTGGCGGCCTGCATCCTGGTATTTTTTTATTTCCATGACAAAAATATCCTGTCAGGGGCTGCCTACGAGACGGCTACGACAGGCAGTATAAAAGCAAGAGAAAAAGACGGGGTGGAACCGGGAGAACTGGAGGCACTATTTGCCCAGAGGACCGGAGGAAAATGTATCCTATTTGCCGGAGCCGGCGCGGAAGTTTCGGTAACGGAAGAAGAAGTGGCGGTAAATGTCACTGCTTCCGGCGGCGGGATGCGTCTGTCTCTTTGCCGGAAGGCGGCGGTGACAGAGCCGGAAAAAAAGATTCGGAATATAAGGAGGTTTCAGTAGACCGATGGAACGCAAGATCACGATTGAAGAAAAGGAACGATACCAGGAGGATTACCAGATGCGGATGCTGAAGGTGAACCGGCCGGAGGGGCTTTTGCGGGTCCGGGGAAGAGGCGTGGACGGCCGCAGCTTTTATGAATATGACGTCAGCGGCAAGGTATCCATGAAGGCGCTGTATGAAAGAGGCAAGATCCGGGAGAATGACCTGAAGCAGTTTCTGGCGTCTTTTCAGACTGCGGTGCGGGAGGCGGAAAACTATCTTCTGAACGTACATCGGATCCTTCTGAAACCGGAGTATATTTTTTATGAAGACGACCGGTTTTATTTCTGTTATTATCCGCCGGCGGATCAGGATCTGTGGACGGAGTTCCATCTTCTGACCGAATATCTGGTCAAGCAGGCGGATTATCAGGACAAGGAGGCGGTTCGCATGATCTTTTTACTGCACAAGGGAACCATGGAGGAAAATTATAGTATGGACAAATTAGTGAGAGAATGTATGGAATCCGAAGAACCGGAAGAAAAGAAGAAAAAGCAGGAGATCACCTATGATACCAGGGAACACGACTGGATCACCGAGCAGGAGATGGGCAGTTCCATTCTGCGGGAGACCGACAATATGTGGACTCCGGTCAGACACTTCTTAAACAGGCACAAAAAGCAGCGGTGGGGAGACTGGGACGGGCTTCATATTGAAGAAGACGAATTGTGACGAATTGTGGCAAAGAGTGACGAATCTTTTCGAAAATGAAGTGGTGTACTCTTCCGGTTCTATGCTATAATTTATGCTATACCAGACACATCGTCTGACCACAGATGACACAGGGATCCGAAAGGGTGATGGACAAAGATGGAAACGGGAAATAAAAAAGCTTATGCAGCCATCGCGCTTGCGGCTGTCAATGTGGCAGTATTCTTATATCTTGCATTTGGCGGACCGACAGAGGACGGCGCATATATGCTGGAGCACGGGGCCATGTATGTTCCCCGGATGCTGGAATACGGAGAGTATTACCGGCTGTTTTCCAGTATGTTTCTGCATTTTGGATTCCAGCATCTGTTCAACAATATGGTGATGCTTTTGATGGTGGGATGGAATCTGGAACTGGAGATCGGGTCTGTCCGGTTCCTGATCATCTATCTTCTCAGCGGTCTGGGAGGCAATCTATTGTCCGGATATCTGGATATCCGTCTGCAGGATTATGCGGTATCTGCAGGAGCGTCCGGGGCCATCTTCGGGATCCTGGGAGCCCTGCTCTATGTGGTATACCGTAATCACGGAAGACTCCGGAACATTTCCGGCAGAGGCATGCTGGTCATGGTTGCCATTACCCTGTACTTTGGATTCGCCAGTTCCGGCGTGGATAATGCCGCCCATGTAGGCGGCCTCATCACAGGACTCTTATGCGGGATCCTGCTGTACCGGAAGAAACACCGAAAACGTGGAACCTTTGCCGGGTTCTGAAAAGACCCGGATCTCGCCGTTGTGGGCGCGGATCACCCGGCGGACGATGGCAAGGCCAAGTCCGGTGCCGCCCGGCTTATGGGTGACGAAAGGTTCAAACAGGGTGTCAAGATCTTCCGGCGCGATGCCGCAGCCATTATCAGACACGGTAAGGACAAGCTGACGTCCGGATGCCTGCATCTTAGCAGAAAACGTAAGAACCGGAGCAGGATTCGCACCATCAGACAGCGCATCTCTGGCATTTCCAAGGAGATTGAAAAGAGCCTGCCGGAACTTCACCTGGTCGATGGGAAGGACAGGCAGATCCGGATCGATCCGGGAGACAAATTCAACGGGCGTATCGATAAGAGAGGCAGCAAAGGACAGCGCCAGGGTGCGAAGCCAGGACGTCATGCCGGTAGCGGTAAGGTTCAGCCACTCTCCGTTATTATAAGAAGACAGCTCCTCCAGAAGACGGGTCATATATTCCACGTCTTCGCGCATCTGTGCCCAGTGCCGGTAGTTACGGACTTCCGGGTGATCGGCTTCAATAAGCTGGATGGAACTGTACACCAGGGAGAGAGGATTGCGGATCTCATGGCTGATCGCGCTGATCTGCAGGCGGTGAGCCTCCAGAAGCTTTGAGATGACCTCCTTATTCTCTGGACTTTCGTCCATGATCGCTGATAATTTGTCGTTGTCTGTCGCCTGAAACATAGATATTACCGCCCTTTCTGACTATTCAGTTTAGCATCGGCGGTTACAATATTCAATCAAATTTTTACAGAAAGAAGGAAGAAGAAATGAAAGATGACAACTGTATTTTTTGTAAGCTTGCAAACGGGGAGATCCCCACAGCAACCCTGTATGAAGACGATGATTTCCGGGTGATCCTGGATGCAGGCCCGGCGGCCAAAGGACATGCACTGATCCTTCCCAAGGAGCACTATGCCAACCTCTATGAACTGGACGACGAGGTGGCTGCAAAAGTCCTGCCTCTGGCGAAAAAAATGATCACAAAACTGACAGATATCCTGGGCTGCGACGGCTACAACCTGGTACAGAACAATGGTGAAGCCGCAGGCCAGACCGTGTTCCATTTCCACCTCCATATGATCCCGAGATATAAAGATGACGGCGTAGGACTGACCTGGAAGATGGGAGAACTGACGGAGGAAGATAAGAACGACATTCTGTCCAGAATGTAATCCTATGCGGAAGTGAAGGATACGGATGTGAGGGCGGATGCAAACGGAAGAGACAGTTTTGATGAGATTTATGAAACATATGCAGAGCTGGTCTATGAAAAGGCCATGAGCTATGTCAAAAATCATCATGTAGCAGAAGAGATCATGCAGGAAACTTTTCTGAAATTCTTCCGGTTCAGGAAAAATACAAATCTGGAAGCTGCAAAGCCGTGGCTGCTGCTGACTGCAAAGTATGCAGCCATGAATTATAACAGAGATACAAAATGGGAATATGCGGTGGACGGAGTGACACAGGAGAAAAATGAGAAGATCGCCTGTGAGGGAGAAGATCCCGAAGATGCCATGATCCGCAGACTCAGAGAAAAAGAATACATCGGACTGACAGACGATATCTTTGCGGCTTTATATCGCAAAAATGTACGGTGGTACGATGCGATCACTATTACTTATGTACTGGAAAAGCCACAGAAAGAAGTGGCGGAGCTGATGGGAATGGATCTGGATTCCTTTCACAGTATGCTCTACAGAGCAAGAAAGTGGATCAAGGACAACTATGAACACCGGCTGGATGAGATCCGGGAATTATGAAAGCCCCCTGAGCCGGCCAGTGAGGCCGGAAGGGGGCGCAGACTACTTGTTGACCACAGATTCGATCAGATCGATGATGGTATCGATGGAATTCTGCTGGTGTGACCGCTTCATTGCTTCTATGTAAGTCTCCCTGTTTTCATAAAGCTTCCGGATCGCAGTCAGAAGAACCTCCTGGTTGAGGGCTTCCTCTTCCAGGACCATACTGTAACCCTGCCGTTCAAAGGACCGGGCGTTCAGGATCTGGTCGCCCCGGCTCTGAGAGGCGGGAAGAGGGATCAGAAGATTGGGCTTGTGAAGAGCAAGCAGCTCGCAGATGGCGTTGGCTCCCGCTCGGGAGATCACGATATCTGTCAGGGCAAACAGATCTTTTAATTCCTCTTTGATATATTCAAACTGGGCATATCCCTCGAGGTTCTTAAGAGAATCATCGACCTTGCCCTTTCCGCACAGGTGTACCACCTGGAAGGACTTTAACAGTTCAGGCAGAATACCGCGGACTGCCTCATTTACGGCAACGGAACCAAGACTTCCGCCGATCACCAGGATCACCGGTTTGTCGGAGGTGAAGTGTAAAAATTCCAGAGCCTTATATTTATCACCGGACAACAGTTCCTGACGGATGGGGGATCCGGTCAGCACAGCCTTCCCTTCCGGAAGATGCGAAAGCGTCTCCGGGAAGTTGCAGCAGACTTTAGTCGCAGAGGGAAGAGCCAGTTTGTTGGCCAGTCCCGGTGTCATGTCGGATTCGTGGATGATCACCGGCACATGGCGGCCTTTGCCTGCGATCACCACTGGCACGGAAACGAAGCCGCCTTTGGAAAAGATTACGTCCGGCTTCAGAATCTTGATGAGACGCTTAGCCTCACCAAGCCCCTTCAGTACACGGAAGGGGTCGGTAAAATTCTGCACACTGAAATAGCGGCGCAGTTTCCCCGAGGAAATCCCATGATAGGGAATCCCGAACTGCTCAATCAGTTCTTTTTCAATGCCATTGTAAGAACCGATATAGTGGATGTCGTATCCAAGTTCTTTAAGCCGCGGCAGAAGTGCAATATTAGGAGTAACGTGGCCGGCAGTGCCGCCACCGGTTAAGATAATACGTTTCATAAGGACCTCCCAAGCTAATATACGTATCATATGCCTCGTTTTGGCATATCTTATACCTATATTATACGTTTCCCGGCCTTCTGGTCAAGAGAAAGAAGATCCTGTATGAAATAAGAGGAAAAAAATATGGACAAAAAGAAAGATACGCTGGAACAGCGGATTGCCGAAGACTTCAAAAAGCTGGCACAGGCTGAAGAAGAGAAGACCAGAAAAGAAGCAGAATCAGAAAAAGACATCCGCATGCCCGAAGGCACCAAAGAAGCCGTCCGGGCCAGACTGGATGAGGAGATAAAGAAGATAGAAGACGCCGAAGTGTATGACCGGCTGTCAGAAGAGGACCGCCGCGCGCTGGAGCTGGGGCGGAAAGTTTTGCGGGAAGAGAAAGAGAAAGAAAAGCAAAAAGAGGAGAAAGTCTTCGAAGGAAAAAGCAGAAAGCATCACCGCAGGCCCGGAAGGGTGTATATTGCAGTGGCTGCAGTTCTGGTGGCGACGCTTGCAGTCAGCGTCAGCGCAATGGGCGGACCGGAGCGCATGGTACGGATGGTGAGACAGGCCGTAGGCGACAGGGAAGTAGAGCAGGTGGATTCCAGTGATGAGAATCTGGTGATCGTGGAGGAGAATGAGGAAGAGGCATATCAGGAACTAAAGAATATATTTGGAGTTGATTCGGTTAGAATAACGAAGCGACCAGTAGGGATAAAATTTAAACAAATGAGGTGTGATTCACAAAATCTGACGGCAGAAATGTGGTATCAAGGAGAATGTGGGACGATTACGTTTGTGATAAGTGGCTCTTATAAAGATTCATCTTGGGGTATAGATATTGAGGATGAAATAGAAGAAGAGTACACAAAAGAAATACAGAATTGTGAAATGGAAATAAAAGAATATCGGTTGCCATTTGGAAATGAAAAATACTCCGCAAGATTTACATTTAATGGACTAGAGTATTTTTTGGTAGGAACAGTTTCAAATGTAGAATTTGAAAAAGTAATAAATAATTTACATTTTTATTAAAAAATGCGTCAGTTTTTGTCGGTTCATGTGTTTATATAATGAGGGAATGAAAGAGTAGAGGGAGGTGAGAGTTGAAAAAGAGAATTTTGTCAGCTTTATGTGTAGCATTGCTGTTTTTCAGCATACCATTTTTTACAGCAGTGCCGGCACGGGCGGCTGACAAGCCTGTTTTGGATGGTTCGATACTGACGCAGGATAGAGAATCTATTGGAACAGATACTAAGATTACCCGAGGTGTGGATCTGATGGCCGGATATTCTAAGATAGTTCGTTTAGGACCAGAAAAGATTTATGCTGGAGGGACGACAATGGCATCGCGGGAAGTTGAAAAAGTAATGATTTCGGTCATGGTTGAAAGGGCGCAAGAAGGCGATGACGCATGGTCGTTTTATGATAGCTGGCAGAAAGAGAACCATAATGTGGATCGAGTGGGATCTAATCGGACTTTAGAAGTTGAGGGTGGATATTACTATCGCGTACGTTGTATCCATTCCGCCAATGATGATGTCAGCAGTTCCTTTACCAATGGAGTCTATGTGGAAGAAGACAGTATATTCCCTGACATCCTGCCAGAACTGTAACCACCAAAACGAGACAGAGAAGAGAATTAGAAAGTACGAGCAGACTATTTTTTGTAACTAGAAAACCAACTGGCGTTTCTTATGGAGAGAAGGGACGCCGACCTAAGTCCGGGGAGGCTGTGGGGCGCGCTGATGCGCGGTGCAACCATTTTTATTGCAAATTAAAAAATATAAAAATCCTTACATTGAGAAACCGTAAGGCCCAGGCAATGGGCTAAAGTCGTCGCGTACAGCGCGTCCCACAGCCTTCCCGGCAAAAATATAATTGGCGAACTGACAATTATTTATTTTAAAAGATTTTTAATCGAGACGAAATTTAAAAACCCAAAAAAGCAGCAGGTGAAAAAGGATGCGGGGAATTCCTCGCATCCTTTTCCCATGCTTAAGCTTCGCCGATCGCCTGCTTTAAGGCGTAGGATAACTGGTCCGGGCAGGAAGTCGGTTTATTTCCGCAGCGGATACCTTCCAGCCTTGCAATGGCATCGTGGACATTCATTCCTTTTACCAGATGAGAGATGCCCTGGGTGTTGCCGCTGCAGCCGCCTACAAATTCTACGCTTTTGATCGTGTCGCCGTCCAGATCAACATGGATCAGACGGGAACAGACGCCGTGTGGGATATATTCCATGATTTAATGCCTCCTCTTGAGTATTTTACGATATTTTTGCTTTTCGTCACGAAAATTATAACAGAAAGCATCTGATAAAACCAGTCTTTGCTTTCTTTACTTTTCCCGGAAATTATGCTTATAATAGCATATTGACGGAAATGTATGTGAATCGGGAGGAGGAAATCTTAATGATCATCGGAATTATCGGCGCCATGGAAGATGAAGTGGCGGCGCTTAAGGAAGCCATGGAGGTCCGCAGGACTGTCAGTATCGCATCCATGGAATTTGTAGAAGGAACGCTGGAGGGGAAGGACGTAGTGGTAGTCAGAAGTGGCGTTGGCAAGGTCAATGCCGGCATCTGCGCCCAGATTCTGGCGCTTCGGTTCCAGGTGGATGTCCTGATCAACACCGGCATCGCAGGCTCTCTGGATGCCCGGATTGACATCGGCGACCTGGTAGTGTCTACCGACACCGTCTATCACGATGTGGACGCAGGAACCTTTGGCTATCAGCCGGGGCAGGTTCCGCAGATGGATACCTTTTCCTTTGCGGCGGATCCGAAGCTGATTGAAACGGCAGTGGAGGCAAACAAAAAAGCCAACTCGGATATCCGGACCTTTACCGGGCGGATCGCCAGCGGAGACCAGTTTATCGGAAGCGGCGAGAAGAAGCAGTGGATCGCCGACACCTTCCATGCCCTGTGCGTAGAGATGGAGGGAACGGCCATTGCCCAGGCCGCTTATCTGAACAAAGTTTCGTTTGTCATCATTCGTGCCATTTCGGACAAAGCCGACAACAGCGCGGTGGAGGATTACCCGGTGTTCGAACAGAAGGCCATTGCCCACAGCGTGGCGCTGGTAAAGGAGATGCTCCGCTCCTTATAACCCATAAGACTTTCAAAAACCGGCAGGGAGCGACGAAAGCCGCCCGCTTCCGCGCAGAACCTGCCGAACGCTTTTTAAGGCGCTCCTTTTGATTTTCTATTATAATGCAAATCAAAAGGAGGGCTTTTTATTATGTTAGAAGTAATGATGGAGGGGCGCGTGCCATACGTGCTGATGGGGATCCTGACGGTGATCGGGATATGGAGTAAGATTGTGGTGCATGTGTCGCTGAAACGCCTGGTAGGGGCTGCGGGCAGTATGAATAAAAGCAATCATCCGCTGATGCGGCTGGTGAAGGCAAAGTTTGAGCATGCCTGTATGGTCAGCGACACCGTAGAAAATGTAGGCGTCTTTGTGGACAAGTATCTGTATGAATACCGGGTGTTCGGCCTGCGTCTTCATACGCTCAGGAGACTGGAAAAGGCCGCGGCCGCAGGATGTCTTCTCGTGGGAGCCGCAGGAGCGGCAGGCTGGTATGTGCTGCAGGGCATGGGAGACCTGGTGCTGCAGACAGGGGCCGCGGGAGCCGCCCTTGCGGTGCTGGTGTATCTGATCCACCTGGCCACGGACGAGGGCTACCGGTTGGACGCGGTAAAGAATTATATGGTAGATTATCTGGAAAATGTCTGCCGCCACAAGTATGAGAAGGCTGCCCAGAAAGAGCTTCAGGTCATGACTCCGGAGGTGCACCCGGCAGAGGAAGCCGTACATAAACCGGTCATGATGATCCGCAAGACCGAAGAGTTGGAAAAGGAAGAAGCGGAGGAACAGCCGCAAAAGCAGCTGCAGGCACAAAAACTCCTGCAGCAGCAGGCCCGGGAGGAGACGCCTGACAGGCACCTGGAGATGGAGAAACAGGAAGCAGGACGCACGGATCCAGACCATGATTCCGAGAAAACTGTGGATAAAAATGTGCTGATCCGGCGGATCCTGGAGGAATATATGGCGTGATCTTTCTCTTCTGATGCGCTTGCGAAACCACCTCTAATTTGCTAATATAATAATGCCGGGGATGAAAGGCCGAAGCGGACTTTCGCGAAGGGCCGATCTTTCAAGGCAAAACGGATATCTTGAGGATTAGGAATGGAAGGAGTCACGATCATGAGTAAGGTTACATTTGACTATTCAAAGGCAAAAACATTTATTGCAGATCATGAGATGGTATCAATGAAGAAGATCGCAGAGGCCGCAAAGGACGAGCTTCTCGGAAGAGAAGGCGCAGGAAATGATTTCCTGGGATGGATCGATCTTCCGGTAGACTATGATAAAGAAGAATTTGCGCGGATCAAAAAAGCGGCAGAAAAGATCCAGAGCGATTCAGAGGTTCTTCTGGTAATCGGGATCGGAGGCTCTTATCTGGGCGCACGGGCAGCCATCGAGTTTTTGCGCCACAACTTTTACAATATGGTATCAAAGGAGATCCGCAAGACTCCGGAGATTTATTTCGTAGGCAACAGCATCAGCAGCACCTATCTGAAGAATCTGATCGACGTGATCGGAGACAGAGACTTTTCCGTTAATATCATTTCCAAATCCGGCACGACCACGGAGCCGGCCATCGCATTCCGCATTTTTAAGGAAATGATGGAAAAGAAGTACGGAAAAGAAGAGGCGGCAAAGAGAATTTACGCCACCACAGACAAGGCCAGAGGAGCGTTAAAGAATCTGGCTACAGAAGAAGGCTACGAGACCTTTGTAGTTCCGGATGATGTTGGAGGACGGTTCTCTGTTCTGACCGCAGTGGGACTTCTGCCGATCGCAGTCAGCGGCGCGGATATCGACCAGCTGATGGCAGGCGCGGCAGCAGGAAGAGAGCGGGCGCTGAACGCAGCGTTTGAAGAAAACGACGCCATGCAGTATGCGGCAGTCCGCAACATTCTTTTAAGAAAAGGCAAACAGGTGGAGATCCTGGCAAACTACGAACCCAGCCTTCACTATGTATCCGAGTGGTGGAAGCAGCTCTACGGCGAAAGCGAGGGCAAGGACCAGAAGGGAATTTTCCCGGCGTCGGTAGACCTGACCACAGACCTTCACTCCATGGGACAGTTCATTCAGGACGGAAACCGGATTATGTACGAGACCGTTATGAATGTAGAAGAGTCCAAAGAAGAGATCGTGATCCAGGAAGAGCCGGTGGATCTGGACGGCCTGAATTATCTGGCAGGCAAGAACGTAGACTTTGTCAACAAGAGCGCCATGAACGGAACTGTTCTGGCTCACACCGATGGAAATGTGCCGAATCTGATGGTCAACATCCCGAGACAGGACGAGTTCTCTCTGGGCGAACTGTTCTACTTCTTTGAGTTTGCCTGCGGCGTCAGCGGATACATCCTTGGCGTAAATCCATTTAACCAGCCGGGCGTGGAGAGCTACAAGAAAAATATGTTTGCCCTCCTTGGTAAGCCGGGTTATGAAAAAGAAAGAGAAGAATTGCAAAAGAGACTGTAATGCAGATATTGCTTGAGAAACTTACGGCATATGGGGCCTCGGATCACTACGGGTTCCATATGCCGGGCCATAAAAGACAACTGGATCTGATGGAGGGGATCTCCCCTTATCAGATCGATATCACTGAGATCGACGGGTTCGACGACCTGCACCATGCAGAGGGCATTTTAAAAGAAGCCCAGGAGCAGGCGGCGAAGGTATACCACGCAGAAGAGACGCATTTCCTGGTAAATGGAAGTACGTCCGGGATCTTAAGCGCGATCCTGGGTTCCACCAGGCGGGGAGATCAGATCCTTGTGGCAAGGAACTGCCACAAGTCTGTGTATCACGCGATCGAAATGCAGGAACTGAAGCCGGTGTATCTGTATCCCGGATTTGATCCGGAGGCACAGCTGAATACCGAGATATCCGCAGAAGACGTAACAGCCGCCCTAAAGCGGCATCCCGGAGTGCGGGCGGTGGTGATCGTATCACCTACCTATGACGGGATCGTGTCGGATGTGGAATCGATCGCAGAAGCGGTCCATGTGCATGACATCCCCCTGATCGTGGATGAGGCGCATGGGGCGCATTTTGGCTTTCATCCGTATTTTTCGGAAAATGCAAATCAAAAAGGCGCGGATATAGTGATCCACAGCCTTCACAAAACCCTGCCTGCCCTGACGCAGACCGCGCTCCTTCACATGAACGGAGAGCGGGCGGACCGGAGACGGGTGCGCAAATACCTGCATATGCTGCAGACCAGCAGCCCGTCCTATGTGCTGATGGCTTCTGCGGACGCCTGCATCCATCTGTTGCGGGAAGAACCGGAACAGGTTTTTGAGCCCTATGTGCGTTGCTTAAAAGAGACCAGAGAAAAGCTGTGTGGCCTGAAGAAGCTGCGGCTTGCAAAGGTGGAGGGCATGGATCCTTCCAAGCTGGTCATTTCCGTGAAGGACGCCGGCATTTCCAGCAGGGAGCTTTATGACCGGCTTTTGCAGGACTGGCATCTCCAGCCGGAGATGCGGGCCGGTACTTATGTGCTTTTGATGACCACACTGGGCGATACCCCGGAAGGAATGGAACGGCTGGTACAGGCGCTTTGTGCGATCGACGCAGAGGCGGAAGGTGCAAAAGGCGGGGAGCCAAGGCTGGAAGAAGCCGGCCTTTCCACTGAGATGCAGCCAGGGAAATTTCCTAGGCAGGAGCAGGTGTTTTTTCCTGCGGAGGCAGAAGCCCTGCAGGGTTCTGAGCCGGAGCATATCGCAAGCGTAAGCTGGGAGGAGAGCCCGGGCGAGGTCTCGCTGGAGTATGCTTATCTCTATCCGCCGGGATGTCCGGTGATCGTTCCTGGAGAAAAGGTGTCACAAGAGGCGGCAGATATGTTACAATGGTATCAGGCACAGGGATTTTCTGTGGAAGGTCTGCGGGAAGATTCCCGGATCGAGGTGTACAGACATGGGTAAGATATACTATATGATGGGAAAAAGTTCTTCCGGGAAGGATACGCTGTTTAAGGAAGTCAAAGAGGCTCTGCCGGAGCTTCGGACTGTGACCTTATACACCACCCGTCCCATCCGGGAGGGAGAGAAGGACGGCGTAGAATATTTCTTTGTCACCGATGAAGTCCTGGACGACTACGGACGCCGGGGGCTGGTGGTGGAAGAGCGGGGATATCACACCGTATGCGGTCTGTGGCGGTACGCCACGGTCGATGACGGCCAGATCGATCTGGCGGCGTCGGACTATCTGGTGATCGGCACGCTGGAATCCTACGAAAAGATGCGGGAATACTACGGGGCAGAGCAGCTGGTCCCCATCTACATCGAGGTGGAGGACGGCGAGCGGCTTGCAAGAGCCCTGCAGCGGGAGCGTTCCCAGGCGGAACCAAAGTACGCGGAGATGTGCCGGAGATTTCTGGCGGATACAAAGGATTTTTCCGAGGAAAATCTGAAGAGGCTGGGGATCGGGAAACGATTCTATAATCAAGAGAAAGAAAAATGTTTGGAAGAAATCATAGGGGAAATACGATATGGGAAGCTTTAAGGACGTAGTTGGTCATAAGGATATCATAAAATACATTCAGAGTGCCGTGGAACATGGTCAGGTGGGACATGCCTATATCATGAACGGCGAGAGGGGAGCAGGCAAAAAGATGCTGGCAAGCCTCTTTGCCATGACGCTGTTGTGTGAAAAGGGCGGATCCGAGCCCTGCAATACCTGCCATTCCTGCCGTCAGGCCGAGAGCGGCAACCACCCGGACATCCTCTGGGTGACCCACGAGAAGCCGGGTACCATCAGTGTGGACGACATCCGGACCCAGGTGGGAGACACGGTTATGATCAAACCCTACCAGGGACCATACAAAGTGTATATCATCGACCATGCGGAGCTGATGACCCAGCAGGCGCAGAACGCTCTTTTGAAAACACTGGAGGAGCCGCCGGAGTACGTGGTATTCCTGCTCCTGACAGAAAATGCGGAGGCCCTTCTTCCCACCATCAATTCCAGATGCGTGATGCTGAAGCTTCGCAACATCCGCAACACCCTGATCCGCAAGTACCTGATGGAAGTGCTGCAGGTGCCGGATTATAAGGCGGATATGTGCACCGCATTTGCCCAGGGCAATCTGGGACGGGCCATTATGCTGGCGAATTCCGAGCATTTTAATGAGATCCGGGAGGAAGCGGTTCAGCTTCTGAAATACATCCATGAGATGGAGATCAGCGAGATCGCCCAGGCGGTGAGCCGGATCACAACCTATAAATTAGAAATCACAGACTACCTGGATATCATTATGATCTGGTACAGGGACGTCTTGTTATATAAAGCAACAAAAGAAGTAGACAAGGTCATTTTCAAGGAACAGATCTCCTACATCAAAGAGCAGGCAAAGAAAAGTTCCTACGAGGGGATCGAGACGATCCTGAAGGCGCTGGATACGGCCAAGGCAAGACTCCGCGCCAATGTAAACTTTGATCTTGTAATGGAGCTTTTGTGCTTAACGATAAAGGAGAATTAACAGTATGACAAAAGTAATAGGCGTCAGATTCCGCACTGCGGGAAAGATATACTTTTTTGCACCGGGGAAATATAAGATCCACGCCGGGGACAAGGTGATCGTGGAGACTGCAAGAGGCGTAGAGTTCGGCTCTGTGGTGTCCGGTATCCGGGAGGTGGAAGATGAAAAGATCCAGCAGCCTTTAAAGCCGGTGATCCGTATCGCCACAGCGGACGATATCCGCAGGGAAGAAAAGAACCGGGAGAAAGAAAAAGAAGCATTTGAAATCTGTCTGGAAAAGATCCGCAAGCACGGTCTGGAAATGAAGCTGATCGACGCGGAGTATACTTTCGATAACAATAAGGTGCTGTTTTATTTTACAGCGGACGGACGGATTGATTTCCGGGAACTGGTCAAAGATCTGGCCAGCGTGTTCCGTACCAGGATCGAGCTCAGGCAGATTGGCGTGCGGGATGAGACCAAGATCCGGGGCGGCATCGGCATCTGCGGAAGAGAGCTTTGCTGCCACACCTATCTGTCCGAGTTTGCGCCGGTTTCCATTAAGATGGCAAAGGAGCAGAATCTGTCCTTAAATCCGACCAAGATCTCCGGCGTCTGCGGCAGACTGATGTGCTGCCTGACCAATGAGGAACAGACCTATGAGGAGCTGAACCGGCATCTGCCGGCAAACGGCGACCATGTGACCACGCCGGAAGGGCTGAGAGGAGACGTGCAGGCGGTAAATGTGCTGCGTCAGCTGGTAAAGGTGGTCGTGACACTGGATAACGATGAAAAGGAAGTCCGGGAGTACAAGGCCAGCGAACTGAAGTTTAAGCCCCGCCGCAGGAAGAAAGATGTGAAGATCTCCAAAGAGGAGATGGCGGAACTCAAAGGCCTGGAAGAAAAGAATGGAGCGTCAAAATTAGACGATGAATAATAACGAACCAAACGGGAAGAAGGGGACGGATCTGATCCGGCCGGGCGAACGCTCGGACGATCTGCAGATCAAAGGACGCAGGATCATCCAGAGCCCGGGGCGGTTCTGCTTTGGCATGGACGCAGTGCTCCTAAGCGCATTTGCCCATGTGCGGCCGGGCGAGCGGGCGCTGGATCTGGGCACAGGAACCGGGATCCTGCCGATTCTTCTGGAAGCAAAATACGACGGCAGCTCATACACCGGCCTGGAGATCCAGGAAGAGAGCGCCGGGATGGCCAGACGGAGCGTGGCGCTCAATGGTCTGGAAGAAAAAATCCATATCGTAACAGGGGACATCAAAGAAGCAGCTTCTATCTTCGGAGCCGCTTCTTTTGAGGTCATTACGGTAAATCCGCCTTACATGATCGGCGGCCACGGGCTTCGGAATGACAATCAGGCCCTGTATGTGGCCAGGCATGAGGCGCTTTGTACCATTGACGACGTGCTGCGGGAAAGCGGAAAGCTTTTAAAAGACAAAGGGCGTTTTTATATGGTGCACCGACCGTTCCGCCTGCCGGAACTTCTTACGAAGATGGCAGGATACGGGCTGGAACCGAAAAGGATGCGCCTGGTCCATCCCTATGTGGATAAAGAACCCAATATGGTGCTTCTGGAGGGGCTAAAAGGCGGGAAGCCCAGGATGCAGATCGAGCCGCCCCTTATTGTGTATGAAAAGGACGGAAACTATACCGGGGAACTAAGAGCGCTGTATGGAGAGTAGGATTTTGCCGGACTGCAGGCAGGATCAGGTGGAAGAGAGGAGCAGGATATGGCAGGGACATTGTATCTGTGTGCGACGCCGATTGGGAATCTGGAGGATATGACCTTCCGGTGCGTGCGCATTTTAAAGGAAGTGGATCTCATCGCGGCAGAGGATACCCGCAACAGCATCCGGCTGTTGAATCATTTTGAGATCAAAACGCCCATGACCAGTTACCACGAATATAATAAGATAGAAAAGGGCAGAAAACTGATGGAAAAGCTGCGGGAAGGCACGGACATTGCCCTGATCACGGACGCAGGGACGCCCGGGATCTCGGATCCCGGAGAAGAACTGGTGCGGATGTGCCGGGAGGAAGGGATCCCGGTGACGGCAGTGCCGGGAGCGGCGGCCTGCGTGACGGCGCTTACCATCTCCGGACTTCCCACCAGGAGATTTGCCTTTGAGGCCTTTCTTCCCACAGAGAAAAAGGAGCGGCAGCAGATCCTGGAAGAACTGAAGCAGGAGACCAGGACCATCGTCCTTTACGAGGCGCCCCACAGGCTGGTCAAGACGCTGCGCCTGCTTCTGGAAACACTGGGAGACCGGCAGGTCCGGGTGTGCCGGGAGCTGACTAAGAAGCATGAAACAGTCTATGAAAATACCCTGTCCGGAGCGGTTTCTTATTATGAGGAGCAGGAGCCAAAGGGCGAGTGCGTGCTGGTGATTGCCGGAAAGAGCCGGGAGGAGATCCGGCGCGAGGAGCAAATGCAGTGGGAGGAAATGACCCTGGAAGAACATATGGAAAAATATCTGTCAGAGGGAATGGACAGAAAGGAAGCCATGAAACAGGTGGCAAAGGACCGGGGGATCGGGAAACGGGAGGTCTACCGGGCGCTGCTGCAATAAGGGCAGCAGGCAGGTGTTGGTCAACTTGTATAGATTCGTGAAAAAAGATTGTTCAACTTGGGTATTTCGAAAATCCGGAAAGTTTACTATACTTGGTAACAGTTAGTGAAAACGAAAGTTTTTTTAGGAGGAAGATACAATGGCAAGTTTATCACTGAAACACATTAACAAAACTTATCCGAACGGATTTGAAGCTGTAAAAGATTTCAATCTTGAGATTGAAGATAAAGAATTCATCATCTTCGTAGGACCTTCTGGATGTGGAAAATCCACCACACTTCGTATGGTAGCTGGTCTGGAAGATATCACCTCCGGTGAGCTGAAGATCGGCGACAAGGTTGTAAATGACGTAGAGCCGAAAGACAGAGATATCGCGATGGTATTCCAGAACTACGCTCTGTATCCGCACATGACCGTATATGACAACATGGCATTCGGTCTGAAGCTGAGAAAAGTTCCGAAGGACCAGATCGACAAGATGGTTCGCGAAGCTGCCAAGATCCTTGACCTGGAAGCTCTTCTGGATCGTAAGCCGAAGGCTCTTTCCGGTGGACAGAGACAGCGTGTTGCTATGGGACGTGCGATCGTTCGTAATCCTAAGGTATTCCTGATGGACGAGCCTCTTTCCAACCTGGACGCAAAACTGCGTGGACAGATGCGTGTAGAGATCTCCAAACTTCATCAGAGACTGGGAACAACCATCATCTATGTAACACACGACCAGACAGAGGCTATGACCCTGGGTACCAGAATCGTAGTTATGAACGCTGGTGTTGTTCAGCAGGTAGATACACCGCAGACACTGTACGATGCACCGTGCAACATGTTCGTTGCAGGATTCATCGGATCTCCGCAGATGAACTTTATCGATGCAGAGTGCAAGGTTGAGGGAGACAAGGTTTCTCTTGTAACAGGACCTCACACCATCGTACTTCCGGCTGCAAAAGCAAAAGCACTCAAAGACGGCGGCTATGCAGGAAAGGCAGTTGTTCTTGGTATCCGTCCGGAAGACCTTCACGATGAGGCAGAATTCATCCAGGCTTCTCCTGACACCGTGATCGAAGCTAAGATCCGTGTATACGAGATGCTCGGTGCAGAAGCACTTCTGTACTTCGACTATGAAGGCTCCAGCATGACTGCAAGAGTAGATCCAAAAACATCAGCAAGAAGCGGCGATACCGTTAAATTTGCACTGGATGCTGACAAGATCCATGTATTTGACAAAGAAACAGAGAAGACAATCACAAACTAGTCTGAAGAGACAGGTCAGGGGCTGTCGGGAAATAGATAGTTCCAAACAGGGGCAGGCGTGACTCATGCGAGTCACGCCTGCCCCTGAAATTTATCCTTTAAAAGAGAAAAAGATGGCTAACGACAACCATCTTTCTCCCCGTTCCATGTTATAATGGAACTATGCTAAAACAAGATTATTATAACGACTTTTTTGAAATTGGGCAACAAAAAATTAACTTCAGTTTCTTCGAATTGGGTTTACCCAATGACGATCCAGTCTATACCCTGAAAAACGTGATGAAGGGAAGAACCGGGTTTAACCCAATCATGCTGTATTCTGTTGTTACCTACGCAAACATGCGCGGGGTCAGGGCTGTTGACCGTATTGTAGACTTATGCCAGAGAGATCTTGCCTTTATCTGGCTGACCAAAGGTCAGAAGCCTCAGCGGGATGTTTTTTACGATTTTAAAGGGAAAAAGCTACGGGAGAAGTGTTAGATGAATTGAATCATCAGTTTATGCGCCGTCTGGAAAAGGAAGGGCTGATCACGCTGAAAGAACTTTATATCGATGGAACAAAGATCGAAGCGAATGCAAACAGGTATATTCTAAAACAGACCTGGAAGCAACCTTCATGCGGATGAAAGAAGACCATATGCTAAACGGGCAGCTGAAACCGGCATACAATGTCCAGATTGCAGTAGAGAATTACTTTATTGTCCATGGATATGTGAGCAATGACCGGACAGACTATAATACGCTGATCCCTGTTCTGGAAAAGCACAAGAACGCGTTTGGAGATGCGCTGGAAGCAGTTACTGCTGACAGCGGCTACTGCAGTGAGAAAAACCTGCTGTATCTGAAAGAGAACGGGATCCGGAGCTATATCAAACTTCAAGACCATGAGAAACGGAAGACACGGGCATACAAAGAGGACATCGGGAAGTATTCAAACATGACATACGCTGTCTTTGAAGATGAGCATTATTACATCTGCCATGACGGAAGGGAACTACATCATATCCGGACGGAAAGCAAAGAGCAGGACGGTTATACCCAGACAAAGCATTACCGTTCTCAACGGATCTGAGATACAAAATCTGAAAAATTTTATAAAAATTGTAACCTTAACTGTCTGAATAAGGTATTATTAACAGAAACAGAGATATTGGTTTTCAGGAGAGAGCACTTATGAAGAAGTTATACAAGTCAGTGCCTGCAGTTGCAACGGCAGCCGTGATTCTTACCTGCAGCGCCTGCTCGGGCATTCCGGCAGCAGATCCCGCCGAAGAACCGGCTACAGAAAAAGCATTGCCGGAGACGACAGAGGAGATTACCATACCTGCCTCGATATTTAAGTTTGCCAATACGGATATCGAGGATAACATGGAGGCTTTCGGAGATTACTGTACCGATGTAAGGCGGGACGGGGATGATCTGATCCTTGAAGTTACTCCATCACAGAAAGAAGAACTCATAGAGATGTACACCGGTTCCATTGACGACGTGCTGGAGGATATGGCGGAAGAAGAACAGGGATATTATGTGGAGACAGACATAGACCACAGCCGTTTCGTATATCATTACGACGAGAATATCGACGGTATACTGGAGGCGAAGATGC
This sequence comes from Mordavella massiliensis, assembly GCF_016902415.1. Classification (GTDB taxonomy): domain Bacteria; phylum Bacillota; class Clostridia; order Lachnospirales; family Lachnospiraceae; genus Merdimonas; species Merdimonas faecigallinarum. The sequence goes on along the minus strand of NZ_JACJLV010000003.1, from coordinate 14,504 downwards.
TGCTGACGATCACGGCGTCGGACGTCCTGACCGGGATCATGGAAACCGGTGATCCGGACTGGAATGTCCGGGCAAAGATCGTGAACTGCCATACGGGGCTGACTGTCGGCGAAGGGACATTTCCGGGCGGGAGCATTACCTTCGGACCGGACGAATGGAAGGCAAGCTATGACGGCGGCGCATGGCTCGATGCCAGACAGGAAGAGGTTATGGCCATGACAGGTCTTACCGGGCCTTATGAGGAATTGACTGATACCCAGAAAGGGGTCGTTGCATCTGTCGGGCAGATGCTGGACTGGATCGAAGGGAAATATGAGCAACAGTTTCATTATATATCCTACGCGCCGGGAGACTCCATCGAGCAGGAACACTTGAAAGTGTATCCGGAACAGGGCGATGAATCGGATGTTGTGACAGTGTACCGCACATATGAAAACGGCATGTACCGGTATGAAGACGATTACGGAGCGATCCTGACGCGCCCCGCTTATGAGGAGCAGATCCGCACATTTGCAGAACAGTATCTGCTTTCCGAGGGGATAAAGATTTACACAGAGATAAAGAGCGGCGGCAGCGGCGCGGCAGACGAAGCGCCAGCTTTGAACGAGGTTTCCGCCGTGACGTATATTTTTATGGACGACGCTCTGTGTTCAGGACAGTATGAGACATTTCTGGAGGCTGTGCCGGACTGGCTGACAGAGAACTGTCAGGGCGTGCCGGCGGGGATCTATCTGCGGATGGCAGAGTCTGAAGCATGGCAGCAGATCGACAGATCTGATTATGAGGATAAGCTCCGGAAAGATATCTATACCGAAGAGGCGGAGTGCGCGATCTCCGGGAGCGGGAAAGTGACCGTATATTAGCTGAAAGGAAGAGAGATTATGAGGAAGGGATTACTGCTTATCGTATGCTGTGTCCTTGCTTGCGGCCTGAGCGGATGCATCGTTTTCAGGGGAGGATCATCCAATGCATATCGTTCTGATGAAGAATTGGCGGATGAAATGATAGAAAACATTATCGGGTGCGCAGAGAAGGAAGATACAAAAGCACTGACGGGATTATTTTCGCAGTATGCCGGGGACAGTACGTTAAACTTAACGGAACAGGCGGAAGAATTCATAGAGTTTTTTCAGGGCGAATGCAAAAGCTGGAAAGGAAATGCAAGTTCCCATGAAAAAAGTGAACACGGAAAAATAACATGGCGGGAATTGAGAGGGCACTATTCGGTTATTACAGATGAAGCACAATATGAAATCGCATATATTTATATTCCTTTTTACAGAGAAGAACCGGATAAAGAAGGGCTTACCGCAATAGAGATCACTACGGAAGAAACTTTTAACAAGGATGGGTTTCTCTGGAGTCTGGAACAAAAACCGGGAATCTATGTGACAGAAGACAAGGAGGAAATGCTTTCAGAACAGAGTCTGATCACTCCGGAAGAACTGATCCGGGCGGCAGGACTTACAAAAGAACAGTACCGGGGAGTTGATCTTGAACAGTTTATTGAAGATTTTGCCATCACGGAAGAAGATGTGGATACGCTCAACATACCTTTGCTCCTGGAAGAATACGAACCGGAACGCAAATTCGGCATGTATGATGTAAGTTATCTCCTTGAAGACGACATAGAAGAACGCACATCTGACTTTACAGAGAATGTATATGCCATTGCTTTTATGGAAAATAGGAATACAAGTACAGAATGTGTATATTACGATATACTGGATAGTAAACGGTATCAAACATCGGATGCGTATCTCTTTGATGATCTCTACCAGACACAGGCCGGATATTATGCGGACGGACAGCAGATCGTTGAGGCGTTAGACAAGTATGGTGTTTTTGGCTGGGAATCCGGAACGGGTGAAGAGGAAATTACAGATCCCCAGTATATGGTGCTGGCTGTAGAATATGATGACGGAACGGTGTTCCGTGTAAAGGCATCCGGCTTATTGTCGCAGGTGCTGCCGGACGAATACGATGAAGTGAGAGAAATGCTGTTGTCAGGAGAACACAGCGGAAGTTAGAGGAAAATGAGTATTGTTTCAAAGGAGGACGCAATGGACAGAGAATTTGAAGATGAATTTATGGATGCGCAGTCACAGATTATTTCATTATGTGTCGAATTTGCGGGCAATAGGGCTGATAAGGTTTATGCCTATGGCTCTGTCGAAGAAAGCAGTATTTCTTTCAATGCATTTTTCAACATTGACGGTCAGATTAAAACAACAAATAATATAGCTGCCGATCCGGACGCGATATGGGATTTTCTGGATCTTGGAGAATCAGATCTGGAGAAGATAAGACAAATATGCATACATTACGGAAAACCTGTCCCCACAGAATTAAAAATAATCTATGACTGTAAAAGCGGTAAAATAGACACGGAATATAAGTATGAAAGTATCTGTTCCGCAAAGACGGGGACAGATTCAAGCGAGATTTTTATGAAGTGGTTAGATGAGGTATTCCAAAGCACATGGAAGAGATAAAAAAGCATTGTGAAAAAGTCATACAGATACTCCGTTCCGATTATAATACGCAGTTACAGTATTCGGGAATAATCAAAAAAATATATGACGTTATGTTACAGATCATATCCTGCGATAATATCAATGAACTTCCTGATATTCACTGGAACAGCATAGCGCGGTGTTTTGCTGACGAAACGACGGATTATCAAAGTCCTATACTCTTTGAGATAGATAAAATTGCGAAGCTGTCAGAGGGAAAATAATGCCGGAGAGAATGGATTGGAAGAATGCTTTATGCGCGACAAATAATTTCCGCTATAAGTTGATAAGGTATAAAGAAAATGTGTACGCTGTTGACTGGCTGCCGCACTGGTATTCGGTCTTTGCAGGTATTTTTATATGCTTTTTCAAAAAGAAAGCATATATTCTGACTGAACAGCAGGCCGCAGTATTACAAAGAAGAGGCGGAATAAATTCGCTTTCTATATTTTGGAGTCCGGTTTTAACAATATTGTTCTGCACTGGGGCAAGATGGATATCACAGCAGGTAAATATAGAAGGAAGAGTGAAAGGCCCGTTTTTTATTCTTACTTTGCTGCTCGTAGTTTTTGCTGTTTATAATATATGGAGAGCTGGAAAAGAATTAAAGTTAAAAAAATGTCTGGGTGCCCGTAATGAAACTTGCACGATAAAAATTCTCTGCAAAAAACCAGATCAGGAACGTAAAGTATATTTTTTGTGTGCTGTTGCTGAATTGATCTTTCAAGGGGGATTGTACGGAATTGCTCTATGGTTTTGCTTTCATCCAGGTGTGATCTTAAATACAAAGATAATAATTCTTGTCGCATGTGCCACTTTTATATATTTTCTTTCGGCGGGATTTTTACCTGACCGCCTGTTTGTAAGTATAGAAGTCATGAAAGAGGAAGAGAAGATATAGTCTGACTTAAAGGGAAAGTAATGAAGCAGTTGAGAAAAACAGAATGGCGGAGAGGATACCCCATTAAGAAAAACCTGGCCCTGTGTGCATGGGGTCTGATGGCGCTCGCAGGCTTCGCCGGAATATTGTCGCACCCGGAGAATATTCCATCGCTGGCGGCGAGTGTTCTTGCATTGGCGGGCGCAGTCCTGACGCTGCCGCCCCTGCTCAGATATTACAGAACAACATACCATAGTCTGCCCGCTCTGAACAGGCGGCTTACAAAAGAAGAGCAGGAGGAACTTATATTCCAAAAGAACTTGTGATCTTAGGAGGGGCTGAAGTAACCGGCAATATAATGAACCGGGACACGACACCGGTGATTTTCCTTTATGCGACCGGTGATATGGTGAAAATTGACCTTGGAGTTCAGGTTAGTGTTCCGAAAATCCGGGAACTTAACGCATATCTCTGGTCCTGTTATCATATTTTCCCAGGACAGGAAGACGGGAAAAAGACAGAAGAACTCAGCGGTATATTCAGGGAGGTTTACACAGAGTATCTGAAAGAAAAAGAACCGGAGAAGGAGAGCGGGGGTCTTGCGGATCTTATAGAAGATGCAGGAGAATTGCGGCAGAAATGTATCGAGAGAATGCCGTCATATTTGAAAAAAGTTGACGAAAAAGTATGGTGGACTGAGAAGACAAGAAAGAAGATGGAACAGTGGGAAGCAGACCGGGAGAATACATTATGAGTGAAATAAAGTTTAAAGTCTCTAAAGATGGAAATGAAAAGAAATATATTCCTCTGATCAGAAAAATGCTGAGTCGCTCCCTTTCCGAAATAAGAGAATGCTTAAGTAATAATGGCTATATCGATATATGCAGTCTAGAAAAACATAGAGGGGCTGCAGCATATGAACGAGCTCATTGAGGAGCTGCAGAAAAAAGGGGCGAAAATTGTACTGTATGAGGATGACAGAGTTGTAGAAACTGAATTCCTGAAAAATATCATTGAAGCACACTTTGATGCAGAAAGGTATCTGCAGGAAACGGACGATAAAGTTATTGAGAAAGATTGAATGATTTGAGGAGGGAGATTTATGAGGATTACAGACATTTTTGATGTAGTAAGAGATGGAACTTATTCGGAGTTTTTGAAGTTTTATACAGGAGATCCGAATCTGTTCAATAAGTATACAGGATTAAGTTTGTTTCAATTAGTGTTTGTCAATGACCATAATACAGATGAAAAAATAAAGATGATTCGATTTTTAATATCTGAGGGGGCGGATGTTAACTTTAAAAGTCCAAAAGATCAAAGAAATGCGCTGCATATATTTTACTTCTCTGTATTGAGACCTGATCCGCAGTACATGTTAAAAGTAACTCGGCTGTTGGTCGAGGCGGGGGTGGATATAAACGAAAAAGACAAATATGGCGCAATTCCACTTAATTATGCGATTACCGTTGTAAAGCTGCCGACAGAGACGGCTATGCCGGTATATAAATATTTAATAGATCACGGTTCAAATATCTATGAAAAGGACAGTTTTGGAAAAGCGTGCATTGATTATGCAAAGGAATATTCATGGAGAAATGGCCTTATAAGTTTGATGGAGGACAGAATCTGACAGAGAAAGACGTTCGTGACGCAATAGAGAAGCTGCAGCGTGTTTTACAAACAGAGATTACTTTTAAAAAAGTATAAATGGAATATCTGGCTGTTTAGATAAAAAGTATGCCGGGAAAGGAAGCATCATGGGCAAATCAGGAAGAAAAATAAAAAATCATGAGATCATTCTCTGTATTCTCGTGCTGGCAGTCATAGCAGCCGGTCTGCTGCTGCCTGAGACAGGGAATCTCGTTCTGCTGGATGAATTCTGCGATGTCGCGGTCATATGGATCGTGTGTATCTATGTGATCGTGAGGGTTTTGCGGAACAGGACCGCGCTGCCCTTTTCCGGGAGAGCGGCGGGGGTGGCGGCCGTTATTGTATGTATCGCTGTTGCACTCTGCCGGATGTTAGAAAGGCAGTTGAAGAAAAAGCAGATGTCATCAAAGCATATGTAGTCGGCGATGACCTCAAAGAGATCGATCTGAGACTGGGCGACCTGACAGATGCAGAGAGACAGATCATATTGGATGGATGCCTGATCAATTACTATAAATCAGAGATGTAAATTCCGTATATATTAGATCTGGTTTCGAACCAAATCAGAGGTGTATTCCATAAAATTATGAAATATCAAAAGTTTTTTGGACTGCGTTCCAAAAACTTTTGATATTTTTTTTGATTTAGGGTATACTAACCTTAAAAGTTGAGAAGGGTGGTATGCTCATGGTGCTTCAACGGAAAGAATATCTGGATAAACTGATTGCTTTCAAAGATAAACAGCTTATTAAAGTTGTTACAGGCATCCGCAGATGCGGGAAATCTACCCTGTTGGAGATTTATCAGAACTGGCTGCTGGAACAAGGGACAGAAGAGGAACAAATCATTTCAATAAATTTTGAGGATATTGATTTTGAAGAACTGACAGATTACCGAAAACTATATGCATATTTAAAAGAACGGCTGGTTCCGGAAAAAATGACCTATATTTTCCTGGATGAGATCCAGCATGTTGAGGATTTCCCCAAAGTGGTGGACAGCCTGTATATTAAGAAAAATGTGGATATTTATATCACCGGCTCCAATGCCTATATGCTTTCCAGTGAGATTGCGACTCTGATTTCCGGACGATATGTGCAGATTGAAATGCTCCCATTGTCCTTTAAAGAATATATGGAGAGTACGGGCAGCATGACGGACAGAGGCGTGAAATACACAGAATATCTGGAAAACAGTTCGTTCCCTTATACCCTGGAACTGAAAGGGCAGCCAGACGAAATCAGGGATTACCTGGAAGGTCTGTACAATACGATCGTCGTCAAAGATATTGTAAGCCGAAAGAGAATTACGGATACTATGATGCTCAAAAGCGTCCTGCGGTTTGTGTTTGACAACATCGGGAATCCTCTTTCTTCTAAGAAGATTGCGGATACAATGACTTCCGATGGACGGAAAATTGATACGAAAACGGTAGAAAAATATCTGGAGGCTCTGACAGAAAGCTATATTATTTACCAGGCAAAGCGGTATAATATCAAAGGAAAGCAATACTTGAAGACCTTGGAAAAGTATTATGTCGTGGATATAGGCCTTCGTTATATGCTGCTGGGCTCAAGGCAGATGGATGCGGGGCATATTCTGGAAAATGTGGTGTATCTGGAACTGCTCCGCAGGGGATATGATGTATATGTGGGGAAAATTGATTCTTTTGAAGTCGATTTTGTCGCACAGAACAGCAAAGGGATACGGTATTATCAGGTCGCCCTTTCAGTACGGGATGAAAAGACGCTGGAACGAGAACTGAGACCACTTATGGTAATCCGGGATCACTATCCCAAAATGATATTGACACTTGATGATGACCCGGAAGTACAGTATGACGGGATACGCCGGATCAATGCCAGGGATTGGCTTCTCGGATTGACAGACAACTCTTTGTAAATATTGTTCAGATTTTGATATTTACGTCTGAAATTCGTTTTTCAAGGCCAGGAAAGAAAGGGCTGATCACGCTGAAAGAGCTTTATATCGATGGAACAAAGATCGAAGCGAATGCAAACAGGTATACGTTCGTCTGGCGGGGCAGCCTGAACTATCACCTTGCGGGGCTTCTGGACAGCATAGATGCCCTTTACGCAAAGTATAATGCCTTTCTGCTTGAGAATGGGTACGGCCCCAAATATGATCTTGCGCAGACTGCAGCGGATGTGAGCATAAATCGAAATGTCTTTATAAATACAATGCTGAAGAAAATCCGGACCGGAATAAGGCCATGAAGATCAACGAACGCTGGGAAGAACTGAAGGAAGAATCCAACGCTAATATCCAGAGTGAAGAAGGGATCCTGAAACGGCAGACACGGTCAATCCAGACGGAAGGTCACTTTGGAGATATCAAAGAGAATGAAAACTTCCGGCGGTTTAACTACCGCTCAGAGGAGAAAGTATATAAAGAGTTCATGCTGTATGCGATAGGCAGGAATATCATGAAATACCATCGCTTTTTACATCATGAGATTGAGAAATACGAAGAGAAAAAGGAGCAGAAAACCGCTTAGCGAAAGGCGTGCTTCAAAAAATCCAAACAAGGGGATTTTGTGCCCTGTATGTCAGGGGCTAAAATCGGTATTAACCGACAGCCCCTTTTTACTTGTACACCCCCGCGGGTGTATGGTATCATAGAACGCAGAAGATCAAGCAAAGAACAGGAGGGATCCACGTGCTTTCAAATCAGTTGCTGCACAGAGCCGTGCAGGATGTGAAAAGAATCGGCAATGTAGAGTGTGCCGTCTGGGATAAAAAGGGAGTCTGCCTGGTCATGACCAGCGAGAAGATGACCGCGTGGGAGTCTGCCGCGGCAGAGTTCGGCCAGGAGGAAGTAGACGAACTTGTCAGGGAAGGCGTCAGCTTTTACCTGATCAGGGAAGATGACGAACCGGTGTACGTGCTGGGGGTGGAAGGAGAAGGAACAGAAGCCATACTGGCCGGAAGATTCGGCGCCAGTCAGATCACCAATCTGCTGATCGCCTACAAGGACAGAATGGATAAAAACCGTTTCATCCAGAACCTGATCCTGGACAACCTTCTGGTGGTGGACGTTTACAACCAGGCCAAGAAAATGAAGATCCCGGTGGAGTTAAAACGGGTGGTATTCCTGATCGAATCCAAGAATGAGGGAGAGACCATGATCCTGGAGACCATGAGAGGCCTCTACGCCACCGGTATGCGGGATTTTGTAACAGCGGTGGACGAACGGCATGTAATCCTGGTAAAGGCCCTGGAGGCCACGGATGATTACACTAGCCTGAACCATATCGCCCATGAGATTACGGATACGTTGAACATGGAGGCCATGGTAGGCGTGCGGGTGGCCTACGGAACCATTGTGGAGGAATTAAAGGATGTTTCCCGTTCCTACAAAGAGGCGGATCTGGCGCTGCAGGTAGGCCGGGTCTTCTATGTGGAGAAAAATATTCTGGCTTACAATGAACTGGGGATCGGAAGACTGATCCATCAGCTTCCGCCGTCGCTTTGCGAAATGTTTTTAAAAGAAGTCTTTGAGCATGGCGCGGAGGAGCGGTTCGAAGATGAAGAACTGGCTACCGTTTATACTTTCTTTGATAATAACCTGAATATCTCCGAGACAGCAAGAAAGCTGTTTGTACACCGGAATACGCTGGTGTACCGGCTGGAGAAGATCCAGAAAAAAACAGGGCTGGACGTCCGGATCTTTGAGGACGCCCTGACCTTTAAGATCGCCATGATGGTGGCGGACCATATGAGAGATTTGCGAGACAAAGAATAATGAAAGACAAGGAGGAGCGTAAGTTTGAAACAAAGAAGTAGAGGTAAACCACTAAAAAAGAGTATAGCAAACAAGCCACCCGAAAATTAGCAATTAGCGGGTGAGAACAACTGCAAAATATAAGGAATGGAGAGATAACAATGACTACTGATTAGTGATTGTATATCCCCGAAGCCTGAGAAATTCAAGAGCCTGTGATACTGTCAAAGTCTTTTCCTGCTTGACAGGCCTGTGCTCCAGAAATCCTTCCGGGTTGTAAGGCTCAAGTTTGCTCAGCATGTTCCAGATAGCGGTCAGGAGCATCTTGCAGACAGCGATGATTGCCTTTTTATGACCCCGGCGGGATTTGATCCTGTGATACCTCTCTTTAAATTCCGGGTGCTTTTTGGATTTGATCAACGCATTGGCGACCTGGACAAGAAGAGGTTTCAAATAACTGCCGGCGCGGGAGATCCGCCTGGATTTTACTTTCTGGTTGCTCTGGTCATTACGGGGACAGCAGCCAGCCCAGGAGACAAGATGTTTGGATGACGGGAACACGGACATATCCGGACCAATCTCAGAGAGAATGGCAATAGCAGTCATCGGATTCTTATCTAATCCAGGGAGAGTATAAAGCAGATCTAAAACGGCAGAAAAGGGTTCTGCGATCTGAAAGATCTCAGACTCGATCTCTTTGCGGTGGGCTTCAAGCTCGTCGATGTGTGCGAGGCACTGGCGCAGCTTGACAGCCTGCTCGGAGGAGATGGCGCCGTCAACAGCAGCCTGGATTTCAGAGACAGGTGTTTTGCACCGCGGATCTACAAAAGGAGAAACATCAAAGGTTTCGCCAGGATGATCCAGGATATAGTTGGTAATGGAACGAGCAGACTTTCCAAAGACATCACTGAAAACGTCATCAAGTTTCAGGTTGGAAACCGTCAGGCAGTTCTGGGCCCGGTTCTTTTCGCCGGTGAGCATGTTGGTAAGTTTGACGCGATAGCGAATCAGATCCCGAAGCTGCCGGATTTCCGGAGAAGGGATAAAACTGGGTTTTATCATGTCGCACATGAACAGGTCGCAGATCCATTTAGCATCCTTGCGGTCGGTTTTATTGCCCTTTTGCGGTTTTGTATATTTGGGATGGGCCAGGGTGACAAAACAGGACTTTTCGAGGATGTTAAAAACAGGGATCCAGTACTTGCCAGTGGATTCCATGCAGACTTCGGTACAGGAATATTTGGCAAGCCAGGCAGCTAAATCTCTGAGTCCATTGGAAAAGGAAGAAAAGCGGGCTTGCTTATACTCTGTACGGCCATTGGGATCGGTAATACCGATGCAGGCATAGATCCAGGTTTTGTGGACATCAAGGCCACAGCAGTTGTTACGAAAGATTTTAAACATAGGGTTCCTCCTGTAAAGAAAATAGCAGGACTGGCAGGGACTGGTCATCCGGCGAAATCGAGTCAACTTCGGAAGAGATAAGTTTACGGGCTATGGGAATGCGCCAATCATTGATGCCTTAACGGATGGCCGACCTATATAAGAATACGGGGTTGCCGCTATACAGCCCCGCCACTCACCTCCTCAGGTTCTGTAGTATGCCAGGATCCTACAAGAGGAGTATAACAACAAAGAAAGAAGAAGCGAAAGTTTATTCGAGAAAGGGTTTCATAACCCCATCGGTGCCTTTCGCAGAAAGGTGGTTTATAAGAATGATTCAATTATATGACGCAGGTGTTTATCTCCTGCACGGGACAGAGATCGTGGAAAGCGGACAGGAGATCGGACTGCGTACAGGCAGGGAAGTTTCGAAAGAAGAAGCGGCAAAAAATACCATGGCATACCGGATCCTTGAGGAACACAATACATCCGGAACGATGGAGAAACTGCAGATCAGGTTTGATAAGCTGACCTCCCATGACATTACCTTTGTCGGGATCATCCAGACGGCGAGAGCTTCCGGCCTGGAGAAGTTTCCGATCCCCTACGTGCTGACAAACTGCCACAATTCTCTGTGCGCGGTAGGCGGCACCATCAATGAGGATGACCACATGTTTGGCCTGACCTGCGCCAAGAAGTACGGCGGGGTCTACGTACCGCCCCATCAGGCGGTGATCCACCAGTATGCAAGGGAGATGCTGGCCGGCGGCGGAAAGATGATCCTTGGCTCGGACAGCCACACCCGTTACGGGGCGCTGGGAACCATGGCCATGGGAGAAGGCGGTCCGGAGCTGGTAAAACAGCTTCTGAATAAAACTTATGATATCAAGATGCCGCAGGTGATCGGCATTTACCTGGACGGCGAACCGGTAAAGGGAGTCGGTCCTCAGGATGTGGCTCTTGCAATCATCGGCGCGACATTTTCTAATGGCTATGTAAACAATAAAGTGATGGAGTTTGTGGGACCGGGCGTAGAGAAGCTGAGCGCGGACTTCCGGATCGGCATTGATGTAATGACGACCGAGACGACCTGCCTGTCCTCCATCTGGAAAACGGATGAAAAGATCCGGGAATTTTACGAGATCCACGGAAGAGAAGAAGATTACAAAGAATTAAATCCGGGGGATGTGGCGTACTATGACGGTATGGTCTATGTAAACTTAAGCGAGATCCGGCCCATGATCGCCATGCCGTTCCATCCGTCCAATACCTACACCATTGAAGAAGTGAATGCAAACTTAAAAGATATTCTCCATGATGTGGAGCAGAAGGCGCTGGTCAGCCTGGACGGCGCGGTAGACTATTCTCTGCAGGATAAGATCGTGGACGGAAAACTGTATGTAGACCAGGGAATCATTGCCGGCTGCGCAGGCGGCGGATTTGAAAATATCTGTGCGGCGGCGGATCTGATCCGCGGTCATTACATCGGCGCGGATGAATTTACCTTCAGCGTCTATCCGGCCAGCACGCCGATCTACATGGAATTGATCAAAAACGGCGCGGCGGCGGATCTGATGGAGGCGGGAGCGATCCTGAAGACAGCGTTCTGCGGCCCCTGCTTTGGCGCGGGAGACACTCCGGCCAACAACGCATTTTCCATCCGTCATTCCACCAGAAACTTCCCCAACCGGGAAGGATCCAAGCTGCAGAGCGGACAGATCGCATCTGTAGCGCTGATGGATGCAAGATCGATCGCGGCGACTGCGGCCAACAAGGGCTTCCTGACGCCTGCGACAGATATGGATGTAGAACACAAAGGAAGAACCTATCATTTTGACCGGAACATTTATGCCAACCGTGTCTTTGACAGCAAGGGCGTGGCAGATCCCAGTGTAAAGATCAAGTTCGGACCGAACATCAAGGACTGGCCGTCTATGCCGGCGCTTCCGGAGAATCTGCTTTTGAAAGTGGTGTCTGAGATCCATGATCCGGTGACCACCACCGATGAGCTGATCCCGTCCGGCGAGACGTCTTCTTACCGCTCCAATCCGCTGGGGCTGGCGGAATTTGCCCTGTCCAGAAAGGATCCGGCTTATGTAGGGCGCGCCAAAGAGGTACAGAAAGCGCAGAAGGCCATAGAAGAAGGAACCTGTCCGCTGGAAGTGCTGGAAGAGTTAAAGCCGGTGATGGCTGCGGTAAAGACGAAGTTCCCGGAGGCAGGGGAAGGAAATCTCGGCATCGGCAGCACCATCTTTGCAGTAAAGCCGGGCGACGGATCCGCCAGAGAGCAGGCGGCTTCCTGCCAGAAAGTACTGGGCGGCTGGGCGAATATTGCCAATGAATATGCCACCAAGCGGTACCGCTCCAATCTGATCAACTGGGGCATGCTGCCGTTTATTACAGAGGAAGACCACGAACACTTAAGCTTTGCGAACGGCGACTACATCTTCGTGCCGGAGATCCGCAAAGCGATCGCCGAAAAAGCGGCGGAAGTAAAAGCATATGTGGTAAAAGGCGAAGATCTTGCGGAAGTGACCTTTAAGCTGGGCGATATGACTGACGCAGAGCGTGAGATCATCACCAAAGGCTGCCTGATCAATTACTACAGAGGATAAGCGGAAAACCGAAGTGGAAAAAGATTTGGAAAATGCTTGAAAAGTATATAGAACTGTGGTAAATTATATGTGTTGTCAAAACACATATTCCTCCTTAGCTCAGTCGGTAGAGCACTCGGCTGTTAACCGAGTTGTCGTTGGTTCGAGTCCAACAGGGGGAGGGAACGAAAAAGCCTGTAAACGTATTTGTTTACAGGCCTTTTTTCGATTTTATTTTGTGGGAATGAGCTGAATGTTCAGATCTACATTTCCGTTGACACCAGCAACCTGTCCCTGATTGGTGTACTGCCAGAACTGGAAATGATAAGGCGTCTGGGGAGCGGGCTCATAGTCTGCGTACCACAGCGGATACTCGGAGAGCTTCTCCAGATTCAGTTCAAAAGCCTCCCACAGCATATTGGCGTAGATCATGGGCTCATAGCCTGCGTCCGCCACAGCGGAACAGAAAGCTTCTGTATTTTTGGTAAACTGTTCTCCGGAGACGTTGTCGGTCCGGGCTTCATCGTCCAGAACGCTTTCCGGATCGTAGACTACCGGAAGCTGCAGCGTATATCCCTGAAGATTCTGCAAAACGAAGTTCGCTTCTTCCAGAGCCTCTTCTTCGTTGATCGCCTGGGCGAAGAAATAAACGCCTACATCAAAGCCGGCGGCCTGTGCATTCTGGATGTTCTGGTGAAATTCTTTGTCCAGCCGGATATTTCCTTCCTGTCCGTAGCCCCGGTAGCCCAGCCGGATGAAGGCGAAGTCAAATCCACTGGCTTTTAACGCCTGCCAGTCAACATACCCCTGATGCTCCGAGACATCTACGCCGAGCCGGTAGGTATAATTGCTGTCGCCCTCATAGGACAGGAGATGGCCATTGTGGACAAATGCATCCACTTTGTAATCGTGTTTTTTTACCCGGGGATTGATCTCCACCTGATAAGGGTTCTGATATACATCTACAAAATGGAGGATCTCCGGACTGTCAGCATCGGATTTTTCCGATTCCTGCGCTCTGGCTTCTGGCGTTTTTGTTTCCTGCGTGGTTTCGCCGGTACAGGCAGTCAGTGCGATTGTCCCTGTGGACAGACAGAAGACTACAAAAAAGAGAGACAGGATTTTGTTGGAAAGAGTTTGCTTCTTCATGTGTTCAACCTCATATCAGCAATAAGTATTCTGATGTTATTATAATGAAAAAGAAGAAAGACGTCCAGAGCGTCCAGGTTTCTATTTGCTGCTTCCGGTGAAAAACTTTTGCTAAGGATTTTATTTTTGGTACCCAAATCTGCAGAAATAGTGTATAGTAGACAAGAGTGTGCAGGAGGTACCAGAAAATGATAGAAAGAAAGATTAAATTTATTACGCCGGAGCAGATCATGTCTTTTTGTTCGACCTGCCAGAAGATGCAGTCGGACGTGGATGTGGTGAATCTTTCCAACCGGCACATAAAGATTGACGGGAAGTCTATCGTCGGTCTGATGACCATTAAACTGGGAATGCCCATGCTGCTGGTGGTAAATGGCATGGACGAAAGTCTTGCGGAGGAAAAGTTTGCCGCTTACCTGACGGAATAAGTCAAAGCAAGAGAGGTTTTAGGAAATGGGGCAATGGCCGTGGAATGTATGGTTCCGCGGTTATTTGCGTTTAAGAGAAGAGATTGGATCCGCCGGGCGCCGTAAGGGTGTAGGTGGAAGGAATAAGGAGTAAGAATATTCTGATAATATCATATAG
>NZ_JACJLV010000020.1 GCF_016902415.1 Mordavella massiliensis | reverse complement strand
GGGTGGGCATCTGCGGCGAACTGGGAGCGGATCCTGCGCTGACCGGAACATTTCTGGAGATGGGCGTGGATGAATTGTCAGTGACTCCGGCCAGTGTGCTGCAGATCCGGAAGATAATCCGTGCGATCTAAAATGATTTTCTGCTTTTTAACGATAGAGGGACTATCTGGATGATAATTCATTCAGTAGTTCCTTTAATTTTTGGATTTCCTCTTCCTGTTTATGAATGGTTTCCTTTTGTGCGTCAATCTCTTCCTGCATTTCATCAATCATATATTGAACTGTGTTCTTATCCAGTTCCTGCAATTCTTTTGAAAACATATCCATCACCCGCTCTGTATTCTGGCACAGCGTATAGATCTCTTCATAGTAGCAGCGAAACTGAGGATAAGAAAGAATCAGCTTTTCTATCATTTCAGGTTCATCTGTACTTAGAAATGTAAGCCATGCTTCCAACTGGTTTCTGATACCTTTATTGTGCAAAATCCGGTAGAAGATGTCAAGCGGGATGAATACATATTCCTGAAGCAGATCAATGGAGATGCCGGTATCTGACTGTTGGGAAAATCGATGAATATAATTTTCGGGAAATTGATGAAATTCAGACGTGCTTTTTTCATATAACACAATAGTGTAGACTTTTTTAATATCCTTATAACTGAAAGATTTTGATTTTTCATTCCGCATTCGTTTATACTGTCGAAGGAGAAGATCGGCAGAGTAACAGGCGGAGCGCTGCCCTGGAAATCGATAGCCGAGCTTTTGGACTTCAATATTGACGATACTTCCGGTCTCTAATTTTACAACCAGATCCATGACGATTAGAGAATGTTCGTCTCCGATACGTGGGGATTCCAGGGGAAGTATGTGGAGAATTTTAATATGTTCTCCGAGAATCAGTGAGAGTAGTTCTTCTACACGTCCAGGGGAAAGCTCGGGATTCAGAATTTCTTTAAAGACCGGGTCGTGTAATATATGAAGCCCTTTTTGACCAGTGCAGTATGCAAGAAAAGCATCCTGTTGGTCTTTGTCCCATTTTTGAAAAGCAGAATATAGATCAGGAGTTGTAGTAATTTCCTGTAGGATAGCTTCCCTGGTTCGGATCATAGGGAAATACTTTTGTAAGACAGATGACATAGGCAAATCCTCCTTGCAATATAAAATAAATGATAGAATGGTGATGGCTCCGAACAGGAGCATTTGGAAATAAAGATATTTAGTAGATAAGGAAATAAGAGTGACTCTGATTCCACTGAGAATAAAATAAGGATAGCATAAAAGAGTAAAAAGCGCAATCGAAAGGAAACCCTTGTGCCTCTTTTTCGTGGATGATATGATATTTCTATCAGAAGCGAAAAGAGGCACTTTTTATGTTGACAGAAAAGAACATGCGGGTGGTGGTGCGAGGAGGCGGCGACCTTGCCAGCGGCGTGATTGCAAAATTATATCACAGTGGATTTCAGGTGGTTGTTCTGGAGTGCAGGATGCCTGCAGCTATCCGGCGTACGGTTTCCTTTTCAGAAGCGGTATATCAAAAAGAGGTGACAGTGGAAGGGATCACGGCAAAGCTTGCGGATGAAGAAATCGTAGAAAGAATATTGGCGGAAGAGAAAATCCCGGTGCTTGTGGATCCGGAAGGGGACTGGATCCGCAGATGGAATCCGGACATTGTGGTGGATGCCATCCTGGCCAAGCGCAATCTGGGAACCCGGATAGAGATGGCGCCTGTTACCATCGGTCTTGGCCCCGGCTTTGTGGCGGGAAAGGACGTGCATGCGGTGGTGGAGACCAAAAGAGGCCACGATCTGGGACGGATCTATTACCGGGGAAGCGCCATTCCCAATACAGGAGTTCCGGGTGTGATCGGCGGCGTTGCCGCGGAGCGGGTTATCTACGCGCCGGCAGAAGGGATCCTTACAGGCTGCCGGACGATTGGAGACCTGGTACACAAAGGAGAGGTCATAGCCCGGATCGGAGACTGCCCGGTACAGGCTTCCATCGACGGGATCTTAAGAGGAATACTGCCGGACGGCTTTCCGGTAAAACAGGGGTTTAAGATGGCAGACATTGATCCCAGACTGGAGGAAAGAGACAACTGCCGGAGCATTTCCGACAAAGCCAGATGCATCGCCGGCGGGGTGCTGGAAGCGGTCCTGCACCTGCAAACCCTGGAAGAAGCATTTTCCCTGAGAAACATTCTGAAGATCGATCCGGGGAAGCACCGGCTGATCGCCGTTACCGGAGCCGGAGGAAAGACGACGCTGATCTATGAACTGGCAAAAGAACTGCGGAGCGCGGGATACCGGACGGTAGTTGCCGCCACGGCTCACATGTGGAAAGAAGGCCGTTATGGATTTACGCCCATCGGCGGCGGATATGAGGGGGACAAGATCACAGGACTTGCGCCCGGGGAGCCAAGAAAACTGCTGGATGAATATGATGTGGTGATCGTAGAGGCGGACGGAAGCAGGGGACTCCCTCTGAAATGTCCGGGAGACCAGGAGCCGGTGATCCCGGATGGAACGGATCTGGTGATCGGCGTAGCAGGTGCCACAGCCATCGGACAGACCTTCCGGGAAGCCTGCCACCGGTTTCCGGTTGCCTGCAGGTATCTTGGACGATCCCCGGAGGAAAAGATTACGGCAGAAGATCTGGCGGTTTGCCTGACCAGTGATGTTGGGCAGAAGAAACAGGTAGCCTGCGAATACCGGTATCTGGTAAATCAAGCGGAAGAGCTGGATGAAGAGACCAGAGAAGCATTATGCCATTTGCTGGAAAAGGGGAAAGATTACGGCGCGGCCGTATCATTTTTCCAGAAAAGATGGTACAATGATTCCACGATACAAAAAACAGAAGTCAATGAGGAGAAGAGATGCTGAAAATAAAGAATTATGTAAAAGCAGAAAGTCTGGAACAGGCTTATGAACTGAATCAGAAGCGTTCCAACCGGATCCTTGGCGGAATGCTCTGGATGAAGATGAGCAATGCTCAGATCCAGACAGCCATCGATCTGTCAGGGCTTGGCCTGAATGAGATTGAGGAGACAGACGAATCCTTCCGCATCGGATGCATGGTAACCTTAAGACAGCTGGAACTCCATGAGGGGCTGAATACGTGGTTTGACCATATGATGCAGAACAGTGTGAAGGATATCGTGGGCGTTCAGTTCCGCAATCTGGCAACGGTGGGAGGAAGCATATTCGGACGGTTCGGATTTTCCGATGTACTGACCGCGTTCCTTGCCCTGGATACGGAAGTGGAACTTTTCCACGCCGGGATCCTGCCTTTAAGAGAGTTTGTAACTATGCCAAGAGATAACGATATTCTGGTGCGTCTGATCGTAAAGAAGACGCCGGGCGCTTATGCGTATCTTTGCCACCGCAATGTGCGGACGGATTTTCCGGTGCTGGCGGCAGGATTTGCCTGCACCAAAGAAGGCGTGCGTATTACAGTAGGGGCAAGGCCGAAGAAGGCCATGCTTCTGACGGTTTCGGAAGATATGGCGGCAAAGATCCGGGAGGGCGTCTGTTCAGAGGAAGAGATTGCCAGGATCGCTGCTTCGCTGGCAAAGGAAGTCCCCATGGAAAGTAATCTGCGGGCTGGAAAAGAATACCGCAGCCACCTGGCAGAGGTTCTGATCTGCCGGGGACTTGGAATATTACAGGAGAGGGGGCCGAAGGAATGAAGATCAGTCTGATGTTAAATGGAACAAAGATCGAACGGGAGATCGCTCCGGATCTTCTGCTCATTGATTTTGTAAGGGAAGAAGGCTGCTACAGCGTCAAACGGGGCTGTGAAACTTCCGGCTGCGGCCTGTGTACAGTATTTCTGGATGAGAAACCGGTCCTGTCCTGTTCCGTGCTTGCGGCAAGAGCGGACGGGCATGCAGTGACAACGCTGGAAGGACTGCAAAAAGAAGCAGAGGAATTTGGCGCATTTATCGCCGACCAGGGCGCGGAGCAGTGTGGATTCTGCAATCCCGGCATGATCATGAATGCCATAGCCCTTTTCCGGGAGAATCCGGATCCGACAGAAGAAGAGATGAAGGAATATCTGGCCGGAAATCTCTGCCGCTGCTCCGGATATGAGGGACAGCTGCGGGGAATGAAAGCATTTCTGGAATATAAAAAACAGGGAGGTGCGGTATGAAGACAGTAGGTCAGCCGATCAGAAAAAAAGACGCCATGGCGCTGGTGACAGGCCAGCCGGTATTTACCGATGATATCGCGCCGAAGAACTGTCTGATCGTAAAAGTATTGCGAAGCCCTCATGCCAATGCCATGGTCCGTTCCGTGAAAAAGGATCTGGCAGAGAAGGTAGAGGGGATTGAAGCGGTTTATACCTGGGAGGATGTGCCAGATGAGCGGTTTACGCTTGCCGGACAGACCTATCCGGAAGCCAGTCCTTATGACCGGCTGATCCTGGACCGCCATGTCCGGTATGTGGGAGATCCGGTGGCAATCGTGGCCGGCCGGGACGAGGCTTGTGTGGATCAGGCTCTGAAACGGCTCAAAGTGGAGTATGAGATCCTTCCTGCGATCCTGGATCTTCACGAGGCGAAAGACAGCGAGATCCTGGTGCATCCGGAAGAAAACTGGAAGGCCCTCTGTAAGGTAGGGGCGGATAATAAGAGAAACCTGTGCGCCAGCGGCGAAAGCCATGACGGGGATGTGGAAGCTGTGCTTCAGGACTGCGAGGAAGTGGTAGAAGGCACTTATCATGTGAAAGCCAATCAGCAGGCCATGATGGAAACCTTCCGCACCGTCTGCTATCTGGATCCGTACGGGCGGTTAAATGTAATGAGTTCCACTCAGATTGTTTTTCATGTGAGAAGGATCCTTTCCAATGCCCTTGGAATTTCCAAATCCAGGATCCGGGTATTCAAGCCCAGGATCGGCGGCGGATTCGGGGCAAAACAGACGTCTGTATCCGAGATTTATCCGGCGTTTGTGACCTGGAAGACCGGCAAGCCTTCCAAGATGATCTTTACCAGGGAAGAATCCCAGATCGCGTCCTCGCCCAGACATGAGATGGAAGTCTCGGTCAGAGTGGGCGCGGACAGAGACGGCAGGATCCGTGCGATAGATGTGTATACCTTATCCAATACAGGAGCCTATGGCGAGCACGGCCCCACAACGGTGGGACTGTCCGGCCACAAGTCGATCCCCTTGTACGGGTCCCTGGAGGCCCATCGGTTCCGCTATGATGTGGTTTATACCAATGTCATGTCTTCCGGCGCTTACCGGGGGTACGGCGCGACCCAGGGAATCTACGCAGTAGAAACGGCGGTCAATGAACTGGCCGAGAGGCTTCACATCGATCCTGTGGAACTGCGGCTGAAAAATATGGTGCGGGAAGGCCAGATCATGCCCGCCTACTATGGAGAACAGACCAACAGCTGCGCTCTGGACCGCTGCCTGAAACGTGCGGCAGATATGATCGGCTGGAAAGAGAAATATCCCTGCAGGGATATGGGAAATGGCAAAGTAAGAAGCGTAGGTGTGGCCATGGCCATGCAGGGGTCTGGAATTTCCAATGTGGACGTAGGGTCTGCTACCATCAAGCTGGAGGAGGACGGAGTCTATGCGCTCTCCATCGGCGCTGCGGATATGGGGACCGGCTGTGATACGACTATGGCCCAGGTGGCTGCAGAATGCCTGGATTGCTCCATAGAGCAGATCATTGTCTCCGGGGCGGATACAGATACTTCCCCTTATGACTCCGGTTCCTATGCGTCCAGTACGGCCTACATCACCGGAAAAGCCGTAGAAAAGGCCTGCCGGAAGCTGCAGGAGAAGATCTGCGAAAAAGCGGCATCCATGCTGGGATGCGAAGTGGACGCCGTGGAATTTGACGGACATACCGCTGTGGACCGGACAACCGGAAAACAGGTGACCTTAAAAGAAATCGGCACAGCCGGACAGAGCGGCAATGCAAGAAGTCTTCAGGTAACAGAGACCAACAGTTCTCCGGTATCCCCGCCGCCGTTTATGGCGGGCATGGCGGAGATCGAAGTGGACAAGGCGACCGGCCATGTAGAACTGCTGGATTATGTGGCGGTGGTGGACTGCGGAACCCCGCTGAACCCCAACCTCTGCCGCTGTCAGGTGGAAGGCGGCCTGGCACAGGGCATCGGCATGGCGCTCTATGAGGACGTCCGGTATTCAGCCAGAGGCCAGATGCTGAACAATTCTTTCATGCAGTATAAGATCCCCACCCGTCTGGATGTAGGAACCCTGCGTGTAGAATTTGAAAGCAGTTACGAAGAAACCGGCCCCTTTGGAGCAAAATCCATCGGGGAAGTGGTGATCAACACCCCGGCGCCGGCGCTTACGCATGCGGTGGCAAACGCGACCGGACTCTGGATCCACGAACTCCCCATTACCAGTGAAAAAATCGCCATGGGGCTTTTGAAAAAATGAAAACAGCGTTGATTTATCTGGCGGCTGGAAACAGCCGCCGTTTTGGAAGAAATAAGCTGTTGTACGAGATAGAAGGCCGGCCCATGTACCGGCATCTCCTGGACCGTCTGGTCAGGATCGCAGGTACATTTCCGGATTGTGAAGTGCTGGTAGTGACCAGATATGAGGAAATCCGGGAAAGTGTGGAAGCGCTGCGGACAAACGGAGAGCCGGTCCGCTTTGTCTGGTCGCCGGAAAGTGCGAAAGGCGTATCCTATTCTATCCGGACTGGACTTCTGGAAGCCATCCGGCTGGGAGCGCGGGAAGCTGCATTTTTTGTGGCGGATCAGCCCTGGCTTACCGAAGCAAGCATGCGGGGATTTCTGCAGCTGATGCAGTCCGCCGGAGAAACGCAGGAACCCGGGCAGGAAGACGCGGCCACAGAGTGGCTTGGCTGCGTCAGATACAGGGACCGGGAAGGCAATCCGGTCTGGTTTGGGAAAGCATATTTTCCGGAACTTCTGGAACTGAAAAAAGAGGAAGGCGGGAAAAAGGTGTTCCGGAGACACCGGGACAAGGCCCGGTATTATGAGATACAGGACAGAAAAGAATTAGAAGACATCGATCATTTACAAGGAGGAAGCAGGATGAAGGAATATCTGACCGGGATCCAGCATATCGGGATCCCCACAAAAGACATGGATGCAACGGTGGCATTTTATCAGAAGCTGGGATTTGAGATTGCTTTTGAGACCATCAACGAGGCAAATGGCGCGAGAGTGGTATTTTTGAAGTTGAACAACCTGGTGATCGAGACTTATGAAGAAAAAGAGATCAAAATGGAATACGGCTCCATCGACCATCTGGCCATTGATGTGACAGATATCGAAAAGACTTATGAAGAAGTGTGCGCCCTGGGGCTCAATAATCAGCCGGACGAGATCCATTTCCTGCCATTCTGGGAAAATGGCGTGCGCTATTTCAAGATCGACGGGCCCAACAGGGAATGTATTGAATTCAGCCAGATGCTGTAATATATGACGCTGCCGTACACGCCGCAAAGATACGCGCCCGAGAAAAAGGATTTGCCAAGATCGTCCAAGTATGCTATTATGAAGAATACAGAAAAGAAGAAAAGATTCAATTTGGAGGTTTTTATGAAATTTCTGTTAAAGCATTGGCTGCAGGCGGGCGTTTCAGCGCTGTGTGTATCTGCGATGATCGTTCCCGGGTTCACGGTACATGCCACAGAAATCGACAGCATGGAACAGCAGTCATCACAGCTGAAAAATGAGCTCAGCGGCATCAATCAGGATCTCCTGGAACTGGGATCACAGATCGCGGATCTGGAAGACCAGATCAAAGAGACCAACAACCAGATCGAAGCTACGCAGGCTCAGATCGACATCGCAAAGAACAGCGAACAGCAGCAGTTTGAGGAAATGAAGCTCCGGATCAAATATGTCTATGAAAATGACAGTGCTTCTATGTTAAGCATGATCTTTTCCGTAGACAACATGGCAGACTTCCTCAACCGTGTAGAATTTGTACAGAATGTCAGTGATTATGATCGCGAGCAGTTAGAGGAACTTTGTACTCTTCGTGAAACCATAGAAGAGGAAGAGGCAAAGCTGCAGGACGAGAAAGATTCTCAGGAAAAAATGGAAAAAGAGCTGGCAGATCAGAAAGAAGAGCTGAATGCAAAGGCAGAGGCGACTTCCACAGATCTGGACGCGCTGTCTGACAAGATTGCAAGCCTTCGTGCAGAAGAAGCCGCAAAGCAGGCAGAAGCACAGAAAGCACAGGCACAGGCGCAGGAGACCAGCGGAAATAATAATGCAGGCACAGGCGGCAGCCAGGGCGGCGGTTCCGGTAGTTCTTCCTCCGGATCTTCCGGCGGCGGGAACTATATCATCCCGGACAGCGGCGGTGTGCTGACACCGGAAAAAGGTGTGGTTTATTTTAACGGCCACAGAGAAACCTATTACTCACAGAAAGTTCTTCCGGGACACGGGCTTAACATCCCCGGACGCCATGTGGCAAGCGACGGAACGATCCGTGACAAGGACGGATACATCTGCGTAGCCAGCAGCGACCACCCGAAAGGAACCGTAGTACAGACTTCTCTTGGACCTGGCAAGGTATATGATACCGGATGCCCGTCAGGAACCATTGATATCTACACAGACTGGTAAAAACTGAATAGAAATGAGATAAGGGACTGGAAACAGTCCCTTGTTTTTTTGGAAAAAAGAATACAAAAAAAGAACCCCTGATCAATCAGGGATTCTCATAAGCCATGCGGAGAAAGGGACTTGAACCCTCACAGGATTGCTCCCACTAGAACCTGAATCTAGCGCGTCTGCCATTCCGCCATCTCCGCTCGACAAAAAGTATCATACCATAAAATAATCTGTTTGGCAAATACTTTTTGCATTTTTTTGAAAATTTTTTTGCCGGATATTTGCCGGATGCTTTTCCTTCTTATGGATGGATTTCAATTCCGTTGACTTCCAGGTGGTCGTCAATGGCGATCACCAGACAGCGCCGGCCGTCAATCTCCCGGGTTTCCACCAGGTCGGAACGCTCCGGATTGACTTTGACGATCACATCGGGCGTTTCAATCTGGAAGGTGCGGGTGCTGGCGATGTTGGAGGCAAGCACGGTTTTCTGTTCTCCCATGACATCCTCAAATTCCCGGTCAAAGGCCGACATCTGCTCCTCGGACGCGCCGCTTCTTTCCAGCAGCCGTTTGATGTCGGGACGGGATAATTCCAGCGGCTCCGGCGCCTCTTTGGCTTCCTCCAGCATTTCATTCAGATTGTCGTGGATATTCCGGATGGTTTCATAATCACAGGAAGTTCCCAGAGTATCGCTGACAATGGCCTGGAAGGAGGTTTTCTGGTCGCCTGCACTCAGCGGGATCTCGCTTCCCAGAACATTGCTGATAAAGTCCGGGCTTAACTCTTCGGGCTTTTTGCTGTAGTAGAGAACCTGGTGGACGTTGGACGCCCGGTCAGTAAAGGCCGGGAAGAGGAATCCCTTCACGGGCATATCCACCACCCAGTCACGGATCCGGTCCTCGATATTGTTGGTGTGGGCGTTGTAGCTTAAGCCGGCTTTGCTTAAGTTCACCGGGCAGATGCTGCACATCAGGTGTTCATAGACCGTATCCGAAGCGTCGAACATTTCCTCGCCGTCGGAAGCTTTTCCGGGCACATCGTAGACCGCGTGGATCAGGATAATGTAATAATTTTCCGGGTAATCGTAGGATTCGATGACCTTATCATAAAATTCTTCCACCAGCAGATCGTCTTCCAGTCTGCTGTCCCGCAGCTTCAGGAGAAATTCCTGGGTGCCGCCGGAGAGTTCCTGTTCCAGGGGAAATTCCATGTTGATCATATTTTTCCCCAGGGTGCCGGAAAGGGTATGGCGGAAGATGTCAAAATATTTGAAAGCTTCTTCTTCCGGCAGGGAAAGAAAGGCTTTTTTTAATTCGGATTTTTTCTCTTTTTCGTGATCCACATAACAGCCGCAGATCCGGGTGATGGCGCAGTTTTCCGGAGTAAACTGCCGGCGGATCTCGAGAATCTCTTTTTTGTTCATAACATGCACTTCCTTGTCTGTGAAACTGTTCCGCAGCTTGCGGACGTGAAAATAGAATACCACAATAATTATACATTGTAAACGAATTGTCATTCTATTATAATAGAGAGTAGATACATGTCAAAATAAAGAAAAGAGAGGAAAAACAGATGGGAAGTATATTTGACATTTTAGGACCGGTCATGGTAGGACCTTCCAGCTCCCACACGGCAGGAGCAGTACGTATCGGCCAGATTGCCAGACAGTTGTTTGGCGTGCAGCCGCAAAAAGCCACCGTATATCTTCACGGCTCCTTTGCGGCGACAGGCAAGGGGCACGGTACAGACAAAGCGCTGATCGCAGGACTTCTGGGGATGAAGCCGGACGATATGCGGATTCCGCACAGCTTTGAGATCGCGAAGGAACAGGGGATGGACTTTGTGATCGAGAATAAGGATCTGAAAGGAGCGCACCCCAATACCGCACGGATCGTTATGGATGCGGAAGGGAAAAAGACGATGACGATCCAGGCTTATTCCATTGGCGGCGGACGGATTCGCGTCAGCAGCCTGGACGGGATCGATGTGAATTTCAGCGGCGAGAGCAACACGCTGATCGTGCGGAATGTGGACCAGCCCGGACGGATCGGGGAAGTTTCTGCGGCGCTTAGCAAGGAAAATGTAAATATTGCTACGATGACTGTTTTCCGCGATAAGAGAGGCGGATTTGCGGTAATGGTAGTGGAGACAGACCAGGTGGTTTCCGAAGAAGTGATCCACACGCTGGAGAGTAAGGAAGGCATCCTGAAGGTCATTTTCCTGAAGGCAAATGGAGCGTAGAGTCTAAGAAAGTGGAGGAGCAAGAAGCGTATGTCATATCAATCAGTAGAAGAAGCGTATGCAAGATGTAGAAAAGACGGGATCGAATTCTGGAAAGCCATCCAGCTGGAAGATATGGATGAGAACGGGATCACAGAGGAGGATTCCTGGAGAAGAATGAAAGGCATGTGGCAGGCGATGCTGGACGGGATCGCAGCCTATGAGCCGGACGAGATGTCTGCCAGCGGTCTGGTAGGAAAAGAAGGCGGGCTGATGGAAGCTTATCAGAAGAAGGGCGACACTCTCTGCGGTGATTTCATGGCCAAAGTGATGACCAACGCCCTGAAGATGGGCTGTAACAATGCCTGTATGAAGCGGATCGTGGCAGCGCCTACGGCGGGAGCCTGCGGTGTGCTGCCGGCGGTGCTGGTGACTTATTATCAGGAATATCAGGTTCCGGAAGAAAAGATGATCGAGGCTATGTATGTGGCAGCCGGCATCGGACAGATCATTGCCAACCGGGCATATCTGGCGGGAGCTTCCGGCGGATGCCAGGCGGAGATCGGTTCCGGATCCGGTATGGCGGCGGCGGCCATCTGCTATGTCAGAGGCGGCGCCCTGGAGCAGCTGGGAGACGCTTGCGCCATGGCATTAAAGAACCTGATGGGTCTGGTCTGCGACCCGGTAGGCGGCCTGGTGGAAGTCCCCTGTGTGAAGAGAAACGTAGGCGGCGCAGTCAATGCGCTGGCAGCCGCAGATATGGCGCTGGCAGGGATCGTCAGCCAGATCCCGGTGGATCAGACCATTGACGCGATGAAAGAAGTAGGAGACAAGATGGATGTAAGCCTTCGCGAGACCGGATACGGCGGTGTGGCCAATACGCCGGTGGCGGCAGAAGTCGTGAAAAGACTGGGGCTTACTCTGTAGTCCTGGAACAGAGAAAGAAGTGGTCAGATTATGGAAACAGGTTCCAGACTGGAAGTGCGCGCCTTTCATGTGACGGACGCGGCATACGGAGAAGAAAATAAGATCACCATAGACGGACATCTGACGGTATGCCAGGAGACGGCAAAAGAGATTCTGGAAAAAGAGCCGTTGATCAAGAGCATCGATATACGGATCATTTTGCCGGATGAACATCAGCAGCATACGAATACCATTATGGACGTCATTCCTTTATCCACGAAGGTACTGGGAAAAGTAGGAGAAGGTGTGACCCACACGCTGACAGGGGTATACGTTCTCCTGACAGGCGTAGATGAAAGCGGCAGGCAGGTGTGTAACTTTGGCGCAAGCGATGGGATCCTGGCGGACAAGATCGCCTGGGGAAGAGCCGGGACGCCGCTGGAAACGGATCTGCTGATCTCTTTTGACGTGGTGTTAAAGGAAAATACCTGGGCGGACCGGCCGGGACCGGAGGCGGCGCACCGGGCCTGCGACACCTTCTGCCAGATCTTCCGTGATCAGATGAAGAAGTTCAACGGATATAAATGCACAGAAAAGCATGTATTTCAGGAAACCTATGAGCCGGACCGCAAAGATGTATATATCGTAAAGGAAGTGTCCGGCCAGGGCGCGGTATATGATACCCGCATGTTTGGCGACGAGCCCTGCGGTTTTGAAGGCGGCCACTCGGTGATCGATATGGGATGCATGCCGGCGCTGGTTACGCCCAACGAATTCCGGGACGGCGTAATGCGGGCCATGGATTAAGCGGAAGTTGCGATGGATCAGAGGAGGCGGAAGCGATGGGCATTGGAACAAGCATGAAAGAAACGTCTCTGCATTATTACAGAGATCCTCTGGTGGAGATGGTTTCTGAAGACCAGGATGTAAACTTAAGAGGGATCATCATTGTAGGATCGCCGGATAAAAATGAAGACAAGCTGCTGTCTTCCGAGCGGGTAGGCGTTACACTGGAATGCGCCCGGGCGGATGGAGCCATTTTCTCCTGCAACGGGCTGGGAAATAATCACATTGATTATGCACATGCCATTGAAGCGGCGGAGAAACGGGGCGTCCCGGTGGTGGCTCTTAGCATGGTGCCGGCAAAGGATTTTGTGGTACAGAACGACTGCCTGGACGGCGTGCTCTGCTACTATAAGGCTTTTGAGAAAACGGGAGCCATGGGGGACGAGACCACTGTGCTGGCAGAAAATACAGTGAGCGAACTGGACGCAAGAAAGGCGCTGGCCATGCTGAAACTGAAAATGAGAAAAAAGGGGAACAGCTAAGGCTGTTCCCGCTCTGTGGTTGCCCGTCGGAATACTTTTGGGGCAATGACTTTGTGGACTGGTTCCCGTAAGGGAGCCGGTCTTCTTTTTTTGCGTTCATTCATCTGCTGCACCAGAAGACTGACCGCTTCATAAGCCAGTTTGTCGATCTGCTGTCCGATCGTGCTGATCGGGACCACGGCTTCTCTGGAAACAGGAGAATTGTCAAAGCCGACCAGGAGATAGTCGTCCGGCAGGCACCCGTATGTCCGGAAGAG
Source organism: Mordavella massiliensis (assembly GCF_016902415.1). Taxonomy (GTDB): domain Bacteria; phylum Bacillota; class Clostridia; order Lachnospirales; family Lachnospiraceae; genus Merdimonas; species Merdimonas faecigallinarum. The sequence goes on along the minus strand of NZ_JACJLV010000020.1, from coordinate 33,949 downwards.
AAGATTTAAAAAGGTGTTGGCATGCGTATCATTGGAGACAAAGATGCCTTTTTTCTGCCCGTGATACTTTTGTTCCAGTTCTTCGATGATCTTCTGGAGAAGTGGCTGAACCGTCTCGTAACTGTGGCCGAACTCCCGGAAGATCATTTCATGACGGAGGTTCTGCTCCCGGCAGCAGTCTAAAAATCCCTGGATCCGGCCGTAGCTTGGGAGCTTTGGGTCTGTGGGGGAGTTGATATGAAGCAGAATATCGCAATCGTGTTTTGCAAGAAGGCTTGCGGCCTGGTATCCGCCCATGTAGTTGTCTGTGTTGATGCTGCTGACAAACTGGTCCTCCCGTTCGATGGTCACGATAGGAATGGGAAGATCCGCCAGTTCCCGGGAAGGGATGGTGTGGCTTAAAATGATCATGCCCTCGATCTGATAGGCCAGAAGTTCCTGGATATACTGACGCTCGATCTCTTCATTTTCATTGCCTGTAAAGACGAGAAATTTATATCCGAAAGTTTCATAGGTATGTAAGATCTGATTCAGGACCTCCGCGTAATAGTGGTGATAGAGATCCGGGATCAGAAGCCCGATAAACTCCGTCTTGCCGCTGGCTAGGATCCGGGCTACTTTGTTTTCCTGATAGTTCAGTTTTTCCAGTGCATCGGAGATGATCTTCTGGTTTTCCAGAGTCAGGGAATCCGGATGGTTAAAATAACGGGAAATCGTTGTTTTTGAAAAATGAGTATATTTTGCAATGTCATCAAAGGTGACTTTCTTTTTCGGTCCCATGAGTTAAGCTCCTTATTCTTCGTTGTCACTTATTTCCTAAATTATAGCAAAAGACAAACGATCCCGCAAGGAAGAAGCGGTTAAGTAACCGGTTTTGTAAAAAGTAGATAAAGAGAGAAGTCGGGTTTCGGTAACAATTTACAAAAATCATATTTGTTAAAGCAAATGATTGACGGATTCCTGGAGGAGTGCTAAGATAAAACCATAAAGTAACCGGTTACTTTACCGGTTACACAACGAAAAAAGCTTAAGGAGGAGAAACTATGAAGAAACGATTTGCATCAAGAGTGCTGACCCTGGGAATTGCGGCGGCTCTGATGCTGACCATGCTGACGGGCTGCGGCGTCCGGTTTGGATTTGCAAGTGATCCGGATGACCCGAATGAAGAAGAAAAGACAGTTCCCATTGATACATCCATAGATACGTTTGAATATGATACGTCTCTTGAAGGAACCAGCATTACGCTTTTGAATTCCAAGGCAGAGATCCAGACGGCATTAGAAGAGATGGGAAAGGTGTTTGAAGAAAAATCCGGGGTGCATGTGGAGGTTATGCCTGTGACGGACGGCGATTCTCCCTACACAAAGGTGGTAAGCCTTTATAATTCCGGCACTCCGCCCACACTGATGATCCTGGATACTACGGACGTCATCGCCCTGGCCGAAGAAAAAGGCGAGGATCTGTCCGGCGAGCCATGGACCGCGCAGGCAGAAGGCTATCTGACTACGGTAAATGGAAAGGTATACAGTTTCCCACTCTGTATTGAGGGACGGGGCATCATCTATAACCAGAAAGTGATCGAGGATGCGCTGGGAGAGACCTTTGATCCGAAAACCATCCAGACGCAGGATGACTTTGTAGAACTTCTGGACCGGCTGGTGGATGCAGGGATTGAAAAACCCATTTCCCTTGCAAAGGACGACTGGTCTGTAGGAGCCCATCATCTCCAGTATATTTATGAGACCTATGACGGGACTTCAGACGGGGCGGCGGAAGCGATCGAGGAGATCAAGGCCGGAGACCTGGATCTGAACAAGTATGACCGGATGTCGGAATTCCTGGACATGTTTGATATCCTGAAAAAATACAACGTGGCAAAAGCAGATCCCTTAGGCGCTGACTATGATGAGATGGCCATCGACCTGGTAGACGGCAAGACGGCTTTCTGGTTTAACGGCAACTGGGCATGGCCCAACTTACAGGACGCAGGCGCAGAGGAAGACGAAGCATACGGATTCCTGCCATATTTTATGAATAATGATCCGGATGATTTTGCCAATCAGAAGATTCAGGCGTCCCCGTCCAAGCAGGTGATGCTGGACGGACAGGTGGCAACCGAAGAAGAGAAGGCGGCTGCAAAGGAATTTTTAAACTGGATCGTCTTTAGCGAGATCGGCCAGCAGATGCTGGTAAAGACCTGCAACATCATTCCGCCTTTCCAGAATAATCCGTATGAACCTTCGGATCCGTTAAGCAAAAATATCTATGAACAGGTACACGCAGGAACAACCTTCAATGCCTCTGCCATCGTTCCCAACGACCACTGGTCCGTACTGGGCGCCGCGATGCAGAAATACATGGCAGACCGGTGCGACCGGAAGGAACTGATCAGGGATATTGAGGATTACTGGGCAGAGCAGGAGTAAAAGGGAGGAAGAGTTATGAGAACAAAACATGGAGGAAAAGAGTTCTGTATGTTCGCCCTGCCGGGACTGTTTTGTTTCCTGGCGGTCGTGATCGTCCCGTTCATTTACGGTGTCTATCTGACGCTGACAGACTGGGACGGCGTGGCTTCGGTGAAAAATTTTGTAGGTCTTGAGAACTTCGGGGGCGTGATGAGAGACAGCCAGTTCTGGACCTCGCTGTTATTAACATTTAAATATGTTGTGTTTGTTGTGGTAATTGTAAATGTGATCGCGTTTGCTATTGCGTATCTTTTAACCAGAGGGATCAAGGGCCAGAACTTCTTCCGGGCCGGATTCTTTACCCCGAACCTGATCGGAGGTATCGTCCTTGGATATATCTGGCAGTTCGTGTTCTCCCGCGTCTTTGTCAGCATTGGCGAGACCACAGGCTGGAAGCTTTTCGAAGCGTCCTGGCTGTCAGATCCCACGAACGCTTTTGTGGCGCTGGTGGTAGTCAGCGTATGGCAGCTCTCCGGGTACATGATCCTGATCTATGTGGCCGGCTTTATGGGGCTCAATGAAGACGTAATGGAAGCGGCCAGCATCGACGGCGCCACGGGATGGGTTAAACTGAAAAGTATCATCCTGCCGCTGATGATGTCGTCCATCACCATCTGCCTCTTCTTAACCCTGTCAAGAGCATTTATGGTATACGATGTGAACCTGTCACTGACCGGCGGCGCGCCTTATGGAACCACAGAAATGGCGGCAATGCATGTATATGAGAAAGCCTTTACATCCAGACAGTTTGGCGTAGGCCAGGCAGAGGCACTGATCCTGTTCATCATCGTGGCTGTGATCAGCGGTCTGCAGGTATATCTGACCAAGAAGCAGGAGGTGGAAGCATAATGAAGAAATCGACAATCGGAGGAAATAAAAGAAAACTGGCAAATGCGCTGGCAATGATCGGCCTGATCATCGTGTTTATTGCATATATGTTCCCCTTCCTGATGGTAGTGATCAATTCTCTGAAGGAAAAAAGAGACATCATTAAGAGCCCCTTCTCCTGGCTCTTTACCATCAAAGGACTGTCCTTTGATAACTTTGAGAAAGCATTTACCCAGATGGACTTCTTAAATGCTTTTAAAAACTCCCTGATCGTAACCGTGTCTGCAACGGTACTGGTAACGATCCTGGCGGCGATGCTGGCCTACTATATTGTCCGCCATAACAATGCAGTGTCCAAGCTGACATTCGCGCTGATGGTGGCGTCCATGATCATCCCGTTCCAGGCCATCATGATCCCGCTGGTCAGCATTTACGGAGGAACCTTAAATATCCTGAATCACCGGCTGACGCTGATCTTTATGCATACCGGATTTTCCATGGCCATGTCGGTGTTCATGTTCCACGGATTCATCAGAGGAAATGTACCCATCGCGCTGGAAGAGGCGGCCTGCATCGACGGCTGCACCCGTTCCCAGACATTTTTTAAGATTGTGCTTCCGCTTCTGAAGCCCATCATTTCCACAATGGTGATCCTGAATTCCATGGCATTCTGGAACGACTTCCTTCTGCCGTCTCTGGTGCTGACGGACAAAGAACTTCTGACACTGCCGCTGTCCACTTATAGTTTCTATGGTACATACTCGGCAGATTATGGTACAATCATGGCAGGACTTCTGTTATGCGTGATCCCGATCATGATCCTGTATGTAGCTTTGCAGAAGCAGATCATCGGCGGAGTAGTGGCAGGAGCAGTAAAGTAGCGGATTGTGAGAGTGCGGAGCACGGAACAATCCGTTGGAATCAAAAGAATCACAAAATCAAAAGAATCACAGAGATTGCGAAACCAAGAAAAAGAAACGAGGCTTGAGACATCATGAAAGACAGCTTACATTTGAAGGCCCCGGGCGGCTGGATCAACGACCCCAACGGGTTTATCTACTATCAAGGAGAATATCATCTGTTTTACCAGTATTTCCCTTACGGGACCCGCTGGGGGACCATGCACTGGGGCCATGCGGTGAGCCAGGACCTGGTGCACTGGGAGCATCTGGGCGTGGCTTTGTTCCCCACCAAAGGGTACGACCGGAACGGCATATTTTCCGGAAGCGCGCTGGAAGTGGATGGAAAGCTGTACCTCTATTATACAGGAGTGAAATATCTGGAAACCAATGAAGAGGATATCCATTGCAGCATTCATGACAGCTTTGAGTCTTCCCAGGCCATGCTGATCTCAGAGGACGGACGGCATTTTGATAACTGGGGACAGAAGCGCCTGCTGATCCCGGTGATCCGGGATAAGGAAAAAGGCGATCCCAAAGACACCAGAGATCCCAAGGTATGGAGAGAAGACGGAACGTGTTACATGATCCTGGGAAGCACTTATCGGAAAAAGGTCGGAAGAGCCCTGTTTTTCAAAAGCCCGGACGGCCTTAACTGGGAATTTGCCGGGGAATGCCGGGACGAGGCCTTTGGAGAGACCCTGGAGTGCCCGGACATTTTCCGGATCGGAGAACAGTATGTGATCCTGGGCTCCCCCATGAACGTGACTGAAGCCGGGATCGAACACCGCCACCATGCAAAATGCGGGCTGGCAGATTTCAAGCTTCCCCAGTGCGAGATGAAGCTTCGCGGCGACTTCCGGTTTGTAGATTACGGTCTGGACTTTTATGCGCCCCAGACCGCCCTGGACGAAGCTGGCCGCCGGGTGATCATTGGCTGGATCCGGATGCCGGAGCCGGTGAAGGACGATCCGGATGGCCGGGGTCCGTGGATCGGCATGATGAGCATGCCCCGGGTGGTGGAGGTGGAGAACGGACATATTTCATTCCGCGTCCATCCAAATGTAGACGCACTTTACTCCAAAAGATGCCTGTCCCCGGACGACGTCCCGGAAGGCCATCCCTTCCGGATCCGCACATCCATGAAAGAAGGCGAGGCCCTGAATGTCTGTGGTTACAGGATCAGCGTGGAAGACGGCCGCGTGACGACCGACCGCAGCGAAGTATTTCCGGATCTGAAAAATTACCGCACCCGGGCAGAAACGCCGGAGACGGGCCGCGCAGAAAACACACTGGATATCTTCGTGTCGCCCCATCTGGTGGAAGTGTTCGTCAACAACGGGCAGTATGTGATCACCCATGTGGTATACGGATTAAAGAAAAAACTGGCAGGGAAAGTGGAAGAACTGCTGGTGGAAAAAGAATACACAGAATGATCTTTTACCTGGATTTGACCTTGCCTTCATTCGTTTCTCACAATCCTGTGCTAGACTGTCAGCAATGAGACTTTTAGAGATTGTGAGGTAGACGAGTATGCAGAAAGAACGCAGGAACCGGAAAAGGATCAAGGCAGATATGATGAGATCTTACTACATCATGGAATCAAAAGTAGACGCGAAAGCAAGGGAGATTTTCAAGAGAAAGCCTTATGCTGTGGCGCAGTAAAACGTAGACATTCAAATGGGGACGGGGGATTTTTAAAAATCCCCCGTCCCCGTTTACGTAAATTTTTTTGCGCAGGTTCCAAAGTGATTTGCTGGCAATTTGACAAAGGGTCTGGTATTCTGAAGGAAAGATAGTTTCTGAAAGGGAAGAATGCAGCATGGGAAAAGATGGAAATAGAGACAGCGCCGGCTCTCTTGGCGAGCGGCTGGTAGAACTTCGGAAAAAACACGGATACAGTCAGCAGGAGATAGCGGACCGGTTATCTGTTACCAGGCAGACCATCTCAAACTGGGAATGTGGCCAGGGAGCGCCTGCCCTGGATAAAGCGGCGGAACTGGCGGCCATTTACCGGATCAGCCTGGATGAACTGGCAGGGTTTGCAGGGGAGAGGGAAGCGCCGGGCGAAGACGCGCCGAAAGCGCCGGCCGTGGATCTTCATATTCTTAAGAAGCTGGAAGGGCGGCGCTGCCAGCTGGAATTTACGGAAGAGAATACAATAGACGCCGTGATGGACGGCCTGCTAAATAATGCCAATGTCCGGATCCTGGAAGTGGGAGAGCGCCGGGTCAGGATCGAATATGAGAGAAAAAAGGAAGATGCCATCTTTCAAAAGGAAACGGTGGTGCGGGAAGTGGAGCATTCGATGATCATCGGTGCATCTTTTGTGGAAGAAAATGAAAAGGAGAACTGATACTATGACAACTGCGTTGATGGTTTTGATGGTATTTTTGCTGGGATACGGGATATATTTTCTGTGTACGCATTTGGAAAAAGAAGAGAAGGACGCGAAAAAAGCGGCGCAGAAGGATGAAAATGGATGGTCGGAGATCCTGCCGGGGTATCTGGGACGGACCATCGAAGTTGTGGTAAAGGATCCCATGTTCGGGATCGGGGTGATCCACAGCCAGAAGGGTGTTTTGCGGGATCTGGACGATCAGTGGCTGGAAATGGTATGTGAAGAGAAAAAGAAGAAGATAATAAAGATCATCCGTCTGGATCAGATCAGCGGGGTCAAAGAGATCCTGTAAATTTTACCAGATATTTGCATTTTCTCTGCAAATGTATTATAATGACTTTCATGCAGATGTAGTTCATCGGTAGAACACCAGCTTCCCAAGCTGGGGAGGCGGGTTCGACTCCCGTCATCTGCTTGAAAAGAGCCGGAGGCATTGAAGAATCAATGTTTCCGGCTTATTTTGATATGGAAAATCCTACAGGCGCTTACTCTTCAATTACCTGGATCTCCAGATAGTCAAAATCAATGGAATCTACAAAATGGTCCTGGGTAAACCGGGCTTTTGCGTGCCGCTGGAATTCCTCGATGGTAGAGTCCAGCCAGATGGGCTTGCTTAAGTCAAACTGATAGCAGATCTCATCCAGCGCGTGAAAGATTTTATGAGTCCGGGTATCGCTGGAATCATCACAGATGACGGTGTCCCGGACCAGTCGGTTGTCTTTGAATTCTTTTCCCCATAAACGAAACATATGCTTCCTCCTCCGGCCGGGCGGCCTGCGGGCGCAGGATATTTCCCGGTAAGGATAGTATAGAAATTTTAGACAGGCCTGTAAAGACCCAAAATATTTCTTTACTTCTTTGGGGCCTTGTGATACACTTTTTCAGGTGACAAGACACATGTAAACTATTGCTGTAAAGAATGAGGAGAAAATGAAATGGAAAGACTGAAGAAAGCATTGGACCGTTTTTTTATTGACGGATTGAGCGCCATGGCCCACGGGCTGTTCGCGACTCTGATCATCGGCACGATCATTCAACAGATCGGGACGCTGATCGGCGGACCGGCGGGAGATATGATCTATGCGCTTGGAAAAGTGGCGGCCTCCCTTACGGGAGCCGGGATCGGCGCGGCTGTGGCCTATAAATTCAAGGAATCGCCGCTGGTGGTAGTGTCTGCCTCCGCGGCCGGTATGATCGGAGCATTTGCAAGCAACTTGCTGTCCGGCACGGTACTGGCAGAAGGGGGCGCTATGGTTTACGCAGGGCCGGGGGAACCGCTGGGCGCATTTCTGGCCGCTTACATCGGCATCTTTTTCGGACACCTGGTGTCCGGCCGTACAAAGATCGATATCCTGGTGACGCCTCTGGTCTCCATCGGCACCGGCGGAGCAGCCGGACTGATCCTGGGACCGCCCATTTCCGGTTTCATGGCCTGGCTGGGGTCTCTGATCAACTGGGGCACTGAGCAGCAGCCCTTCCTGATGGGCGTGGTCGTATCCGTATTGATGGGCATGATCCTGACGCTTCCCATCAGCTCGGCGGCGCTGGGCGTCATTTTAAATCTGTCCGGCCTGGCGGCGGGTGCGGCTACCGTAGGATGCTGCTGCAACATGGTAGGCTTTGCTGTGGCCAGCTACCGGGAAAATAAAGTGGGCGGCCTTCTGGCCCAGGGCATCGGCACGTCTATGCTGCAGGTGCCGAACATCGTGCGTAAGCCGGTGATCTGGCTGCCGGCCATCATTTCCAGCGCTATCCTAGGCCCGGTGGGCACGATGGTGTTCCATATGACCAGCAACGCCACCGGTTCCGGTATGGGAACCGCAGGGCTGGTGGGCCAGATCATGACCTGGCAGGTGATGACACAGACAGAAGACCCGGTCGTGGTGCTTCTTAAGATCCTTGTGATCCAGTTTATCCTGCCTGCCGCGATCAGCCTTGGCGTGTCCGAATATATGCGGAAGAAAAAATGGATCCGCTTTGGAGATATGAAACTGGAATTTTAGTGCTATACATTTTTCCCGCTTCTGCTTATAATAGATTTTGGCAAGAGAGAAAAAAGCGGAGGGATCGATATGTTAGGAACCGGAAAAATTCATTTATATTATGGAGACGGCAAGGGAAAGACGACGGCGGCTGTGGGACAGGTGGTCCGGGCGGCGGGCGCGGGACTTCGCGTGCTGGTGTTCCAGTTCCTGAAGGACAACGGGTCCAGTGAACGAAAGATCCTGGAGGAGCTGCCGGGAGTGACCTGCCTGCCTGGCAGGGAGCCGGTGAAGTTTGTAAGCCGCATGAACGGCCCGGAGCGCGCCGAAATGCGTCATTACAACAATAAGGCGCTGGATGAGATCGTTAAGTTCTGCGCGCCCTTTGACGTGCTGCTCCTGGACGAAGCCCTCTGCGCCGTCCAGCTGGGGGTGCTGAGTGAGGAGAAACTGCTCAGTTTCCTGAAGCACAAACCCAGGGGCCTGGAGGTGCTTCTTACCGGCCATGAAGCCTCGGAAGCCATGCTGGAGGCGGCGGATTACGCCACTATGCTGACCAAGATCAAACATCCCTATGATAAGGGTGTGACTGCCAGGGAAGGCATAGAATATTAGGGCGGGAAGGAAATTTTATTAAATATACGTGAAATTTATGACATGCATTTTCCCATATGATATACTAGTAATAATGGAATACGCTCTTCGCGAAAAGAGAGGAGAGAGGACAAGTGAGTTTGGAAAATGCAATCAAAAATTACGAAGATGTGGACAGCTGGAAGACGATCATGTTTCTGTACACATCTGCCCTGAAAGAGGTGGGCACAAAGCTGGAGATCCTGAACGATGAGTTTCAGCATGTGCACCAGTACAATCCGATCGAGCACATCAAGACGCGTGTCAAGACGCCGGAGAGTATCGTAAAGAAATTAAGGAAAAACGGATATGAAATTTCCATAGAAAATATGGTGAAATACGTCAACGATATTGCCGGGGTGCGGCTGATCTGCTCCTTTACCTCAGACATTTACCGGCTGGCGGAGATGATCGGAAACCAGAGCGACTTAAAAGTGCTGTCCATCAAGGACTATATCAAGAACCCCAAGGAAAGCGGGTATAAGAGTTATCATATGCTGGTGTCCGTACCCATTTATCTGTCAGACAGTGTGGTGGACACCAAGGTGGAGATCCAGATCCGGACCATCGCCATGGACTTCTGGGCCAGTCTGGAGCACAAGATCTATTATAAATTCGAAGGAAACGCGCCGGAGTACATCAGCCGCGACCTGCGGGAATGCGCGGAAATGGTGTCTTCGCTGGATGAAAAAATGCTGTCTCTGAATGAAGCGATCCAGAAATGTCTGGAAGAGCAGGAGGCGGAAAAGAAGAAACTGCGGAAAAGAGGAAGGTATCAGACATGTGGGGGAAATTAGACGCTAAGAAAAAGACCGGGCTGATCCAGGCATTGTATTCACTGATAGGAAGCCTGCTATTTGCACTGGGAGTCAATCTGATCATCGTACCCTTAAGTCTCTACAACGGAGGGTTTATGGGTCTCGCACAGTTGATCCGGACATTTATCGTAGATTTTCTGCATGTACCTGTGCCGGCGGGAACCGACCTTGCCGGTACCATTTATTTCATCATGAATATCCCGCTGTTTTATCTGGGATACCGGGTCATGGGAAGGCCGTTCGCACTGAAAACTCTGGTGACCGTAGCCATCCAGAGTATTTTTATGATGCTGGTGCCGATCCCTTCCGAGCCCATCATCAGCGATTACCTGACCGCCTGTATCACCGGCGGTATCGTGGCAGGAACCGGAACCGGCCTGATCTTAAGAGGCAGGAGCTCCGGCGGCGGACAGGACATCATCGGCGTATGCTGTTCCAAGAAATGGCCTAACTTCAGTGTGGGCAAGATCAACATTCTGATGAACTTTCTGGTATACGGCATCTGCCTCTTCCTATTTAATATAGAAATCGTAGTGTACTCCCTGATCTACGCGACGGTACTCTCCATCGCCATCGACCGGGTACACATCCAGAATATCAACACCAGCGTCATGATCTTCACCAAGAAGACCGGCATCTCCAAAGCAATCATGGAGCAGACCGGCCGGGGCGTCACCAACTGGGATGGAGAAGGCGCATACACCAACAAAACATCCTATATCCTCTTCGTCATGATCTCCAAGTACGAAGTCAATCAGATCAAGCAGATCGTACACAGCATCGATCCCCATGCATTCATGATCTTTACCGAAGGATGCTCGGTGGACGGCAACTTCGAAAAGCGTCTGTGATTCATTTGGGTACAGGGTAAACTTCAAAAAGGTACAGGGCAAAACGCAATTTGGGACGTAGACCTTTGCAAAAGGTCTACGTCTTATTTTACATAAATTTAACATTCAGCCCGTTTCAGATTTTACATTCCTTTCGTATGATGTGACTTGTGAAGAAGCTAAACAAATTCTAAAACGACAAAGGAGATTAGGATTATGAAATTGAAAAAGTTTATTGCAATTATGGCAACAGTAGGTATGGTTGCAAGCATGGCAGTCGGATGCGGCGGTTCTTCTGAGGAAGATACTTCTGCTGAGGGCGGAGATGCTGCAGCAGCAGAAGAAGGCGGCGACTGGGATTCTTCCATGGACATTACCATCGTTTCCCGTGAGGACGGATCCGGTACCAGAGGTGCTTTCATCGAGCTGTTCGGTATTGAAGAGGAAGTAGACGGCGAGAAGGTGGACATGACCACAGAGGGCGCGCAGATCACCAACAGCACTTCTGTTATGATGACAACCGTGGCTGGTGACGAGTACGCGATCGGCTATGTTTCTCTAGGAACTCTGGACGACAGTGTAAAGGCTCTGAAGATTGACGGCGCTGAGGCGACCGCAGAAAATATCAAGAGCGGCGACTACAAGGTGTCCCGTCCGTTCAACATTGCGACAAAGACTGACCTTGACAACCCGGTAGCAGATGACTTCATCGCATTTATCATGAGCCAGGAAGGCCAGGATGTGGTATCTGCAGAAGGATATATCCCGCTTGACGGCGCAGAGGCTTATGCAGGCGAGGCTCCGGAAGGAAAAGCTGTAGTAGGCGGATCTTCTTCTGTATCTCCTCTGATGGAGAAACTGATCGAAGCTTACGCTGAGGTAAACCCGAACGCAGAGATCGAGCTGCAGACCACAGACTCTACCACAGGTATGGAATCTGCCATCAGCGGAGCGTATGACATCGGTATGGCTTCCAGAGAAGTGAAAGATGAAGAGATCGAGGGCGGCCTGGAGGCACAGGTGATCGCAACCGACGGTATCGCAGTTGTTGTCAACAACAATAACCCGACAGACGAACTCAGCAGCGACCAGGTAAAATCCATCTACACTGGCGAAGCACTTACATGGGATGAGGTAGTAGAGTAATATGAAATCAAATGCATGGACTGAAAAATTCATGCGGGGAGTGTTCTTCATTGCCGCCTGCGCTTCGGTGCTGGCGGTAGCTCTCATTTGCTTCTTCTTATTTGCAAATGGTCTCCCCGCCATGTCAGAGATCGGATTCGTAGAATTCCTGACCGGCACCATGTGGAAGCCGAACAATGACATTTACGGGATCCTCCCGATGATCGTGGGCAGTCTGTACGTAACGGCGGGCGCCATCGTCATCGGCGTCCCGATCGGCATCCTGACCGCCGTATTCATGGCGTTCTACTGTCCGAAACAGATATACAAACCGCTGAAAACCGCCACCGAACTTCTGGCCGGCATTCCTTCCGTTGTCTACGGTTTCTTCGGCCTGGTGGTGCTGGTGCCGCTGGTGCGCCAGCTGGGCAGAGACTTAGGCTTCGGAGGAAATGGAAGCAGCATGCTGACCGCTTCTTTAATCCTGGGAATGATGATCCTGCCTACCATTATCGGTCTGACCGAGTCAGCGCTGCGGGCTGTGCCGGGCCAGTATTATGAAGGCGCGGTAGCCCTGGGCGCCACCCACGAACGGGCCATCTTCCGGGTCGTTCTCCCGGCGGCCAAATCCGGTACCGTAGCAGCCATCGTTCTTGGCGTAGGCCGTGCCATCGGCGAGACCATGGCCGTCATCATGGTGGCCGGAAACCAGACCTGGATGCCGAAAGGACTTTTCAAAGGCATCCGGACACTGACCGCAAACATCGTGATTGAGATGGGATATGCGACAGATCTGCACAGAGAGGCGCTGATCGCCACAGGCGTGGTGCTGTTCGTATTCATCCTGATCATCAATTTCTGCGTAGCACTACTGAACAGGGGGGACAAGAGCCGTGAGTAATACAACCAAAGACAGCCGCCGCCCGGCCAGCAACGAAGTTACGCTGGGACAGAAGCTGAAAAGTTATACCAGAACTCCGGGATCATTGATCGTCATGCTCCTGGTCATGTTAGCAGCGATCATCACATTTGCAGTGCTGATCTTCCTGATCGCCTACATCCTGATCCACGGCGTGCCGTATATTCAGCCGTCACTCTTTTCCCTGGAGTACTCCTCGGAAAATGCATCGCTGATGCCGGCGCTTGCCAATACCGTGATCATGACCGCATTGTCACTGGTGATCGCCGTTCCATTCGGAATCTTTTCTGCCATCTTCCTGGTAGAATATGCAAAACGTGGAAATAAATTCGTAGAAGTTATCCGTCTGACCACGGAGACCCTGCAGGGAATTCCGTCCATCGTATACGGCCTGTTCGGAATGTTGTTCTTTGTAACGACCTGTGGATGGGGCTTCTCCATCCTGGCGGGTGCATTCACCCTGTCCATCATGGTGCTGCCGCTGATCATGCGCAGTACAGAAGAAGCCTTAAAAGCCGTGCCGGACTCTTACCGTGAAGGAAGTTTCGGACTGGGCGCAGGAAAACTGCGTACTGTATTCCGCATCGTGCTGCCGTCCGCAGTGCCCGGCATCCTGGCCGGCGTCATCCTGGCCATCGGCCGTATCGTAGGAGAGACAGCAGCGCTGATCTACACAGCAGGAACCGTAGCAGACTTCCCGAGCAGCGTATTAAGCTCCGGACGTACCCTGGCGGTACACATGTACAACCTGGCAAGCGAAGGCCTTTATATGGATCAGGCCTATGCAACCGCAGTCATCCTGCTGGTGCTGGTAGTAGGCATCAACACCCTGTCCGGTGTCGTAGCAAAGAGATTAACAAAAGCGTAGAGAGGGATAACAATGTCAAAAATAAGCATTAAGAATCTGGATCTTTACTACAGCGACTTCAAGGCGCTGAAAGACGTAAATCTGGAGATTGAAGAGCATAAAATCACAGCATTTATCGGGCCTTCCGGATGCGGAAAGTCCACACTGTTAAAATCCATCAACCGTATGAACGACCTGGTGGAAGGCTGCCGCATCGAAGGTGACATCCTTCTGGATGGAAAAGACATTTTCAAAGAAATCGACGTAAACCTGCTGAGAAAACGGGTGGGAATGGTATTTCAGAAACCCAATCCCTTCCCCATGAGCATTTACGATAACATCGCCTACGGTCCCAGGACCCACGGCATCCACTCCAAGGCAAAGTTGGACGAGATCGTAGAGAAATCCTTACGCGACGCGGCCATCTGGGACGAGTGCAAGGACCGCCTGAAAAAAAGCGCCCTTGGCATGTCCGGCGGGCAGCAGCAGAGACTCTGCATCGCCAGAGCCCTGGCCGTACAGCCGGAAGTTCTCCTGATGGATGAGCCTACCTCGGCCCTTGACCCCATCTCTACTTCCAAGATCGAAGACCTTGCGATGGAACTGAAAAAAGATTATACTATTGTCATGGTGACCCACAACATGCAGCAGGCAGTCCGTGTGTCCGATAATACCGCCTTCTTCCTTCTGGGCGAAGTGGTAGAGTATAATGACACAGAAAAATTATTCTCTATACCGTCGGATAAGAGAACAGAAGATTATATCACAGGGAGGTTCGGTTAAATTATGCGTAATAAGTTTGATATGCAGCTGGGCTTGTTAAATGAACAGCTGATCCACATGGGAGAATTATGCGAGCTGGCCATCAACCGGGCCACCAAGGCTCTGCAGAAAGGCAGCATCGAAGAGGCAAAGCACGTGATCGACGCCGATCAGGAGATCGATCAGATGGAAAAAGACATTGAAAGACTGTGTTTAAAGCTTCTCCTGCAGCAGCAGCCGGTGGCAAGAGATCTTCGCCAGATCTCTGCGGCTCTTAAGATGATCACGGATATGGAGCGGATCGGCGACCAGGCAAGCGACATCGCCGAGATCATCATTTCCGAGAAAAAATCCGAAGTACCGGATCTGAAGAAGATCGGAGCCATGTCAGAAGCCGTGGCAAAGATGGTAAGAGACAGCGTAACTTCCTATGTAGAGAAGGACCTGGAGCTTTGCCGCAAGGTAATGGGCGCCGATGATGATGTAGACCTGATGTTTGAGGATACCAAAAAAGAACTGATCGATTCTATCGCAGAGAACAAAGGCGACCAGGGAAAAGAAGCCATCGACCTTATCATGGCTGCCAAATACCTGGAGCGTATCGGAGACCACGCCACCAATATCGCGGAGTGGGTGGAATTCTCCATCACAGGCATCCACAAGGACAGCCAGGTATAGAGTAGAACAAGGAGAAACCAAATGATATTTTGTGTAGAAGATGACAGCAACATCCGGGAACTTGTCGTATACACACTGGAAACCACGGGCTTTAAGGCGCGTGGTTTTGAGGATGGAAAAGAATTTTTAGAGGCCCTGGCTCTGGAGACCCCGGAGCTGGTGCTGATGGATATCATGCTCCCCGGCGAGGACGGACTGGAACTTCTTGGGCGGTTAAAATCTTCCCCCAAGACCCGGGAGATCCCGGTGATCATGGTGACCGCAAAAGGCGCGGAATACGATAAGGTCAAAGGCCTGGACTTAGGAGCCGACGACTACGTGACCAAACCCTTTGGCATGATGGAACTGGTCTCCAGGATCAAGGCGGTCTTAAGGCGCACCAAAAAAGAGTCCCAGGATCCCCAGGATGTGATCCGCGCAGGCGGCATCGAGATCAACACCAGAAAACACGAGGTCACAGCCGATGGAGAAGTGGTAAACCTGACCCTCAAAGAATACGAGTTGTTAAAGCGGCTGATGAAGAACCGGGGCATTGTCATGACCAGAGACTGCCTTCTGGAGGACATCTGGGGCTATGACTTTGACGGCGAGACCCGCACCGTAGACGTCCACGTGCGGACCCTGCGCCAGAAGCTTGGAAGCTGCGGGGAAATGATCGAGACCGTCCGGGGCGTGGGCTACCGGATGAGCGAATAAAAGAGACGAACAGGAGAACAGCGGATGAGGCTGCAGACAAAAATCCAGAAAAATATGATACTGATCATCCTGGTCACCCTGGCCATCGCCTACGCCGTGACCACACTGCTGGTCTATCGTCAGACCGTAGACGTGATGGAAAAGGAAGTGCGCCAGGAAGCCGGTTACATCCGGGCCGCCATCGAGATCAGCGGCCAGGGTTATCTGACGGAACTGGACGCTGCCGATAAAGACACCCGGATCACACTGATCACGGAGCAGGGCGAGGTCCTCTATGATTCCGACCAGGCCTACGAGGCGGATCTGGAAAACCACGCCGGCCGGCCGGAAGTCAAGGAAGCCCTCCAGGACGGTACGGGCAGCAATGTGCGCCGTTCCGACACCCTGAATGAAGAAATGTACTACTACGCCGTGCAGCTTTCCGACGGCAGCATCCTGCGGGTCTCCAAGACCATGGACACGGCCTTTAGGACCGCGGTGGAGGTTCTGCCCGGCATGGGCGTGATCGGAGCCTGCATGCTGGCTCTGGCCGCGCTTCTTTCCCGGTGGCAGGTCAGGAGGCTCATCCGCCCCATTAACGAACTGGACCTAAATATCCCTCTGGAAAATGAGATGTATGAGGAATTAACACCATTGTTGAAGAGAATCGATGAACAGAACAAACAAAAAGACGCTATCGCAGACATGCGCAAAGAGTTTTCCGCCAATGTATCCCATGAGCTGAAAACTCCTCTGACCTCCATATCCGGATACGCGGAGATCATGAAGAACGGCCTGGTAAGGCCAGAAGATATGAAAGGCTTTGCAGAGCGCATCTATAATGAAGCCAGCCGCCTGATCACCCTGGTAGAGGATATCATCAAACTGTCCAAGCTGGACGAAGGCGAGATTGAGATGGAAAAAGAAGACGTGGATCTCTATGATCTGACCCGGAGGATCGTCAGCCGTCTGGCGCCCCAGGCGGAGAAACGGGCCGTCCACGTGGAGGTTACCGGAGAAAATGTGATCTGCCACGGCGTGCGCCAGATCCTGGATGAGATGATCTACAACATCTGTGAAAACGCCATCAAGTACAACCGCCGGGGCGGTTCGGTCAGCGTCTGGGTGGGCGCGACCCTGAAGGGTAAAAAGATCATTGTCACAGACACCGGTATCGGCATTCCCGAGGATCAGCAGGAGCGGATCTTCGAGCGGTTCTACCGGGTGGACAAAAGCCATTCCAAAGAGACCGGCGGCACCGGCCTGGGACTCTCCATCGTCAAGCACGGGGCTATGCTCCACAACGCCCAGATCCACGTGGAAAGCAAGGTGGGAAAGGGCACGAAGATGGAGCTGACCTTTTAAAAGAAATTTATCTATAGTGGATAAAATGGAAAAAAGAATAGATTTAATGACCAGAGCGGAAGTATTGGACCAGTTCATAGACGAGCTGATACTCCCGCTCTGTGATTCCTGATACATCAAGCGTATTACTGGTATCTGTGCCGAGAAGATAATCGGTAGATACATGGAAGAGCCTGGAAAGCTCCACCAGATAAAATGTAGACGGGCAGGAACTAAGAAATGGTAGTATATTTGTATATATGAAGAATTGACTTTTCCATGTGTGAGTGGTAGTATAAAAAATGCATAAAAAGTCTGCCGTGTCATCGGCAGGGTAGGAGAATGAAAATGGATCAATACATTGATATGCATATTCATATACTGCCAGAAGTAGACGATGGCGCCAACGATGAGAATGAAATGAAAGAAATGCTGAAAATTGCATACAAAGAGGGGATCCGCTGTATCATCGCAACGCCACATCATCATCCCAGACGCGGAAAGGAACCACCGGAAGTGTTGCGGAAAAAGGCAGCGGCGCTTTTAAAAGCGGCCCACGACATTGACGAACATTTCCGTATATATTTAGGTACGGAGATTTTTTTTGGTCAGGACGTGGCGGACAGGCTGAAAAAAGGCGAGATCCTGACCATGAACCGCCGGAACTATGTGCTGGTGGAATTCTCACCTTCAGAGCCCTATGGCTACATCCGCCAGAGCCTGCAGCAGCTCCAGATGGCAGGATACGAAGTGATCCTGGCGCATGTGGAGCGGTACAGTTGTATTACCGATGAGCCGGAGCTGGCAGAGCAGCTCTCTGATATGGGGATCCTGCTTCAGGTCAATGCAGGCAGCATCACCGGCCAGAGCGGGCGAAGGATCAAAAAGTTCATCCGCAGGCTGATGGATGAAGATCTGGTGTTCTGCGTGGGAACCGACGCCCACAGCGCAGGGAAGCGGGCGCCGCGGATGAAAAAGGCGGCGGAATACGTGAAGAAAAAGTACGGCGAAGCATACGCCGCAAAAATATTTTATCAGAATGCAAAGCAGATGCTGAGGAAGGAAACGAGCGAACATGAACCAGGAACGACGGATGACGCAGGAAGTCGATAACGATGAGATTACCATAGATCTGACAGAGCTTTTTATGGCTCTGTGGTCGAAGCTTCATATTATTATCATGGCAGGAGTGCTGGGCGCTTTGATCGCCTTTGTAGGGACCAGCTTTTTCATCACACCGAAGTATACGTCTGAGACAAAGGTGTATGTGCTGACCCGGGCGGACAGCAGCGCAGGCGTAACATATACGGACCTGCAAACAGGAGCGCAGCTGACCCAGGACTACATGGAACTTGCCACCAGCCGTCCGGTGCTGGAACAGGTGATCGCTGTGCTGAACCTGGATCTGACGCCGGAAGAACTGAAAAATATGATCAGTGTAAATACACCCGAGGGCACCCGTATCTTAAGCATAACCGTACAGAGTGAAGATCCCAAAGAAGCAAAAGAGATCGCCGACGCTGTCCGGGAGTCTGTCAGCATCCAGATCACAGAGATCATGGACGCCGACGCGGTCAATACGGTAGAAGAAGGCAACCTGCCCACCAGCCCCTCATCCCCCAGTGTCTCCAGAAACATCGCGCTTGGCGCCCTCCTTGGACTGGTGCTGGCCATGGGCGTGATCACTTTGATCTTTATCCTGGACGACACCATCAAGACGCCGGATGACGTGGAACATTACCTGGGACTGAACACCCTGACCAGCATTCCGTTAAGCGAAGGAATGAAAAAGGGAAAGAAAGTCAAGAAACTTCCGGAAAAGCGGATGATGAAGAATATGAAGAGATAGGAGATACATGGCAATGCAGGAAATTAACTTAAAGAACCTGACAAAAGATTACCGGAGCAACGAGGCCTATAAGACCCTCCGGACCAACATCGAATTCTCCGGTGCAGACAAGCGGGTCATCGTATTTACCAGCTGCACGCCGGACGAAGGAAAGAGCACCGTATCCCTGTCTCTGGCGGCTTCCCTGGCAGAAGGAGAAAAGAAGGTGCTGTTCATTGACGCGGATCTGAGAAAATCCGTCATGATGGGCCGCCATAAGATATACGGAGAACTGAACGGACTGAGCCATTTTCTGTCCGGGCAGGCTGAATTAAAAGATGTGATCTGTAAAACCCAGTATCAGAACCTGGCAGTGATCCTGGCAGGAGTCGTTCCGCCCAACCCGGCGGAGCTTCTGGGAAACCACAGATTTGAGGCAATGATAGAGGGCGCAAGAGAGGCCTATGACTATGTGATCATTGACGCGCCGCCTCTGGGAAGCGTCATTGACGCAGCCATTATCGCGAGACACAGCGACGCCTCTGTGCTGGTCATTGCGGCGTCTACCATCAGCTATAAGTTCGCCCGTTCCGTGAAAGATCAGCTGGAAAAGGCAGACTGCCCGATACTGGGCGTGGTGCTGAACAAGGTGGACATGAAGCAGAACAAATACTATGGCAAGTATTATGGAAAATATTATGGAACCTATGGGGAAAAATAGAAGAGGACATAGAAGATGAAGCATCGTTTGGTGTTAATGACTCTGATCGCAGGCTGCGTTTTATTCGCGGCAGCCGGGGCGCTTGTGTATCTGGGAAAAGACAGGACTGCGCCGGAGATCATCATTAAAAAAGAAGAGATCAGCTATACGGAAGGGGAGGATACCACTGTCCTTCTTACCGGCGTGACAGCAAAAGATAATATTGACGGAGACCTGACTGATCAGGTGTTTGTAGACCGGATCATTCAGACCGGCAAAGATACGGCGGTGGTGTACTACGGCGTTATGGATCAAAGCTATAACGTGGCCACAGCCAGAAGAAAGATCGAGTATCATCCGGCAGAAGGCGCTGCTGCGGAAGATGCAGACGCATCTTCGGAGACGCCGGAAGAGACAGAAAACACTTCGGAAGAACCAGCAGAAGAACCGGCAGCAGAAGAGACAGAGGCTGAGACAGAAGCCGGGACAGAAGAACCCCTTCAGCCTGACGGGGCGCGACCGGCGCTGGCACTGACTGCATCGGAACTTACGATCACCGCGGGAACTGCATTTGACCCCATGAGCGTTGTAAAGGACGCGGTGGATGATGTGGACAGCAGGGATACCCTGTATCAGCGGATCAGCGCCAACGGCTCTTATGACACCGCTACGCCGGGAACCTACACCATCGAATACTTTGTCACCGACAGTTCCGGGAACACCTCGGATCCGCAGATCTTTACCCTGAAAGTACAGTAGAAAAAGGAGAAATACATGGAACATCAGCACTCACACAGATATCGGAAAAGTAAAAACATGGCCGGGAAACTGATCACCATCCTGCAGCTGATCCTGTCAGCCGCCCTGCTGATCCTGGTATGGAACAGCGGCATGGTGCCCAACCTGTATCTGGCGCTGATGGGAGCCGGACTGTTCCTGCTCTTTGCCATTACATTTTTCCTGCAGTACATCCGGAACGGAGTCAGATACCTGGGCATCGTCATCAGCCTTCTGATCAGCATCGGGCTGGCGATCGGGATCTTCGCATTCCTGCGTGTCCAGAAAACCATGGAAGAGGTGGGCGGAGCCACCTACAAGACCGACAACATGATCGTTGTAGTCAAGGCAGACGATCCGGCGGAAAGCATCCTGGACGCGGCAAATTACCGGTTTGGCTGTCAGACCAGCGTGGATCAGGAAAATAATGCACGGATGCTGGAAGATGTGGAAAAGGTGGCTGGCCGGGAACTGAAGCTGGAAGAATTCGACACCGTTACCGACCTGGCAAACGGCCTGTTGTCCGGACAGGTGGAGGCGGCCATCTATAACGAAGCCTTTGACGGCATCATTGAAGAAAATATCGAAGATTACAAAGAGCAGGTGAAGATCCTCTATCAGTACGGGATCGAGACACCGATTGAACAGGAAGATACCAACGTAGAAGAACCGTTTAACGTATACATCAGCGGGATTGACGTATCCGGCCCGATCACGACCAACAGCCGGAGCGACGTCAATATTATCATGACCGTCAATCCCAATACCAAGAAGATCCTTCTGACCACCACGCCCCGGGATTTTTACGTGACGATCCCCGGCATCTCCGGCGATCAGAGGGATAAGCTGACCCATGCCGGCATCTACGGCGTAGATGCTTCCATGGCGACACTGGAACAACTCTACGGCATTGACATCAGCTATTATGCAAGGGTGAACTTTACATCCCTTATCACGATCGTAGACGCCCTGGGAGGCGTGGACGTCAACTCGGAATATGCCTTCGAAGCAGGCGGTTATCAGTTCCAGCAGGGCAGTAACCATCTGGACGGAAAGGCGGCGCTGGCCTTTTCCAGAGAACGGTACAGTTTCGAGAGCGGAGATAATCAGCGTGGCAAGAACCAGGAGGCAGTGCTGACCGCCATCCTGCAGAAAGCCATGTCTCCGGCCATCCTGACCAGCGCAAACCAGATTCTTGGTGAGGTCAGCAGCTGCGTAGAAACCAATATGACCCAGGACGAGATGGCGAAGTTTATCAACATGCAGCTGAACGACGGAGCAAGCTGGACCATTGAGTCGATAGCAGCCGGAGGAACCGGCGACAGCCAGGCCTGCTTCTCTTCCGGATCACAGCTGTTATACGTGATGTGGCCGGATGAGGCCATTGTAGGCGATGTCTCCAGGCGGATGACCCAGATCCTGGAGGGGAACTAAGCAAGGAAGTTTTTCAAAACAAGTAGGAACTAGAGGAAACATACAGAGGGAAGAGGAAGAAAGAGATGGAATACATAGGATTTACTCTGCTGACTGCTTCTGTGGTAGATCCCGGGCGCGCGATTCTGGCTGCCGCGGCAGCTGCCGTCATTGGCGGGATTATCTTCATAAAAAGAAACAGAAGGATCATACAAGAGAGGTTAAACAGGAACCATGGATAAAAAGAAAATAAAAGGCTCCGGGATACGCGAGATCACCTGGGTGCACAAGGCGTTCCTGATTGCCTTTGTAGACATCCTGCTTATACTGGCCGCCTATATGATGGCTTTGATCCTGCGGTTTGATTTTATATTTTCCCGGATCCCGCGGGAATATCTGGAGGGATATCTCTGGTCCATGCCCTACTGGATTGCCTCTACCATTGTTGTCTTTTACGGGTGCAGGCTGTATCACAGTGTGTGGCGTCTGGCCAGTATCTCTGAGCTGCAGATGAGCATCATTGCTTATATTATCTTGATACCGGTCTATGCGGCAGGTGCGTTTTTCATGCGCCTTGCCATGCCGAGATCCTATTATTTTATCGGCTATCTGCTGTCCTTCCTGATGACGACAGGGATCCGATTTTCCTTCCGGTTCTTAAGGTTCTATGTGAGGAAGAGAGAAGACGGTGAGGGAAGCGGACAGGACCGGATCATGATCATCGGCGGCGGCGCTGCCGGACAGGCAGTGATCAAGGAACTGCTCAGCAACCGTTCTTTCCATGTAAAGGTGTGCTGTGTGATCGATGACAGCCCCAACAAATGGGGCCGGATGCTGGAAGGCATCCCCATTGTGGGAGACCGGAACGACATCCTGGCCGCGGTAAAGAAGTATAAGATCAATCGGATCATTTACGCCATCCCTGCCACCACCGGCAAGAACCGCAAGGATATCCTGAACATCTGCAAAGAAACCAACTGCAGGCTCCAGACCGTGCCGGGCGTGGCCCAGCTGGTAAGCGGAGAAGTCAGCGTCACCAGACTGCGGGACGTGGAGATCACAGACCTTCTTGGCAGAGCCCAGGTAAAGGTCAATAACAGCGAGATCTTCAAGGCGCTCCACGACAAGGTGATCATGGTCACCGGCGGAGGCGGTTCCATCGGAAGCGAACTGTGCCGCCAGATCGCCCAGGCAGAGCCGAAACTGCTGATCATTTTTGATATTTATGAAAATAATGCTTATGCCATTCAGCAGGAGCTGAAGCGGAAATATCCGAACCTTCCCATGGAGACGCTGATCGGGTCGGTGCGCAACACCAACCGGGTTAACAGCATCATCGAGACATACCGTCCCGAAGTGATCTACCACGCAGCGGCCCACAAGCATGTGCCGCTGATGGAGGACAGCCCCAACGAGGCCATCAAAAACAACGTGGAAGGCACCTATAAACTGGCCCAGGCTGCGGCCAGGCATGGGGTGAAGAAATTCGTTCTGATTTCCACAGACAAGGCGGTAAACCCCACCAACATCATGGGAGCCTCCAAACGGCTCTGCGAGATGGTGGTGCAGATGATGAACCGGCGGTCGCCGGAGACCGACTTTGTAGCGGTTCGCTTTGGAAATGTGCTTGGCAGCAACGGCAGCGTGATCCCGCTCTTTAAAAAGCAGATCGCAGAAGGCGGGCCTGTTACCGTAACGGACAAAAACATCATCCGTTATTTTATGACCATACCGGAGGCTGTGTCTCTGGTACTGCAGGCTTCCTACTATGCCAAGGGCGGAGAGATCTTCGTGCTGGATATGGGAGAACCGGTCAAGATCGATGACATGGCCAGAAACCTGATCCGCCTGTCCGGTTACACACCGGACGTAGACATTCCCATCGTTTATACCGGACTGCGTCCGGGCGAAAAGCTTTATGAAGAGCTCCTGATGGATGAAGAGGGAATGCAGGAGACGGACAATGAACTGATCTTTATCGGTCATCCAATCGAGATGGATGATGAAGATTTTCAGAAAAAACTGGAACTGCTGGACAAAGAAAGTAGAAAAGAGTCCGGCAGAATCAAGGAGATCGTGGCTGAGATCGTGCCCACGTATCATCCGGATCTGGCACATTAGGCAATCTGAGAGAAATCCACCCTGCCTCCAATCGTCGCTATGCCGCGTTGGAGGCGGGAAATGTGTGTTTCTGGAGAAGAAGATATGAGGGATTGATCCGGAAAATAGAGCGTCACAAGCGGAAGGCATGGGTGGAGATTGTGGCGAAGAAGTTGGGGAGAGAACAAGAGAGGAAGTAATAATTAAATGACTATGAAACCTTTTGAATCAAAAGTATTTCGATATTTATATAATAGGGACAACCAGCAAAACGTAAGTATTTACAAGGGTTTTGCTGCTTAGGCCCGAATTCTTTTTGGTTTTTATTGTGTGCAGTGGGGATTAGCGTTGGCCAGGCAGTAAGACATTGGAAAATGATCGGTGGCACTGGCGATTGCTTTGTTAACCCAAATGATAAGCAATAAAAATCTAAATAGGAGGAAGGACTTAAGCCTGCAGGGATGTACCCACAGGCTTTTTGTCGTGTAGACTTTTTAAAATTTGCAATCAAAAGTACTTAATCTCAGGAGGCGGCTTGCGATTGTTTTCATAGGTAATAAAGGAGCAGGTTGCTGGAGAATAAATACTTTTGGTTGATTGCTACCCTCCTTTAAAACATAAGCCTATGAAAACAGGAGACCTGTGCCTGTGAGGGCATGCGTCTCTATTCTGAGAAAAGACTTATTTAATACATAGTAAAAGAGGGAACTTTATGAATAAGAAAATAGCAGTTGCGGGAACTGGATATGTTGGATTATCGTTGGCGGTTCTACTGGCACAGAACAATAAGGTTATGGCAGTAGATATTGTTCCAGAGAAGGTTGATCTTATCAATAACAAAAAATCGCCTATCCAGGATGAGTATATTGAGAAATACTTGGCTGAAAAGGAATTGGATTTGGTTGCTACAACCGATGCAGAAGAGGCTTATAAAGACGCCGATTTTGTTATAATTGCGACCCCAACCAACTATGATAGTAATCGTAATTTCTTTGATACTTCAGCTGTTGAGGCTGTTATTCAGCTTGTAACGAAGATTAACCCAAATGCAATCATGATGATTAAATCCACTATACCGGTTGGATTTACAGAAAGCGTTAGAGAGAAGTATCAGAGTAAAAATGTTCTTTTTAGTCCGGAATTCTTAAGAGAGTCAAAGGCACTTTACGATAATTTGTATCCTAGCCGCATCATTGTTGGAACAGATAAGAATGATGAGAGACTTGTTGCAGCAGCTCATGAGTTTGCGGCACTTTTGCAGGAAGGTGCTATTAAAGAAGATGTTGAAACGCTCATCATGGGATTTACTGAAGCAGAGGCGGTTAAGCTGTTTGCTAATACATATCTTGCACTTAGAGTTTCATATTTCAATGAGTTAGATACCTATGCAGAAAGCAAAGGTCTTGATACACAGGACATCATCAACGGTGTCTGCCTGGATCCAAGAATCGGATCACATTATAACAATCCATCATTTGGATATGGTGGATACTGCCTGCCAAAGGATACAAAGCAACTTCTGGCAAACTATGCTGATGTTCCACAGAACATGATGTCTGCAATTGTTGAATCAAATCGTACAAGAAAAGACTTCATAGCAGATAGAGTTCTTGCAATGGCTGGTTACTATGATTACTTCAATCGTGGTGATTTTTCTGCAGCCGATGAGAAAGAATGCGTGATTGGTGTTTATCGACTC
Organism: Mordavella massiliensis; assembly: GCF_016902415.1. GTDB lineage: Bacteria > Bacillota > Clostridia > Lachnospirales > Lachnospiraceae > Merdimonas > Merdimonas faecigallinarum. The sequence goes on along the minus strand of NZ_JACJLV010000020.1, from coordinate 8,226 downwards.
ACAATGAAGAGTAATTCCGATAACTTCCGTCAGAGCAGTATACAGGGCGTTATGAAGAGAATTAAAGCAAAAGGTGCTATCGTAGTTATTTACGAGCCAACACTGGAAGATGGTAGCACATTCTTTGGCAGTAAGGTCGTAAATGATTTGGAGAAGTTTAAGTCTATAAGCCAGGCCATTATCGCTAACAGATACGATGCATGTCTTGATGATGTGAAGGATAAGGTCTACACAAGAGATCTTTATGGAAGAGATTAAGTCCAAATTGATACTGAAAACAAGAGTTTGAATTTTAAGCATAGAGGTAGTAGAAGACATGTTTAAACGTAAAGATTTTAAGCCATTCGACCAGAAAGTTTGGTTAGCAAGCCCAACAATGCATAATGGTGCTGAAATGAAATATGTTATAGAAGCATATGAAACTAACTGGATGAGCACAGTTGGAAAAAATATTAATGAAGTAGAAAAAATTGCGGCAGAAAAGGCTGGAGTTAAATATGCAGTGGCCCTTTCCTGTTGTACAGCAGCATTACATCTTTGCGTTAAGTTTGCGGGCGAGAAACTCTATGGTAAGCCACCTATTAGCCAGGGAGCGCTGTACAAAAAATATGTTTTTTGTAGTGATATGACGTTCGACGCGACTTTAAATCCGGTCGTATATGAAGGTGGTATTCCAATTTTTATTGATACAGATCCTGCTTCCTGGAATATGGATCCAGTGGCTCTTGAAAAAGCTTTTGAGATGTATCCAGATGTGAAATTAGTTGTTTGTGCTGAGCTGTATGGATTCTCTGGAAATATTCGGCAGATCAAAGAAATCTGCGAAAAACATGGAGCACTTCTTGTTGAAGATGCAGCAGAGGCTATGGGCGCTACATGGGAAGGTCAACAGTGTGGCTCTTTTGGAGATTATGCAGCTGTAAGTTATAACGGAAATAACGTTTTGGAGACGGAAGTGAGGGAAATGGGATTGTAAGGGGTGGACAAAAATGGCGGTTTGAAAAGGTGATATGAAGCTCCGTTTTTGTATAGAAGCACTAATGGAATTGTACATAAAAGAGATATGTACAAAGTATGGGCGGTATGGATATCTACAGGCGGAAATGCCGGGGACATAACCGCCTGTGCAGCTTGTTAATGGTTCTATTGGAAAGAGTTATACATGACCGTCTCAAAGAGGCATTGTACATTGAATGAGAATGGGAGTGTCTCAAAGAAGTGGAAGGCATGAGAGCATATATATTTCCATCTCGAAAGTAGCGGTCTTGGAGACGAGAAAATAGCACTAAATAGAGCAAAGAAATAAGATCCTTTATTCCTTCCGAATTAAAGTCTGGGATATTCGGGTGTAAAGGGGGAACACCAGATTTAGAGATCAACAAGCCAGTGTGGATAAATCTAATCAAACACACTGGAGCCTTAATCATAAGAAGTTAATCTTTATCAACAATATTTGAGGAGACAAGCGGCATTATGGACAAGTTTTACTACTTAAACGATCCAAGATTTAAAGGCATCACTCCTTTTGAGAGCAAGATTTGGCTCTCCAGTCCTACCATGCATGGGGACGAGGAAAAGTGGGTTGTGGATGCCATCCGAAAGAACTGGGTATCCACAGTTGGAGAAAATATCAACGAAGTGGAGCGTATGACAGCGGAGAAGATCGGCTGTAAATACGCTGTGGGCCTTTCTTCCGGCACAGCGGCCCTTCATTTAGCTGTGAAGCTGGCAGGGGAAAAATTGTACGGTCAGCCCAAAGTTGGCCACGGCACGCTGGAAGGCCATAAGGTATTCTGCTCAGATATGACGTTCGATGCTACCGTAAATCCTGTTGCATACGAGGGTGGCGAGGCTGTGTTTATCGACACGGAGTATGACATCTGGAACATGGATCCGGAGGCGTTAGAACGTGCGTTTGAAATCTACCCGGATGTAAGACTGGTTGTTTTGGCTCATCTATATGGTACACCGGGAAAAGCAGATGAGATACGCTCCATTGCTAAAACTCATAACGCTCTTGTCATCGAGGATGCGGCGGAGTCTTTTGGTGCTACTTATAAAGGCAAGCAAACAGGAAATCTGTTTGACTACGGTATTTTAAGCCATAACGGTAACAAAATAGTGACATCCAGCAGTTCGGGTATGTTCCTGACGGACTCAAAAACTGATGCAGATAAGGTTCGCAAGTGGTCTACACAGAGCCGTGAGAACGCTCCGTGGTACCAGCATGAAGAACTTGGATATAACTACCGCATGAGCAATATCACCGCCGGGGTAGTGAGGGGGCAGTTACCATACCTTGAGGAACATATCGGGCAGAAGAAGGCAATATATGAGAGGTATAAAGAAAATCTGAAAGACTTGCCCGTTTCCATGAATCCGGTGCCAGATTGCTGTGAGCCAAATTACTGGCTGAGTTGTCTATTAATTGATAAAGATGCTATGTGTTCGCAGATGCGCGGGGAGCAGGAAGTATTGTATAAGACGGAATCTGGCAAGAGCTGTCCAACAGAGATTCTGGAAGCTTTGGACGCTTTCAATGCTGAGGGAAGGCCAATTTGGAAACCTATGCATATGCAGCCGATCTATCGGATGAGCCCGTTTGTGACGAAGGATGGGAATGGTCGAGGCAAAAGTAACGCCTATATCGCTGGGGAGACGGCTGTGAATGTAGGAGAGGATATCTTTGAGAGAGGGTTGTGTTTGCCGAGTGATAACAAGATGAAGGCTGAAGATGTAGATAACGTTTGTGAGATTATCCGCAGATGTTTTGAGTAAATCTAGATTGAATTGGGGAGATGGGAAATGCAGCTCAAGAGAAAAATCGGATTCTATGAAAAGTATATAAAAAGGTTTTTGGATATCCTTTGCTCAGGAGCTGCGATCATCGTTTTTTGCTGGCTCTATGTAATCATAGCCGTTATGGTGAGAGTGAAACTCGGGAAGCCTGTTCTTTTCAAACAGCCCAGACCTGGAAAAATCAATCCTAAGACTGGAAAAGAACGCATTTTTAATATGTACAAATTCCGCACAATGACGGACGAGCGAGATGAGAATGGCAAGTTGTTGCCAGATGAAATCAGATTAACAAAGTTTGGCCGGATGTTACGGGCCACGAGTCTGGATGAACTTCCAGAGGCTTTCAATATTTTAAAGGGCGATATGAGTGTGGTCGGCCCTAGGCCTCAGTTGGTGCGGGATATGGTATTCATGAGCGAGGAGCAGCGCATGCGCCATACGGCCAAGCCGGGATTAAGCGGACTTGCACAGGTTAACGGGAGAAATGCCGTCAGTTGGGAAGACAAGATCAAGTGGGATCTGAAATACATAGAGAAGATCAGCTTTATTAGCGATATCAGGATAGTTTGGCAGACCTTTAAGAAGGTTTTTGTACGGAGTAATATCACGGAAAGTAATGAAGAGATAGATGTGACTCTTGACTATGGTGATGCCTTATTAAAAGAGGGGAAAGTAACTAAGGAAGAATATGATGCAAAGCAGGCCGAGGCGAGGCAGTTATTGGGAGTGTAGAAATGCGAATTTTAAAAGCTATTTATGAAAAAATATATAATAAACCAGCTCCTTACTACTATAACTATTCGCTAATAACAATTGTGTTAAAACCGATAAGGAAGTGGTTGACGAATAGTCTAGCAGCCAGCTGCCCTTTTAACTGTATTCGTATTGCGATATATAGGCTGTGTGGATTTAAAATAGGAAAAGGTACTTTCATTGGGATGAGATGCTATCTAGACGATATGTGTTACGACCTTTTAAAAATAGGAAATAACGTAACAATCTCGTATGGAACTTTTTTTGCTTGCCATGGAAAAGGTCAAGAACATCTTCCTATTACAGTAGATGATGGAGTTTATATAGGGATGAGAGCAAGTATTATAAGTAAGAACGCCAAAAATCACCGGGGGGGGGGTACATATATATCCCCACGCAACGATTGGCGCATGTACACTGGTCAACCAGGATATTCCAGAAGGGGCAACCGCTGTTGGAATACCGTGCAGAATTATTTATCCTGCAGACAGTTCAATTGTGAGGTGTCAGCAGGATGAAGAAGTGGAAGTATTACAATCATGCAATGATACCGATGGCGGCTCCACACGAGGAGATTGATGTTGAACCAAATAAGAAATTCTGGAAAGATAATAAAAAAGCGCTGTTTGCACGATGGACATCTGAATTTGATTGCGGGTATGAAACAAACTGGTGGTATGTGATAAAAGATGAGCCGTTTGATATTACTACGCTTAAGTCAAGTTACAGATACAAAATCAATAAAGGTATTAGGAATTTCGACGTTAGAGTCATAAATCCGATAGATTATATTGACGAATTGCTGGATATTTTTATTGAAGCCTTCGCTTCGTGGCCAGCAAAATATCGTCCACAGTTTACTTATGGTGACGCAAAGGAATTGGCTCAGAAGCTATCTATTGATCCTACAATGATTTGCTTTGGAGCTTTTTATCGAGAAACAGGGGAATTGTGTGGTTTTATGCAGGCTCCGACATACGAGACTTATACAGAACTGCAAGTTCAAAGAGTAAAACCCGCTTATGAGAAACTGCAAATAAATGCAGCTCTCGTATATGGATTGATAGCGAATAATTCTAAGAAATTAGAAACTGGTAATTTCTATATATTAGATGGAGCAAGGAGCATAAGCCATGAGACCAATTTCCAGGATTATCTTGAGAAATATTTTGGTTTCAGAAAAGCTTACTGTAAGCTCCACATTGCTTATAATCCTAAAGTCAAGTGGATCATAACAGTTTTATATCCATTTAGAAAACTATTACATAGATTTGATGACATTGGCTTTGTGCATCAAATTAATTCAGTCCTTTATATGGAAGAATTATACCGGAGCGAGGCGGTGAGTGAGTAATGCATTTGTATAAGTATGATTCTTCAGATGTCAATAGTATAGCAAATTATTGTGATTTTGACTTGAAGATATTTATACCATCACTTAGGGGGCTTTTTCTAAAAGGCGAAAAGACCGGATTAAAAACTGCTCTGATCCGATTGTATTTTCAAACTATAACATTTGGAAAAGCAAAAATTTATTATGTGCAAAAAGGGGAGAATTTAGTTCATCACCTCGTATGTTATTCCTGCCTGCTTTAAGTTTCCGTTTATGGGCAAACATGATTTGGAAATAGGCCCTTGCTATACATATTCATCTTTTCGAGGACAGGGGATTTATCCAAAGGTACTGACGGAAATATGCCGAAGGCAATGTAAGGATACTTCATTGTTTTATATGATTGTGGATGAAACAAATATCCCATCCATAAAAGGTATCGAAAGAGCCGGATTTACAAGATGTGGTTCTGTATATAAAAGCAAATACATGAAGAGGTATAGATTAGTTCGCTAAGAGAGAAACCATAGGAGAGGTTGCATTATGGACGATTTAGTTTCAATCATCATGCCGTCATATAATACGGGGAAATATATAGCAGAAACCATTAAGTCCGTACTAGCACAGTCATATAAGAACTGGGAATTGATTATTGTGGATGATTTCTCAGACGACAATACGGATGAGATTGTTAGCTATTTCCTTGTAGATAAAAGAATTCATTATCTCAAAAACGAAACTAATAGTGGGGCAGCTTTTTCCAGAAATAGGGCGTTGAAAGAGGCAAAGGGAAAATGGATAGCCTTTTTAGACAGTGATGATTTGTGGATGCCAGAGAAACTCGAAAGGCAGCTTTTCTTTATGAAAAATAATGGATATTCCTTTTCTTACACGAATTATGAAGAAATAGATGTAGATAGTATACAGACTGACGTGAAGGTCACAGGCCCGCGAAAAATAACAAAGACTGGTATGTATAATTACTGCTGGCCTGGTTGCTTAACAGTTATGTATAATGCAGAAAAAATAGGATTGATCCAAATAGACAATATTAAGAAAAACAATGATTATGCCATGTGGCTTAAAGTATGTGAAAAAGCTGATTGCTATCTCTTAGACGAGTGTCTTGCGCAATATCGTAAAGGCAGAGTTGGCAGTATAAGTACTAACAGTATAAAGACGATGATTGGTTGGCATTATAAGCTGTTTAGAGAAGCAGAGAAACAAGGTAGATTACGAAGTATTATAAACACAGGGCGGAATCTCTTTTTCGGATTTTATAAAAAACATAAGTATGTTGTGAGGTAAATATGAAAATTCAAGTGCTGGTGGCCGCAATGAATCAAAGCGATCATTCGCTTATTAAAAAGATGAATATTAAGACAGATGCCATTATAGGTAACCAGTGCGGTTTTAATTCTGTGGAGACATTCAATATAGGTACTCAAAGGATACAGTATCTTAATTTTGCGGAGAGAGGCGTTGGATTGAATAGGAATAATACATTGATGAGAGCTGATGCTGATATTTGTCTCTTTGCTGATGATGATATGGTTTATGAGAATAACTATGGAGAAATCATTGAAAATGCTTTTCAAAGGCATCCTGATGCTGATGTAATTGTGTTCAATCTCAAAGAACCCGTAGTCACACGTAAAGTGATTACAAAGGAAAGTAAAGTTGGGTATTTGAATTATCTGAGATATGGAACTGCCAGAGTTGCGATACGCCTTGATAGTATTAGAAAACATGGTATCTATTTTAACCAGTGCTTTGGAGGTGGAACAGAATATAGCCATGGTGAGGACAATCTCTTCTTAAATGCTTGTTTAAAAAATAAACTGAAGATTTATGCTGTCCCAGAGTATATTGCTACTTTAACGGAAGAGCGAGAGTCCAGTTGGAGCAATGGATATGATAAAAAGTATGTCAAAGATCAAGGAATATTATTCTGTACATTGTCCAGAAGATGGTGGAGACTACTCTGTTTGCAGGATGCTTTAAGACGCCACAAATCCTATAACATGGATTTTTTTAGAGCTTTTAAACTAATGGTTGCTGCAGGTAAAGATTATTTAAAAAGGTGTAAGTAACTGATATGAAGTGTTCAATTATTACGATTCATCATATACATAATTTTGGTTCCGTTTTTCAGGCATATGCTTTGGCTCATTTTCTGGATATAAATGGGTATGACACGGAGATTATTGATTATAGACCTGGATATTATAAACTTGGCAGGAATAAATTGAAAACAGCTGTTGGACGGGCTTTAAATTACGGCTCGTATTCCAACAGGAAACAAAAATTTGAGAATTTTATTTCGAAATACGAAACACTTTCAGAAAAATGTTTTAGCAGCGTAGCGGAATTGGAAATGTATTATAAAGACCGCGACAACCATATTTTTATCGCGGGCGGCGATCAGCTTTGGAACACTTATCATCCTTGTGGAAATGACGAAGCCTATAAATTAGTGTTTATGGAAATATGAAGGTTACTGAGGTGAATATCCGTCATATGGCGTATGCAGGTGTTATGGCACATGTGGGTTTTGACCTGATTGAGGATACAATTAAGATTTTGGAAGATGGAAATGCAGATCGTGTTGAAAGAGATCAGTACCACCATTATGAGAAGCCATATATTTTCCTTCGAGATGTAGATGTTGAGCCTATTATTCTTGAAAGTGAAGAAGTCTTCAAAAAAACTGATTTATAAAGGGGGACAGCATGGAGAATAAAACAATATGGATTATGAATCATTATGCTGGACACATGTTTTTTGACCAGAGTGGTCGACATTATTGGTTTGCCAAATATCTCAGTAGAGCTGGTTGGAAAGTAAAAGTGTTTTGTGCCAATGTCGTTAGTGATGATACAAAGTCAAAACATTTTGAAAGTGATGAATTGTATATTGAACAGCAAGATAATAAAGAAAGTATTGAATTTATATTTGTCAAAGCACGTACTTATGATGGAAATGGCATTCAACGTGTCATGAACATGATTGATTTTTATAGAAATATAAAAAAGACAGTAAATGTATATATAAAGCATTATGGAAAACCTGATATAATTCTTGCATCATCTGTCCATCCGTTGACATTGGTTGCGGGTATACAATTGGCACAAAAAATGAAAATTCACTGTATTTGTGAGGTTCGAGATTTGTGGCCGGAGGCAATCGTTGCTTATTCAAGTAGGATAAAAAGAAGTAGTCTAATCGCAAAAGTGATGTATGCCGGAGAAAAGTGGATATATAAAAAAGCAGCGTGTGTTATTTTTACGCAAGAAGGTGGACCACAGTATGTAATTGATCAAAAATGGACGGATATAGAT
>NZ_JACJLV010000019.1 GCF_016902415.1 Mordavella massiliensis | reverse complement strand
ATACTATACACATTAGAAAAATGTGATTTTGCGTCGTCCGGGTCATAATTATAACTTTCCTTATTTACTAACAACCAACCTAGGTTCAACTCAATTTCCATATATATGTTTTTCCACCTATCGGAGTCAATACTGCTGTTTTCCAATTTTAAAATCGTGTCTCTTGCCTTCAAATAGCAATCATATACATTATTGTCAAAAAATCCCATTTTTTGATTCAGATATCCAGCCATATTTAACACTTCTGCATAATAACATAAGCCTTCTTCGGTTCCAGAAGCTAGACATTTTTCTGCCCAATATATCGCTCTTTGTTCATTAAATAGATCTGTTCCAATCTCTTCATTCATACCTAGATATGTGCATGAAAGCATAAAGCAAGCATTTAGATTTCCATTTTCAGCCGCATTAACGAAATCTGGATTGTTTTCTTCAAATTGTTTATATTTCTCCATTTTCATTCTCCTTTCGCACTTTCTATGCAACCATATGATAGCATATTTAGATATTATATGCAACTGTATGATAGCTTTTACTTGGTGATATTATGAAATTTCAACGGTTAGAAGATTTACGAATTGATAACGATAAAACACAGGCTGAAGTAGCACAATATCTCGGATGCCAACGAGAAGTTTACCGTAGATATGAAAAAGGGACCCGTCAAATCCCGATAGATATGCTCATACAACTTTCAAAATTATATAATGTCAGCATTGATTATCTTGTTGGTTTAACAAAAGAAAAAAAGCCATATCCACGAAGTAAGTAAATTTATCTCTCTACTTCCTCTGGTATGGCTTTTCTTTTATGAATATTTCTCAACCATATCGCACCCAAATGCGAAAAGACCGCACTTATTTATGATACGGCTCCCCGTTCATGATCCTGTAGCTCCGGTACACCTGCTCCAGCAGGATCACCCGCATCAGCTGATGGGGAAAGGTCATCTTTGAAAAACTTAAGCTGTAGTCTGACCGCTTCAGCACTTCCCGTCCAAGTCCGATGGATCCGCCGATCACAAAAGCGATGCTGCTGTGTCCCTGGATCCCCAGTTTCTCTATCTTGTCCGCCAGTTCCTCTGAGGAAAGCATCTTTCCAGCGATCTCCAGCGTGATTACATACATATCGTCTTTGAGATATTTTAAGATCCGTTCCCCTTCCTTATCCCGGATCTGCTCTTCCACTGTTTCGCTGGCCTGATCCGGAGTTTTTTCGTCCGCCACCTCAATCATCTCCAGCTTACAGTAACGGCTCAGCCGTTTGCTGTACTCATGGATCGCGTCTCTTAGATATTTTTCTTTGATTTTTCCTACTGTGACCAGTGTGATCTTCATCTGTTCCTCTTACTCCCTTATCCGCCGATATAATGATCCATAAGAAGCATGGTCATAAAGCCAAGGATCAATGCATAGGTTGCCTGGCGCTCATACCCATGGCTGTGTGTCTCCGGGATCATCTCATCGCTGACCACATAGACCATCGTACCGCCCGCAAAGGCAAGCGCAAACGGAAGAATGGCCGTTGCGATACTGACTGCGCCAAATCCGATTATGGTGCCTACGACTTCAATGATGCCTGTAAAACTGGCAATGAAGAAAACTCTGAGTTTTGGAACACCTGCCAGGATCAAAGGTGATACGATCACCATACCTTCCGGAATATTCTGGAGAGCGATTCCGACGGCCACCGTAATGGCGTTTCCGATATTTTCATTTCCAAAGCCTACTCCTGCCGCGATTCCCTCCGGCAGATTGTGGATGGCAATCGCCAGGACGAACAACATGACTTTGTTGATATGACTCTGTTTCCCCGTATGTGCCTCTTGATCCATTCCCGTCAGATGATGCAGATGCGGAGTCAGGTAGTCCGCAAGATTCAGGAAAACGGCTCCTGCCAGGATTCCTGCCAGTGTCACCCAGATATTGCCTTCTTCCAGAGAAGGGATGATCAGACCGATGACTGCAGCCGCAAACATGATACCGGCCGCAAAACCAAGGATCACATCATTGAATTCATGAGGAATTTTTTGAAATAAGAATCCGATCAGGACTCCGATAATAGTTGCGCCGCCTACACCAAGCGCCGTTACGAATGCCAGTTCCATAAACAGGTTCTCCTTCTGTCCACTATTATTAATACAGCAAGAAAGGCTGCAGCCGTTTTCTGAGTTGAAGCCCGAATATCGAAGCAAGTACTGCCTTCAGTACCGCCGTGGGAAGAAACGGAAGCACGCAGGCCGTCAGAGCTGCCCAGACAGTGCTGTCCATCGTCACCACAAAAAACAGGACTCCGGCCACATAATTGAACGCGGTTCCCAGAAGTAAAAAGATAAGAAAGGCGCCTTTCTTCTTCCATTCCACACCCAGTCCGATCAGGTAGGCCATAACAGGAAAAGACACCAGGAATCCGCCTGTGGGTCCAACAAGGCACTGCACCCCGCCTGTAAAAGCAGAGAATACCGGAACCCCGGCGGTGCCGATCAACAGGTAGATCACCATGGAGACGGCGCCTTTTCTGGATCCGAGTAAAATCCCGCAAAGCGTAACGGCAAAGGTCTGCATGGTCATAGGGACTCCCATGGGCATGGGGATCGCAATCTGTGCCAGCACTGCTGTTACGGCAGCCATAATGGCAATATAGCAGACGTCTGTTACTGATAATCTGGATTCACGTCTCATTTCCTGCTTCCTTTCCAATGTATGATTCTAGTTACATATATACAACAAAACAGGGACGTATTCCTTTTGCATCATACTTTTGCTTCCTGTTAAAAAGAATACGTCCCTGTTCATGGTCAGTTCATCTTATATCTTATCTGACCGTAACAATTTCATGCTTTATTTTGCAGATAACAGTTCGTGGATTCCCTTTGCACCTGCTTTTCCTGCGCCCATGGCCAGGATTACTGTAGCAGCTCCTGTTACCGCGTCTCCGCCGGCAAATACGCATGCCTTGGAAGTCTGACCGTTCTCTTCTTCTGCCACGATACATTTTCTGCGGTTGGTCTCCAGTCCTTTTGTGGTGGAAGCGATCAGCGGATTCGGGGAAGTTCCAAGAGACATGATCACGGTGTCAACCTCGATCTCATACTCAGATCCCGGAATCTCTACCGGACGTCTTCTGCCGGATGCATCCGGTTCGCCAAGTTCCATCTTGATCACCTTCATGCCTTTTACCCAGCCGTTCTCATCTACCAGGATCTCCTTCGGATTCCGAAGCAGATCAAAGATCACGCCTTCTTCTTTAGCATGGTGTACTTCTTCTACTCTGGCGGGGAGTTCAGCCTCACTTCTGCGGTATACAATATGTACCTCTGCGCCAAGACGAAGTGCAGTTCTTGCAGCATCCATGGCAACATTTCCGCCGCCTACTACGGCAACTTTTTTGCCGGCTGCGATCGGTGTATCATAGGAATCATCAAAAGCCTTCATCAGATTGCTTCTGGTCAGATACTCATTCGCAGAGAACACGCCGTTGGCAGTCTCTCCCGGGATTCCCATAAACATAGGAAGTCCGGCTCCTGAGCCAATGAAAACAGCCTCAAAATCTTCCTCTTCCATCAGTTGATCGATGGTCGTGGATTTTCCGATTACTACATTGGTCTCAAATTTAACGCCAAGTTCTTTTACCTTTTCAATCTCTTTCTTTACAACCTTCTCCTTGGGAAGACGGAACTCTGGAATACCATATACCAGTACGCCACCCAGTTCATGAAGTGCTTCAAATACTGTAACTTCGTATCCAAGCTTTGCAAGATCGCCGGCACAGGTAAGTCCAGACGGGCCGGAACCGATCACCGCAACCTTGTGTCCATTGGTCTTCTCGGCTTTCTGCGGTTTGATATCATGCTCCAGAGCATAGTCAGCAACAAATCTTTCCAGCTTACCGATAGATACCGGTTCTCCCTTGATACCGCGGATACATTTGCATTCGCACTGGGATTCCTGGGGACATACACGTCCGCAGATGGCCGGAAGTGCAGAGGATTCACTGATCACATGATAAGCGCCTTCGATATCGCCATCCTTGATCTTTGCGATAAATCCGGGAATATTGATCGATACCGGACATCCCTGGATACATTTGGCATTTTTACAGTTCAGGCAGCGGGAAGCCTCTTCCATGGCTTCTTCCTGATTATATCCGTAACATACTTCTTCAAAGTTTGTCGCTCTTTCTTTTGCGTCCTGCTCTCTTACAGGAACTCTTTTTAACATATCAGCCATTAGTTGTCACCTCCGCAATGGCCACATCCGCCGTGATGGGTGTCGCCTTCCTGTAATTTCAGCATTGCACGGCCCTCCTGGGTCTTGTACATCTGCTGTCTCTTCATTGCTTCGTCAAAGTTGACCAGATGACCGTCGAATTCCGGTCCGTCTACACAGGCAAATTTGATCTCATCGCCCACATGAAGCCGGCAGGCTCCGCACATACCGGTTCCGTCCACCATGATCGGGTTCATGCTGACGATCGTAGGGATCTCCAGTTTTTTGGTCAGAAGACAGACAAATTTCATCATGATCATAGGACCAATGGCAACACAGACATCATACCGGTTGCCCTGTGCATGCAGTTCTTCGATCATGGAAGTAACCATTCCTGCATGTCCGTATGTACCATCGTCTGTACAGGGATAATAATTTCCGGCAACTGCTTTCATTTCTTCTTCCAGCAGAAGCATATCCTTTGTCTTGGATCCAATGATCACATCCACGTCGATCCCGTGCTCATGCATCCACTTTACCTGTGGATAAACAGGCGCCGCGCCGACACCGCCGCCGACAAACAGGATTTTTTTCTTTTTCAGCGTATCCAGATCTTCCTCTACCAGTTCGGAAGGACATCCCAGCGGACCGGTAAAGTCGCGGAAAGAATCCCCTGCTTTTAAGGTTGCCATCTTATGTGTAGATGCTCCCACTGTCTGGAATACGATCGTGATCGTACCGGCTTCTCTGTCGTAATCGCAGATCGTCAAAGGAATACGTTCCCCTTTTTCATCCATCTTAACGATCACGAACTGACCGGGCATGCAATGCCTTGCTACGCGAGGAGCTTCAACATCCATAAGATAGATCATATCAGCCAGCTTTTCGGCTTTTAATATCTTGTACATCTTGTTTCCTCCTAAATCTAGTTTATATGCTTCTTTCATAATAATGTATCTGGCGCAAAATATCAAGTGACATTATTCGGATACCCGCTCGTAATTGCGCGTTGTAATGCCACTGGAACGTCCCTGCCCGTTGACCAGGATCGCTTTGAAAATAGTGGTGCCTTCCGGCATCTCAACCGGACCGGTATACTTGGTGGACGCTGTGGTCGGATCGGATTCGTCCATAGTGTAATACGCATCATATCCGTCAGGCACTTTGATCTCAATCTGCCGGGCCTCTTCATATTGTCCGGTAGAAGGAGATACCGCAGGCGCGTCTACGATCGGCAGTTCCACCGTATAGGTTTTCCGGGCCGGAAGACTGGGAACACCATCCCCATTTACCGCGATCGCGGTAATGACGGTAACGCCTTCGCTGATCTGGATCGGTTCCGTATATTCCGTAGAAGAAACAGACGGGTCCGACTCGTCTGTCGTATAATAGATCTTCTCGCCTTTTCTTGCCGTCAGAGTCAGTTCCTGTACGTCTTCAAAGGTTTCTTCCGGATCCAGGCTGAACTCCGGCTCATCGATGATATATCCGCCCAGAGCCTTTCTGACAGAATCTCCCGCGTCCTTCAGAAGTTCCGGTATCTTTTCCTGTTGTTTGGTATCCATATAAAAATCCACACAGGCTTCATATAGATCTGCATTATTGTTCTGGTCCTCCAGTGCAGTCAGGAACACGGCTTCCGCCGCATCCGGATCATCCTGGGCAATGTAGGTTTTGGACAGACCTGCATAGGCTTCCGGCTTTTCCTTATTTTTTGAGATGGCGCGTTCAAATGCCTCTTTTGCTTCTGTATAGTTTCCGGAGGATAACGCTTTATTTCCTTTTCCTACCACTCCTGCATAAGAATTGCTGTACAGAAGATAAACAGCAGCAACGATCAGTACCAGGATCAGGCCCATGATCAGAAGCAGCCTTCTTCTCTTCCTGCGAAGCGCCTCTTTTCTTCTCGCCGCCTGCTGACGTCTGCGGCTTCGCTCCTCCTCCGGAGACAAAGGCCTGGTATTTCTGCCTGTGCGGCCTGTCGCCTTACCGGTTCCGGTATTACGTCCGCCTGCCTTTTTCCCGGCCGTACCGCGTCCGGCTGTGCCGCGTTTTGTCTTACTTCGTCTGGTTCCGGTCCGGCTCCTTGATCCGGATCCGTCCGTGTCCTCATCGTCCAGAGAGACTTTGATCTGAGCAGTCAGCATATCATCCAGCGGATTGTAATCCGGAACGATCTGAACCGCTTCCCCGCAATACTCACAATATAACTTTCCATCCGGTATTTTATGTCCGCAATTTCTACATTTCATGTTGCGATTTCCTCCCGAACATCTATTTTCAACATTTTTTCTGATCGTATAGTCGATTCTTCTTACAATGTTTCTTCTACATACTGTTCAAACTCAGCTGATGTCATAAGGATCTTCCGCGGTTTGGTGCCTTCCTCCGGCCCTACCACGCCTGCTTCCGCAAGCTGATCCATGATCCTTGCCGCTCGGTTGAACCCGATCTTAAAGGACCGCTGCAGCATTCCGATCGATGCCTTTTCTTTTTCTATGATCAGTCGTCCTGCATCTACAAAATGGATGTCTCTTTCTTCGTCTTCGGAAGCTGCGCCGCCAATCGTACCGCCTCCGACAGAAGCCGTATTTACGTGCTGTACGATTTCCTCGTCATACGAGGCGTCGCTGTTATTATCCTTTAAGTATTCCACAACGCTCTGTACTTCTTTGTCTGTTACAAAGGAACCCTGTACGCGGGCCGGTTTCTGATAACCGGAAGGATAAAAAAGCATATCTCCCTTACCAAGCAGCTTTTCAGCGCCGTTCATATCAATGATCGTTCTGGAATCCACGCCGGAAGATACCGCAAAGGCGATCCTGGACGGCATATTCGCCTTGATCAGGCCGGTAATTACGTTAACGGATGGTCTCTGGGTTGCCAGTACCAGATGGATGCCTGCGGCACGCGCAAGCTGGGCAAGCCGGCAGATGGCCTCCTCCACGTCTCCTGGCGCTACCATCATCAGATCCGCCAGCTCATCAACGATGATCACGATCTGGGGCATCAGAGCAGGCGTCTGCCCGTCCTCTCCTGCAGGCATCACACGGACTTTCTCATTATAGCCTTTCATGTCACGGACATGATACTCTGCAAATGCCTGGTATCTTCTTGTCATTTCTGCCACGGCCCAGTTGAGGGCGCCGGCAGCCTTTTTCGGATCTGTCACTACAGGGATCATCAGATGTGGAATCCCATTGTAAACGCTTAATTCCACCACCTTGGGATCGATCATGATCAACTTCACCTCTTCTGGAGAAGCTTTGTATAAAATACTCATGATCAGTGTATTGATACATACAGATTTACCGGATCCTGTGGCTCCGGCGATCAGCACATGGGGCATCTTCGCGATATCAGACACTACAACTTTTCCGCCGATATCTTTTCCCACGGCAAAGGAAACCTTGGAGACACTGTTCTTAAACTCAGAAGACTCCAGAAGATCCCGCAGCATTACCGGAGAGTTCTCCTTGTTGGGAACTTCGATACCCACCGCTGCTTTTCCCGGGATCGGGGCTTCGATCCGGATATCTGCGGCGGCCAGGTTCAGTTTAATGTCATCGGCAAGTCCTACGATCTTACTGACCTTTACTCCCATCTCCGGCTGCAGTTCATACCGGGTGACAGAAGGTCCGCAGCTGACATTGGTCA
Source organism: Mordavella massiliensis (assembly GCF_016902415.1). Classification (GTDB taxonomy): domain Bacteria; phylum Bacillota; class Clostridia; order Lachnospirales; family Lachnospiraceae; genus Merdimonas; species Merdimonas faecigallinarum. The sequence goes on along the minus strand of NZ_JACJLV010000019.1, from coordinate 39,578 downwards.
CTGTTACCTGCACGCCAAAGTTCTGCAGGGTCTGCTGCAGCTTCATCGCCGTTTCCCGCAGGGATGCATCCGATTCCCCGCTATGCTTTGCGCCCCGTTTTAACAGGGAGATCGGCGGATACCGGTAGGCTTTTGCTTTCTTTTCTGTCTGATTCTTTGCAGCGGCCGCAACAGCGTTTGTTTCGCTGGCAATCTCTTCTGCGTTCATTTTTTTCTTTCCCGGACGGCTTTCTCTTACCATCTCCGGCTCACCGGTTTCTCCTGAAGATTCCGGAACTTTTGCTTCCTCCGGGTAATCCGGGATTACTGTACGTGCGTCGTCTTCTCCTCTGTGGATCGGGAATACAGGCGCCTGGGTATCCTCCGGCTCTGCGCTTAACTCCCGGATCTCCGGCGATTTTTTCTTTAACGTCGTATCAAAGGATACGCCTTCTACATGACGGTCTCTTCGTTTCTGACTCTTTTTGTCCTGAATCTCCCCGGCCCTTCTTCGGATCTCATCGGTCCTAATCGCCTGGGTACGTTCCTTCAGCCTGGCGGCGTCACGTTTTGCTTTATCATAAGCCTTGCCGCTCTGACTCTTTACCCCTTTCAGCGCGGACTTGCCCGTAATGATCACCATGCAGATGATCATCAGTATGATCACTGCCACATATGTACCGGCCGTTCCAATGGCCGGAGTTAATACGCCGGCAAGTCCCTGTCCCAAGAACCCGCCTTTTTTATCTACCAGTTCCAGGAACGTGCAGGCAAGGATCAGCAGCAGGATCCAGGCCCCCGTCTTGATATAAGCCTGTCTGTTTTCACGGTTAGACACAAGAAATGTGACTCCGCCGAATAATAAAAACGGAATCACATAAGCAGCCAGCCCGAATACAAGAAACAGGATATCGGAAAATGTCCCCCCTATAAATCCTCCGAATCCGAAAAGGCTGACTAACATCAAAATACTGACAGCCAGTGTCAGCCAGATAAGAATCTCATCTTTCAGGAAACTTTGAGTTTGTTTCCGTCCGGATGTCTTTTTGCTTCCCTTCTTTTTTGATCTAGAAGCCATACATAAGCTCCCCCTTACTAATTGACAATACTATATATTAGTATATCATTTTTCAGAAAGCCTGTCATTACATATTTTTACACTTTTTCTCCCGCTCTTCCCGGATCATTTCGTGCAGTTTATGCAAAGCATCCCCCAGTCCGCCGACTTCATCGATCAGTCCTTCACGGACCGCGTCCCTGCCCTCCAGAAGGGTCCCCACATCTTTGACCAGTTCCGTGGGATTCAGCATCAGTTCTTCGATCCTGCTCTGCGAGATCCTGGAATGTTCTGCCAGAAAACGGGTGATCCGGTCCTGGGTGCGGATCATATTGCGCAGGCTCTGTGTCACGCCGATAAACATTCCGTTCGAGCGTACCGGATGGATGATCATCGTGCCGCTTGGTACAATAAAAGAATATCTGGCTGCGACCGCCAGAGGCCCTCCGATCGAATGACTTCCCCCAAGGACCAGGGATACCGTAGGCTTCGTTAAAGAGGCGATCATTTCTGCAATGGACAGTCCGGCCTCAATATCTCCTCCCAGTGTGTTCAGCAGGATCAAAAGCCCGTCAATCTCGTCGCTGTCTTCCAGTTCTGCAAGCATCGGGAGAAGATGCTCGTATTTTGTGGCTTTTGTATTTCCGGAAAGGGTCTCATGACCCTCGATTTCCCCGATGATCGTCAGAAGCCGGATCCTTCCCCGCCCCTGATCTCCTTTCAGGTCCAGACTTCCGGTCTCTTTGATCTGCTCCTGCTTATCTGCTTCATTTCCCATAAAAACACCTCCATACTTTCTCTTAGTATGGAGGTGTTTGTAATATTTTATACTTCTTTCAATGCCTGCTCCAGATCAGCGATAATATCGTCAATATTCTCGATTCCTACGCTGAAACGGATCAGATCCGGCTGAACGCCTGCCTCGATCAGTTCCTGATCGTTCATCTGGCGGTGGGTATGGCTGGCCGGATGAAGAACGCAGCTTCTTGCGTCCGCTACGTGTGTTACGATCGCTATCAGCTTTAAGCTGTCCATCATACGTACAGCGGCATTTCTTCCGCCCTTCAGGCCAAACGTGATCACACCGCAGGTGCCGTCCGGCATGTACTTCTGCGCCAGGTCATAATACTTGTCTCCCGGAAGGGACGGGCACTCTACCCATGCGACCTTCTCATGATTCTTCAGATATTCCGCCGCCTTCTTTGCATTGGAACAGTGACGTTCCATACGAAGATGCAGCGTCTCAAGGCCCAGATTCAGAAGAAATGCGTTCTGCGGAGCCTGAATGGAGCCAAGATCACGCATCAACTGTGCGGTGGCTTTGGTGATATAAGCGCCTTTGCCGAATTTCTGCGTGTAAACGATCCCGTGATAGGTCTCATCCGGAGTCGTAAGTCCCGGGAATTTATCTGCATGGGCCTCCCAGTCAAAATTACCGCTGTCCACGATCGCGCCGCCTACGCAGGTTGCGTGTCCGTCCATATACTTTGTTGTAGAATGCGTCACGATATCAGCGCCCCATTCAAATGGACGGCAGTTGATCGGAGTAGCGAACGTATTATCGATAATAAGCGGTACGCCGTGCTTATGAGCCGCATGTGCGAATTTTTCAATATCCAGGACCACAAGTGCAGGATTTGCGATCGTCTCGCCAAAGACAGCCTTGGTATTTTCCCGGAATGCAGCGTCCAGTTCCTCTGCCGTACAGTCCGGATCAACAAAGGTCGCGTCAATTCCCATTTTCTTGATTGTATGAGCATACAGGTTGTAGGTACCGCCGTATAAAGCGGACGCGCATACAATATGATCGCCGGCAGCGGCAATATTCATGATGGCATAAAAGCTGGCCGCCTGTCCGGAAGAAGTAAGCATTGCAGCATAACCGCCTTCCAGATCACAGATCTTTGCAGCTACGGCATCATTGGTGGGATTCTGGAGTCTGGTATAGAAGTATCCGGATTCCTCCAGGTCGAAAAGTCTTCCCATCTGCTCGCTGGAACTGTACTTAAAGGTAGTGCTCTGATAGATCGGAAGGACTCTGGGTTCTCCGTTCTTTGGTTCATATCCGCTCTGGACACATTTCGTTTCTCTTCTATAATCGCTCATAGATGTTTCCTCCTTGTATGATGTTATTCTTATTTATCTGAAGATCTGCCAAAAGAAAACCAGCTTTTCTTAAATCCCGCGGCAATCTTTTCGTAAGTAGATACTCGGATCTCCATTTTTGTCACCTGTTTTTGATTCCAGGAAAGAGCCATGTCCTCTGCCAGCTTTTCGCAGACAGGGTCTCTCGTATACATAAACAGCGGCACAATATAGGCCACCATTGTAAGATTAAAATTCAGCGCAAACTTTTCTCTGTCGCGTCTGGAGAACTTCTGCATTTTCTGATACGCATACTCCGGAATCACTTCTGCCAGTTCAGAGGACGGAATCGCTTTTTCCCCGGAACAGGCGGCGCTGATCCTGGAGAACAGGTTCCTGTGATCCTGATATGCCTCCAGAAATGCCGGACTGTATGTCTTCTTTTTGAACAACTGGATCTTATGTATCATTTCATCAAATAACTGTTCCAGTTCTTGCTTCAGTTCTTCCATGGGCCATTTATTCCTCCCAGTTATGATATACGTTCTGGACGTCGTCATCATCGTCCAGCATATCCAGTGTTTTCTGGATGGAGGCGATATCCTTCTCATCGGTAAGTTCCACATAGGTCTGCGGGATCATCGTCACTTCTGCAGACGCCATCGGAAGTCCTGCCTCCTCCAGCGCGATGCGCACAGCACTGAAATCCTCCGGGGAAGTCAGGATCTCATAACTGTCCTCTTCCTCGGCAAAATCTTCTGCGCCTGCGTCCAGAGCCTGCATCATAAGTTCGTCCGCATCTCCTTCGTACTCTTCTTTGTCAATAATGATCTGTCCTTTTTTATCGAACATAAAGGAAACGCATCCGGGAGTTCCCACATTGCCGTTTCCCTTGGTAAATGCGTTCTTTACGTTGGAAGCGGTCCGGTTCTTGTTATCTGTCAGCGTCTCTACAATGATCGCTGTTCCGTTGGGGCCGTATCCTTCGTAAGTAATATATTCGTAATTTGCCGCATTCGCGTCGCCCTCTGCCCGTTTGATATTTCTTTCGATCGTGTCGTTGGGCATGTTGTTGGCTTTTGCCTTTGCGATCACGTCACGCAGTCTGCTGTTGTTAGCCGGATCAGAACTTCCGCCTTCTTTTACCGCAACTGCCAGCTCTTTTCCGATCTTGGTAAAGATTTTTCCTTTTGCTGCGTCATTTTTTTCTTTTTTGTGCTTAATATTCGCAAATTTTGAATGTCCTGACATTTCTACCTTTCCCTCTCTTCGTATCTTATCTTTTCACACTTTTCCTATTCTATCACTCTTTTTGCTGTTTTTCAATCTTAACTCTCTGGATGATGTTATTATCCACAGATAAAACGGTGAAAAGATATCCTTCGTACTCTACTTCACAGGATTCGTCCTCCTGCGGGATGCGGTCCAGTTTATCGACCAGGAATCCGTTCAGCGTCTCATACTCGTCTTTCTCAAAAGGAATATTTAAAAGATCCCCCAGATCTTCCAGATCGGTCATGCCATCGGCCGCGTAACTTCCGTCGGCCAGCTTTGCCACCATCTGTTCCTCCTCGTCATATTCGTCCAGGATATTTCCCACGATCTCTTCCAGAATATCTTCCATTGCCACCAGTCCGGAGGTCTGTCCGTATTCATCCAGCACAACCACAATGTGGATCTTTTCCGCCTGCATTTTTTTAAATAGCGTATCAATACTTTTGCTCTCCGGCACAAAATACGCCGGACGTATGTAATCGGTCAGATCCTTTACGGGAACCTTTCTTAAGTTTTCGTTCAGATAACAGCTGACTGCTTCCCGCAGATGCAAAAATCCGGTGATCTCATCAATATCTTCATGATAAATGGGGAATCTGGAATAATTCTCCTCCAGCATAAAATGCAGGGCATCCTCCAGAAGTTCCTCCTCGTCTATGGCGGCTATATTTTTCCGGTGTGTCATAATATCTTTGGCGTCTTTATCCATATACCGGAAAATGTTGCGGATCAATACCGCCGCTTCTTTCTGCATCCCTTCGTCCAGCTTCTCATCTTCCACCTGGAAAATATTTTTCATCCGCTGAAATAAACTACCCTCTTCCATAATCTGCTTGTTTACTCCTTTGCTATGTATGAAGCTCCAGGCTGACCCTTAAAGCTTCATCAACTTTCTCCATAATTTCTTTGTCAAGATGGCAGACCATATCCTTCAGCCGCTGCTTATCTATGGTGCGCACCTGTTCCAGCAGCACCACCGAATTTTTAACGATCTGGTATCTGCCGGCGTCGATCTCCACGTGGGTCGGCAGTTTTGCCTTGTTCATCCGTGATGTAATGGCGGCGCAGATAATAGTGGGACTGTGCCGGTTCCCTATATTATTCTGAATAACCAGGACCGGACGGATCCCTCCTTGTTCTGACCCCACCACAGGACTTAAATCTGCATAATAGATATCTCCACGTCTTACCTGCACTTTCTTCACACTCCACTTACTAAAAGATAAGATTAGTATTTCCATCTTTTTCGGAAGTATTCCAAAGCGCCGTAAGAGCGCGGGGTTTTTCTAAAACCAGTCCATCTGTTCCACGACTTCTCCATGACGGATAAATTCCCGCGGGATCCGTTTTCCCAGATCGCAGACAAATTCATAGTTAAATCTTCCCGACAGATCGCTCAGTGTCTCCACAGGGAGAAATTCATCCCCGTCGCGGCCGATCAGCACTACCCGGTCTCCATAATCCGCATCCGGGATATCTGTTACATCCACCATCATCTGATCCATGCAGATCCGTCCCCGGATCGGAGCTTTCTGTCCCCGGATCAGCACATAGCCTTTGTTCGAAAGACTGCGGGGATATCCATCGCCATATCCCACAGGGATCGTGGCCAGTCTGGTCGGACGGTCTGTAATATACGTTCCGCCATAGCTGACCGGCGTGCCTTCCTCCACCCATTTTACATGGGCAGTGTGACTGATCAGTTCCAGCGCCGGCCGTAACGGCACGTTTTCCTTGTTGACCTCTTCGGAAGGATAGAGTCCGTAAGTAGAGATCCCCGCTCTTACCAGATCCATGTTCGCCTCCGGCACGTCGATGATACCGGCGCTGTTTGAACAATGATAATAGGGGAAGGTAACACCTCTTTCCGCCAGCTTCTCTTTCATCCAGAGATACTGGGAAAGCTGCTTTTTCGTAAAGGTCTTATCCGTCTCGTCTGCTTTTGCAAAATGTGTGAAAAGACCTTCCATTTTGATGTGAGGCATCTCGCTCATCCGGACAATATTCTCCACACTTTCTTCATTCACGGGAAGACCGATCCTGGACATGCCGGTGTCGATCTTTACATGGATATGAACATCCTTATCCATACGGCATGCAAGATCTGATACTGTCCTGGTAACCTCTTCCCTGTACAGGGTCATACGGATCTCATGCTCGATCACGGCTCCCCACTGATCCGGAAATACGGTCCCAAGAACCAGGATGGGCTTTTCAATCCCTTTTTTTCTGATGGCCATTGCTTCATCCAACGTCGCCGTGGCATAGCCCCAGATATAGTCTTTATCCTCCAGAAGTCCGGCGATCTGAACGGCTCCGTGTCCGTAACCGTCTGCTTTCAACACTGCCATAATCTTTGTGCCGTCCTGGATGTTTTTCTTCATCATTTCCATGTTATACTCGATCGCATCCAGATCAATCTTTGCACAGACTCTTGTGTATTTGTTCATATCCACTCCTCCTTTTCTTTGGAACAATATTCTATGAGTTCCCCAAAAGCCGGTCCTATATGCTCCAGCAGATCTCTTGCCAGCACACTGTAAGGTCCTTTTTCTTCTCTTGCCAGATCGCCGCATCTGCCGTGGAGATAAGTTCCCAGGCAGGCAGCGCTTTTACTGTCTTTTTGCTGTACCAGAAGTCCGGCAAGGATCCCGGCCAGCACGTCCCCGGAACCGCCCTTTGCCATTGCGGCATTTCCCGTGGTATTGAGTACCAGTCCAAATCCGGGAATTCCGATCAGCGTCCTGGCATCTTTTAAGATGCAGGTAACGGCATGGTTCTCGGTAAAGCTTCTTAAAACGTCCACCCTGTTTTTCTGCAACTCTGAAATGCTGCTTCCGAGAAGTCTTGACATTTCTTTCATGTGCGGGGTCAGAATCGCTGTTTTACCTGCCAGGAACTCCTGGTATTCCGGATGTTCAGCCAGAAGATTCAGCCCGTCGGCATCAATAACAAAGGGACCCTTTCCTTTCTCCAGCGTCGATTTCAGGATCTTTGCCGACACTTCCGAGGTGCCGATCCCGGATCCGATACAGACCGCGTCCGCCCAGGATAACAGTTCCAGAAGCTTTTGCTGCTCATACGACCGGTACGTACTGACGATCGCTTCCGGCGCCAGGGTCTGCAGGATCTCCCGGTTCGTCTCCTCTGTATAGATCTGCACCAGGCCGGCTCCGGTTAAATAAGCGGCCATGGCATTTAGATATGCGGCGCCGGACATTCCCTTGCTGCCCGCGATAATCAGGAGTTTCCCAAAAGTTCCCTTGTGAGAATCTTCGGAGCGGACAGGCAGCATCGCCTGATAATCCTTCCGGTCCATCAGATAGATGCCTTCATGGCAGACCGGATCAGTCGAAATCCCGATCTTCCATGGGATCACACTTCCTGCATAAGATCTTCCCGGAGAAAGCATAAGCCCGGTTTTCTTTTTCTGAAAAGTCACCGTGATATCTGCCCGGAACGCCGTGCCAAGAACCGTTCCGGAGTCCGCAGAGATTCCGGAAGGCACATCCACGGCGAATTTAAGTCCCGAAGAGGCATTCATCTGACGGATCACATCCTGATAAGTCCCTGTGATCTCCCGGTTCAACCCTACGCCGAATACCGCGTCAATGACAATGCTGTACTTCCCGGGCACATACCCGTCAAGGATCCGGACGCCCCGGTCTGTAAGAGCAGTCATCTGGGTTTCGGTTTCCTTCGAACAGTGATCCTTGTTCCCAACCATACAGACCACCGGCTGATATCCCTGTTTCAAAAGGATCCTTGCAATGGCAAAACCATCCCCTCCGTTATTTCCGGAACCGCAGACCACGCAGGGCGCTGAAAGATCAAGATTCTTTTCTGTCATTACCTGCACACAGCCTTCGGCAGCCCGCTCCATCAAATTAAGAGACGGCACACCCAGTGTCTCTATGGTATACCGGTCCGCCCGGCTCATCTGTTTCCCGCTTAATATATAATCCACGAAAGACCTCCCTTTAGCTGTTATATGCGGGCTTCTTCCCGCCCGTTCCCCTGATCTGATATAAAAGAGCGTGTAGCGGCAGGCCATCGGAAATATGGCTGCCGTTACACGCTTTTATCCAACCTATTTATGCTCTTCTTTATAGCGGCTGATGTTATAGGATAACTGCATCAGGCTCTCTGACAGGTGAACATTTTCCACGATCACATTATCCGGCAGGTTTAAATCTGTATGTGCGAAATTCCAGATCGCGCGCACGCCGTTGTCTACCAGCAGATTTGCCACCTCGATCGCTTTTTCCTTGGGAATCGTGAGCACACCGATCTCCACATCATTATTCTGGATAAATGTCTTGAGTTCATCCATCATACGCACCGGCACGCCGCGGATAGACACGCCCTGAAGCCGCGGATTCACATCAAAGATTCCTTTCAGGATAAACCCGCGCTTCTCAAATGCCGTATAATTAGCCAGCGCCTGCCCAAGATTACCGGCGCCGATAATGATGATATTATGGTCTTCTTCCAGTCCCAGGATCTTACCGATCTCGGTGTACAGATATTTTACATTATACCCATATCCCTGCTGTCCGAAACCGCCGAAATTATTCAGATCCTGACGGATCTGAGAAGCCGTGACCTTCATCCGCTTGCTTAAGTCGCCGGAGGAGATCCGTTCCACGCCATTTTCCAGTAATTCCCCCAAATATCTATAATATCTTGGCAGTCTTCTGATCACTGCCCTGGAAATTCCTCTGTCTTCCACTTGCCTTCACCTTCCATGTTGTTTAATCTCACAAATTATTATATAGAATTGTATTTATAAAGTCAAACTTTTAGTTGTATTTTGTCTTATTTTCGATATAATGAAAACGTACGCATGAAGGAGGAAATTATGATACTAGCCTGTCATAAAATCAATAAATCTTTTGGAGAACACGTCATTATCCGGGACGGTTCTTTTCATATTGAAGATCATGAAAAAGCCGCGCTGATCGGATCGAACGGCGCAGGAAAATCCACGCTTCTTAAGATGATCGCAGGAGAACTGCCTTCTGACGGAGGCGATATTGTTCTGACCAGGGGCAAGACCCTTGGCTATCTGGCGCAGCATCAGGAAATGCAAAGCGGCAATACCATCTATGAAGAGGTCCGCCTCGCCAAAGCGGATGTGATCGCCATGGAGCAGCAGATCCGCAGTATCGAACAGGAATTAAAGTCTCTTTCCGGCGACGCTCTTTCGGCCAGACTTGACACCTATACCCGGCTCACCGCCGCGTTCGAACGGGAAAACGGATATGCATACGAAAGCGAGATCGCCGGCGTTTTAAAGGGACTTGGTTTTGATGAGGAAGAATTTTCCAAAAAAGTAGACACCTTGTCCGGCGGACAGAAAACCCGTGTATCCCTGGGCAAGCTTCTTCTCACCAGACCGGATATCCTGCTTCTGGATGAGCCCACCAACCATCTGGACTTAAATTCCATCGCCTGGCTGGAAACGTATCTGATGAACTACCACGGCGCGGTACTGATCGTATCCCACGACCGGTACTTTTTAAACCGGGTGGTCACAAAGGTCCTGGAGATTGAACAAGGCACCCTTACCACTTACCTTGGAAACTACAGTGATTACGCAGTGAAAAAGCAGCAGATCCGTGAGGCCAGACTGAAAGAATATCTGAATCAGCAGCAGGAGATTCGCCATCAGGAGGCAGTCATTGAAAAGCTCCGTTCTTTTAACCGGGAAAAATCAATCCGCAGGGCGGAAAGCCGGGTGAAAATGCTGGATAAGATGGAGCGGGTGGAAAAACCTGTAGAGATGAATACCGAGATCCATCTCACTCTGGAACCGGCCATTGTCAGCGGAAATGATGTCCTGTCCGTGGAACATTTAAGCAAATCCTTTCCCGGACAGACACTGTTTACTGATGCGAACTTTGAGATCAAACGCGGTGAACATGTGGCTGTGATCGGTGATAACGGCACAGGAAAGACAACCCTTCTGAAGATCTTAAATCAGGTGGTTCCCGCAGATACCGGAACCTTTTCACTGGGAACCAACGTGCAGATCGGGTATTACGACCAGGAGCATCATGTCCTTCATATGGATAAAACCATTTTTGAAGAAATCTCTGATGATTATCCTTCCCTTACCAACACCCGGATCCGCAGCATCCTTGCCGCTTTTCTTTTTACCGGGGACGATGTGTTTAAACGGATCGGGGATCTGAGCGGCGGTGAACGGGGACGGGTCTCCCTTGCAAAGCTGATGCTCTCAGAGGCGAATTTCCTGATCCTGGACGAGCCCACCAACCATCTGGATATCGTGTCCAAGGAAATCCTGGAAAAGGCGTTGAACGATTATACCGGCACAATTCTCTATGTCTCTCACGACCGGTATTTTATCAATCAGACTGCTACCCGCATCCTGGAACTGACCGGACAGACTTTTGTAAATTATATTGGAAACTATGATTATTATCTGGAGAAAAAAGAGGAACTGACATTGGCCTACGGCATTGACGCTTCTGCTTCTTCCAAATCCTCTCCTGCCCAGGAGGAACCTACTGCTTCCAAGCTGGACTGGAAAGAACAAAAGGAAGCCCAGGCCAGGGAGCGTAAACGGCAGAACGAACTGAAAAAGACTGAAGACCGGATCACTAAGCTGGAGGAACGGGACGCAGCTATCGATACATTGATGACGCAGGAGGAAGTATTTACCAACTCTGTGAGATGCCAGGAACTGGCTGCAGAAAAAGCACAGATTGCAGAAGAACTGGAAGCGCTTTACGAAAAATGGGAGGAGCTGGCTTAATTGCCTGCTCCTCCTTCTTTCTTAAGATAACTTCTTTGCAATTTCTTTGATAAAATCTTCGCTATTGAGCACGGTTGGATTCGGGATGGTCGTGATCAGAGCCAGATCTTTTGTCATACTGCCTTCCTCAATGGTATCGATCGTCGCCTGCTCCAGCCGGTCCGCGAACTCCATCAGTTCAGAGTTTCCATCCAGTTCTCCTCGTTTACGGAGCGCCCCTGTCCATGCAAAGATCGTAGCCACGGAATTGGTAGAGGTCTCCTCTCCTGCCAGATGTTTGTAATAGTGACGCTGCACCGTGCCATGGGCAGCCTCATATTCATAGTATCCTTCCGGAGATACCAGAACGGAGGTCATCATGGCAAGGGATCCGAATGCGGAAGACACCATATCGCTCATCACATCTCCGTCATAGTTTTTGCAGGCCCAGATATAGCCGCCTTCGGACTTCATCACCCGCGCCACCGCATCATCGATCAGCGTGTAGAAATAGGTGATCCCGGCCTTCTCAAACGCTTCTTTGTACTCCGCATCGTAGATTTCCTGGAAAATATCTTTAAACGTATGGTCATACTTTTTCGAAATGGTATCCTTGGTTGCAAACCACAGATCCTGCTTTGTGTCCAGCGCATAATTGAAACAACTTCTTGCAAAACTTTCTATGGATGCATTGACATTGTGCATGCCCTGAACGATCCCCGGGCCGTCAAAGGTATGGACCAGTTCTCTTTCTTCTGTTCCGTCTGCGCCTGTATAGACCAGCTCCACTTTTCCGGCTCCCGGAACTTTCATCTCAGTCCCTTTATAAACGTCTCCGTACGCATGTCTTGCGATCGTAATCGGCTTTTTCCAGTTTTTCACACAGGGTTCAATACCTTTTACCACGATCGGCGCACGGAACACTGTGCCGTCCAGGATGGCACGGATGGTGCCGTTGGGGCTTTTCCACATTTCTTTCAGATCATACTCGCTCATACGGGCGGCATTGGGGGTAATCGTAGCGCACTTCACCGCCACCTTATATTTTTTTGTGGCATTTGCGGAATCAATGGTCACCTGATCATCCGTCTCATTGCGGTGTTCCAGTCCAAGATCATAATACTCGGTATTCAGCTCAATAAAAGGTTCCAGCAGATGTTCTTTGATCATCTTCCAGAGGATCCGGGTCATCTCGTCTCCGTCCATCTCTACGATGGGCGTGGTCATCTTAATTTTAGTCATCTCTATCTTCTCCTTAATATAATTTTGCTCCGACTTCTCTTGGACGGAAGTTCTGATCTTCCAGCGCCTTCATGATCTCATGTTTATGCTCGGTTCCAAAAGCTTCCATGGTGATCCGAAGTTCCACTGCAGCATTGCGGTTGGTGCTGACAAACTGATTATGATCCAGCTTGATTACATTTCCCTGTGCATCGGCAATAGTCTGTGCAACCCGTACCAGCTCGCCCGGTTTATCCGGAAGCAGCACAGATACAGAGAAGATCCGGTCTCTCTGGATCAGACCGTGCTGTACGATGGAGGACATGGTGATCACATCCATGTTGCCGCCGCTTAAGATGGATACGGCCTTTTTCCCCTTCAGATCCAGCTGTCTCAAAGCGGCAACTGTCAGAAGTCCGGAATTCTCTACGATCATTTTGTGGTTTTCCACCATATCAAGGAATGCGCCGATCAGTTCGTCGTCTTCCACAGTCAGAACCGCGTCCAGATTTTCCTGAACATAGGGGAAGATCTTGTCGCCTACCCGTTTTACGGCAGTACCGTCTGCGATCGTGTTGGCGCTGTCAAGGGTCACCGGTCCGCCGTTTTCCAGAGCAGCCGTCATACTGGCCGCAGCCGCAGGTTCTACCCCGATCACCTGGATCTTGGGATTGAGCATTTTCGCAAGTGTAGCCACTCCGGTCACCAGTCCGCCGCCGCCAATGGGCACCAGGATATAGTCCACTGTCGGAAGTTCCTGGACGATCTCCATAGCAATCGTTCCCTGTCCGGTTGCGATATCCAGGTCGTCAAAAGGATGCACAAAGGTACAGCCTTCTTTTTCGGCCAGATCCAGCGCATATGCGCAGGCGTCATCGTAGACGTCTCCGTGAAGGACCACTTCTGCTCCATAGCTCTTGGTGCGGTTCACTTTGATCAGCGGAGTAACTGTCGGCATTACGATGGTGGCTTTGCAGCCGAATTTCTGCGCCGCAAAAGCAACGCCCTGGGCATGGTTGCCTGCGGAAGCGGCTACCAGACCCTTTTCCCGTTCTTCCGGCGTCAGCGTACTGATCTTGTAATAAGCTCCACGGATCTTATACGCGCCGGTATGCTGCATATTCTCCGGTTTTAAATAAACCCGTCCGCCTGTCTGTTCGCTTAAATATTCGCTGTAGACCAGTTTGGTCGGTGAAGTCACCTCTTTTACCAGTTCGCTTGCCCGTTCAAATTTTTCCAGTGTCAGCATTTCCATTCCTCCTTCTTTTGTTGATTATTCTGCAGTAAACAGTGCATTTACAAAAGTATCTGCATCGAATTTTTGCAGGTCGTCAATGGTTTCTCCTACTCCGATATATTTTACCGGTATCCCAAGCTCTGCCTGGATCGCAACAGCGATCCCGCCTTTGGCTGTACCGTCCATTTTTGTCAGGATGATGCCGGTAATATCTGCCACTTCGTTAAATTCCTTCGCCTGCTGCAGCGCGTTCTGACCCGTGGTAGCATCCAGGACTACTAATGTTTCCCGGAAAGCCTCCGGAAATTCCCTGTCAATGATCCGGTTCATCTTCTTCAGCTCTTCCATCAGGTTCTTCTTGTTATGAAGTCTTCCGGCCGTATCGCATAAAAGCACGTCTGCATGTCTGGCCTTTGCCGCTGCAACGGCGTCATAGACAACTGCCGCCGGATCGGAGCCTTCCTGTCCGCCGATCAGTTCTGCCTGCGCGCGGTTCGCCCACTCTTTCAACTGTTCGCCTGCAGCCGCCCGGAAGGTATCTGCCGCAGCCAGCACTACCTTTTTCCCCTGGGCCCGCAGTTTTCCGGCCAGTTTTCCAATGGTGGTCGTTTTTCCCACACCGTTGACGCCGATCACCATGACAACCGAGGTTTTCTCCTCAAACTCGTATGCCGTCTCTCCTACATCCATCTGCTCTTTGATGCTGTCGATCAGAAGCTGCCGGCATTCCAGAGGCTCCTTGATGTGGCGTTCTTTTACTTTTTCCCTTAAATCTTCCAGGATATCATACGTAGCCTGTACTCCCAGGTCGCCCATGATCAGCACTTCTTCCAGCTCTTCGTAGAAATCTTCATCTATCTTTGTAAAGCCGTGAAAAATGCTGTCCATCCCGGATACAATATTATCTCTTGTTTTACTAAGTCCGGAAACCAGACGTTTAAAAAAATCTGCCATATCCTTCCTCCTTTACTGATCCAGCTGGTCTTCCAGAAGACTTACGGAAACCTGGGTGGACACGCCCTTTTCCTGCATGGTGATACCATAAAGCCTGTCTGCAGCTGTCATAGTGCCCCTTCTGTGGGTGATCACAATAAACTGCGTGTTCTTTGTCAGTTTATGCAGGTATTTTGCAAATCTGCCCACATTGTTATCATCCAGGGCCGCTTCGATCTCATCCAGGAGACAAAACGGCGACGGCTTCAGGTTCTGGATGGCAAACAACAGCGAGATCGCGGTCAGTGCTTTCTCACCGCCGGATAACTGCATCATATTCTGCAGCTTCTTGCCCGGCGGCTGCGCGATGATACGGATTCCCGCTTCCAGGATATCCTCATCCTCCATCAGTTCCAGCGTTCCTTTTCCGCCTCCGAACAATTCTTTAAATACGGTATCAAACTCACTTGCGATCCGCGCGAACTGTTCTTTGAATTGTTTCCGCATGGCGGTATCCAGTTCTTCGATGATCTGTACCAGCGTGGCTTCTGCCTCCACCAGATCGGCATGCTGTCCCTTCAGGAATTCATATCGTTCGGAAACACTCTTGTATTCTTCAATAGCATTTACATTTACGTTTCCAAGTCCGCGGATCTCACTTTTGAGTTCCTGGATCCGTTTTTTCATTTTAGACAGATCTGTGAGATTCGGATCTCTCAACTCTTTGGCGTGGTTGTAGGTGATCTCATATTCTTCCCACATATAGTTGATCTGCTTTTCTGAAGCCGACTCGCCTGATTCTTTCTGGCTTTCCAGACGGAAGATTTCCTTATCAAGAGAAGACATGTGTTTGGATAAGGTCTCCCGGTTCTCCAGAAATGACTTGTGTTTCAGCGTCAGTTCTTCTCTGTTCTTTTTGTATTTTTCAATCTCCTGCCGGATCTCTGCAAACAATTCGCCGGAATCCTCTATGGTCTGGCGAAGCTCGCTGATCTGACGTTCCTTTTCTTCAATCTCTCCGGAATTTTCCCCTCTGTTTTCTTCCAGCTGGGAAAGTTCCTGCCGGAATTTGTTGCTTTCCTCTTCGATACGGTTCAGATTTTCTGCCAGGAACGCATATTTCTGCTCCAGAGCTGCATAACTTAGATGGATCTCTTCCGTAGCTTTTTGTCTCCTGGTTTCCAGCTGCTGCTCTGTCTCCAGCTTTTTCTGCATTTCTTCAATCTGCGTGGTCAGCTCTTTCTCCAGGTTTTCTGACGTATCCAGTTCAACAGTAATAGACTCCTGATTGTCCATGATGTCTGTGATCTGCGCATCCAGTTCATCGGCCTCTTTCTGGGTGCTTTCTGCCTGGCTCTTTGCGCTCTGCATCCTGGACGCCGCCTGATCAGCGTTCATCTTGGCCGTATTCTGGATGACATAGGCTTTCCGGAGTTTTTCTGCGATCTCATCCGTCTTTTCATAATATCCGGTCCGTTCTTTCCGAAGCTGTTCGGACTGCTCTTCCAGTTCGTCCATTTCTTTTTTCAGCTGACGGACTGTCTTCTCAAATTCTTCGATCTCCCGGCGTCTGCTTAAGAGATTGCTGGAATTTTTAAATGCTCCGCCTGTCATGGACCCGCCGGGATTGATCAGTTCCCCTTCCAGAGTAACGATCCGGATCGACTGGTGATATTTTCTGGCGATCGCGGACGCGTGATCAATGTGGTCTACCACCAGGGTTCTGCCCAGAAGATAGTCTGTAAGCTTCTGATACTTTGCATCTGCCCTGGCAAGCGTATTGGCCGTTCCGACGACTCCAGGCTCTTTTAACGCAGCCTGCTGGCTGATGCCTGCCCCCTGCCGGATACTGGTCAGCGGAAGGAACGTGGCCCGGCCGAATTTATTCTTCTTTAAGAACTGGATCATCCGCTTCGCAGTCTCTTCATCCTCTGTCACAATATTCTGGATGCTTCCGCCAAGCGCGGTCTCTACGGCGATCTCATACTGTTTGTCAACTTTGATGATATCAGCCACAACGCCGAGAAGACCCTTCTCTTTTTCTTTATGATCCATGACCTTCCGGATACTGTTTCCATATCCGTCGTATCGTTCCGTAATATTTTTTAAGGATTCCAGCCTGGACTGCTCCCTGTGATATGCGGTCTGGCCGATCCGGAACTGCTCCGTCTGTTTTGCCAATATCTTCTGGATCTTTTCGATCTTTTCCTCGTAAGTCGCATTTTCCTGAGTCAGTTCCCGGATCTGTTCTGATATGCGTTCCAGTTCCGCAAGATATTCTTCCTGCTTTTCTTTCTGCTGTCCGTACTCGCTTCCGGCTTCCAGGATCTGCTGATGCATTCTGGCCTTTCGTACCTGGATCTGCTCCAGCATGGTATCGTATTTTTGAATCTTCGCCTTTGTAGACGCCCGGCTGCTTAAAACTTCCATCACTTCATTCTGATGCTGTTCAATTTCCGCCGAAAGATCCGCGATCCTTGACTGCACCTCCAGAAGAGCCGCACCCGCCTCATCTTCCAGCGTTTTCTGACGGTTCATCTGCGCGTCGATCTCTTCCTGCTCCTGCAAAAGTTCCTGACGGCTTTTCTCCCGGTTCTCAAGTTCTGCAAGAACCGTCTGCGCCCGCTGGTCATAATGGGCATCATTCATGTGTGCGCTGTGGATCTGCTCTTTTAAGAGCTCGATCTGATTTTCCAGCTGCTGCTTTAAGAGGCTCGTCTCATTGAGCTGGCTCTTGGCCTTTTCGATGGAAGCGTCAATATTGTCCATCTGTTCTTCTACCGCATCGTACTCCGCTTTCATAGCGTCGTACTGCTGTCCGGCCTCGCCAAGCTCCGCCCGGGTATTTGTTAACTTCTCTTCGATATCAGCGATCTGCTCCTGGATCCGTTCGGTCTCCAGAAGAAACATATTGATATCATACGTCTTAAGTTCTTCTTTTTTCTTCAGATATTCTCTGGCAGTCTCCGCCTGCTTCTCCAGAGGTCCGGCCTGCTTTTCCAGTTCGGCCAGGATATCGCTGACACGAAGAAGATTCTGGCGCTCTTCTTCCAGTTTTTTCAGAGAAGTATTTTTCCTGCGCTTGAATTTCACGATTCCGGCAGCTTCGTCGAATAATTCCCGTCTTTCCTCCGGCTTTCCGCTTAAGATCCGGTCAATCTGACCCTGTCCGATGATCGAATACCCCTCTTTTCCGATACCGGTATCGTAAAATAATTCATTAACATCTTTTAATCTGCAGGCCGCGCCATTGATCAGGTACTCGCTTTCTCCGGAGCGGTACAGCTTTCTTGCCACCGTAACCTCTTCGTAGTCAATGGGCAGCTGGTGATCCGAATTGTCAAGCGTGATCGCTACAGATGCATAACTTAAGGGCTTTCGGTTCTCGGTTCCGGAAAAGATCACGTCCTGCATGCTCCCGCCTCTTAGCTGCTTGACTCTCTGCTCGCCCAGCACCCAGCGCACGGCATCGGCCACGTTGCTTTTTCCACTGCCGTTTGGTCCCACAATACCGGTAATCCCGTTATGGAAATCAAATTTGATCTTATGGGCAAATGATTTAAACCCTTGTACTTCAATACTTTTTAGATACATACCCCACCTACTTTATATTTTCTTGATGCAGCTTTAAGATGCTCCGGTATGCCGCTTCCTGTTCCGCTGCTTTTTTGGTCCTGCCTTTTCCTGTGCCCAGGCAGTCTCTGCCGATATACACAGCGACCTCAAAGGATTTGTTGTGATCCGGCCCTTCTTCATTTACCAGTTCATACTGGATATGCTCCCTGAAATGAGCCTGCACGATTTCCTGAAGGATAGTCTTGCTATCAAAAAAGAGTTTCCGGTGTTCCAGATCGTTCAGTACAAATCTGTGGATAAATTCTTTTGCATTAGCAAAACCACCATCCAGATAAATGGCGCCGATCAGCGCTTCCATGGCGTCAGAGGTGACAGAATCTCTCTGTCTTCCGCCTGTGGCGTCTTCTCCTTTTCCCAGAAGCAGATACTCTCCAAGTTTTAATTCTCTGGCACAGAACGCAAGAGAGGGTTCGCATACCATGCTTGCCCTGGTCTTAGTCAGTTCCCCTTCCGGCATGTCCGGGTGGGCGTGAAATAAAAATTCACTGGATACCAGTTCCAGCACCGCGTCTCCGAGGAATTCCAGCCGCTCGTTACACTCATGTTTGGGAAGCTGCTTTTCATTAATATAAGAGCTGTGCATCATGGCTTTCTTCAGAAGACTCCTGTCATGGAAGGCGTATCCGATCTTTTCTTCTAACTGTTTTAGTTTCTGATCCATAATAATGCCTCATAAAATGAAAAAGCCCGGCAGGGCTTTTTCACTCCTTATCACTTAGTTATTTGTCGCCTTTTTGATCTGCTCTACAGCGTCTCCGACTGTGACGATCTTCTCAGCTTCATCGTTATCAATTTCAATATCAAAGGTTTCTTCTATCCCCATAATGATCTGGAAAATATCCAGTGAATCCGCGCCCAGATCATCAACAAATTTTGTGTCCTCTGTAATGTCATCAGCCTCAACATTCAACACGTCAGCAATAATTTCTTTTAACTTTTCAAATTCCATACCTCATTCTCCTTTTTCTTATTTTCTATTCTTCAGCGGCAGCTTCCGCTTGAATACTTTCTCTGATCTTTTCATTGATCTTCTGCTTCTTAAAGGTTACACACTGTACAATGGTATTACTGATCTCCTTTGCCTTGGAACTGCCGTGGGTCTTGACGACCAGACCGTTCAGACCAAGAAGAGGCGCTCCGCCGTATTCCGCAGTGTCAAATTTTTTCAGCGTGCTTTTCAGCGCCGGTTTTACTAAAAGAGCGCCAATCTTGCTTCTGAAACTTGACATCATGCCCTTTTTCACTTCGCTGATCAGCGTTTTGCCTACGCCTTCAAACAGCTTCAGGATAATATTTCCCGCAAAGGCCTCGCAGACGATCACATCCGCCGTTCCTCTGGGAATATCCCTTGCTTCCACGCTTCCGATAAAGTGAATACTTTTCTCTGCCTTGAGAAGCGGGAAGGTTTCCTTTACCAGCGCATTTCCCTTTTCCTCTTCTGCGCCGATATTCACAATGCCTACCTTAGGGTCTTTCACACCTACCACATGCTCCATGTAGATGGATCCCATCTTGGCAAACTGAACCAGGTGGGAAGGTCTGGCATCCACATTGGCTCCACAGTCGATCAAAAGCGATACCCCGTTTTCCGTCGGGAACAGCGGAGCAAGCGGCGGACGCTCCACACCTTTGATCCGGCCTACGATCACCTGGCCGCCCACCAGGACAGCTCCGGTACTTCCGGCCGACACAAAGGCATCCGCCTTTCCTTCTCTCACCAGCTTCATTCCTACCACAATCGAGGAATCCTTCTTTCTCCGGATCGCGTTCACCGGCGGCTCTGCCATCTCGATCACTTCAGAAGCCGGAACAATCTCCAGACGTTCCTTGTCATAATCATATTTACTCAATTCACTTTTTACAGCATCTTCCCGGCCAACCAGGAACAGATACAGACTCTTCTCTCTTGACAGGGCATCTACCGCGCCCTTGACAATCTCGGCAGGAGCATTATCTCCGCCCATCGCATCCAAAGCGACCTTTGTAATCTCTGCCATTTTTCATCCTCCTAGCAACTTCAAGGATAATTCTACTAAACATTGGGGTAAAAATCAATAGTGAAACATGGAAATGGGGACGTAGACCTTTTGCAAAGGTCTACGTCCCCATTTCCATTTCAGGGTGTCCCAAATTGAATTTCAGGGTGTACCCGTTACAAGTTTTCCATTTATCAGATTGTAATGTTTTTTACTTGTTTTTGCGAATTCCATGTCATGCGTCACTAACAGTATTGTTTTTCTTTCTTTTTCATGTAATCTTTTCAAAATAGATTGAACTTTTTCCTGGTTTTTTTCGTCCAGATTCCCTGTTGGTTCATCGGCCAGAAGAATATCCGGATCATTCATCAAAGCTCTTACGATTGCTATTCTTTGCTTTTCTCCGCCGGAAAGTTCTTTTGGATATTTTTTCAGAAGCTTTTCTTCTATTTCAAGATACTGGCTTAATTCGTATGCTCTGCTTTTTACCCGGCTCCCTTCTTGTTTTTCCAGCAGTCCCGGAAGCAGGATGTTGTCCAATGCGGACAGATTCTCCAAAAGAAAGTAATCTTGAAAAATAAATCCTATTTTTTGTCTACGTATATCTGCTAATTCGTCCTTCCACAGATCCGCACTCTTTATTCCGTCGATGATAACTTCTCCTTCTGTAGGCTGTTCCAATAGTCCGATGATTTTAAGGAGGGTTGTTTTTCCGCTTCCGGATCTTCCGGTTATAGAAATATAATCTCCCTGGCAAATTGTAAGACTGATTCCTTTCAAAACTTCCCCGTCATATGTTTTTGTAATATTTTTTAATTGGATTTCCATATGGACTCCCTCCTTTTCGTCCGATATATAAGCAGATAAACAGCCAGATATATTCCCCATATCAATATTAGGATCAATACAAATCTTTGTCCTTCACTCCTGCTCATATCCCGGAGATAACAGGTCAGTACCGCAATCAAAGATGCCAGGATATATGCATGTATAAGCGGATCGAAAAACTGTCTTCTGTATTCTTTCCGGCAGTTCTTGATTTCTTCACTTCTGCGGATCCCAAGATGAAATAATAATGTACGCCGCTTTTTACGTTCCTCTTTTTCAAATTCCAGCTTGATCGTTTGAATCAGAAAAAGACTCATCAACAACATAACCGTTTCCATGAACAATGCAGCCATGATCAATATGCGTTCGGATTCCACATCGTCTACCTTAGTATTTTTACTGTAATATGGTTGTATTAATCTTGACCAGGAAGAATCTGATTTATGATTTTCTGCAAAAACTGACAGTTTTTCTTCAACCTGTTTGCGTGCTTCTTCTTTTACCCGGAGCAAAACAAGTTCAGAGGGCCCTTCTTCCCGTCTGATACTATTAAAATAAGAGTCTGAAAAAACCACCAGATTTTCCTGAAAACCGCCTTGAAACACACCTGTTAATATGGCTCGCTCTTCGCTTTTCACCTGTCTTGGCGGATATTCCTGTTCCCGGAAATGATAGTCATAATATCTTAGAGGCTGACCGATACGAATATATGGTTTTTTTCGATCCATAAACCAGTCCAGAGGATGGGCCTTTACGGAAAGATCCTGTTGATATACAATATGTATCTGTTCCTTCTCTAAAGAAAACTCTTTGGGCGCCACTTTGATTTCTCTGCAAAGTTTCTGGTAGGTGGTCTGTGATATGCCAATATGCTGTCCTTGCGGCCAGATCACACTCATATAATAATTGTTCGCCACGTCTATCCAGTCTGTTGCTTCTCCCTGCACCGTTGTCACTCTGGTCATAGGAAAGTTCAAAACCTCAGCCAGCTGATTCTTTTTTAGTTCTTCAAAAAGAGGAGTATCCTCCGGATATGCTATACAGACATAATCATAGGGATACAGTTTCTCAGCCGGCGGCGCCGCAAGAACTCCTGCCATTTTAATTGAAAGCACAGCAAGAAATACAAAATGGACAAAAAATAACGCTGCTTTTGCACCAATATTTTTCAGGAATCCGCTTTGCAGAGGGATCTTTTCCATAATCTGACTAAATGTTTCCGAACGGTCTTTGTATACATTTCTTTTCCAACAGTAAAATGCAACGATGAATAAAACATTACTTCCCGCAATCCCGATTAGTAAGGAATAGATACTCTCCGCATTTCTTCTCTGTCCATAACTGATAACATAATATATCAGCCCCGTTACAGCAAGGAGTCCTAAAAAAGCCGCCATTCTCCTTCCTGGAATCCATTTTACATTTCTTTTTCCTGCGCCTTTCAAACTATCATTCGTGACAAAGATCGCTGATCCGGACATCAGCAAGAAGAAAAGCATTACCAGAAAATAGATTTCCAGGGGGATACCAGACGGTAACTTCCAGTGAAACTGTTCATTAAGGATCACGGCTGTACCGCCATAGACTCCTGTTCCGATCCCTGTGCCGACTAATAAAGAACAAAGGACCATCAAGCCATATTCCAGCCCCTGTATCATCATTTTGGCTTTTTCTCTGGCGCCCAGTACCCATAACATCCTTTGCCGTTCCCTAAGTCTGTCAATATAATAAAAAATGGTAATCGCCTGATAAAAAAGATAAATCAGGACAACCATGAAGACTGCATCCGATAATATTCCATTCAACCCCTGTGAAGGCAATTCGTCCGTTATGCCATACCCTTTTCCAAGCGTTGTTTTCATTGCAAAAAGGAACAGCATAATTCCCAATAACGCGCTGTTCCCTGCACAGATCAGAAATAGAGCTCTCTTTTGATGCCTTGTCTCTCTCCACATAATTCTCAGCAGTTGGACATCATATTTCCCCGGAAAGGAAAGTCTCTTTTTACGTTCCGCCTTTTCTGCCGCTTCCTTCTTGCGCTGAAACTCCCACTCTTTCGTAAAATCCTCGTATTCCTGCGCATACTTTTCAACCATAAATTCTGTAAAGATCAATAATGACGAAAGGAGCGCCGCCGGACTTGGCATGTATCCTCCAAAAGAAAACATGGTTGCAATATAGACCAGTTCCGCTCCATAAATCAGACCCGTAACTATCCTGCAGGAACGGTGAAACAACATAAGGACTGCCTTTACACCCGCGCCAATTCCTGCCGCCAGACCAAAGACAAGAAAAACCGGGATAAAATATGCGGAAGCAGTAATCTTTACAAATTCTCTTAACTGATCTTCGAAAAAGACAGATCGATAAAATGCAAAAAGGGTGTACCAGTCTTTCCCGATCCTCAGCCACGGAAACAAAAGCATCCCGGCCACAAGAAAAAGAAGAATGATACACACCATTTTTAATGCCCTTTTTTTATTCATATGATTCCCTCCTGCAGTGTTAATTAATCTGCAGACATCACAATTGGACGAAATCCCCGCAAGCCGATCACAACAATATCTCTTCCCTTGGGAATGTTACCCGAAATAGTGCGGACACGCATTTTTTTACCTTCTATGACCGCCAGCCCTTTATAAGGCAGAATGTCTGTCCGCGCAACGCCATGTTCCCACATTAATTTTTCCTCTTTCTTTGATTGCGCCCTTACGATAAGAAACCGTTCCAGCATTTGTACCATTTCCACAATGAGAATAAGTACAAAAAGCGTCTGAAAATCCGTAGACAAAAAGGCAACTCCCATAGCCAGCTGTACCCCGCTGTTCACAAGCCCGGTTCCTGCTCCGCCCCAATCTTCTGCCCATACATAAAATAGCTCATAATTATTACATTTCTCTACAGCTGACCAGAAAAGCCCCCAAACCAAGAATGCGATTCCGGTTACCATCATAATAAGATTATAAGTTTCGTTATCCAGATCTTTCTGATAGTAAATGACAACTGACACTTTCAGTCCGCCAATAAGCAAAGCACAACAGACAAACCATACGGCCATTTTCCAGTCTATGTTAGACCGGTATATCTGATCCATTTTTCTGCCTGCCAAAACCGGATCTCCCATTTGACGAACAGCCTCCGCTTCCGCCTCATTCTCCGTCATTCCACCGCAAATCAATGCCTGTTTGCAGTCATGTATATGTGCTCTATATTCATCTTGAATCTCTTTTCTGATTTCCGGATCATGAATATATTTAGTTAATTTCTTCAAGTACTTCTCTTCCGTCATCCGATCAGCCTCCTATCAGCCCATATACCGTGTCCGTGTAAAGCTTCCACTCCTTAATTACTTTTTCTAAATATTTTTGACCCTTCTCTGTTAAGTGATAATATTTCCGAAGTTTTCCATTCGCTTCCTCACTATAAACCGTAAGATACCCGGATTGAACCATACTATGCAAGATTGGATAAAGCGTACCCACCTTCATTTCAAACACATTATTCGAACGATTTGCAAGTGTTTCAATCATCTCATATCCATACATATCTTTTTCGGAAAGCAATTTCAAAATAAGCATTGCACTGTTTCCTGAAGCATTTGCTTTTATACCTGTCATTCAAATTCACCTCTTTTCCAGCAAATATATTGTAATGTTATATATATTGTAATTCGATATATATTTGCTGTCAAGATATTTGACGATCAGGTACAGGGTAAATTTCAAATAGGTACAGGGCAAAACGTAATTTGGGACGTAGACCTTTTGCAAAGGTCTACGTCCCAAATAAAAAAATCAGGAAGAAATCCATCAGTGGACTTCTTCCTGATCTAAGTCTTTTCCTCTATAGCTTCTAATTAATCCTGAGGAATGATTTCTTTTTTGTTATAAGAGCCACAAGCTTTGCAGACTCTGTGAGGCATCATAAGCTCGCCGCACTTGCTGCATCTCACCAGGTTCGGTGCGCTCATCTTCCAGTTTGCTCTTCTTTTGTCTCTTCTTGCTTTGGAAGATTTATTCTTTGGGCAGATTGACATGGGTTACACCTCCTTAAAATTCTTAAAAACATCGCGGATCGCTGACATTCTGGGGTCAAGACTTGTGTCTTCACAGTCACAGGTCCCTTCATTCAAATTCTGACCACATACGCTGCAGATGCCTTTACAGTCATCACTGCACAGAACTTTCGTCGGCCACCCTACTAACAGTTCGTTGCGGACCAGTTGTTCCACATCCAAACTGCATCCGTCAATATAATTTGTTTCGTCTAGTTCATCTGAGTCTTCCGTCTCTTCCGGATCCACACTGATCTTCTTTGTAAAATCGAGGGGAATCCTGACTTCCACATCTTTCAGGCACCGGTCGCAAGGAATAACTGCCGTCACCTCTGCTTTCCCGCTGATCTGAAGCTTCCGTTCTTTTTCGTATTCGATCAGAAGATGTAACTCTGATTTTTCCTTTAACGGAAAGCTGCCCTGAGCGGATTGAAAAACATCCATCTCTACAGGCACCGATGTGTCAATCGGACGGTGTGGTTCAGACAAAACGCTGGATAGGTCTAATATCATAATAATACTCCTATTCACACCTAAACTATTATATCATGCAATAACGGATTGTCAACCCTAAAAAACCCGAATTTACACAAAATCTGGTATGGTTTTACAGCTGACAGATACCAATCCTATGTTATACCAGCGCTACTGTCTCTCTTGCGATCGCCAGTTCTTCGTTGGTCGGGATCACAGCAACTTTTACTTTGGAATCTGCTGTGGAGATCACAAAGTCTTCGCCGCGCTTTTTGTTGGCTTCCGCATCCAATGTGATTCCCAGGTATCCCAGGTAGGCAAGAACTTTCTCGCGCACGATTCCGGCGTTCTCACCGATTCCTGCGGTAAATGCGATCGCATCTACGCCGTTCATGGCTGCCACATAGGAGCCGATGTATTTTGCTACGCGGTAGCAGAACACTTCCAGAGCTGCTGCTGCATATTTGTTGCCGTTCTCCATTGCCTCTTCCAGGTCACGGAAGTCGCTGGACAGATTCTTGGACAGTCCGTATACACCGGATTTTTTGTTGAGGACGTTCATCACGCCTGCGATATCCAGATCTTCCTTCTTTGCGATATATTCCATGATAGCCGGATCCATATCGCCGGAACGGGTTCCCATAACCAGACCTTCCAGTGGTGTCAGACCCATGGATGTGTCTACGCATTTGCCGTTCAGTACAGCGCTGATGGATGCGCCGTTTCCAAGGTGTGCAACGATGATCTTGGAATTGTTAAGATCCAGTCCCAGGAAATCTGCCGCGTGTTTGGAAACGAAGCTGTGGCTTGTACCATGGAAGCCGTAACGTCTTACTGCATATTTCTCATAATACTCATACGGCAGTCCGTATAAATATGCCTTTTCCGGCATGGTCTGATGGAAAGCGGTATCAAATACAGCTACCATCGGTGTACCGGGCATCAGCTTCTGGCAGGCGCGGATACCGATCAGGTTGGCAGGATTGTGAAGCGGAGCCAGATCGCTGCATGCTTCGATGCCGGCCAGCACCTCGTCATTGATCACTACAGAGCTTGCAAATTTTTCTCCGCCGTGTACCACGCGGTGTCCGACTGCACCGATCTCGGAAAGGCTCTTTACCACGCCGGTCTCGGAATCTGTCAGAGCGTCGATCACGAACTGGATCGCCTCGGTATGTGTAGGCATCGCTTTTTCGGATTTAACCTTTTCTCCGCCTGCCGGCTGATAAGTCAGGCTTCCGTCAATCCCGATTCTCTCGCAAAGTCCTTTTGCCAGTACATTCTCAGACTCAGAGTCGATGAGCTGGAATTTTAAAGATGAGCTTCCACAATTGATTACTAATACATTCATTTCTTTTTACCTCTCTATAATATTAATCATTTGCCATACACTGTACAGCTGTAATTGCTACCACACCTTCGATATCTTTTGCACTGCAGCCGCGGGACAGGTCGTTCACCGGCGCTGCGATACCCTGGGTCAGAGGTCCGTATGCTTCGGCCTTTGCCAGTCTCTGTGCCAGTTTGTATCCGATATTTCCGGCATCCAGATCCGGGAATACCAGAACATTTGCCTTTCCTGCAACCGGGCTTCCCGGTGCTTTGGATGCGCCTACTTCCGGTACGATGGCCGCGTCAAGCTGGAATTCCCCGTCCAGCAGAAGGCCTTCCGGCGCGTTTTCTTTTGCGATGCGGGTCGCTTCTACGACTTTGTCTACATCCGGGTGTTTTGCGCTTCCCTTGGTAGAGTGGGAAAGCATAGCCACAACCGGCTCTTTTCCTGTCAACAGACGGAAAGAATCTGCGGAAGAAAGAGCGATAGCTGCAAGCTTCTCCGGATCCGGATTCTGCTCCAGACCGGAATCTGCAAATACGAAGGTTCCGTCAGCTCCCATATCACAATCCGGTACAACGATTACAAAGAATGCGCTGACCAGCTTGGTGCCAGGCTTTGTCTTCAGGATCTGCAGGCAGGGTCTTAAGGTGTCTGCTGTGGAGTGGCAGGCGCCGGAAACCATACCGTCTGCGTCTTTCATCTTTACCATCATGACGCCGTAATACAGATAGTTTGTCAGGAGAAGTTCTCTTGCCTGCTCCTCAGTCATGCCCTTCTTCTGTCTTAACTCTACCAGTTTGGCAATATAGGCTTCGGTCTTTTCGTAGGTTGCCGGATCAACGATCGTAGCGCCGCTGATGTCAAAATCCCCTTTATTTTTGGCAATCTCCTCTTCGCTTCCGATCAGGATCAGATTGGCAGTTCCTTCTTTTAAAACCGCCTCTGCCGCCTCGTAAGTCCGGATATCCTCTGTTTCCGGAAGAACGATCGTCTTTTTGGATGTTTTTGCTTTTGCTTTGATCTCATCTATGAATCCCATGTTCAATAGACTCCTTTCCTAAGATTCTCAATATATTAATTATAATACAAAGAGACCTTGCAAACAAGGTCTCTTATTGGAAACTTATGTCTATTTTTCGGTACAAAATGGAAAATATCACAGTTGAAATGCTTTGCTGACGATTGCGAAATATACACTGATGGTGCTGATGTCTACTAACGTGGAAATCAGAGGTGTAGCCATGATGGCCGGATCCAGTCCGACTTTTTTCGCACACAGAGGCAGGGTACATCCAACTACCTTGGCGATCACAACCGTACACGCCATGGTCAGTCCGATCGTCAGCGCAACCATGACGTCTCCCTGTCCCATGATCAGGATGCGGATCCCGTTCACTACCGCCAGCACCAGACTGATACAGACAGCCACCCGGACCTCTTTCCAGATCACTTTCGGAAGATCCGCAAATTCAATCTCTTCTACCGCAAGGCCGCGGATCACCAGAGTGGAACTCTGCGATCCACAGTTTCCCCCCGTACCCGTCAGCATGGGAATAAATCCCGCAAGCTGTGGCATCACCGCAAGGGCGGATTCATAACTGTTCATGATCATCTGGGTAATGGTTGCGGAAAGCATAAGGAATAACAGCCAGGGAAGCCTGCTCTTTACATGCTCCAGAACAGTGGTCTCAAAATAAGAATCCTCATTGGGAGCCACACCGGCCATGATGCTGATATCTTCCGTCGTTTCTTCCTGCATAACGTCCATCGCGTCGTCTACCGTAACGATGCCCACCATACAGTTCTCATGATCCAGGATCGGAAGGGCGATCAACCCGTATTTTGTGATCATCCGGACCACATCTTCCTGATCGTCCGTGGTATGCGCATACAGAAGATTGGTCTCCATGATCTCTTCAATGAGTTTCGATTCACTGGTCGTCAGAAGTTCTTTGACATCCACATATCCGATCAGCTTACGCTTTTCTGTCACATAGCAGGTGTAGATGGTTTCTTTGTTAAGACCTACCTGACGGATCTTCAGGATAGCCTCAGCCACCGTCATTTCCTTGCGGACAGCAATGTAATCCACGTTCATCACGCTTCCGGCGCTGTCTTCCGGATACTGCAGAAGCTGGTTGATCTGTGTCCGCTTCTCTTCATCTGTTGCCAGAAGGAGCCTGTCTACCACATTAGCCGGCATTTCTTCCAGCACGTCTACGGTATCATCCAGATACATCTCTTCCATGACCTCTTCCAGCTCGGAATCGGTCAGGGCGCCGATCAGGATCTCACGCATGTCGCTGTTCATATACGTGAAGGTTTCTGCAGCCTCTTCTTTTGCAAGAAGCCGGAATACCATGACCATGTGCTTCTGGTCAAATTCTTCCAGAATATCCGCCAGATCTACGGGATACATGTTATTTTCCAGTTCTTCTTTGAGTTCTTTATACTGCTTGCGTTCCAGCATTTCCAGAATCCGCTCTTCTGTCAGCTTTTCGCGCATTTTGCTGTCGTTTTCACTCATGATGCATCCTCCTTCCCGTATGATTGCAAGCCGTGCCTTTCTATAGTATAATCAATTTCAAAAAGATATACAATACTAATAGTAGGAGAATCTTATGAAAATCGTTGGTCTGATCACAGAATACAACCCCTTTCACAACGGTCATTTATATCATATTGAAAAAGCACTGGAGGTCACAGGAGCAGACACGGCCATTGTCGTGATGAGCGGCAATTACGTGCAGCGGGGAGCCCCCGCCATCATGCCCAAACATCTGCGCGCGGAAGTTGCCCTGGAGGCCGGCGTCCCCCTGGTTCTGGAGCTTCCGGTATGCTATGCCTGCGGAAGCGCCGAATATTTTGCCGAAGGAGCGGTTTCCCTGCTGGAACAGCTTGGATGCATCGACTGTATCTGCTTTGGAAGTGAATGCGGCGACTACTATCTTCTGGAAAAGATCGCCCATATTACTGCGGATGAGCCGGAGGAATACCGTTCCTTTCTTCAGGCGAATCTAAAAAGCGGCCTCTCCTTCCCCCTTGCCAGGCAGGCGGCATTAAAGTCCTACCTGCAGGACCCGTCCCTGGACGAAATCCTGGAACAGCCCAATAATATCCTGGGGATCGAATACATCAAAGCGCTGTACCGGCGGAAAAGCCCCATCGGCGCCTATACGATCAAGCGAAAAGTCTCCGGTTACCACGACAAAGATCTGAAGGAAGGCTACAGCTCCGCTTCCGCCATCCGAAGGCTTCTTGCCTATGCCGGAAGTTCGGTTCATATGACTTCCGACAAGCCTTATGACGAACCGGAATTATCCGAAGTCCTTACCCGCCTGGAGGACCAGGTGCCTCCTGCATGCATCCGCACCCTGGAAGAGACACACCGGGTACGCTATCCGGTCTATACCGGCGATTTTTCTCTGTTATTCCGTTATAAACTGCTGACCGAAACAAGGGAATCATTGAAAGAATACATGGATATGACAGAAGAACTGGCCAACCGCATGGTAAATCACGCCAATGATTTCATTACGTTTGACCAGTTCTGTGATCTTTTAAAAACCAGGGAGCTTACCTACTCCCGGATCAGCCGGTGTATGCTCCACATTCTCCTGGATATCAGAGCCGCTGATCTGTCGCTTTATAAAGAGGCGGGAGGATGCCAGTACGCCCGGGTCCTTGGGTTCCGCAAAGAGGGAGCCAAGTTAATGGCCCGGATCAAGCGTTTCTCTTCGATTCCTCTTATTACAAAACTGACGCAGACAGAAGGGCTCTCTGAAACCGCGCAGAAAATGCTGCGTCAGGACATGTTTGCTTCTGACCTTTATGAAAGTGTCATCACAAACAAATACAAAATGCCTTTTGTGAACGAATACTGCCAGCAGATCGTCCGCGTCTGAAAGCATCAGATCTCGATCTTCTTACTGCATGCCACAGCCATGGCTCCCGGGCCAATGTGGCATGCCACGCTTAAGGAAAGACGGTCTGTATGGATCTCATAGCCCGGGAAACGCTCCGCCACCTCTTTTTCCCATTCCGCCACTTCTTCATCCGTACAGGTATGGGCAATCTCCAGATGCACTTCTTTTCCTGCGAAACGTCCCTTCAGATCCTTTTCCATGGCGTCCAGCATCGTTTTCTTCGCAGCCTTCCAGCCTCTGACCTTTGCAAACGCATCCAGCTTTTCTCCCTGGATCGTAAGAACCGGCTTCAGGTTCAGGACTGTACCAAGAGCCGCTGCCGCAGGAGTCACCCGGCCGCCTTTTTTCAGGTATTTCAGCGTATCTACGGTAATGTAGATACTCGCTTCCAGTTTTTCCCGCATCAGCACAGTTACAATCTCCTCTGCGTTCATGCCCTTCTCTCTCATTTCCAGAGCATCCAGAACAGACTGCCTCTGCGTCACAGAGATCCGCTGATTATCTACCACAAGAACCCTTCCGTCAAATTCTGCGGCCAGAGCCATGGCCGTCTCACAGCTTCCGGAGAGTCCGCTGGACATAGGGATATGGATGATCCTGTCATATTCCTGTAATAATTCTTCCCACAGTTCCATCACATCGGCCGGCGACGGCATAGAGGTGGAAATATCCGCATCTTCCGCAAGTCTCTGATAAAATTCATCCTGAGTAAGAGTAATATCCTCGTAAAACAGTTCGTCATTGATAAAAAACGGCATAGAAACCACGCGGATCCCGAGTTTTTCAGCTTCCTTCTGTGTAATACCGCTGTTGCTGTCTGTAACAATTGCTATTTTCTCCATAAATATTTCCTGTCAATCCTTTCCATAACTATAAAGTAATAATTTCCGACATCTGATCTCTTTTTGCCACCATCATGGGAATATCCTCCCCTTTATAGGGGTTGTCTCCGAAACTGACTTCCAGTTTTACTGTTTCATAAGCAAGTTCCGCGTAATTATTTTCTTTGCTCAGATGTCCCAGGATCACCTGCTGAAGTCCGTCATGAAGGATATCGCACAACAGACGTCCGGACAGTTCATTGGACAAATGTCCCTTATCCCCCATCACCCTTCGTTTCAGCACATAAGGATAAGGCCCTACCTCCAGCATATGAATATCATGATTGGCCTCCAGCACAACGCCGCTTAGGCCTTTCAGATGTTCTACCGTATATTCGTCGTACATCCCAAGGTCTGTAGCCACAGCCACGGATTTTTTATCATTATCGATGCGGTATCCGGAAGGCTGTCTGGCATCATGGGATATGGCAAAGGGACTGATCTTCATGTCTCCCAGGGAGAAGGCCCTGTCCACTTCCACTTCATGGAGCAGTCCCTCCGGGATCTTTCCCAGACTTTTCATGGAGCGGATCCCTTCGATCGTTCCTGGTGTGGCGTATACCGGAATCTCATATTTCCGGCTGAAAACGCCAAGCCCCTGGATATGATCGATGTGCTCATGGGTGATCAGGATCCCGGTCAGTTCATCCCCTTTGATCCCCAGATTATGTAGCCCTTCTTCAATCCTCTTTTTGCTGATCCCGGTGTCCACCAGAAGATGGGTGTCTTCATCCCCCACATAAATACAGTTTCCGCTGCTTCCGCTGGCTATACTGCATAATCTCATCATCTGTCTTTCTGCCTTTCCATCTTTTATAAATCCGCGATAATCTGATCCAGCTGCATCTGCGTTTCTGCAAATACACCGTTGTTATCGATCACCCGGTCGCAGTGCTGCATATAGATCTCTTTTGATGGCTGCGCCGCAATAATGCTGTCCACCTTTCCCGGTTCGTATCCTCTGGAATAAAGAAGCCGTTTCTTGCGGATCTCATCCTTTACATACACGTACCAGAGTTCATCGCACAATTCTTCGTAATGATCTTCTACCAGGATCGCCGACTCAACGATCAGAAGATTGGTATTTTTTCTTTCTTCCTTTGCGATGATCCTGCGGACCTCATCTTTGACCGCCGGATGAACGATCCCGTTTAACACGGACAGCTGTTCCACGTTCTGGAATACAATGTTTGCCAGTTTTTCCCGGTTCAGTTCTCCCTTTTCATCCAGGATCTCTTCTCCAAAATGCCGGACAATGTCTTCATAGCACTGACCGCCCTTTTTCTGAAGCTTCTTTCCCAGCGCGTCGGTCTGGCAGATGGTCGCCCCGTACTTATTATTCAAATATTCAAGAATCTGTGTTTTTCCGGAGCCTACGCCTCCGGTTAATCCTATGATCTTCATATCTTCTCCACCTCTACTTTGCTTCGTACCAGTTGTCTCCTGTATGCATATCTATCTCAAGCGGCACATCCAGAGAAGCCGCCTGCTCCATTTCCTGCCGGAGGATTTCTTTTACTGTTTCCACCTCCGTCTGTTCCGCCTCGATCAGCAGTTCATCGTGAACCTGCAGCACCAGACGGGATTTGAGTCCTTCTTCTTTCAGACGCCTGTCCACGCCGATCATGGCGATCTTGATGATATCCGCAGCCGTTCCCTGGATCGGGGAATTCATGGCTACCCGCTCTCCAAAGGACCGCTGCATAAAATTACTGGAGGAAAGCTCCGGCACCGGCCGTCTCCGTCCAAATAAAGTCACTGCATATCCCTGATCCTTTGCATGCTGTACGGCATGATCCAGAAAGGTCTTGATCCCCGGATAGGTCTGGAAATAATCATCAATGTATTTCGCCGCTTCTTTTCTGGTGATACTCAGATCCTGGCTCAGCCCGAAAGAGCTGATGCCATAGACGATCCCGAAGTTTACCGCTTTCGCGTTTCTTCTCTGCTGATCTGTCACATCGGCAAAAGGCACATGGAACACCTGGGATGCGGTGATCCGGTGAATGTCCCTGGCCTCCCGGTACGCTTCGATCAGATGCGCGTCCCCAGAGCAGTGCGCCAGAACCCTGAGCTCAATCTGAGAATAATCCGCGTCTACAAATACATATCCCTCTTCCGGAACAAATACCTTGCGGATCATACGTCCCAGTTCCGTGCGGACCGGAATGTTCTGAAGATTGGGTTCTGTACTGCTGATCCGGCCTGTGGCGGTGATCGTCTGGTTAAACTTACCGTGGATCCGGCCATCCGGTCCGATATAGGCAGCCAGTCCGTCCGCATAAGTAGATTTTAGCTTCGCGTACTGCCGGTACTCCAGGATCTTTGACACGATCGGATGATCCGGCGCCAGTTTTTCCAGTACATCTGCCGCAGTGGAATATCCGGTCTTCGTCTTCTTTCCGCCCGGGATCTGCATCTTCTCAAACAGGATCACGCCCAGCTGCTTCGGCGAGTTAATGTTAAACGTCTCTCCCGCTTCCTCGTAGATCTCCTTCTCCAGCGCCTGGATATGGACAGCCAGCTGATCGCCGTACTCCTTCAGCGCATCGGAGTTGACCCGGACGCCGTTTTTCTCCATATGATACAAGGCAAATACCAGCGGCATCTCAATCTTTGTAAAAAGCTCTTCCATACCGGTTTCTTTTAACTTATCAAGAAGGATCCGAGAAGCGGCAAATGCAGTGTATGCTTCATAGCAGACTTTCACATATTCCTCTGATTTTTCTTCGATCACAAGTCCCAACTGCTCTCTGGCCACATCTTCATAATCATAATTGCTTTTCAGCGGATTCAGAAGATACGCCGCCACGGTCACATCAAAACAGTTCTCTTTCTTCTGGATCTTCAGATTGTCCAGCTGTGATTTGAGATCGAAGATGGCAAATCTTTCCGCGCCTGCTGCAACCCGTGACAGTTGTTCCAGCAGCCAGGATATCTGCAGATCCGGCCCGGTACGGATGCAATAGTGGTCCTCTTTAGAAAAACTGATCCCGATCCCGCCGATCTGTGCCTGGTCTGCAAACAAAGGCAGCACTTCTTCTTTATTTTTAAAGATGCAGGCGCCGATACATGCGGCGCCGTCCGCCTTTTCAAAAACTGCCTCCGCTTCTTTCCGGTTCCTGATCTCATGGAAGGAATCTTCAATCTTGTTGGATGGAGCTTTCACATCAAACCGGGAAAGCAGGTTCTTAAACTGCAGTTTCTGAAACCACGCATATGCTTCCTCTGTATAGATATTTTCCAGCTTTGCCTCTGCAAGTTCATAGGGGAACTCTGCGTTGACATTGATCGTGGCAAGTTCCTTACTCATAACTGCCAGATCCCAGTGCTCTTTCATCGCATTGGCAGCTCTTGGTGGTTTGAGCTCATCAGCATGCGCATGCGCGTTTTCAATGGAATGATATTTCACAATGATCTTTGCAGCCGTCTTTTCTCCGATTCCCGGTACGCCCGGGATATTATCGGAGGAATCGCCCATCAGCGCCTTCAGGTCAATAAACTCCGAAGGCGTCACCTGATAGCGTTCCTTGACATCCGCCGCATAATAATCTTCCACTTCCGTCCGTCCCTGCCTGGTCTTGGGGATCCGGATCTTAACATGGTCTGTGGCAAGCTGAAGAAGATCCCGGTCTCCGGAAATGACGGATACTTCCATCCCTTCTTTTTCACAGCAGGCGGAAAGCGTCCCGATCAGATCGTCCGCTTCCAGGCCTGCACACTCGATGGTCTTGATGCCCATGGCCTTTAAGACCTCCTTCATGACAGGAACCTGCTGTCTTAATTCTTCTGCCATCGGCTTTCTCGTTCCCTTATATTCCGCATACATCTCATGGCGGAACGTGGGCGCATGTACATCAAAAGCCACGGTCAGATACTCCGGTGTCTCTTCTTCTAATATTTTAAATAAAATGGTCAGAAAACCATAGACGGCATTGGTATGAAGTCCTTCCGAGTTTGTCAGATCCGGAAGACCGTAAAACGCACGGTTCAATATACTGTGACCGTCTATCAATACAATTTTTTGACTCATACATTTTCTCCATTCTGTCTCCGAGGCTGTTTTCTTAAGTTTCCCCGGATCTTCAGATTTTCTTTATGGCAGGGATCAGCATGCCTCCCACACTGTTTCCAAGCGTCATGATCAGAAGATACAGTACAGTCTTTGCCGACCATGCGCCTGCCATGGCAAAATAAAACATATTTGCCACACAGTGCTCAAAACCGGAAAGGATAAATACGCTGACGCAAAGAAACAGGATCAGCGGATTCCCCTTTTCCTTAAACCCGTCCACTGCCACATACATCAGGATCCCGCAGAATACAGCCAGGAAGAATACACTGACCGGCGTATCTCCAAGCTTTGTCTCGCATAGACCGGCTGCAGTCTCTGACAATCCAGACACTCTGGTGGCAGTAAGAGCCGCCGCCGCAAGACAGGTCCCGGCCAGATTGCCAAGCCAGGTCAGCAAAAGAAGCACCCCATAGGATCCTTTATTTTTTTCATTGACCAGATAACCGATCTTTCCGGTATACAGATGCAGTCCGTTCAGCACAATGGCGTAAAGGCCGGCTGTGAAAAGAAGGGCGCCGGCAATCTTATTGTCCAGGGACATATAGACCGTTCCGCCGATCGCAATCCCGATGCCTGCCGCCACGGCTGAAAAAAAGATCCTGCATTTTTCTCTCATAATTTGTTCCCCCATTCATCTACGCTAACGGATTCAGATAACGGGCGCCGCGAAGCACATGCGCCGCAAGCACCGAGGTGGTTACGCTTCCGACTCCGCCCGGCACCGGGCTGATATACGAAGCCTTTTCCTGTACCCCTTCAAAGTCCACGTCGCCGCACAGCCTGCCTTCTTCATCCACATTAATCCCGACATCTACGACAACCGCCCCGCTGCCTGCCATATCTTCCGTGATCATCCCGGCTCTTCCGGCCGCTGCGATCAGGATCTGCGCCTTCCTGCATTCCGCCGCAAGATCTGCAGTTCTGGTATGGCAGAGCGTCACTGTGCCGTGACGATCCAGCAAAAGCATGGAAATAGGCTTTCCCGCGACCATGCTTCTCCCTACCACTGTAACCTTTTTCCCTTTCGGATCGATCTGATAATGGTCCAGCATCTGGATCACTGCCTCTGCCGTGCAGGGAGCAAATCCGGTCGCATCTCCGGAAAATACTTTTGCGATATTTACCGCACTCATACAGTCCACATCTTTATACGAATGGATCGCAGCCTTCACCGGTTCCTCGTCAAGATGGGCCGGAAGCGGCCGGAACAGTAAAATGCCGTGCACGGTACTGTCCTCATTCACCCGGTCAAACACTTCCTCAAACTCCTTTTGTCCGATATCCCCGGGAAGCTCTATGACGCGGCACTCGATCCCGACCATCGCCATCCGCTTCTTTGCGCCTCTTTCATAGGCAAGATCATCCGGTCTTGCCCCCACCCGTATAATAGCCAGACAGGGATTGACTCCTGCTTCCTTCAGCGCTTCTGTCTCACGGATCAGATGTTCTTTCATAGCTTTTGCCACTTCCGCGCCTTTCATGATGATACTCATTTTATCTGTGTCCTCCCTGTTACTGCAATTTCTTTAATACCCTTTCATAAATACGATCTTTTCTCTGACGTCCCTCCCGGATCAGTTCCGCCGCCCGCTGCTCATAATGTCCGGCTGTTTCCCTGTCCTTCATCATCTTCGTATTGATCAGGACGTTTAAAGACGCTCCTTCCAGTGCCGCCTGGGCAAACAGGATGCCCACGCCCGCATCGCTGACAGCCAGTCTGCTTCCCTTTTCTTCCAGAACCTCCAGTTCGGCCATGGACTCCAGCACCGTTTCCATAATGGTAAGCGGCACAAGGCTGGCCTCCTTGAGCGCCTCTTCCATGACTTCTTCTCTGACCTTCTGTTCCTCCTCTGTCGTCCTTGGCAGCCCGTAGGCTTTTGACAGGGGCTCAAAAGCCCTGGCATCTTCATCTGCCAGATGGACCAGCCGGTCACGGATCTCCTTCAGCCGGTCTTTTGCACAGAGGATCTCTTCTTCCACTGCGGCATATGTTTTCTTGCCTTCTGTAAGACTTGCGACCATCATGCCAAGAGCTGCGGCAAAAGCCCCGACGGCGGCGCTTGCACCGCCGCCGCCGGGAACCGGCTCTTTGGAAGACAACACTTCCAGAAATTCCGTTGTTTTCTTTTCAAGCATCATAACCGGCGGCTCCTTAGAACAGTCCGGAGATCACGCCGTCTGCGTCTACATCAATCTTTTCTGCAGCCGGTACTTTGGGAAGTCCCGGCATCTTCATAATATCGCCGGTAAGAGCAACCAGGAATCCCGCTCCTGTAGAAGCCGTAATATCCCGGATGGTGATCCGAAAGCCGACCGGTCTTCCCAGTTTCTTGGCATCATCTGTCAGTGAGTATTGGTTTTTCGCCATACAGATCGGCAGGTTTCCAAGGCCGATGTTCTCCAGGTTGCGGATCTCCTTTTCTGCCTTCGGAAGATAATCCACTCCGTCCGCTCCATAGATCTTTGTCGCAATGGCTTCGATCTTTTCTTTGATGGAGCTTTCTGTATCATAGGCGAATTCCATATGACTCTCTTCCTGGCAGAGACGTACTACTTCGTTGGCCAGTTCAATACCGCCTTCTCCGCCTTTTGCCCATACTTCTGATAAAGCAACATTTACGCCAAGCTCCTCGCATTTGCTGCGGACAAGTGCGATCTCTGCCTCTGTATCCGTCGGGAACCGGTTGATGGCAACCACAGCCGGAAGTTTGTATACCTGTGTAATATTTTCCACGTGCTTCAGAAGATTCGGAATACCCTGTTCCAGAGCCTCCAGATTTTCCTCCTGCAGCTCTGCCTTCGGAACACCGCCGTTATATTTCAGAGCCTTGATCGTTGCAACAATGATAACAGCGGACGGGCGCACACCGGACATTCTGCACTTGATATCCAGGAACTTCTCAGCGCCAAGATCCGCGCCGAATCCGGCCTCTGTGATCATGTAATCCGCCAGTTTCATTCCCATCTTGGTTGCGATCACGCTGTTACATCCGTGCGCAATATTTGCGAAAGGTCCGCCGTGTACAAATGCAGGCGTCCCCTCCAGTGTCTGTACCAGATTCGGCTTTAACGCATCCTTTAACAGGGCGGCTACCGCGCCTTCAGCATGGATATCCCCGGCAGTCACAGGTTTTCCGTCTCTGGAATATGCAACAATGATCCGGGCCACACGTTTCTTCAAGTCGATCACGTCGCTGGCCAGGCAGAATACTGCCATGATCTCTGACGCAACGGTGATATCAAATCCGTCCTGTCTGGTAACGCCGTCTGCCTTCGGTCCAAGACCGTCTACAATATTACGCAGCTGACGGTCATTCATATCCACACAGCGGCGCCAGGTTACTCTATTTGTATCAATATCCAGGGCATTCCCCTGATGGATGTGGTTGTCCAGCATAGCGGCGATCAGGTTGTTGGCCGCGCTGATGGCATGAATATCTCCTGTAAAGTGAAGGTTGATATCTTCCATGGGAACGACCTGGGCATATCCGCCGCCGGCGGCTCCTCCTTTCACGCCAAAGACCGGGCCAAGGGAAGGCTCACGCAGGGCTACCATGGTCTTCTTGCCGATCTTATTGAGCGCATCCGCCACACCGATGGTTGTGGTAGTCTTTCCTTCTCCTGCCGGAGTCGGGTTGATCGCTGTCACCAGCACCACCTTTGCGTCCGGACGATCCTTCAGAGAATCATTGTAATAGCGGTAGTCAATCTTTGCCTTATACTTTCCGTAGTTCTCCACGTATTCGTCCGGGATCCCCAGCGTATCGGCGATCTCATTGACCACCTTCATCTTTGCTTCCTGTGCAATTTCAATGTCTGTTTTAAAACCCATGTCATCCACATCC
>NZ_JACJLV010000018.1 GCF_016902415.1 Mordavella massiliensis | reverse complement strand
ACTTAATAGTGTCCCATGATCCTGCACAGGTTTTTCCCACATAGGCTTCTCCTATGGCCTGACATTCCCAGATGGGAATAACCCATGCAGGGATTTCCTATGGTCTGATGTATCCAGATTTTAAAACCTGTATGGCATATTTTCATATCTGCTCATTCATTTTCCTTCCCCGAAGGTACTTCACGGACAATATATTCCGTATCCCCATAACAGCCGTCACAATACCTGATCCTGTGTCTCTCCACATATCCATGATGTTCTAATTCTTTTATCGCTGATCTTACAGAATCAATCCCATCCCTACTTAAAGATGCCAGCCCCTTCATGTTATAATTCCAGTCATCTGGCAAACTCAGCATAAGAGAAAGAAGACCTTTTGCCTTTAAAGAGAGTTTCTTATTCTTGAAATGATGATTGCTCATAACTGTAAAATTCTTCGTCTGCTCCACCCGGAACACCTGTGACATAGCTTCACCTCCAATAAAAAAGGCACAAAGCCTTTCATGACCTGTGCCGTATCTTCTATTTATTTTGTTTATCTTTTCTTTTAGGAAACGTAAATCAGTTCCGCCAAAATCATTTCCTCTGCAATTGCCCTATGCTGATTGACTGCTCTTACCCATGCCATCTGGTCATCCTCCTTATCTGGCAAAGGATCGCTCTTTTCCAGCTGTTTCAGTATAATTTCTTCCCGCTCCTTTGCTACCCGGTCAATTTCCAACAAATGCTCGCCAAGCGTATCTTTTAAAAGCATCACCTGATATTTTGCCCGTTTGCAGTTTTTCAGGTAATCCCTGCGCAAGAATCCGTATTTTCCGATATGCAACATCTGTTCTCCAGATTTATATTCCAGTTCCGGCAGCAAATACCCATTCACATTTTTATAATTCAGTTCCATAACTCTACCCTCTCTTTCCATTATATTTCCTGTTGAACATCTTTTTTCTTATTCTGATGTGCCCACCCTTTCAGTAGTTTTTCAATCAGATCTGCCTGTTGAGCTGGTGTATAATCTGGTGGGAAATACTTTCCAATCCGGTCAAAAGGAATTTTTACCTGTTCCCTCTGGTTAGGCTTGAGTTCCTGAAGAATATCATAAATCATGTCCATATCAAGCTGTTTCTGCTGGCTCATCCTCTTTAACCGGTTGGCCTGTGAAATATTCGGAATACACTGTTCCAGTTCCATTACAGCATGAAGCTCATACTGTTCTTCTTCTGTCAGAAATGAAATTTCCACTGCAGAACGAATTGCCAGCAATTCCCGGTCAACCATATCCAAAATCTTCGGTATCAGTTTTGTCAGACGAATATAACGCTTAATTTGTGTCACACTTTCCCCCACCATCCGGGCAAGCTGCTCATTGCTCCGATAACCGCCTGCAGAATCCGTCATTTTAATATTTACCTTGCCATTTTCAGAGATATCCGCTTCTAATAAAGATATCTCAACCATTTCCTCAATACACTTCGGTTCCAATGGGTCCGAAGATAATTCCTTTCTTTTTCCCTGCCGGTTCATTGCCTGTAACCGCATCTTATAAGCAAAGGCTTTTTCGCTCGGCAAAATTTTTTCTCTCTGTAAGTTACTGTCTATCATTGCGATAACTGCCTGATCATCATCCATACTACAGATGATAGCTGGAACTTCTTTGATTCCCGCCCAGAGGGCAGCTTCTTTTCTTCGATGCCCTGCAATGATTTCAAATCCTTCTCCATCCGGATTTTTACGGACCAGCAGCGGCACCAGTATACCTTCCTGCTGAATACTTCTGCGCAACTCAAAGAGTTCCTGATTTCGTTCTACTTTAAACGGATGTTCTTTGAAGTCATGCAATTCCCTTATTTTAATCATTCCAATGTCTGCACCCGGCACGTCAGTCTGTGATGAACACATCGCTTTCTTTTTTACCATTTGATTTTTCCTCCTGTTCCGTACAAAAGAAAAAGGACTCTTACCTTTCAGAAAACCTCTGAAAACAAGCGTCCTTTTCACTCTTATCTACGATATTCAAATTGAAATGTTACATCAACTTTTATGTGTCTACTCATACCACATGCAGAACTACAGACACCTCTATGCCATCCATAATCTGTTTTTTTCGTCCCTGTTTTCCTGTCGGTGCGAAACTCATATACCTCGCAAAATGCCTAAAACAAAGGATTTCTACGAATTCACCCGATGTAGACAACAGACAGTCTCCACATGCACGGTCTGGCAGAAGGGATCAAATGCCCGCACCTTCCGCACTTCGTACCCGTTCCCCCGCAGATATTTCACATCCCTGGCCAGCGTAGCGGAATCACAGCTCACATACACCACCCGCTCCGGCTGCATTTTCACGATCGTCTCAAGCAGGGCCTCGTCGCAGCCCTTCCGCGGCGGATCCACCACGATCACATCCGCGCGGGCGCTCCGGCCGGTCTCCTTCTCATACCTGGCATAATAATCCGGCAGAACTTCCTCCGCTTTTCCCACGTAAAACTCTGCATTTTCAATCCCGTTGATCCGGGCATTACGTCTAGCGTCCTCAATCGCCGCCGGCACGATCTCCACGCCGTAGACCTGTTTCGCCTGCTGCGCGAGAAAAAGAGAAATGGTCCCGATGCCGCAATACAGATCCCAGACCACCTCTGAACCGGTAAGCTCCGCATATTCCAGCGCCGCGCCATACAGCTTCTCCGTCATCACCGGATTCACCTGGTAAAAAGACAGCGGCGAAATCTGATATTTCACCGGGCCGATCCTGTCCGTAATATAATCTTTCCCATACAGCGGGAGGATTTCGCTGCCCATGATCACATTGGTCCGCTCCATATTTACGCTGCAGGAAATGCTGGTCATGCCGGGGATCTCTTTCAGCCGCCCGATCAGCGCCTCCGCCCGGGGAAGCTTCCTTCCGTTGATGACCAGACAGACCATCAGCTCTCCCGTGGAAAATCCCTTCCGCAGCAGCACATGGCGCACCAGGCCCCTGCCGCTCTCCTCGTCATATGGCTCCACGCCGTATTCCTTCATATATTCTAAAATGATCCGCAGGATCTTCTGATTTTCTTTTGCCCCAAGCAGGCAGTCCAGCTCCGGCACAGGGATGATACTATGCGTCCGGCCCGCATAAAATCCCGCCGTCAGATTCCCCTCCCGGTCTCTCCCGACAGGGAACTGGGCTTTGTTCCGATAGCGGAACGGCTCCTCCATGCCGCAGACCGGCTCCATCACCCGGTCAAGCAACTCTTCCGGCACCTCGCCCAGCCGGAGCAGATGATTCCTCACCTTCCGGTTCTTAAAAGCAAGCTGCGCCTGGTAATCCATTTCCTGGATCTGGCATCCGCCGCACCGCCTGGCCTCCGGACATCTGGCCGCAACTCTCTGATCCGAAGGCTTCACGATCTTCATCAGCCTGGCATAGCCATAATGCTTCTTCGCCTTCATCACCTTCACTTCCACCACATCGCCGATCACCGCATCCTTGACAAACAGGGTATATCCGTCCGCCTTGCCGATGCCCTCGCCGCCGGCTCCCATATCCTCAATCTCAATCACTGCAATCTCATTTTTCTGCATAATTTTCACTCCCTCATTTCAGTCGGGTACACCCTGAATGACGATTTGGGACACCCCAAATGACAATTTGGGACGTAGACCTTTTGCATTTGTCTACGTCCCCATTGTTATCCTTGCGTCTTCCGCAGGTTAGATTCAAACAGCCGGTTATACCCCAGCCAGTCGCTGCTGTTTTTCTCTCTGAAGATTTCTGTCAGTGTCTGCATCTTGGCGTCTGTGCAGTCCGCGAAGTTCAGAGCCAGTGCCTCTGCCAGCGCCGGCTTCTTCGGGGAACCGTACTCCAGCTCGCCGTGATGTGCCACGATGCAGTGCTTCAGTTCGCTTGCCAGGCGCGGCGGGAAGTCCGGGATGCTGCGGATGGCGTCGTCCATCATCTCGATGCCAATGACGATGTGGCCAAGGAGCTGGCCGTCGTCGGTGTAATCGTTGTCCGGAAATGCGGACAGTTCTTTGATTTTTCCGATGTCGTGGCAGATAGCCGCCGCGTACAGCAGGTCTTTTTTCAGGATGGGATATGCCCCCACCATATATTCACAGAATTTGACCACGCTTAAGGTGTGTTCCAGAAGGCCGCCGGCAAAGCCGTGGTGCACGCTTTTTGCCGCCGAATGTTTCCGGAAGCGTTTGATGAATTCCGGGTCGTCCACGAAATAATACTCCACTGCTTTCCGCAGGTAGGGATTAGAGATCTGCTTTACATAGCCCAGCAATTCCTGATACATGGCGTCCGGATCTTTATCTGTGGTGGGCATGTAGTCCGCCGGATCGTACTCGCCTTCGCCCGCCTTCCGGATCTGCTTGATGTT
Source organism: Mordavella massiliensis (assembly GCF_016902415.1). Lineage (GTDB taxonomy): Bacteria > Bacillota > Clostridia > Lachnospirales > Lachnospiraceae > Merdimonas > Merdimonas faecigallinarum. Next base: position 43,130 of record NZ_JACJLV010000018.1, on the reverse strand, counting down.
CATCTGCAGATTGTTGTTGTAGCTGATGATATCGCCATAGACTTCGATGAAGTCTTTCTCGTCATAATCTGCGATCCCGCCGGAGTTCGGGTCCCAGACCTTGCCGTCCAGGGTGCCTGTTTTGTCCTGCAGGATCAGGTTGTCGTAGGGCTTGCCGTTCCTGGTCTCCGCCGAACGCTTGCCTTTGCACAGATAAATGTTCCGAATGGTTTCTCCCTCCCGGAGGGTATTGATATATCTCATAAGTCTGCCTCATTTCTATCGATTTCTTTCCGCCTGCGCACGAAAATCTGCCCTAACTGCCCCGGGCCGGTTTCCACGCCGCATTATTCCCTGCTTCCCACGGTCACGGAAAATGTAATGTCCACATAGCCGCCGCTTCCGCGCCTCTGCCCGCGGATCCGCACTTCGTCTCCGCTGTCCTTCTCCATCAGCGCGTCATGATACGCCATCAGCGAAGACACCTCTTCGCCGCCGATGCTGGTAATGATGTCGCCGGCCTGGATCCCCGCCGTCATGGCCGGAGAATCTGTCTCCACTTCCTTCACGTATACACCTGCCGGTATGCCCTGCTGCCGGATCTCTTCCGGCACATCGATGCCTTTGACGCCAAGATAGGGAATCGCCTCCCCGTTGGACAGCTTCTCGATCATGTCCTTAATATCTGTAATGCCATAGCCTGTGACCAGGCGCATACTGTCTTCCTCGGAAATGGTCTGGTCAATGACCGCCACCACCTGGCCGTCCAGATTTACCAGGATGCCGGTGCCGTTTTCAGCCGCCGCGATGTCCGTACAGATCAGGCGGTATTCCCCGTCGGCCACATCCGCATAGTTGCGCGTGGACGCAACGGTCCCAAATCCAATGCCGTTACTGTATCCGAACTGTTTCCCCACCGCGATCACCGGGCTTCCCCTGGAAATGGTGTTGGAACTGCCAAGGTCCGCCGTCTTTATCTGGCTCCAGGTGGACTGCTGGATCTCCCCGCGGTTCACCGCATAGATGCCAAAGCCCAGATTCGCGTCCTGCTTCTTCAGCGTGGCCGCGTAAGAACTGCCATCGTGGAAGGATGCCCGGATCTCCTGCGCGTCTTCTGTCGCAGAAGTTCTGGCAAAGATCAGAAGCTCCCGTCCGTTGTCCGCAATGATCAGCCCGGACACGCTGTTCCCGGAATCATACGACTCATTCATCCAGTCCTGATCCCCGGACACACCGGTGATCTCCGCCACAAAGCGGTCCGCCTCCAGAGCCACAGCCGTCATGGACTGCTGCATCTGCCGGAAACTTTCCTGATCCAGGGTCTGCACGGCCTCCTGCTGCGCCTCCCCTTCTTCCTCCAGAGTCTCCTCTTCCTCTTCTTCCGGAATGGTCACCTTCCTGGGGTCCTCGCCAAAGATCTCCTCCATCAGCGGTTTTGACGCAAAAAAACCAAAGCAGGCTATGATACCGAACACCAGCCCCAGGCATGAGATCCTGAGCAGATCCTTTTTCAGCCGCCGGGCCGGGCCGCCTGCCTCATCCTTGATCGTCTCCTGCAAAAAAGAATATTCTTCCTGCTCCGTTTTCTGGTCATTTTCCTGCATATTTTCGAGATCTTTCTGCTCATCCATCAGAGTTCCATCTCCTTTACAGTCCTTTTATTAGTATACATGATGGCGCTTAAATGTTCAATATTTACCTTTTCTTTATCCGGCAAATAAGGTAGAATAGGGGTTAGGTGAAGCATATGAATCAAAAAACATTAATCAAATTAGAATACAACAAAATCATCGAATTACTGACAGGCCATGCCTCTTCTTTCGGCGGCCAGAACCGCTGCCGGAAGCTGAAGCCCATGACCGATATTGACGCGGTGCGCCGTTCCCAGGAGGAAACCGCCGCCGCTTTTACCCGCATTGTCAAAAAGGGACGTCCCTCCTTTGGAAATGTCCAGCCGGTCAACGACTCTCTCAAACGTCTGGAGATCGGCGGGATCCTGGGAAGCGGGGAACTCTTGCGGATCTGCAAGGTCCTGGAAAATGCGGCGCAGGTCAAATCCTACGGACGCCATGAAAACAGCGACGATCAGGAGGACTGTCTGGACCCTCTGTTTGCCAGACTGGAGCCCCTTTCCTTCCTAAGCGCCGAGATCCGCCGCTGCATCCCGGAAGAAGACGAGATCAGCGACGACGCAAGCCCTGCTTTGAAGCAGATCCGCCGCTCCATGGGACAGATCAACGACAAGGTACATTCCACCCTGTCCTCCCTGGTCAACGGGTCTCTCCGGACTTATCTGCAGGACCCCATCATCACCATGCGGGGCGACCGGTATTGTATCCCTGTAAAAGCAGAGTACAGAAGCCAGGTGGCCGGACTCATCCACGATCAGTCTGCCACCGGCTCTACGTTATTCATTGAGCCCATGGCTGTCGTAAAATTAAATAACGACCTGAAAGAACTGTATGCAAAGGAGCAGGAGGAGATCCAGGTGATCCTGGCCCGGCTAAGCGCCGACACCGCCGGATATACCGACGCCATCCATACGGATTACACGGTATTGACTGACCTGGACTTTATCTTTGCAAAGGGCGCCCTTGCCCTGGAAGAGAACGCCTCCATGCCCATTTTCAACACCGAAGGCCGGATCCACATCCGGGAGGGACGCCACCCGCTTCTGGACCGGAAAACCGTGGTTCCCATCACCGTGATGCTGGGAGAGGATTTTGATCTTCTCATTGTCACCGGCCCCAACACCGGCGGCAAGACCGTTTCCCTGAAAACCGTAGGCTTATTTACCCTGATGGGACAGGCCGGGCTTCACATCCCTGCCCTGGACCGCTCAGAGCTTGCCATTTTCCACCAGGTATACGCGGATATCGGAGACGAGCAGAGTATTGAGCAGAGCTTAAGTACCTTCTCCTCTCATATGACCAACATCGTTTCCTTTTTAAAGGATGTGGATGAACACTCCCTGGTCCTCTTCGACGAACTGGGAGCCGGCACGGACCCCACAGAAGGCGCGGCCCTTGCCATCTCCATCCTGCATTACCTGCATGAGCGGGGCATCCGCACCATGGCCACCACCCACTACAGCGAGCTGAAGGTCTATGCGCTGTCTACGCCGGGCGTGGAAAATGCCTGCTGCGAATTCGACGTGGAGACGCTCCGTCCCACCTACCATCTGCTGATCGGCATCCCCGGCAAGAGTAATGCCTTTGCCATCGCAGGGAAACTGGGGCTTCCGGAGCACATCATCGCCGACGCCAGGACCCGGCTCTCGGAGCAGGACGAATCCTTCGAGGATCTTCTGACCGACCTGGAGTCCAGCAAGCGGACCATCGAAAAGGAACAGGCAGAAATCGCCGCCTACAAGCGGGAACTGGAACGCCTGAAGACAGAGATCAACGAGAAAAAGGAGAAGCTGGAAGCCCAGAGAGAGCGGATCATCCGGGAAGCCAACGAAAAGGCAAGAGACATCCTTTCCGATGCCAAGGAAACCGCAGACGAGACCATCCGGGCCTTCCGCAAGTCCGGCAAAGACCAGATGTCCGCCGCAGAACTGGAGCGGGAACGGGAACGCCTCCGCAAGAAGATCGATTCCGTCAGCTCCCACACAAAGCTGGGAACCGACAAGCCAAAGAAGCAGCATAAGCCTTCCGACTTCAAGCTTGGCGAATCGGTCAAGGTCTTAAGCATGAACCTGACCGGCACCATCACTTCTCTGCCAGACGCCAAGGGAAATGTCACGGTGCAGATGGGCATCCTCCACTCCCAGGTCCACATTTCCGACCTGGAGATCCTGGAAGAAGCGCCTTCCTACAGCGCCAAAGGCATGCACCGCACCTCAAAGGGCAAGATGAAGATGGGCAAATCCTTCTCTGTAAGCCCGGAGATCAACCTTCTGGGAAAAACGGTGGACGAAGCCGTGGCAGCCCTGGATAAATACCTGGACGACGCCTCACTGGCCCATCTGTCCAGCGTGCGCGTGGTCCACGGAAAAGGCACCGGCGCGTTACGGGCCGGCATCCACAACTATCTGCGCCGGCAAAAGCACGTCAAGTCCTTCCGCCTGGGAGCCTTCGGAGAGGGCGACGCAGGCGTGACCATCGTAGAACTGAAATAACACATATAAAGGAGACATCCATGGTAAATAAACAGAAAATCCTGATCGTAGATGACGATGAAAATATTGCGGAACTGATCTCCCTCTATCTGACCAAGGAGTGCTTTGATACGCTCATGGTCCACGACGGGGAAAAGGCTCTGATCGCCTTTGATTCCTACCAGCCCGACCTGATCCTCCTGGATCTGATGCTGCCGGGGATCGACGGCTACCAGGTCTGCCGGGAGATCCGGGCGCGGTCAAATGTGCCCATCATCATGCTCTCCGCCAAGGGCGAAGTCTTTGACAAAGTCCTGGGCCTGGAACTGGGCGCCGATGATTACATTATGAAGCCCTTTGACTCCAAGGAAATGGTGGCCAGAGTCCGGGCGGTGCTGCGCCGTTACCAGGCCGTGCCAAAGCCGGAGTCTTCCGCCGCAGGCAAAGAGAAACGGGTGTCCTACCCGGGCATCACCATCAATCTGACTAACTACTCGGTCATGGTGGACGGCCAGACCGTAGACATGCCGCCAAAGGAACTGGAACTTTTATACTTCCTTGCCTCTTCTCCCAACCAGGTCTTTACCAGAGAACAGCTCCTGGACCAGATCTGGGGCTATGAATACATCGGAGATACCCGCACCGTGGACGTGCACATCAAGCGCCTCCGGGAAAAGATCAAGGATCACGACTCCTGGAGTTTAAGCACTGTCTGGGGCATCGGCTATAAATTTGAAGTAAAATCCTAAGCATCAGAAAGGAACCCATGCGAAGCACACTGTACCTGAAATTCATCATTTTATATGTGATATTTGGCTTCTTAAGTCTGTTTACGGCAGCCACCCTGACCTCGGGCCTGGTGGAACAGCCATTAAGGCGCTACATCGCCTCCAGCATCTACCAGGAGGCGAGCCTGGTGGCAAACGACTACCTGCCCCAGTATTTTTCCGAGCGGCTGTCCTTAAACGACGTCCATCTTCAGCTTACCGGCATGGAGACACAGCTTGGCGCTTCTGTCTGGTTTCTTTCCCAGGACGGGGAAGTCCTGACTTCGGCCAAATCCGAAGGCTACCCGGAAGCGCCCGATATGGTGGAGGATTTCGATCCCGCGGAAGGCGGAAGCGCCCGCTACCAGATCGGCACCTACCACTCGTATTTTGAAGAGGACGTGATCACGGTCATCGCCCCGGTCGTCTATGGCTATTCCCCCCACGGCTACCTTATGATCCACAAGTACGCATCCGACACCCAGGACCTGCAGTCCATGCTGATGCGGGCCGTATACATCACGCTGATCGTGATTTTCCTTCTGTCCTTTGTGATCCTTCTGGGCTTCCAGTTTTTTGTCTACCGGCCCCTCCACAAGATCACGGAGGCAGCCACCCAGTACGCTTCCGGCAACCTGGACTACGAGATCCCGGTCCGCACCGAAGACGAGATGGGATACTTATCCGCGTCTTTGAACTACATGTCGTCCCAGCTGAAGGATATCGAGGATTATCAGAAGAAATTCGTGGCAAATGTTTCCCACGACTTCCGCTCGCCCCTGACTTCCATCAAAGGCTATGTGGAGGCCATGGCCGACGGCACCATTCCACCGGAAATGCATGAAAAATATCTGAAGATCATCCTTTTTGAAACAGAGCGCCTGACGGATCTGACCCGGGATCTTCTGACACTGAACGAGTTCGACAATAAAAATATGCTGCTGAACCGGGAGAAATTTGACATCCATGAAGTCATAAAAAATACAGCCGCCTCTTTTGAAGGCACCTGTACCCAGAAAAAAATATCCATTGAACTTCTCCTCGCCACCAAGCATCTGCCGGTCTACGCGGACAAACGCAAGATCCACCAGGTCCTTTACAACCTGTTGGACAATGCCATCAAGTTCAGCGACCCGGAGTCCACAGTCACCATTGAGACCACGGAGCGTGGAGAAAAAGTCTATATCTCAGTAAAAGATTACGGGATCGGCATCCCAAGAAATGCCCTGAACAAGATCTGGGAGCGGTTTTATAAAACCGACCTCTCCCGCGGAAAAGATAAGAAAGGGACCGGCCTCGGGCTTGCCATTGTAAAGGAAGCCGTCCAGGCCCACGGGGAAAATATCAATGTGGTCAGCACAGAAGGCGTGGGTACGGAGTTTATCTTCTCCCTTCCCAAGGCCTCCCCGGACGCATAAAAACGCATCATTACAGATCTGTATAAAATAACAGAGAATCCTAGTACAGGATTCTCTGTATTTCTTCTGTCTCCAGATTTTCCGCGGTCACCCACTGATATCCGGTATTTACAACTGCTTCATTTCCCTGTCCCAGCGCGGCTCTGGCTGCCGCCACCACGGTGGCGTATCCCATTCCATAAGGATTCTGCACGATCAGGCCGCTGATGGTTCCTTCCGAAAGAGCCTCGATCTCTTCCTCCTCCGCGTCATATCCTACAAATACCAGCTGATTTTCTGCCTCTGCACCTGTCTCCTCCGAAGCATCCGCCATGGCTTCTGTCAGTTCCAGGCCAAAGGATACCGCATTGGAGCTGACGGCAAAGATGCCGGTCACATCCGGGTACTGGCTCAGGATCTCCTGTACCGGATCCAGTTCTTCCGTCTCGCCGTCCGCTGCGGCTGTCTCTTCTGTATCGGCCGCTTCCTCTGCCGCTTCGGCTGCTTCCTCCATCTGATCCAGATAGCAGGTGCCGGCTACGGTAATGCCGGTATGGCCCGTTGCCATCTGATCACGGAATGCGCTCTCTCTTGTAGTCTGTGCTTTTGCTTTAGAGTTATCCACCAGGATCAGTACCTGGCCGGTCTCTCCCATCTGCTCTGCCATATGATCTGCAGCCTCTCTTGCGGATCCGTCATTGTCGGTCTGCACGGTAGCCATCAGACCCTGATAATCGCTGCCGGAATCAAAGGCCACCACCGGGATCCCGTTCTCCGCGGCCAGATCGAACTGCACCTCGCAGGCGCTCACATCCGCGATCGCGATCCCCACAGCCAGCGGATACCGGTCCAGTTCTTCGTCCAGAATGCTGACCTGGTCGTCCACATTATCCTCTCTGTCCGGGGCATTGTAGGTCGCCCGGATCTTGTCGCCGCCTTCATATCCCAGAAGGGTGTTCAGATCTTCCACTGCCTGGTCCATGCCTTCCCGGATCTGATCCCAGTAGGCGCCTTCCCCGGATCTTCCCAGGATGGAGATATACGAATCCTGCTCCAGGTTCAGCCCGTTTACATTATTATAGGCGCTGGTCTGTATCATATTCAGTTTTGCCTGCTCTGCGCTGATCTGCGGCGCCTCTTCTGTCACATGTCCGCCGGTATATTCCTCCCGGGCCGCGCAGCCTCCCAGGATCATGGCGGCTACGGTAATTGCCGCCGCGCTTCTATACGTTTTTTTCCTGTAATTCATTTGCATCCACTCCCATTCCAACACTATACACCAATTTAACAGAAAAGTGTTTAAATTTTTTCTTAAATTTTGTGTCTTGGATTTTATTTCGTACACGGACCTTATTTTTTTCTTCGCTCTTGTATAATCATCCGGTTTGTATTATGATAGGGATAAACATAAAAAGACAGGCTTACCGCCTGCCGACATTCTAAAAGGAGGTTACGATCATGGCACATGTAATTAGTGATGAGTGCGTAAGCTGCGGCGCTTGCGAAGCTGAATGTCCAGTAGGAGCTATCTCTCAGGGTGCAGACCACTACGAGATCGATCCGGACGCTTGCGTTGATTGTGGAGCTTGTGCTGCACAGTGCCCGACAGGAGCTATTTCTGAAGGCTAATCAATATGCAGATATTTTATGAAAAGGCATTGCGGACTACGCAATGTCTTTTTCTTTTGCCCTCGACGGCTTTCCCCTTTTTTCGCGGAAAACCTGTGGTATGATAACAGTGCCATAAAACATATCCATATTAATAAGGGGGTTTGAAAGAGATGAGTAACCATGCTCTGGAACAGTTAAAGCGGGAGACAAAAGATGACGAGCGGCTCTTCGGATGCATCCGGGAACTGTATGAGCAGGGCGTTCCCTTCGCAGAATTAAAGGCCCTGATCCCGGATATCAGAAGGACCAGAGAACAGCTTTACCTGAAAAGAATGCTGGAAAATAACAACGAGGTACTGCTGTCCATGTTCAGCAAAGAAATGTCCTTTCTCCTGGACGCCAAGGAGCGCCGCCAGGAAGAGGAGTTCAAAAAACTGGACCAGCTCATCCGCCAACAGCAATCCTTCCGGAAGTCTGCGGCGGAGGCCGGTCCTCTTGCCAGGCTGAAAAAATTAATCCTGCCTGCTTAAATTTGCAAACTTGGTATATTCGCCAAGCCATGCCAGATGAACGGTCCCCACAGGACCGTTTCTTTGTTTTGCGATTATGATCTCTGCCTGTTTCTTATATTCGGAATCTTTGTTGTAATATTCGTCTCGATAGATAAACATTACCACGTCGGCGTCCTGCTCGATGGCTCCCGACTCTCGAAGGTCTGAAAGCATGGGCCTTTTATCGGGACGGCCTTCTACCGCACGGGACAGCTGAGACAGGGCGATCACCGGAACATTCAGTTCCCTTGCCAGTCCTTTTAAGGACCGGGAGATCTCGGAAATCTCCTGCTGCCTGGATTCAGAACTTCTGCCGATGCTTCCCGTCATCAATTGCAGGTAGTCGATGATGATCAGATCCAGGTCATTTTCCAGCTTATACTTGCGGCACTTGGAGCGAAGTTCGGACACCGAGATACCCGGCGTATCGTCGATGATCAGCTGGGACTGACCGATGATGCCCGCTCCTTCGATGAGCTTTTCCCAGTCGGAATCCTTCATATTGCCGGTACGGAGCGCCTGGGCATCCACCTGGGATTCCAGGGAGAAGAGACGGTTCACCAGCTGCTCCTTTGACATCTCCAGACTGAAGATGGCCACGCTTTTCTTTTTCTTAAATGCCACGTACTGGGCGATATTCAGCACAAATGCGGTTTTTCCCATAGAAGGTCTTGCCGCTACCAGGATCAGGTCTGAGGGCTGCAGCCCTGACAGCTTATAATCCAGGTCGATGAATCCGGTGGGGATGCCGGTAACAGTCCCCTTGTTCTTGGACGCCTTCTCGATCCGCTCCAGGGCGTTTAAGACCACCTGGCGGATCGGCACGTAATCTCCGGTATTTCTGCGCTGCAGCAGTTCAAAAACAGATTTCTCCGTCTTTTCCAGCACCGCTTCCAACGGTTCTTTCCCTGCATAGCAGACATTTTCAATCTCTTCGTTCAGTTTGATCAGCCGGCGCATCATGGACTTGTCCGCCACGATCTGGGCATAATACTTGATATTGGCAGACGTGGGAACGGCCGTGACCAGATCCCTTACAAACTCCAGGCTCGCGATCTCTGCAGGGACCTCTTTTTCCCGCAGTCTCTCCTGCAGGGTGATGAGATCCACCGGCTTGCCTTCGTTAAACAGCTCCACCATGGAATCAAAGATGACTCCGTATGCGCTCTGATAAAAATCACTGCCACTGATCATCTCTGACGCGGCAGTGATCGCATCCTTATCCATCAGCATGGCGCCGACGACGGACTGTTCTGCTTCTATGCTATGGGGCATCACTCGTTTGATGAGTGCTTCTTCCATATACGACTCCTCCTGCTATGCTTCTTCGGCTACCTCTACCTTCAGGTCTGCCGTTACTTTTGTATGCAGACGGACCGGTACGATGTGGGTCCCGGGGGTCTTGATCGCTTCTTTGAGCTGTACCTTTTTCTTGTCAATATCCAGCCCCATCTGGCTCTTTACTTCCTCTGCGATCTCTTTGGAGGACACGGATCCAAACGCTTTTCCGCCCTCTCCCATCTTAATGGACACCCGGATCCTGCCGGCCTCGATCTTCTTGCCAAGCTCGACTGCCGCCTCGTACTGCTCCTGGGCAACTTTGTCGTCATTGGCCTTTTTAAGCTTCAGGTCATTTAAGTTCTGGCTGTTCGCTTCCAGGCCTTTCTTCTTTTTCAGGATAAAATTTCTTGCGTAGCCGTCGCTGACGTCTACGATCTGTCCCTTTTTCCCAAGGGATTTGATATCTTCTGTCAAAATAACTTTCATATGAATCTGTCTCCTTTTATATATCTCCTTCTTTGACCATGTCGTCCAGCACCTTCTTAAGATCTGCCACGGCCTTCTCCATATCCGTATGGTCGAACTGGGCTCCGGATGCGTTCATGTGTCCGCCTCCGCCGAACCGCTCCATAATGATCTGCACATTCACTTCGTCAATGGCCCGCGCGCTGACATAGATCCTTCCGTTATACTCTGTCAGGACAAAGGAGGCTTTGATGCCGCTGATATCCAGCAGCTCGTCCGCAGCCTGGGCCCCGATGATGGTCGGGCTTTCGATGGTCAGGTCCCGCCCCACCGCAATGGCAAATTTCTGCTGGTAAACTTCCGCGCTGCTGATGATCTCCGCTTTTGCCCGGTAGGACTCCATGTCGTCCCGGAACATCTTGCGCACCAGCGTGATATCCGCGCCGCATCTTCTTAAGAACGCCGCCGCCTCGAAGGTCCGCACTCCGGTACGGTTTACAAAATTGTTGGTATCGATCATGATCCCCGCGTACATACTGCTGGCCTCCAGCTTGGGGATCTTGATGTCGTCTACGATGTACTGCAGAACCTCAGACACCATCTCACAGGAAGAAGATGCATAAGGCTCGATGTAGGACAGCAGGGCATTTTCAATGTTGTCGCTGCTCTGTCTGTGATGATCCAGCACCACGATGGTGCGGGTCTTCTTGAGAAGTTCCTCGCATTCGGTCATCTGCGGACGGTTGGTGTCCACCACGATCACCATGGAATCTTCATCCACCATGGGAATGGCCTCTGCTGAGGTCAGGAACAGGTCGTCCGGATAGGAGCTGTCCTTTTCGTAACTCTCATACAGCGGGCGAAGGGACGCCGAGATCTCATTGATCACGATATGGACGTTCTTCTCCAGGGCTGCCGCAGCCCGGTAGATACCGATGGCCGCGCCGAACGCATCCACGTCGGTCAGTTTATGACCCATTACAAAGATCTTGTCTTTCACGGTAATAAACTCCCGGAGCGCCTCGGCCTTGACACGGGCTTTGACACGGGTATTCTTGGCTGTCTGCTCCCGTCTGCCTCCATAGTAGGTGATCCCGTCGCAGTCCTTGATCACGGCCTGGTCGCCGCCTCTTGCAAGAGCCAGGTCAATGGCTACCCGGGCATAGTTATAACTCTGCGCATAGGACACGGTGCTTGAGCCCAGACCGATACTCAGTGTGGCCGGGATATTATTTCCGATATTAACGGACTTCACATCTTCCAGAAGAGAGAGCTTGTCCTCTTCCAGCTGTTTGAAATATTGCTTCTTGATCACGATGAAGTATTTGTCATTCTCCATCTTCTTTACAATGCCGTCCACGCCGGCAATGTACTGGTTGATCTTCCGGTCCACCAGAGCCATCAGAAGGGACTGGCGCACTTCTTCCACGCTGTCCACCACTTCATCATAATTATCAATATAAATCAGCCCCGCCACCAGACGCTGCTGTTCATTTTCCTTGATATAACGGTTCAGCTCTGTCACATCCTGCAGATAGACCGCGATGAAATATTCCTTCTCCTCCGGCATCTCCAGAAGCTTCTCCGTCTCTGCAAATCCTTCCACCGATACCCGGCGAAGCTCCGCCCGGTACTCTTTATCCGCGTGGTAGACCTCGATCTCCACCACGTCCCCTTCCCGTCTGGGGAAAATGCTCACATTCAGTTCCGGGATATACTTGCTGATATAGGCGTCGCCCTTGGGCTTTCCGCCCAGCACCCGTTCAAACTGTTCATTCATCCAGACGGCTTTTCCGTCATCCAGGAGGATGGCATAAGGAATGGCAAGCTCCTTTAACAGCACGTTCTGGACAATGCCGTACTGTGCCGCAAATTCTACCAGATCCTTCATGACGATGGATTTACTGTAAATGTAGAGATAACCCACCATAAAGATGTAGATCAGCACAAAGAACAGCATCAAAAATCCCACGCGCCTGTCCAGGCGGTAGATCCAGATGTTTAAGGCAGCCAGCAAAAATGCCATGACTGCTGGAAGTTCCATATACAGTTTCAGTTGTCCGGTTAACCGTACTTTTCCATTTTGCTTTTCAGACATTTTCTCATCCTCCGGCTCATACCTACGCTTGATTATACCACCATTTCCTACAAAAGAAAAGACAGCATTTTTGTTCAAAATGCTGTCTTTTGTGTTCTTTTTCCGGCAGTTTTACGCCTCGCGGTAACCGTTCGGATTCTGGGACTGCCATCTCCAGGTATCCTCGCACATCTCGTCCAGGCCGCGCTCTGCTTTCCAGCCAAGCACCTTCAGTGCTTTGGAAGGATCTGCGTAGCACATGTCAATGTCTCCTGCACGGCGGGGTTTGATCTCATAAGGAATCTCTTTTCCGCATGCTTTGGAGAAGGCTTTTACCATATCCAGTACGGAATATCCGGTTCCGGTTCCCAGATTGATCACATCCAGTCCCGGGTTGGTAAAGATATAATTAATGGCTTTTACATGTCCGATGGCCAGGTCTACTACATGGATGTAATCACGCACGCCTGTGCCGTCATGGGTATTGTAGTCATTTCCGAATACGCCCAGTTTCTCAAGCTTGCCTACGGCCACCTGGGAAATGTACGGCATCAGGTTGTTGGGGATGCCCTTCGGGTCTTCGCCGATGCGTCCGCTCTTGTGAGCTCCTACCGGGTTGAAGTAACGCAGAAGGATGACATTCCAGTCCGGATTTGCTTTCTGCACGTCGCTCATGATCTGTTCCATCATGGATTTGGTCCATCCATAAGGATTGGTGCACTGTCCCTTGGGGCAGGCCTCTGTGATCGGCATCTCTGCAGGGCTTCCGTATACTGTGGCGGAAGAACTGAACACGATATTTTTCACGCCGACACGGTTCATCACATCCATCAGTGTCAGTGTTCCGGTGATGTTGTTCTGATAATACTCCAGAGGCTTCTGCACAGACTCGCCTACTGCCTTTAAGGCCGCACAGTGGATCACCGCGTCCACGTTCTCTGCGCGGAACATCGCTTCCAGAGCCGCGCCGTCCAGCACGTCGCCTTCATAAAATTTGATCTCTTTCCCGGTCAGTTCCTGCACTCTTTTCAGGGATTCTTCCGATGAATTGCAGAGGTTATCATATACAACCACCTCATATCCTTCATTTAACAGCTCCAGCGCAGTGTGGCTTCCGATATATCCGGCGCCGCCTGTGATCAGTATCTTTGCCATCGAAACTACCTCCTAGTTATCCTTTAATTTTTTTACGATTTCGTTCATAGTATACCACTTATTTTCCATATCTTCAACCAGCTTGAACTGGGTTCTGCACCGGTCCAGATTGTGGCCTTCTCTGTGGATCTTAAAGTAGGTGTCTCCCTGGAGATAATCGGTCAGGAAACGCATGCCGCACTCAAAGGTCATGGTCTTTGCGCCCATGGGCAGAAGCTCGATCTCCCGGTCTGTCAGCTTGCCTGCACAGCCCTCGATAAATCCTCTGGTGTAGAGTTCAAACAGCTCCATGCTGCAGGACACCTTGGAAAGATCCTGCTCATCTTCTGCTGCGGTGCTTGCTCCGAAACGGATGGAGTCTCCGAAATCATGGATGGCAAGTCCCGGCATTACGGTATCCAGGTCGATGACGCAGATGCCTTTTCCGGTCTTGTCGTCGATCATGATGTTATTCAGCTTGGTATCGTTATGGGTAACACGAAGCGGGATTTCCTTCTTTTCCAGCAGGTCGCAGAGATAATCCGCCACATCCTCATGCTGCAGCACGAAATCAATCTCTTTCTTTACAGACGCGGCTCTTCCCATCACGTCCTCTTCCACCGCTTTTTTGAAAGCCTGGAACCGGGCCTTGGTGTTGTGGAAATCCTTGATGGTCTCATGAAGCTCGTGGGCCGGATAATCGGCCAGCAGGCACTGGAAATTACCAAATGCCACGGCGCTCTGGTAGAAGTCTTCCGGCTTTTCCACCTTGTCGTAACTGGTGGCGTCGGTGATAAACTTGTAGGCTCTCCAGTAATCTCCCTGGGAATCTTTATAGTAAGACTTGCCGTCTCCCGCAGGGATCACGTTCAGGGTCTCTCTGTCCGGATCTCCTCCGTTTTCCTCGATCTTCTTTCTTAAATAAGAGGTAACGCCGACAATATTTTCCATCAGAGCTTCCGGATCTGCAAAAACGTCTTTGTTCATCCGCTGCAGGATCACCTTCACCTCTTCGTCATCCCCCAGGTCAAAGACCAGAAGGAAGGTATCGTTGATGTGTCCGCTTCCGTAAGGATTTTCGCTGACCAGGATCCCCTCAAAAGGAAATCCTGCGATCGCTTCATTTTTCTGCTGGTGTGTCACTGGCTCCATGTCTATTTTCCCTCCCATAAGTGCGTCGGATACACGCCTTCTTCTTTCATTCTCTTCACAGCTGCCTCTACAACGGGTTTATCCTCTTTATAGGTTACGCCATACCATTTATCTGCGGATTTTAAAACTGCCACAGACGCCCGGTCTTCTTCCACCAGGCTGCTGACTACTGCAGGCAGGAAGTATTCGCATTTCATCGGATTTTCCTTTAATCCCTTGTCAAGGAATGCAGGGAATCCTTTTTTGATCTCTTCCAGGATGCTCTTTGAGAATCCCCACATATTCATGGAAACGGTGGTGTCCGCCGGAACAAATGTCCAGGTCTCCCCGTCGTCTTCTGTAAATGCGATGCCGCCGTCGCGCTTCTCGATCCTGGTCCGCTCGCGGATGGACAGAAGTTCTCCCGCCTCGTTCATCTCACAGATACCGCGGGCCACATGGCCGTTGTCTGTCACCGTGTTGCCCAGGTGATATCCCACCATGGTGTAACGGTACTTGTCATCGTCCTGATGAGTGGACAGATAATCGTAGATCAGCTTGAATGCCTCTACTCCGTAATAGTCGTCTGCGTTGATCACGGCAAATGGTCCGTCGATCTGATCGATACAGCTTAATACCGCGTGAGCCGTTCCCCAGGGCTTCACACGTCCTTCCGGCACCTCGTAGCCTTCCGGGATGTTGGAAAGCTCCTGGAACGCATAGGAAACCTCCATGTACTTGCCCATCCGGTCTCCGACCGCTTCCTTAAAGTCCGCCTCATTTTCTTTCTTGATGATAAAGATCACCTTTTCAAAGCCTGCGCGCTTTGCGTCAAACATGGAGAAGTCCATGATAATGTGGCCTTCCCCGTCCACAGGATCGATCTGCTTCAGGCCGCCGTAACGGCTCCCCATACCTGCCGCCATGATCACTAACACTGGTTTATTCATATCGCATCCTCCTCTTTTTTCGTTCTGGTTTTCTTATTGTCTTCATTGTAATAGAGAACAGAAAAATATTCTTTAGACTATTTTATCTTTGATTTGCACAATTTTCTACCTTTTTCTTTGATTTCCTGCAAACAATAGGATATGATAGGAAGAAAAGGAGGGATCTTTATGAGTTATGTCGGCATTCATCTGGAAAATTCCATTTCCATTGATAAGATTTTCAGCATCCATTATTTTGAATATATGAATGACTTTTCGTTTGAGGGGGAATCTCACGATTTCTGGGAATTTATCTTTGTAGACAAAGGAGAAGTCGAGGTGACCGCAGGGCAGGAGCATCTCCTGCTGAAAAAGGGCGACCTTCTGTTCCACCAGCCCAATGAATTCCATGCGGTAAAGGCAGACGGCAAGACCGCGCCCAACCTGATGGTGGCTTCTTTTTGCTGCGTGGACGACGCCTCCATGGAATTTTTCCGCCAGAGACAAAGGTTTCAGATTGATAAAGAAGAGCACAGCCTCCTGGCCACCATCATCGCCGAAGCCAGGTGGTGCTTTGCCTGCCGGCTGGACGATCCCTATCTCCAGAACATGCCCTTAAAGACCCCGGACAAATTCGGCGCCCAGCAGATGATCCGGCTGAACCTGGAATATTTCCTGATCCATCTGATCCGGCGCGCGGAGCGCTGCGCCTCCCCAGGCCGGGAAACGCCGCTGGAATCCCTGAAAAGCACCAAAGAAAAAAATGATATGGAGACCCTCCGCAGGATCATCGCCTACCTGGAGGCGCACCTGGACAGCCACGTGACCATTGAGCAGATCTGCCGCGACAATATCATCGGGCGCTCCCAGCTCCAGAAGCTCTTCAAAGACCGCTGCGGACTGGGGATCATTGAATATTTTTCTCACATGAAAATAAATGCAGCCAAGGAAATGATCCGTACGAACCGGATGAATTTCACCCAGATCTCCGAACACCTTGGCTACACGTCGATTCATTATTTTTCCCGGCAGTTTAAGAAAACCACCGGCATGACGCCTACTGAGTACGCGTCATCTATCAAAGCCATGGCCGAAGGCCATTTTGAAGAAGACCGTTAGATCTTACACCGGGGACTTGGACAGAGCGGCCTCGTCTGCTACCACCGTTACATCCGGGTGCATCTGCAGGATGGATGCCGGTACCTGCGGGGTTACCGGGCCGAAGAACGCTTTTGCCACAGTCTCTGCCTTGTCTTCTCCGCTGACAACCACCAGGATCTTCTTTGCACGCATGATCGTGCCGATTCCCATGGTGTATGCCTGGCGCGGCACATCATCCGCGGATGCGAAGAACCGCTTATTTGCCTCGATGGTGCGCTCCTGCAGATCTACGCAGTGGGTATCTTTCTCAAACACATCCGCCGGCTCGTTGAAACCAATATGTCCGTTGTGGCCAAGGCCGAGAAGCTGCAGGTCCACGCCGCCCAGAGACTGGATCAGCGCCTCGTAGCGCGCGCACTCCGCATCGCTGTCCTCTTTGGTGCCGTCCGGAAGGTTGGTGCTTGCCGGATCAATGTTCACCTTGTCAAACAGATTCTCATGCATAAAGTAGTAATAGCTCTGGTCATTTTCTCTTGGCAGGCCCTTATATTCGTCCAGGTTCACAGTGGTGACTTTGGAGAAATCCAGGTCGCCCTTTTCATATTTCTCTACCAGACGGCTGTAGGTACCGATGGGCGTAGATCCCGTAGCAAGCCCCAGCACGCACTCCGGCTTTAACACCACCTGAGCGGCGATGATATTTGCCGCCTTCTGGCTCATTTCTTCATAATCTTTTGCTTTGTAAATCCTCATGTTGACAGTTACCTCCTACTATTGTTCTCTTTTCACAAGCTTTGCGGATGCAAAAAACTCCGGCAGATGAAAGCTTGGGATCTCGGACAGCACCGGGGAATAAGACGCATAGTGCTCATTGGATGCCGTCTCGCATATTTTATAAAAGTTGCACCGGAACTTGCTTCCCTCCTCTAAATGAATCGGGCCGTAAACACTCTCCAGGATCCTCTGGGGGATCTTCAGCGTAAAGTTCCAGCGGTCATCTTCGATAGCAGCCCGGCAGCCGATCTCCTCCAGATCCTCTTTGGAAAAATAAGACCGGTAGATGCGGGATGTGCCGTAGCCCGCCAGCAGCGCGCCATTGGCATTCACCTCGAAGTTCATGTAAATGGGAGAGTCCTCTCTTTCCCTGGCAGATTCAAACTGCAGAAAAGCTTCCATTGCACTGTCCTGGTAAACCGGATCCTGATCCGCTATGTAAGTCCGCAGAGGATCCTTCTCCACGCACACCATCTTCAGGTAAAACCCTTCCCCCGGCACATAGCCCAGGTACCCGAACGTCTCCGGAATCTTCTTTGTCCCCCAAAGGAGCGTCTCCACCCGGAAAGGCTTCGTCTCCTCCAGTTCGTCTCCGCTTCTAAGGATTTCCACTTCCACAAGCATTTCCTCTCTTTCATTTCAATTGCATTCTTGTGTTAATAGTACCAAAAAGCAATTTCAAAAACAAGAGGAAGGAAAAAGGAAGACGTAGACTTTTTGCAAAGGTCTACGTCCCAAATTGCATTTCAGGGTGTACCAAAATGAATTTCAAGGTGTACCCGGTTGTGTTTTATGCCTGAATCAATTATAATGGCATACGGATTATTGACATGACGAAACGAGGTATATACATGATTGCAGATGCGAAAGAGAAGGATATGACATCGGGCCCTTCCGGCCGGCAGATTTTTTTCTTTGCCCTTCCGCTGATGATGGGCAATATTTTTCAGCAGGCCTACACGCTTGTGGATACGGCTGTGGTGGGCCAGGTGGTGGGCGTGAATGCCCTTGCGGCCCTTGGTTCTTCCGACTGGTTTAACTGGATGAGTCTTGGCGTGTGTTCCGGGCTTACGCAAGGTTTCTCCATCCTGATCGCCCAGCAGTACGGCGCCAAAAATGTCAGGGAAATGAAGCGGTCTCTGGCGGTGTCTCTGGTGCTCTCTCTGGCGGCGGCGGTTGTGCTTGCAGCTTTGTTCCTGCTGCTTTCAAGGCCGGTGCTAACCTGGATGGGAACCAGAGAAGAGATCATTGGCGACGCTCTGGTCTATGTGCGGATCATGTTTGCGGGCATCCCCATTGTTATGACCTACAACTGGCTGTCCAGCGTGCTGCGCGCTGTGGGAGACGGCAAAACGCCTCTGATGGCCATGGGGATTGCCTCCATTGTAAATATTGTGCTGGACATTCTCTTTGTGGCCGGCTTCGGGCTTGGCATCCCCGGCGCGGCAGCAGCTACGCTGATCGCCCAGGTATGCTCCTGCCTGTTCTGCGCCCGCCACATCCGGAAAACACCCGTCCTGCATTTTTCCAGGCAGGATTTTCAGCCGGACAAGGCCCTGGTCAGCAAATTATTTAAACTGGGGACACCAGTGGCTCTGCAAAATACGATTATCAGCATCGGCGGCATGATCCTTCAGTCCATCGTCAACAGCTTTGGCGTGATCTTTGTGGCTGGCTTTACTGCCGCAAACAAACTGTACGGCCTGCTGGAGATCGCAGCCATTTCCTTTGGCTTCTCCGTCTCCACGTATACCGGACAGAACCTGGGCGCCGGCGAGTACAAACGGATCCGCATTGGCGTGCGGGAGGGCGCCGTTATGGCTGTCCTCACCTCCCTTGTGATCAGCGCCTGTATGTTCCTCTCCGGAAATACCCTGGTCGGCCTGTTCGTAGATGGCAGCAACCCGGACGCCGCGCAGGTGATTACCTATGGCCGCCACTTCCTCCGCGTCATGGCGTCCTTCCTCTTCATCCTCTATGGACTGCACATTTACCGTTCCGCCCTGCAGGGCATGGGAAACACTTACATTCCCCTGCTCTCCGGTGCAGTGGAACTGGTGATGCGTATCTCAGCTGCGCTGATCCTGCCTCATTTTATCGGAGAATACGGGATCTACGCCGCAGAAGTCCTGGCCTGGACCGGGGCGCTGACGCTCCTCTATCTGTCGTACCGGAGCGCAGTCCGGAAACTGCCGGCGTAGGTGGCCGCTGGTCACTCCCAGACATCAAAAAAGCCTTTAAACACCGGATTCCCGGTACTTAAAGGCTTTTCTTTTATCCACTCATACTCGACTAATTAAATTAGTCCTGAACGTACGGCATCAGAGCGATGTGACGTGCTCTCTTGATCGCTACAGTCAGCGCTCTCTGATGTTTTGCACAGTTTCCTGTGATTCTTCTGGGAAGGATCTTACCTCTCTCAGAGATGTACTTTCTTAACTTTGCTACATCCTTGTAATCGATCTCGTTGTTTTCCTTACCACAGAATACACATACTTTTTTTCTTCTGCGTCCGCCCGGTCTCTTTCTGAAACCGCCTTCCGGACGAGCTGCTTTATCGTAAGCCATGATTGCTTCTCCTTTCTAATTAAATGGTAATTCCTCATCAATTCCATCTGGAATGTTCATGAAGCCGTCTCCTGCATCCGCTGCCGGGGCCGGAGCCGGTGAGGGGGCCGCTGCGCGGAAACCGCCTGAGTTAGCGTCGCTTGCCGCTTTACTCTCTGCGAACTCCTGATCCTCTACTACAACGTCTGTCGTGTAGACCTTCTGTCCATCCCGGTTGGTATAGCTTCCTGTCTGGATCCGTCCTGTCACGATAACCTTTAATCCCTGATGGAAATATTTCTCTGCAAATTCTGCGCTTCTTCCGAATGCCACGCATCCGATGAAGTCTGCAGTCTGCTCTCCGTCGCCTCCGCGGCGGAACCGGCGGTCAACCGCAAGGGTATATCTTGCTACCGCTGTCGGGTTATCACCCTGTGAATAACGGATCTCCGGGTCTCTGGTTAAGCGTCCCATCAAAATTACTTTATTCATATCTTACCTCTACTTCCTGCTTATGCTTCCTGTTTCACGCATAAATACCTGATCACGTTGTCCATGATGCGAATTCTCTGCTCGATTTCGCCCGGAACTGTAGCATCAGCCTCGAAGTGGATGAAATAGTAGTATGCTTCTCTCATCTTCTGAATCTCGTAAGCTAATTTCTTCTTACCCCATTCATCAACGTCAGAGATCTGGCCGCCAAAGCGCTCTACTAAAGCTTTCACTCTTTCGATTACCTGTGCTCTTTCGTCATCTTCGATTTTTGCACTGACAACAACCGCTAATTCGTATTTGTTCATCGTCATCTGCACCTCCTTCTGGTCTTTTGGCCCCCGCGTTGTTCCCGGGAGCAAGGATTCCCGCCGGATATTTCCGACAGAATTCATGTATCACAATTTAGCATGATACCATATTTCCATGGCTGTTTCAAGCCTTTTTCTTTAAATCTTTCGTGTTTTTCTCCACGATCTTCCGGGCGATCATGATCTGATGTCCGCAGCCTATACATTTCAACCGGAAATCCGCGCCGACCCGGAGGATCTCCCACTCTTTGCTGCCGCAGGGATGCGGCTTTTTCAGGGTTACGATATCCCCCACTTCATACTGATATTCCTTCTTCATCATGGATTGATATTCACCTCTTTTTCTTTCACACCCCGTACCACGAACCGGTGCTCGTCACTGGCGCTGGTACAGGTAGACAGCGTAACAATGGTATCTTCCGTGGTCAGCTCTACGCCGGTATCATACAGCGACACTTCCTTGGTCATATCCAGAAATGCCTGATACTCCTCATCTGACGCAAAGCTTGTCAGATAGGTGTCCGAAGTGTCCTCCACCTGCCCCGCCGAATAGATGTGGTAGGTGATCTCCCTTCCGTCCGGCGTGTAAATGTAAAAATACGGGTTATTTTCCCAGAAGGCGCGTTCTTCGTAGTCCTGCAGATGCCGGAACATAGAGCCGTCTTTCATCCGGTGTCCGTAAATGATGGAATTACGGTCGGAAAAATCCGACTGATTTCCTGCATTCAGGAAAATCGCTCCCAATGTATTTTCATTGGCAGAAAATGTCTTGTGAAGGTACTCGTCGTTATCCTCGCCCTGGACAATGGGATAACTGATGATCGACGGTTCCGGCGAAAACCGGATCCAGCCGATGGTGTCCGGATTGATCGCCAGCAGTTCGTCAAAATTTACCCGGAACTGCGGCGTTCCCTCTTCTCCATCGTCCACCTCTTCTATAGCCAGCTCCCGGATGTCCTCATATTCTCCGCGGCCGTCCATATAGCCTTTCACGATCTGAAAGAGCTGAAATGCGGACACCGCAAATACGATCAGCGCCAGGATCAGGATCAAGTTCAAAACCAGACTGCCTTTCTTTTTCGCTTTTTTTCTGCCTCTGTGATATTTTTTACCTGCCATATTATCCTTTCTGATTTTTCTGTTCCATAATCTCCACGATCGTCTTCTCCGTGCCGGTCATGCCGGGAGAGGCGATCATGCCCATATATTTCATCGTGTCTTCCGGCGTCTTGCCGTTGATCCCGTGAATCGCTTCGATGCTGATCCCTGCCAGGGAAAGATCCACCGACCGGAAGGCCGCGTCTACTGCCACGATCCCTTTCATGGCGCATCCGTGATTTCCGCCATCGCAGATCATGCCGGTCAGGCCGCTTGCCATATTCCAGATCACCCGGGAAATGGCTACTTCATCCGCGCCTCTCATCCACGCCAGGCCGCAGGCCATGCCGGTTCCTGCCGCGATCCCGCAGCCGCAGAAAGCCGAAAGCTTTCCGGAATATTCTTTAATATACATCGTGATCAGATAACTAAGCGCCGCAGCCCGGACCCTGGCTTCTTCATCCAGCCCTTTCACCTGCGCCCATGCATACAGCGGCATCGTCGCTATGATCCCGTGGGCGCCGCTTCCGGTAATGCTCATGGCCGGACGGCTAAGCCCCAGCACTCTCGCCTCGATCGCTCCGCTGCACAGAAGCTGCGCGGTTTTGAGAGGATCACCGGAGATCAGCTCCCCGCCATTTTCCTCCAGAAGTTTTGCGGCGATCACAGCCCTTCCCGAATCCAGTCCTTCCTGCAAAAGTTCCAGATTCATGGGAAATGCTTCCCGGATAAATTCGATTTCATCAACCGGAACAGTCTCTGTATAATGAAGGATCTGTTTAAGCGTATACCGGTGGATCACCGGTCCCTGCAAAGACTCCCCGCCCTCTGTCTGCCGGGCCGCGGAATCCTTTTCCTCCGACTTCTCTTCCCTGCGCCAGATGACCTGTCCGTTTCTCTCTATTTCCACAATATTGGTATGGCTTCCCCGGATCCGCACGGTGCAGGTATCCTCTGCAGTCGTCACCGCAGCGTCAATGGTGATCTCTGATCCCACATGGTCCATAACCACTTCGACCCTGCCGGCCTCCACCATCCGGGCCGCCTCTTCGTCATCCTCCGGCCGGACCGCATCCAGAGATTCCAGCCCTTTTTCCTCATCCGCAGCCACGGCTCCAAGCGCCGCCGCGTAGAGATTGCCAAACCGGGCAGAATTCGGGATCCCGCAGGTAAACGCATTTTTATACATACCCGAATTCAGCGCCACCTTTACACGAACGATCTCTCCTTTGGTATATTTTTTCGCGCTGGCCACAGCAAAGGCAATGGCTCCCGGCTCTGTCACGCCCAGCGCCGGCTTCATATCCTCCCTGATCAGTCTGGTCAGTTCTTCCATGGTTCTTCCGCCTTTCTTCTATCATTCCCGCAAATGTTTTTCCGCAAAGGTCTCTCCCCATTATAACACGGGGACCGGGCCCTGCACAGAAAACTTTATATAATTTTTATCCGCAGTTTATTGACTTTCTTATGGTATGTTTTATCATGGAAAATAAGCGGCGGGCGGGCGATCATCCCGCCCGGCAGTTATCATGAGGAGTGTGACAATCTTGAGAGAAAAATTTTTACGCTTTATGTACGGAAGATACGGCATTGATTCCCTTGGAAAATTCCTTGTAATCGCCGGCATTATCGCCATGCTGATCGCCGGATGGACAGACAGCCTGACTCTGGTGACCTTATCCTGGGCGCTGATCATCTACGCTTACTTTCGGGTCTTTTCCAGGAACATTTATAAACGCTCTGCGGAAAACCAGTGGTACCTCAACAAAA
Organism: Mordavella massiliensis; assembly: GCF_016902415.1. Classification (GTDB taxonomy): domain Bacteria; phylum Bacillota; class Clostridia; order Lachnospirales; family Lachnospiraceae; genus Merdimonas; species Merdimonas faecigallinarum. Next base: position 19,613 of record NZ_JACJLV010000018.1, on the reverse strand, counting down.
CCTACAAGCTGCGTACATTTCTTCTAAAGCAGAAAAACCTGATGCAGCAGCGAAAGACCCACCACATTTATAAATGCCCGGTCTGCAAACAAAAAATCCGCGTTCCCCGCGGGAAAGGACGCATCGAGATCCGCTGCCCCAGGTGTAACGCCACATTCATCAAGAAAAGTTAATTGATTGAACAGAAAGGATGTTTTCATATGTTAGATTATCTGGTTTTATATCAAAGCGAAACCGGCAACACCAAAAAAATAGCTGCCACCATCTTTGCCCATCTCCCGGGTAATTCCAAAGATCTCATCGACCTGGACGCCGCAAAAGAGATCCCCGAGGCCCAGACGTATTTCATCGGGTTCTGCGTTCACCGGGGATCCTGCAGCATGGCCGTCAGCGACATCCTAAGCAGCCTCAGCGGCAAAAACATCGCACTTTTTGCCACCTGCGGTATGGGAAATTCCCCGGATTATTATCAGGCCATTGAAAAAAACGCAAGCGCCTGGATTGAAGACGACAACCAGTACCTGGGCGCTTTCATCTGCCAGGGGAAAATGCCAAGAAAAGTGCGCCAGAAATACGAGGCCATGCGGACAGAAGAAAACGCCGCGCAGATGGATATGTTCATCCGCAACTTCGACGAAGCCCTGACGCACCCGGACAGCCTGGACGAAGAACATGCGAAAGTATTTGTGAACAAACTGTTAATGGGGACGTAGACCTTTTGCAAAGGTCTACGTCCCCATTTGCATTTTGCCCTGTACCAAATTGAATTTTAGGGTGTACCCTGTATAGAAAAAAGGGACAGAACTTTCTCGTTCTGCCCCTCTTCTATCCTTACTTTTTGCCGGATTACTTCACGGCCACGGCTCTATTGACAGTATCGTCAGACCGCCCGGTCTCCAATCATTCTGCGGATCGTCTCTTCCTCTTCCTCCAGAGCCTCCGCAATCTCTGCTGGCGACAGGCCTTTTGCCAGCTTCTTTTCAATCTGTAATCGTAAAAGTTGCTCTTTTCCCTGCTCAAGGCCCTGCTCGAGACCTCGCTCCAAGCCTTTTTGTATGCCTAATTCTTCTACATAATCACTTAGATTGCACATCTGGTTCAACTTCTCTCCCATGGATTTACTTTCCATTGGTATCGCAAATTCTTCTTTCAGTTGTTGTATCTTTACTTTTCCCTTGATCTTTGGTGACAGAAGCAATCCCAGCATCCGGGTCAATGGATTCCCCTTCCCGGACTTCGGATTCAGACAGACCGTCACCACCGTCATCTTATCATATGTGTTCCTCTGATCCGGTATCCCCGGGATCAGATCCTCTTTACAGATCCGGTACTTAGAAATTGCATTTCCGATATAGTCCGGTGCATTCATGCAGATCCAGATACTGTATACCTTACGGATGTTATCGTAATCCCTGCCGGCAAATTCTATTCCTTTCTGGGCTGAGATCATCCGCGCTCCATAAAATATGCCTCTTGTGGTAAGAGAATATCCGGGATAAAACGCTTTCTGTGCTTTCACATTGATCAGCAGCCGGATCCGTTCCTTCCGGGTTTCAAGATAAGCAGAAAACCGGATGTCATAGTAAATCCATGCCAGGATGATCTTATTGGAAAGGACCCGTTTCACCTGGTTGTCGTACTGGTGCTTTCCTTCCGCCAGAGAAAGTTCTCTGGCCAGTTCATTTTTCATAGGCTTCTTCCTTTCTTCATTATAACGAAATTGTCTTTGGGTTACAAGCAGTTGATTGTTACCTCTGAAAACGAGGCATTAGAACTACCAGATTCTCTGACGGCTTTCAGATGAGGCGAATTGCCTGCCGTCTTAGATAGGATAAATCTACCACGAAACCAGCCGAAAAACAAGAAAAACTTCTTGCTTTCCCCGCCATTTGGCAGTATTCTGTTTTGTGGTATTGACATTGCTATGACTTTGATTTTTTCGGAGGATGACAAGATGTTTCATTTGTTATTGGGTATTATTTATCTTGCTTTTATCAGTCTTGGCCTCCCGGATTCGCTTCTGGGTTCGGCCTGGCCTGTGATGTACCCGGAATTTGGTGTTCCGGTCTCGTTTGCGGGTATTATTTCTATGATTATTTCCTGCGGCACGATTTTTTCCAGTCTGCAAAGTGACCGGCTGACAAAGCGTTTTGGCCCCGGACGGGTGACGGCTGTCAGTGTTCTTCTGACTGCTGTGGCGCTCTTTGGTTTCTCAGTCAGCCACTCGTTTCTGGCGCTGTGCCTGTGGGCGGTTCCCTACGGGCTGGGCGCCGGCAGTGTGGATGCCGCTCTGAATAACTATGTAGCTCTCCACTACGCGAGCCGGCACATGAGCTGGCTCCACTGTATGTGGGGTGTCGGCGCTTCCGCCGGGCCGTACATTATGGGGTTTGCGCTGACCGGCGGGCACGCCTGGGGCAGCGGATACCAGTACATTGCCATCCTGCAGGCGGCTCTGACTGCGATTCTTTTTATCAGCCTTCCCATCTGGACAAAAGCCGCAAAGACAGACGCGGCTGAAAATCACGGCAAAATTGTAGCCCCAGACGCGGATACAAACGAAACCGCAGTCAAAAACACGGTTGGAGACGGCTCCGGCAAGGAACCTTCCTCACGATCCCGCGCTCTTTCTCTTCCGGAGATCTTACGCATCCCCGGGGCAAAGGAAGTGATTGTTACATTTTTCTGCTACTGTGCGCTGGAGCAGACTGCAGGGCTGTGGGCCAGCAGCTACCTGGTGCTTCGCCAGGGCCTTGCCGCCGAGACAGCGGCCGGATTTGCCAGCCTCTTTTATGTGGGAATCACTGCCGGCAGAGCGCTCAGCGGATTTCTGACCCTCAAGTTCAACGATACCCAGATGATCCGTCTGGGGCAATGCGGCATCGCCGCCGGCATTCTTTGTATGTTTTTGCCTCTGGGCGCACAGGCTTCCCTGCTGGGGCTGATCCTGACCGGCCTTGGCTGTGCCCCCATTTATCCGTCCATCATTCACTCCACACCGGAGCACTTTGGCGCAGACCGGTCCCAGGCCATGATCGGCGTACAGATGGCCTCCGCTTATGTGGGCAGCTGCCTGATGCCTCCGGTATTCGGCCTGATCGCCAACCACATCAGTGCCTCTCTTCTGCCCTTCTATCTGCTGGTGATCCTGGGGCTGATGATATGGATGCATGAAAATCTGCTGCGAAAACTGCACGCAAAATTCCGCCCGGGCACCGTCATCGGCGCCGGGGAACCATAACCCACCGCAATTCTTTCATCAAGGCCGGAGAGCAATCATCCACCGCAATTCTTTCATCGGTGTCGGGGAACCGCACTAAGGTTCCCCGGGCATCCAGAATATCCGGTCATATTTCCCTTCCCGGATCTCTGCTTCCCAGGCTTCCGGTTCCCGGATATCCCGCACTTCCACATCTTCTGCCCACAGAAAGTACCGGAAAACGTATCGCATTTCCCCGCTGGACACCTGCCCCTCCGCATCTGATGCCAGGATCAGGTACCGCTCCGGGTCTTCTTTCCCCCGGGCCGGCCACGCATCTCCTGTCAGAGCCTGCACTCTCCCGGGCAGAGTTTCCTCATATCCGTCCCGGATCACTTCGAGTCCGCTGCATTCCGAATAGAAAAAATTCACCCCCAGAAGAAATGTGACAAGAACCGCGTTCTGATACCGCCGTTTTGCCCCGGGCGACGAGTACGCCCGGTATGCTCCTCTCTCATCAATGTCTACGGCAAACGAATTCTCCACATCCTTTACCAGACACAACAGCAGCATTCCCGCAAACAGCGCCATCCCGCTGCAGGCATACCGGGAAAATCCCGCCAGGCGCACGGCCTCTTCTTCCAGCATGGTAAAAAGATACAGATACAGCATGCCTCCGTAATAAGCCGCCAGCATCAGGACTCCCAGAAAATAGACCCGCAAAAGTTTCCATTTTCGCTTCAGCCGGATTCTGGCATAAAGGGACGCCCCGGCTGTCAAAGCAGAGCAAAACACAAAAGCCTGAAAGGCCCGGTCTGCCGGATGGATGGCCGCCCGGATAAAATCCCCGGTGATCTGCCCATACAAATCTTCACCCGCCTCTTCCTTCGCATCCCCGATGATCTGAAATTTCCCTTCAAACCCGGCCAGGTCTGTCCGGACATGATCCTGCCACAACAAAAAGGGCGCAGCCAGAGAAACTGCCAGTACCAGCACGGCCGCCAGCGCTGCCGATATTGGTGCGACTGATACCGACGCTGCTGATTTTCGCGCGCCTTTTTCTCTTTCCTTCTGCACCAGCCGCCAGCAGGCATACACACCGGCCACGCCGGCAAAAAAGAGCCCGGTGCCCTTCACGATGCCGGTAAACCCAAGCAAAAGGCTCTGCCCCAGACACAGGCGGAACTTCTCCCGCTCCCGGCAAGAATATGCCATGGATGCAAGCGCAAGGAGCGGCAGCAGAAAATCCACCAGCAGGTTGTTGATGCGGATCGTCAGGTTCAGATAAAAAAGCATGGCGCATCCCGCTCCCAGAAGCGAGTACAGCAGAAATCTCCGTTTTTCTTCCACAATACCGGCCAGGGCAAAGAAGCAGGCAAACAGCACGCCGTTCTGGGCTAACAGCATCATTCCCTGGGAATGTCCCGCGTAACGGCAGATATAATAGATGATGAGACTGACGCCCGGAGGATAATCCCGGAACGGGATCATCGTGGTCTCCGCTCCCGGCAGTGCTTCCACAAGCAGCAGATATTTTACGATCAGCGCCCAGTGCGAAAAATTGTCATAATGGGTCAGCTTAAGGCGCAGGGTAAGGAGGCAAAAGATCCCAGCCAGCGCGCCAATACAGACGCCGGGCAGCGTCCACCCTGGAAATGCAATCTTTTTCCTAGCCAGGCATCCTGCAAAATATCCAGATCCCGCAAGCCCCGTGGCCAGTGCAAGGTCTGCAAAAAGGGGCAGTTTTCCAGCTAAGGCTCCTGCAAAAAGAAAGAGGCCGATCCCGGATATTGCCACAACCGGAGCAAACCAGAACCGGATCTTTCCAAGCCTGCATACTGCAAAAATGGATCCCCACAGGGAAAACGCCAGCAGTATTCCCGTCATTTTCACACTCACCTCTTCTTCCACCGCGCCAGAACATTCTGGCTGATCTCGTCATAGATGGTCATCCACGGATCCAGTTCTCTTGGCAGGGAATGTTCCCTGTCATGGATGATCTGCAGCCAGTTCCGGTAATTTTCTTCATCCGCCGCCTCTACTGTTGCCGTAATCTTTTCCTTTCCCCTGTAGACACAGACAGCCCGAAGCTTTGCGCGGTAATATTCTGTCGTTACCACGATCTCAAAGGCATCCCCTTTTTGAAGGGTCAGGGCCGCCCCCGGTCCTTCTTTTTCTACCCCCGGTTCTTCTTTCTCCCATCCCGGACCGGCAGACCGAAGTGCGATCCCCTCTTCCGAGACATCTTCTGTCATCGCCGGATAGGATCGCCCGCCCCAGATTATCTGCGCCTTCTCCTTTGCCCCGATCCGGTCCGAGATCCGCCTGGACTCCCGCCCTAGCATAAAGAATACAGCGTACAACAGCAGGACCAGGTTGTAGCCCAACCAGTAAAGGATCACACTGCTATAGAAAAGTGCCATTCCGTATTTCCCCTTTGCAAAGCGGAGGATCGCCGCAGCCGTCAGAAGGATCAGAATGCCGTGGGGGATCAAATACCGGCCGGAAGCCGTCTTTTCCCGCCGCCTGTTCTTGTCTGTCACCTGAAACTGCTTTCTGTGGATCCCGATGGATTCCAGCAGCACCGGTCCTGCCAGGTAAGGCGCCAGGATCGTATCTATGATGTGGCTCCACCTGGCGCTCCGGATATTGGTGCTGAGATACTCCATGGCAAGCCGGGATAACAGATGGGACGGAAGCCAGAACAACAAAAGCTCCCAGAATCCGCATTCTACCAGCTGAATATCAAACAGCGCAAACAACACCGGCGACAGCAGAAAGATCAGCCGGCACAGAAAGGACCACCAGTACAGCCAGGCATTGAGATAAGAGATCCGCGCTGGAAGCGGCAGCTTCCCCGTAAAGATCGCATTGGTATTCTGAATGCTCTGGATCACGCCCCTGGCCCAGCGGATCCGCTGCCGGATCATGCTTCCTGCGGTGGTCGTGGACAGCCCGGCAGCCAGCACCTCTGCAGACGCATACGTGCGGTACCCCGCTTTCTGGAGCCGCAGGCTGGTTTCAAAGTCCTCCGTCACCGTCCCGTAAGGAAATCCTCCGATCTCCTCCAGGGCTTCCCGCAGGATCACCGTGTTGCTGCCGGTGTACGCCGCAGTGTTCGTCGCATTTCGCAAAAGATTGATCTCCCGGGAGAAAAAATCCTGCTCATTGGGGATTCCTTTTTCCGCGTACAGATTAAACTGAAAAAGATCCTGATTGTAAAAACTCTGGGGCGTCTGCAAAAGGCCCAGTTTCCATTCCGGGATCAGAAAATACGGCACGGTCCGCATAAGAAAGGTCCGCCGGGGGATCATGTCCGCATCAAAAGTTGCCACCAGTGGAGAAGAGGTCTTCGCCAGCGCATGATTGTAATTGCCGGATTTGGCATGGGGATTTTCCTTCATGCCGATATAGCCAGCCCCCAGATGCTCCGCCATTCTTCGGACATTTTCGCGCCCGCCGTCGTCACACACGTAAATGTGGACTTTTGCCGGGTCCGGGTACTCCAGAAAGGTGCAGGCATTTACGGTTTTGTACAAAAGTTCCTCCGGTTCGTTGTGGGTCGCGATCAGCACGTCCACGTGGGGAAATCTTTCCGGCTCTGTCTTCTCCGGAAACGGGATCTCGAAGGCCGGGGCGCGCATCCGGCTGATCATCAGTTCCGCTGTGCCGGACAGGGTCACCGTCTCCGCCAGAACAAGGGCGCATCCCGCGGCTACAGAAACGACGCCTTCCTGCCAGGGCAGAGTAAAAAAGATCCGCCAGAACAGATAAATTCCGGAACTTATGATGGCGGCCAGGAAAATGCGATTTTTCTTTTTATCGTTCATTGTTTCCCGCCCCGCAAAAATGCCGATAATACCTGCAGACTGTCCCGCACCGGCCGGAAATGAGAGCCTGCATTGTGATCGATGTAAATGGTGCGGATCTCTTCGGTCAGTACCGGGATCTTCTTTCTGGCACAGGCAAACAGCACCTCTGTCTCGTAACCAAATCTCTCCCCCGGCACCTGACACATCAGTTCCAGCAGGCTGCTGTCAAAGGCCCGGAAACCGGTCTGGGTATCATGGATCCGGATTCCCGTCCTTTTCTGAAGGATCCAGGACGCCGCCCGGTTCCCTGCCCTGGACCGGAGCGGCACATGATCTTCGGAAAACGATCGCACTCCCAGAACCAGACTGCCCGGATATCCGGCCGCCTTCTTAAGAAGCCGCAGGCCGTCCGGCGCATAGTGCTGGCCGTCGCAGTCTACGCAGAGGATCAGCGTCCGGCGTCCGGCCCTCTCTTCTTCTGCCCCGGAAAGCCTGGAACGGACAAAGGAAAACCCGGTCTTCAGCGCCCGCCCTTTCCCCTGATTGCTTTCATGGCGAAGAACCAGACAGCCTTCGATGGTTTCTGCTTCCGCAAAGATTTCTTCGTATTCCGGTCCGGATCCGTCGTCGATCACAAGGATCCGGACGCGGATCTCTTGCCCGAGTTCCCGGACCCGTTCCGCCAGTCCCGCCTCCGGCTGAAACGCCGGCATGATCACATAGACCTGCCTTTCCATACGCGTCACTTCCTTTCTCCTTTCAGGATCCTGCTCCTTGGACAGTCTTCCCTGCAGCCGATACACTCCCGGCGCATACACCGGATCTTTTTGTCGTTGATATAATAGCGAGCCTTCCCCAGATCTTTCGCGATATAGAGAGCGGTATCGGCGCAGGCATAGAGATCTTCATACTCCCGGACGGTATCGTCCGCCAGGACCGCCCCAGCGCTGACGGACACCCGGCGCGCCTCCTCTCTGTCGCCAAAGGTTTCATGGACCCTGTCAAAAAGCGCGCGGAACTTCTCTTCCAGGATGTCCTTTGAGATCCGGCCCGGAAGCAGCACGACAAATTCATCCCCTCCCAGGCGTGCGATCACATCTTCTTTCCGGAAGGTGTCCGTAAGACACCGGGCAAAGGTGATCAGCACCTGATCTCCCGCCGGGTGTCCTTCCCGGTCATTGACCTTTTTAAAATCATCCAGATCAAACAATAGAAGCGCCCCCTCCGCCCGGCCGCTCTGCAGATAGTTCTCTGCCCTTTGCTCAAAGCCGTTCCGGTTATAGAGCCCGGTCAGGCGGTCGTAGTCCGCTTCGTTTTTTGCGGCGGAAAGTTCCCCCTCCATCCGCGTCAGCCCTTCGGCTTTCTCCATATATTCCCGCTCCAGCCGGAAGATCATCTCCGCCAGGGGTTTCAGTTCCGGGATCTCGCTGTCCTCTTCCGCCAGATTTCTCTTGCCTTCCAGCACGTCATAGATCCCCGTCTGGATCTGCCGGAAATGGTCGAATAAATATTTCCGCACAAACACGCGTACCATAAAAATGGTAAGGCCGCTGATCACAGCCACGGCGCACAGGCCGGCAACCAGTGTGGTCCGCATATCTGCCGCCACCTGGTCCATGGCGGTAAAGGCGGCCAGGTACATGTCATGACGCTCCCGCACCACCACGCTTTGCCACTCCCCGTTGATCTTGAGCACCACGGGCTCCCCTTCCGGCAGAGCATCCATAAACTCCACCATCTCATTTCCTTCCTGCACCTGCTCAAACTCTATTTCCTGCCGGTTATTTTCCGTAATCCCGATGATCAGGCCTCTGGCCTTTCCCGCAGCCAGGATACTGGTATCGTACTCTGTGGTGGCCCGTTTTAAAGTGTCCCGGACCCGTTCTGCCCCGCTGGTCAGTCTGCTGCTTTCAATGTCCACGTCGATCCGCACCCCGGCAAATGATCCACCCTCCACATTTTCCATGGGCGCAACCACATAGAAATATGCCGGCCTGTCCCAGAAATCCGGCTCATCCACCTGCACGCATGTCTTTCCTTCGCCGTCCATGCACTCCGGATCCACCCGGCTTCCCTGAAGGCTTTCCTCTGTGGTCGCCACCACTTCTCCCTTTTCATCGAGAAGAGAGATCGCGCCCACATCCATCAGTTCCCGCAGCGTTTCCAGTCCGTCTGCCTGTGCCATCCGCTCTTCCCTGGCAAGGATATAGGCAACTTCCCGGGCATAGGTAGTATATTCCCCGGAAAGGTGCCGGACCTCCTCTTCATACTCCCCGGCCGCCTCCTCCAGATTGCTGTCCACTGCCCCCAGAAGCTGATACAGATAGTATCCATTTTCCTTTCTGCCGCGAAGATACAGGCTTACCGCAAAAAGCAGGACAAACAGCAAGGCCGAGATCAGATAAAGGAGTACCAGCCTCTGATACAGCTTCCTCATCGTCGTCCCTCCGGCAGCCGTTTTCCTTCTGCCCGGAACTGAAAATACCGGTCTTTTTCCAGCGGTCTTGCATAATAATACCCCTGTCCCAGCCTGCAGCCATGCCGCAGAAGAAATGCGATCTGCTCCCTGCTTTCCAGACCTTCTGCTACAATCTCCATGCCCAGGTCCTTTGCCAAGGCAATGGTGGACTTCAGGATCGTTTCTCCTTTTTCTTCGCCAATGCGGCTGATAAAATACCGGTCCAGCTTCAGGATGTCAAAAGGGACCTGGCAGAGCATTTTCAGGGTGGATCTGCCCATTCCATAGTCATCCATGGCGATCCGGAAGCCTTCTTCCCTGAGCTGTTTCGCAAATCTCCAGATCTCCCGGTTTTCCTCTTCTTCCTTTGCCGTTTCCGTGATTTCAAATAACAGGTCTTCCTCCCCGGCCAGACCTTTCGTTCCTGCGCAGAATGTGGAAAGGTTGACAGAGATCGGGCCGGCCGGGATCCCGGCCTTTTTTGCCTCCCCGGCGTCCCGGCGGACGATCCGCAGCACCTCCCGGTCCAGAAGCGGCATCAGCCCGTTCTTTTCCAGGGCAGGAATAAAATTCCCCGGCAAAAGCAGGCCTTTTTGGGGATGCCGCCAGCGCACCAGAGCCTCCGCGCCAAAGATCTCCCCAGTCCCCATGTCCACCTGGGGCTGATACCAGACCTGATATTCCCGGTTTCGCACCGCCTCCGACACGGTCAGGCGCATTTCTTCTTTTCCCATATCCTGTAAATTTTCGTATCTATTTCCCATATTTCCCGCTCTTTTCTCTCCTTTACTTCCTGTCGCCCGGATCTGTTTTTCATAGCATGTCTGAAAGCGCTCCCTCTTATGCATGAAAATGCGCAAAAGCAGCCCTGGCAATTTCCAATTTTGATTCTTGACGAAACGCGCGATCCGTGCCATGATTGTCTTGCTGTGAAAAAATGTAGAGGGAGATTGTTATGCGGACAAAAGACTATAATCTTGAACTGATCCGGATGGCGTCGTTCGTCCTGGTCATTGCCATACATGTAAGCAACTATTTCTGCCGGGCTTACGGCCAGATCTCAGACGGAGAATACCTGTTTTCCCTGGTCATCGATACCTTTGCCCGGGTGAGCGTGCCCTGCTTCTTTATGATCTCGGGCGCCCTGCTTCTCGGACGGGACGAACCGCTTTCCAAACACTGGAAACGGCTCCGGCGCTTCTTCCTGGCCCTGGTAGTCTGGAGCGTGATCTATTATCTTTGGAACACCTTTTATATGAAATCAGATTTTGACTTACGGGAGATCTTTTACGTGCCTGCGGAGGCCCATCTGTGGTATCTGTACGCCATGATCCCCATTTACCTGACCCTGCCGTTTCTGCAGGTGCTGTGCCGCAACATGAGCCGGCAGTTTGAGAAGGCTTTTCTGATCATCGCCACCGCGGCGGTTCTCATCAACTATATCCTCTGGCTCTTTGGCGCGGAGCTTTACTATGACCTGCCGCTGATCGGCGACCGGGTCTACGCCTACTATCTCTATCTCGGATATTACATTTACAAATACAGAGATGAGATCCGCATCAGCCAGAAATGGACGGCTTTTCTCTGCTTTGCCGGTATGGCCGTGTCGTTTGGCGTAACTTACGGCGTGACCGTTCTGGAGCAGGACCACTACGAAGGGGCACTTACCTACGCCATGCCCTCCGTCATCCTGTCCGGTGCCGCCTTTTTCCTGTATGTGCTGCGCGTAAAGGACGGACATTTCCAGCCAAAAGAAAAAGCCCGCCAGGTCATCGACCTCTTTGGCGGACTCTCCTTTGGGATCTATCTGATCCACATCCTGTTTCTGGATAATTATAAGAAATACATGGAACCCTGGGATCTGTCGGCGTGGATCGCGGTTCCCGGACTGATCCTTACGATCACAGCCGTCTCCTTTGTATGCGTATATGTGCTCCGGCTGACAAAAGTCGGACGGAAGATCACCTAAACCTGGAAATGTAACGAAAAAGCCTGAAGAAAAAAGCCTGAAGACGAATTGTCTTCAGGCTTTTTTAGAGGCGCAGACCGGATTTGAACCGGTGAATCGAGGTGTTGCAGACCAGCAAAAAAATCCTCGGAACCCGCTAAAACTCTGGGGAATTTTAAATGTGTCCACCTTATTTCCACCCTATTCCACTAAATTCAAACCGAGCAGTCGTGCCAACTAAGGTATTTTAAAAGTCCGACCTCTGCCATTTTACTGCTGATTTTCTGCACCTACAAGTTACGCACTCATTATAAGCTATAAGTCTGCCTTTCGTCTACGTTGTTTTGAAACTTTTAATATTTACATTACATATCAATCCATTTGGAGGACTAAACATATGAAATATCAATTAGAAATCAAACAGCTTGTGGATTATCCACGTTGCCGGATCTACCGGTCATTTATCCGAAATCTTATGGAAGATAGGAACATCCGTACCAACGGAGGCTCCTATCTTTTTTATTATATCGTTCTCTGCTCATATGCGAATTACCGAATGTCCAGAAGAAGACTTGAAGGTATGTCATATACTCTGCAGGCAGGTGAATGGATCTGCCCCATTACAGAATTACAGGAAGCATTTCGTTTCCGCTTCCATCACCAGGTAATCTCAGTGTTGCAATTTCTGGAAGAACAACATTATGTTTCCTATTCCATCCTCGGTAAAAATCGGCTGGTCAAGTTCTCAATCCTGGACTGGAAAACAGAAAATACGATTCTTGGATACAGTTATCCCTGCCAGAAAGACAGCGGATTCTATTTCTTTCCGATTACCAAAGTCCATGAACTGATCAGTATTGGAAAATGCTCTGAAATGGATATCCTGCTGGATCTCTGGATACACGCTGTCTACAACGATGTTCAGGTGCAGGGATCGGATCTGGGGCCGGTGGTATATTTTCGGAATCATACCGGAAGTCCGATAACAAATTATACTGAACTTGCAGAGCGCTGGGGCCGATCACGGGCAACAGTCTGCCGTATCCTGAAAAAACTGGATTCGTTAGATCTGCTGACCTTAATTCCTTTTACCGGCTCACACGGCAGCATCATTTACTTGAACAACTATCTGTCTACTATGTTCTCCATCAGTGATGTCCTCATTGACAAAGAAGAGGTTGCGCTTGCCTTAAGCCTTCCCATTCAGGTGCCGGATGATCCGGATAGCGTTTCAGAACCAGACATTACAGAGCAGATCAGCATTTCAGATGAATCCGATAGCGTTCCAAAACCGGTGATTCGTTACGTCGTTGGAAAAATGGCAGATTTACTGCAAACACAGGGGCTCCCATGCTGTCAGTGCAGGAAAGCCCGTTACCAATTATCTCGGTTATCAGACAGCAGGGGAGGGGTAAACAGTATCTATAGTCTTGAAATTATCTGCCCCTATGGGAACATGGCCTATCGGTTTGAACTATCCATGACACCGCAGGAAGATCCACCCACACTGTTCGCCGAGATTCCTGCTGTAGCATTGAAAGGAGGCTCCGCCCATGCCTAGAACAAAGAAAAATCATATCGCCCAAAATGAAGATCCAAGATTCCATAATACCTATCAGTTTTTAAAGCACTATCGCGACGCCACATACAGTCTGAAGGTGGTGGTTCACCAGCTTGAAACGCAATTCCAGATTGACTATGGAACATCCATAGATCATTTTCTGGATTCCATCTATGCTGCAGGGGCGGATTTGAACGGCTCGGATATCGAAGAGCGGGCAAAAAGTATCGAGAGGAGTAACAAAATGCTCAAACTCCTTGACTCTGCTGTTGATCTGCTGAGGAGCAATCATAAATACGGGGAGCAATACTACTGGATTCTCTACTACTCCTTCCTCTCCCCGCAGGAGCTGAGGAATACCGACGAGATCATAGACCGGCTTGCGCCGCATATAGACAGGCTTTCTTACCGCACCTTTTACCGGAGACGGCACGCTGCCATAGAAGCGCTCAGTGCGATCTTATGGGGATTTACTGCCAAAGAAACCATTCATCTGCTGGAGCAGTTTTTCCCCGAAGAGGGAACGTCACAAGATGGCAGTACATTGGCACAGAGATGCGATTGAAGGGGTAATCCGGCAGTGCTACAATAGTCATGCTTATAGTTTTCACATTTTATCAGCACCCGTAGAAGGTGCTTTTTTTGTACATGTAAACCACTGACTATCCCGAAAACTGCCAATCTTACACGTAGACTTGTACGTGAACAATACGTGCAGAGTATCACGTACTGATTACGTGTATCTGCACGTACAGACAGAATAACAAGGAGATTCAGAAATGAAGACGAGAGAAGAAATCTACAGCCAGGAAGGTGCTTCCCTCCTGCACATTATCACCACTTATCATGCATTGACCTATGAACAGGTTATCCGCAGTTTCCGCAAAAAGCCGGATACAATAAGTCACCTGATTCAAAATCTTTTGAAACAGGGGCGTATTTACTACGATCCTGACAAGAATCTGCTTTTAGATCGTCCGGAAGCTGCTGACGAAGCCAATGCTGGGATTATTGCAGCATACTGGGTTATGCTGGACTTTGAGAAGGCAGTCGTGTATCACACCAGCGGAGAATTTCCCGTTACGATTAATTTTTTCTCCAATGCAGAGGAATATGAGATCATTTATGTTCCAGAAGGGAAAGAATTCCTTTTAAACCGTATTCTTGCCAAACAGAAGACCGATGCGAACCGGTTGGTTATTGTTTCGACTCCAGATCAGGCTCGGGAACTTCATATTCCCCATGTACTTGCTTTCTGTACGGTGGCATCAGATGGAACGGTCAGCTACTACCAGAAAGGAGGAGATCACTCATAGACTCTACAGAACTTCTACAGCGGATAGAGACAATTGAGGATGGAATGGATAAGCTCAAAAACACAGTTTTTGCAATGAAAATGACCGACATCCGAAAATATCCGGCCAATTATGAAGAACTCAGTACCGACGCTGCACTGCGGGCAGAACGGCTGGCCTGTCAGCTAAGGAATATCATTTTTGCCACAGATATTCTTCCAAAGCCGGAATATATGGATCGTGCTGCCAAAGTTCAGGGAATCCAGTTTGATACGGACGGCAGTATCCTGACCATTCGCCTGCCCGGGCTGCTTCCTAAGCGGAAAGTACGCACAAACATAGGTTACATTAACGATCCTCTGTACTATAGCCTCAAGTCTTACCTTGCTGAGCATCCGGTTCCCGTTTTTGTAAACTGTGTCGTTTGCTTTATCCAAGTATATGACCGCAAACTGCCCCTTAGACGTATTCGTGACTACGACAATATGGAATTTAAACAGATCCTGGATACTATTTCACCGTTTGTTCTAAAGGATGACAGCGGGCTTTACTGCGACTCCTACCATACAACGGAATTAGGGAATGAGGACTATACTTCTGTCAACATTATGGAGAAATCCGTATTTCCCGCATGGCTTCGGAGTATGAAAGAGCAGATATCTGACTTGTCGGAAATTTCCTGATTTCAGCCGATTTTTTACCGACATAGGTAATTATGCCAGATAACCGCTGATTTTTCTGCTTCGCTGCTTGATGTCAGCCCGCCGGATTTACCCAAGTCGGGAGTCTGATGGGTATTTTTTAGGAGTGATGCTTATTCTAAAAGACTCAACACGTTATCATCTTCTGGAGCTGACGGCACTTTGCGGAGAGTTCCCGGCTGATCAGTTATATCGGCTGATCCCCAGTTCATCCTATGCTGAAAAAGTAATTACTCAGCTTAAATCGGAAAAATTGCTGCGGGTTCACTACCGGGATAAACTGAGGGGATACCGTCTCACTAAGCGCTCCAAGGAGTATCTCTTACAGGAAGCTCCAAAGCGCTTCGCCCTGTATCTCACCGGTAATGCAGACACAAATCAGATCCGGTCAGAAAAAAGTCGGCGTCTCCGGCTCCATCTCAGGGCAGAAGGATATCTTACATTGTTTCATGCGGGAATCCCTGTTTTTCCTGATGAGAAGCCGGATCTGTTTTTCCCCGGCTATAAAGCCGGTATCTGGAATGTGCGAAGCTATCCATTGTTCTATTCCGCAAGAGAAATCAAACGACTGGGAGATGATACAACAAAAATCCGTAATTCACGGTGCATGGGAATCGTGCTCACGTCAGAATGCATCTTTGCAATCTATAATACCGGAAACGCCCTGATGAAATGGGAATATCGGACAGAAATTCGCGTCAACGCATTTTTGCAACAGTATTTATCCGGGAATCCCTATCCCGGCATTCCAAAGGTCCGAGCGATTATGCTGGGCCGGGATATGGACATGGCGTACCGACTGTTGACCAGCACGGGCGGTCACAAGAAAGCCTTCTTCTCATTGGACACTTCCTATGAGCACTTTCACTATGTTCCTAACACACCGGAGGGAGAGCTGCTGTTAAAAGTATTGTGCAGCCCTCTGCTCCAGAAAAGATTAAATCAACTGCTCAGATCAGACTTGCTGCCGCCGGATCGGCAGCTTGCCATTGAGCATGATGCCCTTACTTCTGAAAAAGATGTTGTGCTGTTTGCGTATGATTTTGACATGCTGCGCATCAACAAATTCAATACTGCATTAAAGCTGTTTGGCCGTCGCGGTGTTCTCATCGCCTTCGACTTTCAACTTCCTGTACTGAAGGCTTTCCTGGGAGAAGACCTCCAGTATTCCAGTATTGACCTTCTGAAGTTTAAAAGGGGTTTTTTACATGGACCATAAATGGTGGAAATCAATTTTTCTTCTGCCAATTATCGGCTGCACTCTTTATGCCGGAGGATATGTCGCTCAGTTTATACGCAACTATCAGCTCTGGGAACGGGAAGGGCATTTCGCAGGGGATGGCACAAATCCCCTTCTTCCCTCCATCGCTCCGACAGAATGTTTCGCAGCCTTAACTGACTTCCCGTACAATCTGTATGGGATTTTTATTTGTCTGGCAGCCTTTGCTCTGCTGGCCTTCCTGCTTATGCGGATGGGCCTTGACAGAAACGGAGGCGTATCAGACCGAGAACGGAATCTAAGCTATTCCAATAAGGGGACCTATGGCACCTCCGGCTTTATGACACCGCAGGAGATGCACCAGGTTCTGGAACTTGTTGACAATGTAAGGCATACGAAAGGACAGATTCTCGGCAGGCTCGGGAACAAAGCAGTCTGTCTTCCGGAAGAAACCAGAATGAACCGCAATGTTGCGGTATACGGCGCATCCGGATCAATGAAATCCCGCGCCTATGTACGAAATGCAGCCTTTCAGTGCGTTGCCCGCGGAGAAAGCCTGATATGCACCGATCCAAAATCTGAACTTTATGAGGATCTTGCAGTCTATCTGGAAAACAAGGGCTATATCGTAAAAGTCTTTAACCTGGTAAGCCCTGAAAACTCTGACAGTTGGAACTGTCTTATGGAAATTGATGGTTCTGAAACAATGGCACAGATATTTGCAGATGTGGTCATCCAGAATACCGGAACCGGCAAAGGGGATCGATTCTGGGATAACGCGGAGCTCAATCTTTTAAAGGCGCTGATCCTTTATGTGGAGCAAGGCTATCCGCCTGAAGCAAAAAATATCGGGCAGGTATACAAACTTCTGACTATGAGTTCCGAAAAGGAGCTGAATGCTCTATTTGACCTCCTTCCAGTCAGTCATCCGGCAAAGGTGCCATACTGTATTTATAAGCAGGCATCCGAAACTGTGCGAAGCGGCGTAATCATCGGTCTTGGATCACGACTCCAGATCTTCCAAAGCAAAATTATCCGGCAGATCACTTCGTATGATGAGATCGACCTTACACTGCCCGGCCAGAAAAAATGCGCTTATTTTTGTATTGTGAGCGATCAGGATCATAGTTTTGATTTCCTGTCCTCACTTTTTTTATCCTTTATTTTCATCAAATTAGTGCGCTATGCAGATATCCACGGCGAAGACGGGCAGCTTCCTGTGCCGGTCCATATCCTTGCAGATGAACTGGGCGCGGCTTCCGGAACAATCCTGGATCTTCAGACAAAGATCTCTGTGATCCGCAGCCGCCGCATCAGCATTAGCTGTATCTTCCAAAACCTGCCCCAGATGCAAAACCGCTATCCGTATAATGCATGGCAGGAAATTTTAGGAAATTGCGATTCCACAGTCTTTTTAGGCTGTACAGATCCAATTACTGCTACTTTTATATCCGAGCGCACGGGCATTGCCTCCGTCAATGTTTCTTCGGAGGCTAAACAGCTCAATAGCTGGCGTGTTTCTGATTACACTCCGGAATATCGCCGTACGGAGTCTATCGGAAAGAGAGCCGTACTGACTCCTGATGAGGTGCTGAGGCTGTCTCTGGATGAAGAACTCATTATCCTGCGAGGGCAGAAAGTGCTGAAAGCTAAGAAATATGATTATACCAGGCATCCCGAATCAAAGAAGCTGGTGAAACGGAAAGCTGCCAGTCATATTCCCAAATGGCGGGAGCTGCAGACGGAAGAAACCGACTATGCTCCGTCTGTACCAAAGCCAAAACGCCCCGGCCGGAAAAAGAAGCGCCCGGACCTTCCTCCTGTACCTTCAGATGATATGAATGTGCAGGAGATGGACTCCGATTTTTCTCAAGAAACAGAGTTTGATGACCTGCTTTCTGAAGAGGATGATTTTCTGACACCCATAGATAAAAATTCAATTATGTCTTAAAGAAAGGATACAAACTATGCCAAATGAAATGAACAATATTTTAACTCTGGAAAGTGACGCTGCAATTGAAACACAAAAATCTAAAGAAGATCTGATATGGCACGAGATAACCAACGCCTACCGCACCCGCCGGATACTGACCGGGATGCTTGGCGGAATTGAAAAGCTGGAGGGCGGAGCTACAATCACAATCGTTTACTACAAAAATTTCCGTGTTGTCATCCCTATAACCGAAATGATGATCAATCTGGTCGAAGATGAGACACACAATTACGGAGAGCTGTCTCTGCGGCAGAATAAGATCGTAAACACAATGCTTGGCTGCGAAATCGACTTCATCATCAAAGGTCTGGACAGTAAAGAACGAAGCATTGTCGCAAGCCGGAAAGATGCCATGCTCAAGAAACGGCAGATCTTCTATTTTGATCAGGATTCATCCGGGACTCCGAAAGTCTATCCGGATCGGGTGGTGCAGGCCCGGGTGATCTCTGTTGCGGAAAAGGTTGTCCGCGCGGAGATATTCGGCGTGGAGACATCCATTCCCGCAAGGGATCTGTCATTTGACTGGCTGGGTGATGCCAGAGAGCGTTTTCACGTCGGGGATCATATCCTTGTCCGGATTCAGGAAGTAAAAGCAGAAGATCCGGAGCACATTTCCGTCCGGGCAGATGTAAAAAGTGTAGAAGGGGATACCAGCAAGGCAAATCTGGCACTTTGTAAGGTACAGGGAAAATATGCCGGCACAGTTGAAGATATCCATAACGGGACAGTATTTGTCAGGCTTCAGATTGGTGTCAATGCCATTGCTCATACCTGCTATGACAGCCGGACTGTGGGGAAAAAGGATGAAGTTTCTTTTGTCGTTACCCATATAGACTCTGAACGTAATGTGGCGCTCGGAATCATTACGAGGATCATCCGGCAGAACCTTTAAAATAAAAAGTGCAGGAGGCTTTAGTCTTCCTGCACACTACTTATTCATTGTTGTAAGTCTAATTTGGTCTTCCAATTTTATCATCATATCATTTGAATCTATATCTACAAATAAGGCTTCCAAATCATCCATTACTTTCCACACTCTATCTCTGTATTCCTGCTCGGGTATCTTTCTTTGTGCTTCTTCAAGAGTCACATGGAACTGATCAGAATGCTCCTGCAGCTTTTCCAATATTATCTTATACTGATATAAGGAATGCAAAAGATCCTGATATGAATATACAAATTTCGCCAAACAATGCGCATTTTCACCAGAAAAAATAAGTTCTATTTTTGTAGATATTTCTTTGATACTTTCCATTTTCTTTAAAAAACTCTTTTGTAATGGATTAGCAAACGCCTTCTCTGCTGTTATCCCCTGAATTTCCTCTAAAAAGGTGTTATTCGTCAAGAAGAAAAATATAGAATTCGATTCAAAAAGAACTTTATTTCTTTCTTCTTTTTCCCATAAATGCTTCTGATTCCTATATTGC
>NZ_JACJLV010000017.1 GCF_016902415.1 Mordavella massiliensis | reverse complement strand
ACTTTGTTCCATCTGAAATACGATGTATTCAGATGGTCTATTAAAGTTACCCTTTTTTTACAGAGAAAAAATCTATAAACCTCTTGACTATTTATAGTTTGTCACCTTCTTTACAATCACTATATCGCCACATTTTTCCTTATTATACTTTGTTTTCAGGTCTTTTACCATCCCTTTTACTACACCACTTCCCGCCGCTCTAGAATTCAAACTTCCCGATTCCATAAACTGGAATGGTAAACACCTGATCCTTTACCCCGCCATGGGTATTTCCTTTGGCATAAACAATTGCCCATTGTTGCAAACGCTGGCGTCTCCAACGCAATACCGGCAGGCGGTATGATCCGCTGTTTCAGATCCAGAAACACAAAATTCTCATTTACGATTCCTGATACCGCGCTTTCCGGGCATCCAATATGCGTCAGGAAATAACTGGTCAGCCCCAGGTAACTTCCTGTAATAATAAAATCACTTTTCAGCCGGCGGGTAAATTCCCGTATCCGGTTATAAATCGCCGCAGACTCCTGGATTTCATCTATAATGACAATATATTGTTCATCCGCAAACTTGTTTACAATGTATGTTTTCCCTGTCTGCCGGGCCCCTGACACTTCCAGCGTAGTGTGCTCCGGACGCTGTTTCCATCGGAGCATCTGGTCGTATACATTTCTCTTCATATATTTACCCATTTAAGATCACCCCCGCTGCTGATGTCTGATGCTTTCTTTATTATACTTCAATTCCTGTATAATCTCCATATAATTCTTCTTACATCATACAGCCAGGGGCTTTTCTTATGCTTTCAGTTTTTTCTTCTTCCGGACGATCCATCCTGCTCCTCCGATGGCCGCAAGTCCTGCGCAGGATCCAAGCACCAGTTGCCATTCCCCTGTCTTTTCTCTTCCCGGATCTTCCTGCAGATCTTCGTCCTTTTCTTTGGCCCTGGTCTCTTCCATTCCCAGCGTTTTCTTCACCGGTTCCAAAATCTTTTCCGCCAGTGTCATTTTGGGCACAACCTCAAAGGTCAGTCTTTGCACTGTCTGGTTTCCCGCCCTGTCAACAGCTTTTACAGATATTTCATAAGCCTTTTCTTCTTCCACAGTGTACCGGTAGATCTTGCCGGAAGGGCTGGTTTTCTGACGGATCCCGTTGATCCGGATCTCCTGGATCTCATCCGCCTGATTTTCCAGCGTGACCTGAAAACTCTTTTTCTCCTCATAGCTTTCGCCTTCCTCCACATCCTGGAACACTACCACCGGCGCGGTATGGTCTATGACAAATTGTGCCCTTGCCGTGCCCGTATTCCCCGCTGAATCTACAGCCTTTACCTCCAGAACATGCACGCCTTCCCGGTCCACCGTCTCACCGGAAGGATAGAGTTTCCCGTCCAGCGTGACCGAATAGGTAAATGTAGTGAAGTCCCAGATCAGATCACTGCCGCTGTGTTCCAGGCAAAAACTCTTCTGATACGTTCCGTCCAGTTCATCCACATGCCGGATTACCGGATTATGCCGGTCAACTGTCAGTTTCCTGGAAGCCGAAGATTTATGCCCTGCCTGGTCTTCCGCTTCCATAGAGATCTGGTAACTTCCGTCCGTTTCCAGAAGGATTTCTGCCGCCGTTCCGGCTTCTGTCTGTGTCCACCCGGTAATCTCCCGGCTTGTAAGCGCCCCGTCCGGGCTTTCCTGTTCTGCCTTTGCCACAGTCTTCGCAAGTATATTCTCATCCCGTGCCACGCAGCGGATTGTTACCGGCTGACTGGTGATCATATAGTCGTGGACTCCCTCGATCATTGCTTCCGGCGCTTCTCCGTCGATCAGAAGCTCACACTCCTGCCAGGCCACATTTCCCGCATGATCCACTGCCCGCACTTCCACACGCACCGGCTGACCGTTCTGCGAAAAGAAAGGTACGGTAAACGTCGCTTCCGCCTCACCGGTCTGCCCCAGAACCTGCCCGTTGGAGCTGCACCGGATCCCTGCCACCCGGCTTCCTGCTGCCCCGTCCGCCGCCTTTACCAAAAGAGAAACTTCTCCTGCGTACCAGTGATCAAATCCCTGAGGCGCCTGCATGCTGATAACCGGCGCTTTTCTATCGATCTGAAACGTCTTCTGGAAGCGGAATTCTTCCAGCTCCTTTCCGTCTTCGTCCGTCATCCACACTTCCAGCCTGTTTTCCCCTTCGCTGAAATGCTCCTTCCCAAACTCTGCCATGTCGCCGGTATGCTCCAGTGTCTGCTCGAAGATCCGTCCTGTATGATCCGTCAGCCGGCACAGTGTTTTTCCGGCTTCACTGACATGGCGGATCTTGATGACAGGACAGGAGATATAATATCCGTTCTGTCCATCCGCCTCAGGGATCACGATCTCATATTTCCGAATCTGTGGTTTTTCTTCTGGTTTTTCCTCTGGTTCTTCCTGCGAATCTCCCGGCTTCTCTCCTTCCGGTTCTTCCTCTCCGGTCTCTTCTCCCTCTGAGGGGGATGGTTTCTCTTCCGGTTTTTCTTCCGTCTCTTCTTCCGCCGCGTAACTGATCTCATAGCCCAGCTCGTCCTGCTGCCAGTACAGCAGCGCCAGCACCATCAGTAAAGCCACAATGCTCTTCATTCTCCGACCCATACCTCTTCTCCTTCCACTTTGATCCCGTATTCTTTCTGTAGTTTCTGAAACTCTTCGCTGTCCGCCAGCGTGTTGTCGCGGCTCAGATATTCTCGAATGGTCTGTGCGCAGATCCCCCGGTCCACAGAAGGATCCTGGCAGAGCAGGCGGATGTGCTGAATCTGAAGGGCGCGTTCCTGCGGAAATTCTTTGATCCCCTGGGCGCAGAGTTCCAGCGCCAGATCCGTTCTGCCACACTGCTCATACAGGGCCGCCGCTTTCGTGAAGTATTCTTTTCTCTCCTCTTTTTCCTCTGCCTGCTCCAAAAGCCGGGCATACCATTCGGCCGCCGTCTCTTCTTCGCCTGTCCGTTCATAGGCGCCTGCCATATCTGCCCGGACCTCCTGCTCTGCGGCTTCCTCAAGAACATCCTGTTCCAGACAGGATTCGCCCAGCCGGATCACTTCTTTTGCCGCTTCATCTTCGTCAGACAGCTGGTATCCCCGGATCAGGCATCTCCAAAACGCCACCTCTTCTTCCTCGTTCCAGCCGCCTTCCGATGCCAGCTCTTCCAGCTGTTCCAGATGATGCTTCCACGCTTCCCAGGAGGTTTCCGTATCCTTTTGTGTTGTCTCTGTCTCTTCCTCCGCAAAAGTGTCCGGTGAAAGGAAAGCTTCTGCCACCGCAGATAACTCTTCTGCCGTCCGGCTTGTTTGAAGGACTGGTTCCAGGGTTTCCTGTACCTTCTGATAATCACCGATCTCCAGAAAATACGCCAGCGCAAGACGGATCCTCTCTTTTTCCGTTTCCTTCCGGTCCTTCTCTTTGTCTCCGTCTGCTTTTATTTCTCCGGAAGTTTCTGCTTCATTTACATTTTCTCCAGATCCTTCTCCCACCTCCTCTCCTGCCGCAAGAGCCCTGGCGTCCCCGTCCCGGATTCCGGATATTCCCCATCTTCCCAGCGCGCCAAGAGCCGTAAGAAGTGCTGCAGCCACAAGGATTTTACGCCCCTTTTGAATGGCACGCTTCTGCGTTTCCTGATAAACCGGGATATATTTTCGAATTTCTGAAATGGATTGAATGGGTTTGCCTGATGAGAGTTTCAGACAGCGGGAGATTAATTTTTGAAGCTTTGCCGTTTCCCTTCTCCCCAGAGGCGGGTCCGGTTCCGACATCGCAAGAAGATACTGGATCGTCCGTCCAAGTCCGTAAGCGTCCAGCGCTACAGAAGCCTTGCGGTAGTAAGGCTCTTCCGGCGGGAGAAAATGCTCCCGGATACTTTTTCTGCGCATCAGCCTTAGCAGGTCTTCGTTGGAGCCTGCCTGCATATCCGCCAGATACAATCCGCCTTCCTCAGAAATGATCATACTGTAGGGATTGACATACCGGCAGCAGGGATGATTTTTACACTTGTGCAGCATCTCCAGCTGCCGCGCCATACACAGGATCCAGCCAATCAGCTGCTCTTTTGGCAGGCGGGGATGGTATTTCAGCCATACGGCCAGCGGCTTTCCGGCAACATACTCAGAACTGATATAGCAGACCTGCCCGTGTTCAATGAGACGCAGTACGTCATAGCCTTCTTTGACTGCCACTTACATCACCTCGTTTTTAAATTGTTTTCCATTGGTTAAATAATTGGAACTAATTGAATTGATGAAAGATTTTGTCTTTTGAATCTTAATTAAGAACTCTGGAAATGCATTTAGAGTAATTTCTATATTACTGGATTCCGCTGAAAAAAACAAGTAAAAAATAACAGGCGGCAGAACTTTTTTCTGCCGCCTGAAAAAGGACGTCTGTTCTTATCTGTGGCTTAATTCCTTCGGTGCGTACAGATGTCTCGGGATACCGTCTACCATAACCGGAGACACGTCTCCCTGGATCAGCGGACGTACATAGGAAATAAACTCATTGGTTACATAAGTGCCGTCTGCGTTCACCCATTCTCTTGGAACCAGTTTCTCGTCATTGGCGATCTTATGTACATCCTTCACTTCTGTTCCGCACTGATACGGATCATCAGACAGTCTCTGAAGAACTACCATCTTGCCGGAATCTCCCTCGTCAGCCGCTTTTACTGCCGCGCCGCCTACCTGATATGCTTCCAGGATATCTACACGGGAAGCTGTGTGTGAAGCGGAACGCTGCAGGGTGCTCAGCTCAATGGCGCGGGTCTTGCATCCATGCTCTCCGGCGATAAAGCTTGCCAGATAGGATGCGGTTCCGGACAGCTGTTTGTGGCCGAAAGCATCTACAAAGTCAATGCTGTTGCCCAGCTCACATACATAGGTTCCGTCCGGTGTGCGGATTCCCTCGGATACTGCGATCACGATGGACGGCTTTTCTTCGATCAGCTTCTTCACTCTGTTGCTGAATTCATGAATGTCAAACGGGATCTCCGGCAGGTAGATCAGATCCGGTCCTTCGCAGTCCTCGCCTCTTGCAAGTGCGGAAGCTCCGGTCAGCCATCCTGCGTTTCTTCCCATGATCTCTACGATAGTCACGATACCTTTCTCATATTCCAGACAGAATCCGTCGCGGATGATCTCTTTCATAGAGGTTCCGATATATTTTGCCGCGCTTCCGTAACCCGGTGTATGGTCTGTCAGAGCCAGGTCATTGTCGATCGTCTTGGGGCATCCGATAAATCTGGTAGGATGTCCGGTAATGATCGCATAATCGGATAATTTTTTGATCGTATCCATGGAATCATTTCCGCCGATGTAAATAAATGCCTCGATATCCAGCTTATCCAGGATCTCAAAGATCTTCTCATACACTTCCCGGTTCTCATGGATCTCCGGCAGTTTATAACGGCAGGATCCAAGGAACGCAGCCGGTGTTCTCTTTAAGAGTTCTGCATCCAGTTCTGTCTTGATGTGATCTGCAAGGTCAATATATTTTTCCTCCAGAAGTCCCTGAATGCCGTGAAGCATGCCGTATACCTTGCTTGCTCCACGGTCCTTGGCTGTACGGTATACACCTGCAAGGCTTGAGTTAATAGCGGCAGTCGGGCCTCCGGACTGTCCTACGATAACATTTCTTTTCATAGTATTTCTTTCCCTTCCTTCTTTCAAATTGCGTCGATATTACTATATTAGTATATTGTGGCAAAAAAGTCCACAAAAACAATATTTTTTTATGCAGTTTTACAGATTATTCCCCTGCATTTTCGGAAAAGGAAACATTCTCCTGCGCGCGGGCATATCCCCGCATACACCCGTTTCCGTCTACATTTACCACTTCTCCGTCTTCCACCGTGACGGTCATCAGGCAGCCGTTCCGGCAGCCTGTACAGGTCATTTTTATCTTTTCCATCTTGATTACTCCTCTTCTTTTGCCCAGTGATAAGAACAGCGCACTGCCTTATTCCAGCCTTTGATCTTCTGTTTCCGTTCTTCCTCGTCAATGGCCGGCTCGAAAACCTGGTCAATGGCCCAGTTTTCTTTTACCTCTTCTCTGCTCTTCCAGTAGCCGGTCGCAAGACCCGCCAGATAGGCGGCTCCCATGGCCGTGGTCTCAATGCATCTGGGACGCTTGACCGGCGCGCCGATGATGTCCGCCTGGGTCTGCATCAGAAAATCATTGGCGCTTGCCCCGCCGTCCACACGCAGTGATGTCAGCGGGATCCCTGAATCCGCCTCCATGGCTCCCAGTACATCATTGACCTGATAAGCCAGGGATTCCAGCGTTGCCCGGATGATATGATATTTGTTCACGCCGCGGGTGATGCCAACGATGGTACCTCTGGCATAAGGATCCCAGTGGGGCGCTCCAAGGCCTGTAAATGCGGGAACCACATAGCAGCCGTTCGTATCCTTCACCTTACCTGCCATATATTCCGAATCCGCCGCCGAATCAATAAGACGCATCTCGTCCCTGAGCCACTGGATGGCAGCCCCGGCCACAAAGATCGAACCTTCCAGGGCATACTCCACTTTCCCGTCCAGTCCCCAGGCGATGGTGGTTACCAGCCCGTTTTGGGAAAATACCGGCTTCTCTCCCGTATTCATCAGCAGGAAGCATCCCGTACCATAGGTGTTCTTGGCAGCTCCCGGATGGAAGCATACCTGCCCGAACAGAGCGGACTGCTGGTCTCCTGCCGCGCCGCCGATCGGGATCGGCCCGCCAAAATAAGACGGATCTGTATGTCCGTACACGCAGCTGGAAGGCATGGGCTCTGGCAGCATGGCCTTCGGGATCTGCAAAAGATCCAGGATCTCCTGATCCCACTCCAGCGTATTGATATTAAAGAGCATGGTCCTGGAAGCATTGGAATAATCCGTCACATGCACTCTTCCCTTTGTCAGCTTCCAGATCAGCCAGGTTTCCACAGTGCCAAATAACAGTTCTCCTTTTTCCGCTTTTTCTCTGGCTCCCTCCACATGATCCAGGATCCAGCGGATCTTTGTCCCTGAAAAATACGCGTCGATGATCAGCCCCGTTTTCTCCCGGATCATATCGGTATAGCCCTGTTCCTTCAACTGGTCGCAGTATGCGGCTGTCCGCCGGCACTGCCAGACGATCGCGCGGCACACCGGCTCTCCGGTCTTCTTATCCCATACGATGGCCGTCTCTCTCTGGTTCGTGATGCCGATCGCCGCAATATCTTCCGCCGAAGCCCCTACCTTGGACATGGCTTCTACCGCCACACCAAGCTGCGTGGACCAGATCTCGTCCGCATCATGCTCCACCCATCCGGGCTGCGGAAAATACTGAGTAAATTCCTTCTGCGCGATGCTGATGATCTTACCGGATTTATCAAACAAAATACAGCGGTTGCTGGTTGTCCCTGCGTCCAGCGCCATTACATATTTTCCCATTTGTCTGTCACCTCATTTTCCTCTTCTATTGTAAACCGGACCTTTCGTCCGATCCCCTTCCATTCTTCCGGACCTGCAGACGGTCTGTGCTTCGTCTCCAGGCGCCGGCGTTTCCGGTATTCCGTGGGCGTCATTCCGTTTTCCTTTTTAAATGCCTTGGAAAAGACCAGACAGCTGCGGTAGCCGCAGGCCTCCGCCACCTCCTCGATGGACAGATCTGTCAGGTTCAGCTGCTCCCTTGCCTGGGAAATCTGGAACTTTGTCAGAAAATCCTTGGGAGACATGCCCAGGTTGTTTTTAAACAGCGTATACAGATAACTGCGGTTCACATTCATATGAACTGCGATATCCGCCACATTCAAACCTCTGGAATAATTATTCCGGATAAAGGTCACCGCCTTCTGGATATAAATACTCTCCTTGGAAATATCCACGCAGGAATCGATCACTTCATCTTCCGTCAGCGCGGAGAAGAAATCATAGAGCCGCCCCTGCAGATAGTAAAGATTTGCCATTGTGACCTTCGTATGTCTCAGCATATCCAGCACGATCCTTTTCAGTCGTTCCCCGTCTTCATACTGAAAGATCAGCTGGTTTCCGTTCAGCCCGATATCCCGGATGTATTTTCCAGCCTCTTCTCCGCCAACGCCTACCCACAGGTAGCTCCAGGGCTCCTCCGGATCAGCCTGGTAAAAGGTCAGCGTGTCCGGTTCAATCAGGAATCCCTGTCCTGCGGACAACTGGTATTTCCGTTCGCCCACCTGGTAAACGCCCTTTCCCTCCAGAATATAATGGATAATATAATTGGGCCGGGTGGCCGGTCCGTAGCTGTGGCAGGCCTCGCACTGCGCATAGCCGCAGTATACCAGATGAAAATCCTTGAATTTCGGCTCTGTCAGCTCTAATACATATGAATCCTCCATGACATTTCCTCTCACATTCCCAGATCATTTACATCTATCATACTCACAATTATTGGAAGAATCAAGCAGGCATCAGTTTTTCCTTATGATTTCTTAATAGCTGCTTAAGAAATTTTCGTTTTCTTTTAGGGATTTAACATACTTTGGACATAATTACCTTTTATAATATGACTCAGATAGTTGAACAAGACATCAACTATCTCCCCCTCATAAAGTAAATGCACTTGGGAGAAGTTCCCAGGTGCTGCACTTTCTCTCTCATTCCTTTAGATAACTATAACGACAACAGCAAAAGCCCCGGCCAGCCACCGGGGTTTTTGCTGTTCATTTTTATATTTCTTCTTCTGCTCTGTATCTGCATTCTACCGCACGTATTGTACTGCATCCTCTTTTGTGGTATGATGAGGAAAATTCTTTTTCAATACAAAGGAGGCATCTCATGAAATATTGTCCGAAGTGCGGAGCACAAAACGAAGACGCTGCTTCTGTCTGCCGCGAATGCGGAAGTCCGATCCCGGATCTTCACAATGCCGGCCAGCAGCAGAATCAGCAGAATTATCAGCAAAACTATCAGCAAAACTATCAACAGAACTATCAGTATCAGCAGAATTATAACGGCCAGGCAGGATACGCGCAGCAGCCCTCCGGAGGTTATCCGGGGATCTCACCGCGCAACATTGCTCTTTGCATCCTCTTTACCATTATCACCTGCGGGATTTATGGCATCTACTGGATGATCATGATCAATGATGAGGTCAACAGACTTGCCGGAGAGACCAATGCCACCACCGGCGGCATGGTATTTCTCTTTACCTTTATTACCTGCGGCATCTATGGTTGGTACTGGCTCTATAAAATGGGCGAACGCTGCGACCGGATCAAGGGAAATCCTTACGGCAATTCCAATATATTGTTCCTGATCCTCGGCCTTTTCGGCCTTGGCATTGTTTCTTACTGCCTGATCCAGGATACGATCAATAAATCTGCGCAGTAAGCTTACTCAGAAGACCTTCGCAGCCCTCTTTTACATCCCGGTAGGTAACATCAAAATTACCGGTGTACCAGGGGTCTGCGATCTCTTCGCCCGCGCGGTCTGTGAAATCCAGCAGCATGCAGATCCTGCCGTCCGGATCTCCGCCGGCAATGCGCTGCATGTTGCGGATATTCCACGCATCCATACCGATCAGGTAATCGTAAGTCTGATAATCCTTTTTTGTCATCTGCCGCGCCCGGTGGGGCAGGACGGGCACTCCAACCTCCTGCATCTTGCGGACTGTCCCGTGGTGGGGCGGATTGCCGATCTCTTCCCGGCTGGTGGCCGCGGAGTCAACGTGAAACCGGTCCGAAAGGCCGGCTTTATTTACCATATCCTGAAAAACAAATTGTGCCATGGTACTGCGGCAGATATTGCCGTGGCAAATGAAAAGTATTTTTATCATCTTTTTATATCTCCATTTAAGTCTTGTATTTCTTCTCAAACGCTTGATATTTCAGGATTTTCCGACTTTTGAGTTTTCCTTTCTTTTCAAGGTATCTTCTCAAATCTTCTCATATTTTCTTATGTTTTTCCCTGCAATCTTGGTAAATCCATTGGTAAAGCAAGCGTCCTTACCAACGGGCTTTTTTAACTATTCGCTATCCGATATACTTCTTCCTTTGCATCATCAAAATTCACATGGGTGTAAGTGTTCAAGGTTACACTGATGTCTGCGTGACCCATGATATACTGCAAGGTTTTCGGATTCATCCCGGATTTTGCCATATTAGAGCAAAAGGTGTGCCTGCATACATGAGGGGTAACTTTCGGCATCTGGATACGGTAAATCCTGTTGTATTTCTGAATGATATGCTCCAGATACTTTTCCCAGTGAAGGGCAACCATCGGCATATCGTTTTTATCCAGAAACAAAAATCCTGCTGAAATTTGACTTGCCTATTTTCTTAAAATCTCATGTGAAGCTTCTATTTCATTTGCCAAGGTATGCTCTGTTAATTCTGACATCAATTTCAATTTTTTATTAATCAATGGTCGCATACAATTAGGAACATGTTCCTGATGCGCTCTGTGGATTGCTACACATTCCTTACAGTTTCCGTGATAACGACAGGCTTTCAGGCAAGGACAGTGATCTTTGTCTTTATACTCCTTACGAAATTCCGCTGCAAATTCTTCTTGCAGTCTCAGCCCCTCGACACGGTTTCCCTTATGAAATTCTACCATTGCATCCAGTTCTTTCTGGTTCCCTTCAATCTTCA
This sequence comes from Mordavella massiliensis, assembly GCF_016902415.1. Lineage (GTDB taxonomy): Bacteria > Bacillota > Clostridia > Lachnospirales > Lachnospiraceae > Merdimonas > Merdimonas faecigallinarum. The sequence goes on along the minus strand of NZ_JACJLV010000017.1, from coordinate 38,190 downwards.
TGTTATTATAGCGCCTCCATTTCAACTATTCCTCATTTTCTGATAAATTACGATTTATTGCTGACTTTATTATACTTTATTACCTATCGAAAAGATAGCATATTTTATGAAACTTGTCGGCTGGGAACAGCTTGCAACGCAAGGTGTCCCCAGATGGCAAGTCCACAAAAGGGTAGCTGGCGGCAGCCAGCGCAGGGGTGCAAAACGTCCAGTGGACGTTTGCCCTGCACCGACCGAAGCGGAGCGGAGACGGCGTAGCGTCCCCTGTATGATTTGGAGTAGACCATGACTGCGAAAAATCACAGCCCTCCGGCAAGGAGCCTTCGGAGAACGCAATGCACTAACCTTTGGGTGGTGTATAATTGCGCCCTTAGTAAACTAAGGGGTTTCCGGCTTCTCCCGTTCCAGCATTTTTTTCAATAGTTCCTGCGTGTCCTGTCTGTGAAAAATGAGTTTCAACAACAGCATGACATCATCATCTGTCAGGCGTTCCGGCTCTTGGAAGTTATGAAAAAGAGGATTATAAGGAAATCAATCATGGCAACCTTATCACGCTGGCAGACTTCTATGGAGTTTCCGTTGATTATCTGCTGTGCCGGACAGAGAACAGGGAGCAGATCAACACGCCATTGACGGAGCTGCACTTGAATGATGAGATGGTCGCACTTCTGAAAAGCGGTCGGATTAACAACCGTCTGCTCTGTGAGCTTGCCACACATAAAGATTTTATCAAGTTTCTTGCAGATATTGAGATTTATGTAGACGGGATTGCCACCATGCAGATTCAAAACCTCAATGCACTTGTCGATACTGTCCGGCATGAAATCATTGAACGGTATCGCCCCGGCGAAGATGACCCACATTTGAAGGTGCTGCAAGCTGCCCATATCAGCGATGATGAGTATTTCAGCCACATGGTTCTGGATGACCTCAACCGGATTATCCGGGATATTCGGGAAGCCCACAAAAAGGACAGTGAGAGTGCGCCCCAGACCACTGTTGCCGATGAACTGAAAGAAAATCTGGAAGCGGTCGAAAATTTCAAAGGCAGTCGGGATGAAAAGCTGGTTGTTCTTTATTGCAAGCACCTTGGTATCAACTATAAAAATCTGTCAGATGAAGAATTTCGCTGGCTGATTCGGATTCTCAAAAAATCAAAGAAAATGGGAACGCCTATCAGTCAGAGGAAAAAACGGTAAAGAAAAACCGCTGTTGCATGGTTTGTTAGCTTCCATGTAACAGCGGTTTGTGCTGTGGTTATTCAGTTGAAATTTGAATATTACATAATATCCTCTTTCTGCAAAATTACTTTTTCTCCTTCGCCGCATGGCTCCTGAAATGCGTGATAATGATGTTCCAATATTTCATCTGTTATCACAAACGGCGAATTGGCATTTAAGACCTGATTTCTTTTATATAGTCTTTTTTGCAAAAGCTCTTTACTGGCTTTCATATAGACAAGTTCCGTTTCAGCGCCTGCTTTTTGGATCAGCTCTTTATAAAAATTCCGATTTTCCTTACTCCAGAAACTAAAATCAATCACAACATCTTTTCCCTGCTGAATCAGAGATAGCAGCTTTTTTTGAAGCGCAGTCTCCACCTGCTCTGACAATTTTTCATATTGTTCTTCCGGATAATCAATTCCCTTTCTCCCATAAAGTTTCCACATTTCTTCATCAATGGAAAGTCTGATATATCCTTCCTGTTCTTTTTTCTTGGCGTAAGTAGTCTTTCCAGAACCACATACGCCGCACATCATAATAACCTTGCTCATAAAACCCCTTTTTCTTTTTCCGAAATGGCATCTATCAATTTGTACTACAAAGCAGAAAGTTCTTCAATCGCTTTATCTAAAAAAATCATACCGTCCAGATGTTCCAGCTCATGGCAGAAGCATTTTGCCATTTCATCTTCTCCGTCAACTATAATTTCCTCTCCATATTCATTGAGTGCCTGAATCGTGACCTTTTGCGGACGGATTGTTTTTACAAAACGGTTCGGGAAACTAAGGCATCCCTCAACACATTCCTGCACACCGCTTTGGCTTATCATTTGCGGATTTACAAGTTTTAATCGTGTGTCGTTAAAATCAATGACAACCAACCGTTTCAAAACACCAACCTGATTTGCTGCCAGTGCAGCTCCATTTTCTGTTTCATGTAATGTATCAAGCATATCATCTAAGAGCTGCCTGATTTTATCATCAACTTTTAGGACAGCTTTACATTTTTTTCTTAATATAGGGTCGCTGTCATAGCGAAGAAATCTTGTTGCCACTTTTTACCTCCTGTCTGCTACTGTCAGCTCTTGATTTTCTAGGACTTACATCAAATAAAAATACATCCTCAATGGCACACTCAAACACTTTAGAAATATCATATGCAAGCCAGATAGATGGTTCGAATTTTTCTGTTTCTATGGCATTTATCGCCTGCCTTGAAGCTCCAACCAGTTCTCCTAATTGCTCTTGCGTCAGCCCTCGCTGTTCTCGCAATTCTTTTATTCTGTTTTTCATAGTTCCTCCAAAAGTAAGGTTAACATTACAATAATTATATATGTTTTTTCTTGTAATGTCAACCTTACACCCATTTTCTGTTACACAAATATTTATAAAAACAGGAAACGATACCATGTTTCAGATATCGTTTCCCTATATCATACCCTTATGAATAGATCATCTCATGCAGAACAATTTCTTCTGCCCGGTTACGGATGTTATTGCAACGCTGCACCCATTCCATTTGAGAAGTACGCTTTAATTCCTCTGTCACGCCCTCGGTAGCTTTCATCTGCTCCATGATAGTGTCTAACCGTTCCTGTGCCTGTTCGTTCAGGTCTGCAAGATATGTCCACAATTCTCCGGTCAGTATCAGTGTGTTCAATCTGGCTGGATGGACTTGCTAAGTTTAAAGTTCTCGCGTCGCGAGTCAAGAATCCGAATTACTGAGATCTTATCCAGGAAACCTTTTCGCAAATACTTCTCTTCAAAGTGCTTGCCATCCCTGCAGCGAATAACTTCTTCTTCCAACATTTCCTCTCTTGTAAAAATCAAAAGATTATGATCCAAAAGAATGTCTATGATAGCATTTTTAGCTGCCCCCTCACATATGCAGGCTTTATATTTTGCTAATTCCATAGACCGCCTCCTACTTAAGTGCTGCAGCCATACTTTTCTTCAGCCGCATATAGGCTTCATACATAGGAGTTGTTCCTTCCAGGAAGCCACTCTGATATGCGTCACTCTTCTTTATATCATTCCTTTTCAAAATTGTGCTCAGGTTTTCAACTGTAATCCCGTCTCTGTTTCTGATTATAAAAATACTGTCATTTCTGTCGTATTCATCCAGCAATTCAGGATAATGCGTTGAAAAAATCAAGGTACCGCCATTTTTATTCAACTTGCTATCCATAAAGAAACGCATCAATGTAGTTACGATTTCTTTATTAAAATGGTTCTCTATCTCATCAACTACAATATAGCCGCCCTTTTGCAGCACTTCCTGAGCCAACGTAAAAGTAATCATGCCCTTCACAGTACCAGAAGAGAGATAATTATTCAACTGGATCGGATCATTCATCACAATCTCGTCTTTCCCCTTGAACTTCAGGCGGATGACTGTTTTTTGATCCTTCTCATCGAACTCCAGGCGTTCAACTGTTGGATCCAAATAGGTAATAACCTCTGCCGGTATATTGTCAGAAAAAGGAAGGACATTTATATTTGTGAATTGCAGTAAATTCACCACCCTCATATTTTCCCCTGTTTTCTTATTCCGGGCGATCATGATACTGACATCATCTGACAGGAAATCCTCCTGTCCGCTTCTAAACATTACAGGCTCCTTGTCATCAAAATCAAGCATGGATTTTCGTGTGATTACCTCGTCCGTCTGCTTTGACCATATTTTTTCAGACAAAATTCTATATACAATCCCCTCTGTCTTAGTCTGCTTCGAAGTTATCATGGTTTCAAGACGGCATATCTCTTTATTTAACTCTGAGTAGAAAAAAATGTTCAATACTGCCTTTTCCGCGTTTCCAAGAATATCCCTGGTTTCGATGTGGTTGATCGGCTCATTATTGATTACCCCCAATGACAAAAGTATAACTTTTAAGACAGATGTTTTTCCTGAAGCATTGATTCCTATAAAACCATTAGCTGGATTCAAATATATATTTGAAAACAAGGAATAAAGGATATCTTTCTGGTCCTCCGCCACTCTTTGCTGAGCATAAAAGCATATATCAAGCTTTTCCTTAAAAAGCGGCAACCCCTCTGCTGTGATTCTCAAAAGTTTCATATTGAGTCCCTCCAAATTAAAAACAGTTTTTCCGTTAATAAATTCCCTCTATCGGTAGTATACCTCCAGATTCAAAATTTATCAACGGATTTCCTGTTTTTATTTTTGAAATAGTATCAAGTCTGTTGCCCCGCTTATTTTTTTAACTGCAGTCCATCTTTAAATGCTTCGCCGACTCTCTCCGCAACCCTATAGTAGCCGTGTGTATATGGGTCAAATGCAATTGCATCAACCTTAGAGATATCAACCTCATCGTCATCCATGACTCTCTCATCAGCAGTTGTGTTTACCACTTTCCCAATAACTCCACAACCATATTCTCCCTCCTGATACTCTATAAATTCACATTCCAGGCACAGCGGAAATTCCTGTATAACAGGCGCATCAACGTGTTCGGATTTTACGGCGGTCAATCCGCTGTTTTCAAATTTTTTCTGTGTTCTATTTCCGGATTCCACGCCAAAATAATCCGCCTCCACTACATGCGAAGCGTCTGCTATGCTGACCGTAAATGCTTTCCGGGCCTTAATATTCTGAACAGTTTTATGTGTTTCCGTCAGGTTCAGGGCTACATGATCTCTTGCCTGCATAGTCCCCCATGCGGCATTCATCACATTCACACTGCCATCTTCATTATAGGTAGCCACCATAAGTACAGGCATCGGGAAAATACCTTCCGTTGTTTTAATATCTTTTCTCATCATATCAGCCTCCTGTTTTTATTGTTTTTGTTTCAAATCTATGATAACATAGCACCGAAGTAACTAAAAGTACCCTCGTAAATGTAAGGTACTTTCTCAGAGGTAAGCTTAATGAGTAAAAAAGATATTGAAAACGCTAATTTTAATGATACCGGATATAGTTACACGCTTTCACTGATAGCAGGAAAATACAAGCCTGTCATCCTTTACTGTCTGATGGAATATGAACCCGTCCGTTTTAATGAAATGCAGCGCTATTTAAAGAAAGTATCCGATAAAACCCTGAGTCAGAATCTGAAGGAACTGGAATCCGACAATTTGATCATCCGCAAAGTATATCCACAGATCCCGCCGAAAGTAGAATATTCTCTTTCAGAAAAGGGACACTCTCTTATGGCGGTGCTGGATCAATTATGCGTATGGGGAATGGAACATCGAGAGCAATAAATTTCGTATTCCCTTTGAAACTGGGGCAGGCGATTCGCCCCTCTAATCCCACAGGCAGAAGAAATACTCTTTTAACATATTCAGCGCTTCATCCTTCGATGTATTCCGATATGAAAGCCATATTTTTCCGTAAATTCCTCATGCGCTTTCGCGTATTCCTCTTCGTAAGGATTCTGTCTGGCACATGTATACTCATTCGATTCTTTCCACAAAAAAATCATACGGTCTAAGATTTTATCCCATTCTTCATAACAAGTATCATTAACTAAAATCCCCTCTTCGTTCGTAAAATTTTCTCCCAGACCACACATCAGGAATCCTTCTTTGTTCCAGATGCTATTAGCAGACGTCTCTCTCTTTCGTTTCATCACTGTCCTCCCGTGTATAGAAAGGCTGCGGCATACACCGCAGCCTTTCTCTGATATTATTGCCTGCATTACAGCCATGAGGTTTATTCCCGGCCAATCAGTTCAGCGCCTTAACCTGTCCCATGGATTTCGGCACATTTCTATGCCTGAAGAAAAGTTCCCCATTTACCCAAAACTATTGAAGAAGAAAACAATTGACCATTCACAGTTAACAGTTCAGACAAAATCCAAAACGATTAACGATTTGCGATGTTCTTTCACATCATTCATTCCCTCAATCTTCTGAAGACAGGATTTGAACCTGCGACATCATGGTTACAAGCCATGTGCGCTACCAGCTGCGCCACTTCTTTATTGAGTTTCCCAACTTAATCAAATTTGGTGTTTTCACCAGGCAGCATTACCCTGCTGCAGGGGAACTGAGTCCGGAATTTTCGTAATGTAAGCAATGCCTCTATACAATCTCAATAAACGTAGTTGCATTAGATACTTTGATCTGTGTATCCAGTTCCGCAAGAAGGATATTTCTCTTTTCCTCAAGTTCTTCCAGCTTCGTCTTTACATCCAGTGGATCTACAAGCTCTGTCGTGTTCTCCTTTACGTATGTATCAACCACGTCTAACGGCCTGTCATCTTTTGCCTTTGCATCACGCCCTAAAATACTCAGCCGCATACTTTCGGCAGTGGTCTGAAGCTGGCTGTTCTTCAGATCACAAAAACGTACGCGTTCATTGTATTCGCTATTTAATTTATCCTGCAGTTTTCCTTCAAAATCAGCGTCTCCTTCGTATGAATCCATGCCATGAAGCCTGCTTCTCAAAGAAATGGCGCCTGCTACTGTAAAAGTTCCGTAAGAAGTCTTCACTTCTGTCCTGGCATTGGAATCTACGATCGCGGCGTCAATCTTCTGGAACCGTTTGATCAAGTCATGAATCTGCTGATAAGAAGCTTCCGCCTCTTTCGCAAATTCTGCCCTGTCGACCCGCTTCGCATAAACCTTGTCCTCATTTGGCCGGATCGTATCTACAAAGCTCGCCTTCTCAATCTTATCACCTATCTTCTTTACCAGCAGATCTCTCTCATCCAGAGCCTGCGTCACAAGCATCTTTTCGCCCATAAAAATTCCTCCCTTAAAACAACTCCTGATCTCTATAGGAATCATTTTAAGGGAGGATCCTATTTTTGTCATTGAACTTGTAGTATAAATGTTTTACGCTGCTTTATATTCCTGCAGCTTTTCACGATATGCCTGCAGGCGTTTCACCCAGGCGTTCTGTTTACCGGGCGTCTTGTAGTCATATCGCCTGGTTCCGCACAACATTTCATCTACCGGGAGTTGAAACAACTCGCTAAGTGCATATAGATTGTCAATGGTTGGCATGCTGATTCCGTTCAGCCAGTGGTAAACGCTCTGGATACTGGCAAGCCCCAGATATTCCTGAACATCTTTTACAGACAGCGCACGCTCATCCATAATCCTGCGCAAATGGATCCCGGTTTTCTTCTTATCAATTACAGGAAACAAATTCCTCATCACCCTTCCAGTACTTCAACCAGCTCAATCCGGAAGTTCAATTCTTTTCCAGCCATCTCAGGATTTGCATCGAAAGTGATTGTCGTTTCTCCCTTTGCCGCCACTTTCACAGGGAATGGCTGTCCATACTGATTGGTCAGATAAACCTGCTGTCCCACCTGTGCTTCCTCGGATCCCGGAAGCTGTGCGATCTCCACGGTAAATACTGCATTGGGGTCCGGCATGCCATATGCTTCCTCCGGCATCAGATGCACATCCACAATCTGTCCCACTTCCATATCCGCAACAGCAGCGTCAAATCCAGGGATCATCTGTCCGGCTCCGCAGACAAACTCCAGCGGTTCTCCCCGGTCATATGAAGAGTCAAACTTGGTTCCATCGTTAAATGTGCCTTTATAGTGAGTACGGCAGGTCTTTCCCACATTTCGTCCGGTCAGTGTCGGCTGTGTACCGCATCCCCCGCCGCAGCTGCTCCCGCAGCCGCCTGAGCAGGAATGACCCTCTTCATGATCTCCGCAGCTGTGACCTTCCTCATGATCCCCGCAGCTGTGGCCTTCTCCGTGATGATGATCACAGTTGGCTCCTGTAGATACCAGTTCGCCCTTCAGATATGCTTCTACTGCCTGATCGGTGTCTCCTTCGGCTCCGGAACAAAGTTCCACACCTGCCTCTGCAAGAGCCGCCTGGGCTCCTCCGCCGATGCCGCCGCAGATCAGCACATCTACCTTCTGTTCCGCCAGAAGTCCGGCCAGCGCGCCATGTCCAACGCCGTTAGAACCAATCACTTCACTGGAAATGACCTGATTATTTTCCACTTCGTATACCTTGAACGATTCGGTTCTTCCAAAATGCTGAAATATGTTTCCATTATCATAAGTTACTGCTATCTTCATCTCTAAAACCTCCCAAATGATTTCCTGTTTATTCTAACACATACCGGAAACTTTTTGGTATCTTTTTTAAATATCAGAGTGATTGACTAGAACCAAAAGAAAATCTATACTATTTATCAGAAGTTCAATCAGAACACATATCATATTTTTGGGAGGTTTATCATGGAAAACAAGCATTACAGCAAAGTGCCGGTTTTTGAAAACGGTCTGGCACAGCCGGTCTTCCCCTTTACTGACGGAAAAACCGGAGAAAAATATGATCCTGCCACATCAGACATTGTCAGATACTGCGTATACGTGGAATCCGACTACGACATGGACGGGGACGGAAAACGGGATCTGGTCAAGGTCTTTGTCCAGGTACCAAGAAGCGCCGTAGAAGGGAATTACAAAGCTGCCACCTTATTTGAGGCGCGTCCCTACTGCGCCGGCGTCCAGGAGGACGGTTACGACCACATGAAAGAGGTGGCGGAAAAAGAATACCGCAAATTTGATCTCGCCGACCTGGATCATGAGGCCGCGCCCCGGGTTCCTTCCGGTTCCGCAAGCGCCATGGATCTGGCCTTAAAGGCGGATCCTTCCGACTGGTACTATAAAGACAAGGGCAGCACCAACAGCATGGTTTATGAAAATATCGACAGTTTCAATTATTATCTGGTGCGGGGATTTGCAGTCATCGTCAGCGCAGGATTTGGCGCCCTTGGCTCCGACGGATTCAACTATGTAGGTTCTGAGTATGAAAGAGACGCCTTCAAATCCGTGGTAGAGTGGATCCACGGCGACCGGGTGGCCTATGCAGACCGGGAAGGCACCATCACCACTAAAGCCGACTGGGCCAATGGAAATGTAGCCATGACCGGACGTTCTTACGCAGGCACCATGCCTTTCGCAGTCGCAACCACAGGTGTGGAAGGGCTGAAAACCATCGTTCCCGTAGCAGGAATCGCCGACTGGTACAGCCAGCAGAACATGCAGGGCGCACAGCGCTACTGGCCAAAGGAAATGCTGAACAGTTTCCTGGCTTATTACTGCTCCAGCCGCTACAACGACAGCACCCTTTCCGAAAAACAGCTGGACGACATCGCCGCATTTCATCATGAACTCAGCCTTCAGCAGTTAAAATGCGGTTTCGATTACGATGAAAAATTCTGGGGAAGCGGAAATTACCGCTTAAACGCAGACAAGATAAAGTGCCCCGCGCTGATCGTTCAGGGACTCAACGACGAAAATGTTTCTACCAAACAATTTGAAATGATGCTGAAGTCCTTCCAGAAAGCCGGACAGACTGTAAAGGCCATCCTGCACCAGGGTCCCCATATCACACCGACCATGCCAAACAAAGGCTATGGTATCCTTATCGACGGAAAATTTTATGACGACATCGTAAATGAATGGATCACCCATTATCTGTACGGTGTAGAGAATCAGGCAGAAGACATGCCCGCCGTCCTGGTACAGACAAACCATGACCAGAGAAAATGGGAAACTTCCGACTCCTGGGACACCGGACACAGCATGAAGCTGACCAGCGGATCCACCGGAACTGCCGTGATCGACACCGACTGGGAGGCTGCCGGAATCAGCGCCAAAAACTTCGACGATGTGATGGGCACCACTTCCACCAATATGGGACAGCGCTATGTCACCCGCCCATTTGAGAAGGCAGTCACCATCCAGGGTACGGTATGCCTGCATCTGAAAGCCGCATTAAAAGACGGCGATGCAGAGGCAGATTTCCATCCCGAAAACCGCAACGACGTGGACACCCTGACCATGAAACTGGGCGCCTCCAGGATCTCCGGCAGAATGGACGATGTGGAAATCGCCGTACTTCTCTGCGATGTCTGCGACACCGAATTTGACAGCATCCAGACCACAGACCCGGAGAGAAACATCATTCCGGTAACCACCGTAAAAGAAGGCGGTATCATAAACGGCGGAGACCTTCCGGCATTCGACGAGGCAGAATTCACCACCGTACATAAAAAATACCGCGTCATCACCCGCGCATTCGCAGATCTCTGCAATCCGGAAGCCGGATACGAGCCCGAAACCGCGGCAAACAGCATCGAATTAAAGAAAGACGAGTACCACGACTACCACATCTATCTGAACGCAACCCGGTATACAGTAGAGCCCGGCCACAGCCTGGCCATCGTCATCGCCACCGAGGATCCGGTAAACTGCATGATCCACAAAACCTACTCCGTCGAGATCGACAACAGCTCTGTTCATGCAGATGTACCTGTAACAACAGAAGAAAACGACTATACCATAAATGCTCAATAATGGAAATAAAATGGTAAGCAAATGGAAATGGGGACGTAGACCTTTGCAAAAGGTCTACGTCCCCATTTCCATTCCGGCGATCAGGATCCATATGACTCCCTGCAGCAAAAAGAGGACGGGAATCCCGATCCGAAATGCGGGTTTTCTTGTTTTATGATGAAACAGGAACATCCCTGCCATTGCTCCAAGGGATCCTCCGATCAGCGCCAGCCCGAGCAATACGCTCTCCCTGATCCGGAATTTTCGTTTTTTTGCTTTTCTTTTATCCAGCCCGAAGGCCGCAAAGGTTATCACGTTGATCACGAATAAATAATAGATCATTTTTTACACATCCCTAACACACATTTATAATTAGAATCATCTTATCATGGATCTGTCTCCCTCTTCAACACAAACAGAATATTCCGAAGCTAAATATTCTGTATATTTTAATTTTATTATATTTTTTTCAGTTTTTGTATTGACATTTTGTGTTTTGCGAGTTATTATTAAGCCATCAAATAACAAGGAGGACGGACCACCAAAAACTTAAGCTTAACATTCATAATCTAATGAAAAGAGAGGTATAGTCCATTGGATGAAATAACAAATTAAAATCCACTGTACGAAATGTCAACTTCGATACAGTGGATTTTTTCATGTCTTTTTTGTTCTTCTTTTCTCCAGCTGCAGAGTCTGAAACCATGACGCCAAAATTGCAATACCGAACTACCCCAGCAGGTTCCGTACCATTTCCCCGTCAAAGGTGACGGATCTTAAGTGATCTACTTCAATCTGATACAGGGCGTTTGCCGCCAGGTGCTCGGCCGCCTGTTCCAGGTCGCGGATGCCGCTGGTCTTTTTATAGATCTCGATCACTGCATCCAATCCTTCCGGCGTAAGGGTGCATTCATCCTTCTCCATGCCGATCCGCTTGAGAACTTTCGGCAATGCATAATTAGAGAAGATCACTTTCTTTTCTTCCGGTGTATAGTCCGGGATCTCGATCACCGCAAACCGGGACATCAGAGGCGCGCTGATCTGATCCTTGTCATTGGCCGTTGCGATGGGATACACGCCCACCGTCGGGATCATACATTCAATATAATTATCTGTAAATCCAAGATTATCCAAAAGAGTCAAAAGCACATCCGCCGGATTGCCGTTTCCCTTCCCGGCCGCCGCCTTATCCAGCTCATTGATGATGAAGACCAGGTTGGACTCGCCTGCCATGGAAAATGCTTCCATGATAATTCCGGGCTTGGCGTTGGCATAGATCCTGGAGCTTCCGGTCAGCTGCTCCGGATCGTTAATGGAGCTCATATCCAGCGTGGTCCAGGGGAGTTTCAAAATCCTGGCCACCGCATAGGCGATCTGGGACTTCCCGGTTCCCGCAGGTCCGATCAGCAGGATTCCGTAAGCCGGAAGAGTATGGGTCCGGTTGATCTGGATAATGGTCTCAATGATCCGCTGCTTGACCTGTTCCATACCGTACAGTTCTTCATCCAGGATCCTTCTGGCCTCTTTCGGATCCACCGCCGGAAAATAATTTCCCTTCCACTGAATATTCATCATGATCGACAACGCCCGCTGGGCATGACGGCGTTCTTCTGCCGACACCTCGCTGGAACGGGCCACCGCAAGATTCCGTCTGGCCCAGAGACGGATATTATCCGGCAGGGTCCGGCCCGCGCAGTTCATAAAGTCTGTAATACTCTGGATGCTGGTCAGCTTCATGCTGTCGCCGGCCTCCTCTTCTTCCTCCTCCGGAATCTCCATGGAAGGCGCATCACTGGAAAGAAGCCGTTCAATCATAAACTGGAGAAATCCGTCTTCTGCAGACAGCTTGGACCCTCCGCCAAAAGCCATCTCCCGGATCCGGTAGACACAATAGCCTTCCTCCCTCTCCTCTCCGGACAGGCACACATTGATATGATTTTCCCCCAGCCACTTCAGAAGGCTGACAAACCGGGCGTCAATCTTTACGATATCCACGCTGCAGGTCTCCCCGCCCTCTTTCCATTCAAAAGCGGTCTTCCGGACCGGATTGGTAAATACTCCGCAGGCGTGATGGGAAAGTCCCGCCTCTTTATCACCAAGGACCAGCATCGGATGATCCGCAGAAGCGGTCCTTTCGTTGGAATAGAATACTTCATAAGTGCACTCCGGCTCCTGATCCTTTGCCGGCGCGTTATTAAAATCAAAAACTGGCATGGTCTGCTCCTTTTCTTCTGCATTCATGTGATTACAAAATTATATCACACTTTTCCCATATTTACAGTTCTGAAATTTCTTCTTTAAATCCTTCTCCCACTACTTCATTGGATTCCATAATAATGGTAAATGCTTTGGGGTCGATCTTGTGCACCATTTTCTTGATGGTATACATCTGCTTATTGTTGCAGGCACACATAACCACGTCTTTTTTCGCCTTGCTGTAGCTTCCCATTCCTTTCAGAATGGTAGAACCTCTGCCGGAATACTCATCGATCCGTTCCGCCACTTCTTCGCCCCGCTCCGTCACGATCAAGGTCAGCTTTCCTTCATCAATACCGTACATGATCCGGTCCATTACGATCGCCATCAGGTAAGTAACGATAATACCATAGATCAGGCCGTCCACATCGCCGAATACCAGCACCGTACCAAGAACGATGGTCACCATATCCAGTACAAATGTAATGATGCCCAGGGTAATATGCGGCTTTACCTTTTTGATCGATACGCTGATAAAGTCCTGGCCGCCGGTAGAAGATCCTCTCATGAAGATCATGGCGTATCCGATCCCGCACAGAACTCCCATGCAAAGGGCCGCCAGGAACCGGCTGCCGTCATAGACAGGAAGTAACGGCGCGACATAGTCCATCAGTACAGAAGAAATCACCATGGATTTCACGGACTTCAGGAAAAATGTCCTTCCCAGGAATTTATAACAGAAGATCGAAACCGGGATATTCAGGATAATGGTTCCGATACCTACCGGAAGCCCCAGCAGGTGATACATGATAATGGCGATTCCCGAGAAACCTGCCACCGGGAAATTCGCGTTCAGCGCGAAATTATAGACACCCACTGCAATCAGCATACCCGCCACAATGTCTACCAGAACATCCAGGCCAATTTCTTTCCAATCCACATTTTTCATCGAATCGTTCCTCTCTTTCCTTTGTTATTGTCTGTATTCTTTCTGTATCATATCCGCAAAAAAAGAACACCCGCAAACTATAAAAATATAATTCGCCGATGCTCTTATGCATTTAAGTATAATGATTCCGTCAAAATTTGTCAACACCCTGTTTGGGCAGGGAGCCGGTTCCTTTGCGGACTACTTCTTTTCCATATTTCCCTTTGAGCTGCTCCATGGCCTCTTTTAACTGCCGCTTTTTCCTGCGCTTCTCCTCCGGCTCCACCTGAATATCAAAGATGCTTAACTGCTCCGGCTCTCCTTTTTCCGACAATTTGGAACTCCGGATGCCAAGAAGACGGATCGGCTGATGATTCCACAGCTCCAGAAACAGGCTCACAGCCTCCTGGTAAATGTCCCGGGCGTCATAGGTGGGCTTTGCCAGCTGCCGCTGATGGGATACGCTTTCAAAGGTGTAATATTTGATCTCCACACTCAGCATCCCCGCCTTCTGCCCCGCTTTCTTAAGCCTGCGGGACACGCTCTGCGCCAGCTGCTCCAGCACCGCCTCTGCCTCTTCTTCTGTCTCCGCATCTTTGGGAAGTGTCACGGAATTCCCGATCCCCTTAGCCTCCGGCGGTTCCGAGATAACCTGATCATCCCCGATGCCGTTGGCAAACTCCCAGAGCCTGCGGCCGTGACTTTTTAAATGCAGTTCCAGGATCGCCGGATCGGTATTTGCCAGATCTCCGATCGTATAGATCTCCAGCTTCTTTAAGGTCTCGGTACTGGATTTTCCCGCCATGTACAGATCCCGCACCGGCAGGGGCCACATTTTCACCTGGATCTCCTGTGGAAATAAAGTATGTACCTTGTCCGGCTTTTCAAAATCCGAAGCCATCTTTGCCAGCAGCTTATTACTGGAGATCCCCACGTTTACCGTAAATCCAAACCGGTGTTTCACTTCATTTTTCAGTTCCAGGGCTCCTTCCACCGGGGAAGAATACCGCTTCGCAGCCTCCGTAAAATCCATGTAACACTCGTCCACACTGACCTGCTCGATCTCCCTGGAATATGTTTTCAAAAATTCCATCAGCGCCTGGCTGTACCGGTGATACATCTTGTGATCCGGCGGCTCCATATGGAGGTTCGGACATTTCCTCAGCGCATTTGCCACCGGCTCGCCGGTAACGATGCCATATTTCTTTGCAGGAATGGATTTTGCCAGAACGACGCCGTGCCTGGACGCCCGGTCCCCGCCGATGATGGCGGGGATGGTCCGGATATCCAGGCTGCTGCCGCTTTTTAACTGTTCTACCGCCGTCCAGCTCAGGTAGGCGGAATTCACATCAATATGAAATATGACACGGTTCATCCGTTTTCTCCTGTATTAAATCTCCTGCAGATGCTGCTTGATCCTTGCGTCCAGATGTCCGTCCACGCCATCGATCAAAATGGTGTCTCCGGTGCCTACGTTTCCTTCCAGGATCAGCTTCGCGGCCAGGGTTTCCACGTTTTTCTGCAGATACCGTTTCAGGGGCCGTGCGCCGTAGGTCGGATCATAGCCGCCCTCCACCACGATCTGTTTGGCATTTTCAGTCAGTTCGATGCGGATTTCCTTATCTGCCAGCCGTTTGTTCACATCATCCACCAGCAGTTTGATGATCGCATGGATATTGTCCCTGGTCAGCGGACGGAACATAATCGTCTCGTCCAGACGATTCAAAAACTCGGGCCGGAAATGATTCCTCAGATCGTTCATAACCAGTTCCTCTGCCTCCGGCCTGATATTTCCATTTTCATCGATGCCGTCCAGCAGATAGGCAGAACCGATATTGGAAGTCATGATCAGGATAGTGTTCTTAAAGTCCACAGTACGTCCCTGAGAGTCTGTGATCCGTCCATCGTCCAGCACCTGCAGCAGCACGTTGAATACGTCCGGATGGGCCTTCTCGATCTCATCAAACAGTACCACGGAATAGGGTTTTCTCCGGACCGCCTCTGTCAGCTGGCCGCCCTCGTCATAACCCACATATCCCGGAGGCGCTCCAATGAGCCGGGACACAGAATACTTCTCCATGTACTCACTCATATCGATCCGCACCATATTATTTTCATCGTCAAACAGACTCTCTGCCAGTGCCTTGGCAAGCTCCGTCTTGCCCACGCCGGTCGGTCCAAGGAACAGGAAGGATCCGATCGGCTTGCTGGGATCCTTGATCCCCGCCTTGGAACGGATGATGGCTTCTGTTACTTTGGTCACGCCTTCGTCCTGTCCGATGACACGCCTGTGGAGTTCGTCCGCCAGATGCAGCGTCTTGCTCCGCTCGCTTTCATTCAGCTTCGCTACCGGAATGCCGGTCCAGCGGGAAATGATCTTGGCGATCTCATCCTCTGTGACGCTTTCGTGTACCAGCGACAGATCTTCATCCTTTACCTTCTCTTCTTCCTCCTCCAGCTGTTTCTGCAGCTGCGGAAGCCGTCCGTACTGCAGTTCCGCCGCTTTATTCAGGTCGTAGTTCTGCTGGGCGGTCTCGATCTCCCGGTTCAGCTGTTCGATCTGCTCGCGGAGTTTCTGCACATGTTCCACGGATCTCTTTTCATTATCCCACTGTGCCTTCTGTTTTGCAAATGTTTCCCGCTCTTCCGCCAGCTCCTGCTGCAGTTTTGCCAGCCGCTCCTGGCTTAAGCGGTCATCCTCTTTTTTCAGCGCCGCCTCTTCAATCTCCAGCTGCATGATCTTCCGGTTCAAAGCGTCCAGCTCAGTGGGCATGGAGTCCAGTTCCGTCTTGATCAGCGCGCAGGCTTCATCCACCAGGTCAATGGCCTTATCCGGCAGGAACCGGTCGGAAATATACCGGTTGCTTAAAGTAACTGCCGCCACCAGGGCGCTGTCTGTAATCTTGACGCCGTGGAAGACTTCGTAGCGTTCTTTCAGCCCCCGGAGGATCGAAATGGCGTCCTCCACCGACGGCTCATCTACCATCACCGGCTGGAACCGCCGCTCCAGAGCCGCATCCTTTTCAATATACTGCCGGTATTCGTCCAGCGTCGTGGCGCCGATACAGTGAAGCTCTCCTCTGGCCAGCATGGGTTTGAGCATATTTCCGGCGTCCATGGCGCCGTCACTCTTTCCCGCTCCCACGATAGTATGCAGCTCATCGATAAAGAGGATGATATTGCCATCGCTGTTTTTTACTTCCTCAAGGACCGCTTTCAGACGCTCCTCGAATTCTCCCCGGTACTTGGCTCCGGCCACCAGGGCTCCCATATCCAGGGCAAATAATTTTTTATCTTTCAATGCTTCCGGCACGTCGCCCCGGACGATCCGCTGCGCCAGTCCTTCCACAGCCGCAGTCTTTCCTACTCCAGGTTCGCCGATGAGCACCGGATTATTCTTTGTCTTACGGGACAAGATCCGGATCACATTGCGGATCTCCGCATCCCTTCCGATTACAGGATCCAGCTTCTGCTCTCTTGCCCGCTCCACCAGATCCTGACCATATTTGTTCAAAGTATCGTAAGTGGCTTCCGGATTATCGCTGGTCACGCGCTGATTGCCTCTCACGGTTGACAAAACCTGCAGGAAGCTGTCTCTTGTAATGCCAAACTCCCGGAACAGCTGCTTCATTTCCCGGTTTGCATGTTTGATCATGGACAGGAACAGATGCTCCACGGAAACATACTCGTCACCCATCTGCTTAGCTTCATCTTCTGCGTAGACCAGCACGTTATTCAGATCCTTGCCGATAAACATCTGGCCCCCCTGCACCTTCGGGCGCTTCCGCAGGGCCTCCTCCGCCCGGTTGACAGCTGTCTCCTTTGTAATCCCCATTTTTTCAAATAATTTTAAGATCAGACTGTCATCAATCGTCAGCAGCGCATAGAACAGGTGCTCCTGCTCAATTTCCTGATTGCCGTAATCCATTGCCGCCTTCTCACAGCCCTGGACCGCCGCCATAGAACTCTGTGTAAATTTATTAATATTCATAACCATACGCCTCCTTTTTGAGATCGGTTGTTTTCATTGTTCTAGTGGTAATATAACACTTGTTGTTAGCAGAGTCAAGAGACGAGTGCTAATTTTTTCTTTATTTTTTGCCTGCATATCGGTAAAAATATCTTTCAATCAATCGCTCCAATCTGAAATTTGAGTATAGAAAAAGCGATTGATCTCCAACGGAGTAACCGCTTTTTATGTGGAATATGAAATTATCTATTGCTTTATATGGGCACTTAGCTCTTCTTCCATGTTGCGTCCGCTGTACATGACACGTAAAACTGTTACTACCTGTTCTTCTATATCTGGAATGTATTGATGTGGCTACATTAAAAATCATAAACCATAGTCTTTGCGAATATCAGAAAAAACCGTTCTTGCGTCTTTGGTTCGACCAGCTTTCATATCCGCATATCCTTTCTCCAGTTCTGTGTGCAATTCGTCTGTTCCCAACATGCTTATATCTGTGGACGTTCTGTCTGGAATTTTTACTTCAAAGGGAAGTCCTCGCTGTAAGATAATCTGTTTATAAAACATATTGATAGCGTTAGAAGCCGGAATACCAAGTGTAGAGAGAATTTTTTTCAGCCTGCTCTTTAATTTCAGGCTCTATTCTCGCATATAAATTTGCTGACTTTGCCATAATAACAACGCTCCTTTCTCGTGCATATCTTTTTCTTTATTATACACATGTGTCCGCACAACAGCAATACATTTTTCTTGCAATCCTTGCTCTCTTACTCCAGCGGCAGCCGGTAAGTAGCAAAGGTATCCATAAGTTGTCCGCCGTTTTTCCGATAAAATTCCATGGAAGGAGTATTCCATGTAAGACACAGCCACTCCATCCTGGCTCCGCCCATCCGGGCCGCTTCCTTTTTCAATTCCTCAAACAATGCTCTGCCGTAGCCTTTTCCCCGGTATTCTTCCAGCACCAGAAGGGCATCGATGAAAATCCCCGCCCGGCCGAGATACCCGGAAAAGTTTCTAAAAAAGAGAGCCATACCCACTTCTTTTCCATCTGCCAGAACAAACAAAGCCTTCGCCCCGTTGTCCCGCTCCAGTTCTTCTTGTAACAGCTCCGGCGTGGAGACCAGATGTTCCTCTGCCTTTTCATATTCAGAAAGACGTTTTAAGAACTCCAGGACAAGGCCGGCGTCTTTCCCTTTTGCATAACGAAATCCGATATTCCCGTGATTCTTAATCTGTGCTTTTTCTTCTGTCATTTTCTCCTCCTGGTTTTTCCTACCCCTGATCTATCTGGTAGACCCACATAGCCTTGATCTGGTCGTGGATCTCTCCATATGTCCAGGTTCTCCCGCTGTTTTCTGTGCTGAACGGATCGTTGATCCTGATCTGTCCATTTTCATATCCGGTCATAACAATAAAATGGCCGTTCTGTGTAAAATACCCGGGCCCCATACTGCAGATGACCGGATGCCCGGCCGAAAGTTCTGCCGAAAGTTCCTCTTCTGACAAAAAACCGCTGTAGCAGGAAAGCCCCCAGTTCTTGCCTGCCTCCTGCATAAAAGCCCAGTACGTATTATTCTCTTCATCTACATACTGGTTCTGTGTTCCATACTCTGCCACTTTTGCCGGTGTAATAGTCGGATCATGGCGCAGTCCTGCCGCCACCATCGCCATACAGGTAGGCCCGCAGCCACTGACTGCAACCACACTGGTCCCGTAAGGCGCATACCCCCAGCGTTCATCCCACTGGATCAGAAGCGGGATCTGCCCATCCACATAGTCATCTCCAATATCTTCCGCATATATCTGTCCCTGTTTTTCCCCGTAATCTTCTACATAGGACACAGTAGCCGGATTCTTATCAAGAAGTTCGATCACGCCTTCCGGATAGCCGGCCGCTGTTGCCTCCATGCGCACCCGCTCAATCCGTTCCTTTTGCGTCTCAATATGCGGGCCGGCCAGACGGTAAAGCTCTTTTTGTTCCTTGGTCAGCGACGCTTCCTTTGTTTCCGGCCGGCTGTTTCTGGAAAGGACAATCCCAAGACCGCCGCCGATCAGTACCAGCGCAGCGGCCGCAATAATCACATAATAACGGTATACCTGCTGCCTTCTCTTCGAGGGGTGCTTTTCCTGCCTGAAAATCATCTGTCGTTCACCTCGTTTTTTCTATTTCATCCTTATTCTGTATTGCCATTATATAATATTCTCTCGTTCAAAAACAACTTAAACAAATCTTAATTTCCCTCTTGCTTTTTGTTATCAAAGATGATATGATATAACACGTTCACGGGAAATTTCATAATTCATCATTTTGCGGGTGTAGTTCAATGGTAGAACACCAGCCTTCCAAGCTGGATACGTGGGTTCGATTCCCATCACCCGCTTTTTTCTATACCCAAATATATTCTATCCATCATCTGGAAATCTGGAAGGAGGTTCCATTATGAAACTTGTATTTCTTGACGCAAAAACCATCGGGGATGATATCGATCTCTCTGCTTTTGATCAGTTGGGGGAAGTGGTGAAATATTCTTTTTCCCAGCCGGAAGAAGTCCCGGAACGGGTTACAGATGCAGACGTGCTCATCGTCAATAAGATCCGGATCGACGAAGCCGCTGTAAAGAACGCCCGGAATCTTAAGTTGGTATGTGTCACTGCCACTGGCACCAATAACCTGGATAAAGCATATCTGGAGAGCCGTGGCATCGCCTGGCGAAATGTGGCGGACTACTCCACAGAATCCGTGGCCCAGCACACCTTTGCCATGCTGTTTTTCCTGCTGGAAAAGCTGCGCTATTATGACGAATATGTAAAAGAAGGCCGCTATATCAACGACACCATCTTTACACATTTTGCAGAACATTTTTACGAAATCAAGGGAAAAACCTGGGGAATCATCGGTCTGGGAAATATCGGGCGGCGGGTGGCCGCCATCGCAGAAGCATTCGGCGCGGATGTGATCTATTCTTCCCCGTCGGGGAGCGCGCCACAGCCCGGATATCACCAGGTGCCGCTTCACACCCTGCTTAAGAGTTCGGACATTATCTCCGTCCATGCGCCTTTAAATCAATATACAGAAAATCTGATCAACGCAGACGCGCTGAAAGAAATGAAACCGGCCTGCATCTTTCTGAATCTCGGCCGGGGACCCATCGTTGTGGAACAGGATCTTGCAGACGCGCTGAAGGAAGGACAGATCGCTGCTGCCGGCCTGGATGTGCTGTGCAAAGAACCGATGAGCGCAGACAATCCGCTCTACGCCATCAGGGACAGCAGACGGTTATTTATCACACCGCATATCGGCTGGGCCAGCGTAGAGGCAAGAACCCGGCTGATGGGTATTATTTACCAGCAGATCCGAGAATTTTTCGCAGAGTCATAAGCAAAGCTCCGGCGGCCAGATAAAAATCTGCCAGATTAGCCGTCAGCTTTGCCAGAAATGCATGTTCGGAACGAAATCCGATATAATCTACGACCTTGCCGCGGAGCAGGCGGTCCAGAAGATTGCCTGCCGCTCCGGCGGCCGTCAGGGTCGTGCCTGTCTTTGCAAGCAGATGCCCTTTCCTGCACAGATTCCGGACCCAGTCTCCAATCACAACCACTCCGGCGGCCAGAGACAGATTCCAGACCGCTTCCGGATGCTGTGCAAAGGTTCCAAATGCAAATCCCGGATTGTAAACCTTACGGTACAGAAGTTTTCCGCCGGGAAGAACACGCTCTTCCCCTGGTTCCAGATACTCCTGCGCATACTGCTTCAGCGCTTCATCCGTCCCAAGAAGAAGGGCAAAAAGCCCCGGCATCCAGATCCGCTTTTTTACAGCCCGTGGAAGAATATTCCACAGGCTTTTTTTCTGCGGATGTTTCCGGATCTTCATCTAGCGGCCCTCGCGGATCCGCACGATCTCTTCTTCCTGTCTTTCGATGGTCTCTTCCCGCTTCTCGATCGCTTCACAGAACGTGATATAATCTGTGTCCCGGATCTCTCCGTGCTGGAATTTCTCATAGACCATGCGTCCGATATCGATCAGGTCTCTTTCATTGGCCCGTTTCAGGGAACGGATATCGCTCTTGATCTTCTGGATCTCTATGGTGTCTTCCGTTTTCTTTCCAAGATCACTGATGACTCCTGATAATTTCTGTTCCATATCTTTAAAAAAATCTGCCATACCTTTTCTCTCCTTTATCATACGCCGTTCTTTACAGCTGCCGCAGGCGGTCCAGGGACTGGTATACATTCAGCGTCCCGTAGCCCCACTCCCGGTTCGGATACTCCATAAACTCTCTCTGCCCGGCTCCCAGCACGATGATATTGCGGATCTGTACAGAGGTCACGCCCAGCGTATCCGGCTGCGCTCTCAGCCATTCCATCAGAAGGGCGGATGCGCCTGCCGCAATGCCTGCCGCCGCGCTGGAACTGGTTCTGACTGTAAAATTTCCATCCGTTCCAAGGCCTGTGATCCCGACGCCCGGCGCCGCAAAATCCGGCTTAATCTTTCCATTTCTAGTATACCCTCTCCCGGAATGAATATCAACTCCATTATCCTTTCCGTTGTAGTAGGCTGCAGTCATAACCGCCGAAGCGCTCCCGGGCTCTGTCATCGTAAGGTCCGCGTCCGCTTCCAGGAAAAACACCTCGCGTCTTAAGAATTCCCGCACCGGAAGCCAAATGTGTACCTCGCCCGCGGCTCTTTGTATGGACAAAAGTTCCAGCTTCCAGATCCCGGGCGCCGGGTCTTCAAACCGCAGGAAGATCACCTGGGAATCATTATTTTCCAGCAAAATGCGGTCTTCCACCGTAACCTTTGTACCGTCAAAGGTAAACACCCAGTCATATTTCTGCCCCTGTCTGAGGGAAATGGGCCGGGTGCGCTCCCCGGACGGCGATACCACCGACAAGGTCACCACATCCGGCAGCCTCGCCCACACCTCCGCGGAAAATCCGCCGGTTCCCTCGCCTGCCCGGATCTCCGCAGTCACCGTTTCCTGATCCTTCTGGAACCGGTGGGAAAAATGGTGCCGCTGCGCCGCCTCATTCCCGGCACCCACCACTACGGCGCGGTCTGTCAGATACGCATAACGGTCCAGGACTCTGGCCAGCACCGAGGAACCGTTGTGGCCGCCAAAATTCGTTCCCATCGCAAGACACAGCACCAGCGGCATCCCTCTTTCCTGTGCCAGGCGATTCAGATACGCAAGCCCCAGCAGGATATCATTTTCCTGATAACAGACCACCTCCTGCGGGATCCCATAAAAATCTTTCAAATACTTCTTGGCAGGCTTCAGCTTTACCATGGCGATCGAAGCCTCCGGCGCAGCCCCGATAAACCGGTTCTCAGGGTCCGCGCTTCCTGCCGCCACACTGGCAAGAAAACTGCCGTGCCCGTCCGGATCGATCCCCGGCGCTTCCCCGGGATCCGCATACCGGTTTTCTCCAGCGCCAGTTCCCATCTCCTCCAGCATCCGGTTGATCTCCGCCTCATCCACCACCCTGCCATATGCTGCCCCGGAAGAATCTGCCCCGTCCCCGGCAGGAGCGGTCTGATCCCAGATACCCAAGATCCTGGTTTTTCCGTCCAGCCTTTGAAATACCGGGCTTCTCCAGTCAATGCCTGTATCTGCAAAGCCGATCAGCACTCCCTCTCCCATAGTCTGAAGCGCCGGATAATTCTGTACTGCTGTGATCCCGGCCACATTCACCGCGTCCATATCCAGAGGCGTGTAGCATTTAGGAATGGAGTAATAGCCATAGCGGGAAAAGGACAACGACTCCCGCTCCTCCTGCTCCAGATAGGATACCCGGTACCCGAAATCTCCTTCCTGCACACAGCCGTCCCGTTCCTGAAAGGGCCCGACCGGATCTTCCCGGTAGTCCGGAAGCAGAAAATCCCAGTAATCCTCCGAAAGAATCTTCTCCCGACATGTCAATGATCCCATAAAAACACCTCATACATCTTATACTGCCGGATCTTCTTCCTCCGGCTGTATAAAATATATGAGGCTTTCTTCTGTAACATTCAGGGCAGACCGGTTAGCCGTTCAGCCTCGGCACCTCCTGGCCCCGCAGCTGGATCACAGGTCCCCCTGTCCCTTCTATGTATTCCTTTGTGATAGTCACCTGGCCGATGCTGTCATCCTTGGGGATCTCATACATGATGTCCAGCATAAATTCTTCAATGATGGCCCGAAGCGCTCTGGCCCCGGTGTCTTTTTTCATCGCCTTTCTGGCAATGGCTGTCAGCGCTTCCTCGTCAAAATCCAGCCTGACCTCGTCCAGCGCCAGCAGCTTCTGGTATTGTTTCAGAATCGCGTTTTTGGGCTCCTTTAAGATCTTGACCAGCATTTCCTCATTCATGCCCTCCAGCGTAAAGACGATAGGCAGTCTTCCCAGAAATTCCGGGATCATACCGAAATTCCGCAGATCCTCCGTAGTCACTTTGGAAAGGATGGTCTTGTCATGGTCATATTTATCCTTTAAGTCCGCGCCAAATCCAATCGAAGACTGCTTGGTCAGGCGCTCTTTTATAATACCCTCCAGATCCGGGAACGCTCCGCCGCAGATAAAGAGGATGTTCCTGGTATTCACTGTAGTCAGCGGAACCATGGCATTTTTGCTGTTCGCGCCCACCGGCACTTCCACGTCACTTCCCTCCAGCAGCTTCAGCATACCCTGCTGTACCGATTCCCCGCTGACGTCCCGCTGATTGGTATTCTTCTTTTTGGCGATCTTGTCGATCTCATCGATGAAAATGATTCCCTGCTCCGCCTTCTCCACATCATTATCCGCAGCCGCCAGAAGCTTGGAGACTACGCTTTCAATATCGTCGCCGATGTAACCGGCTTCGGTAAGAGAAGTGGCGTCCGTAATGGCAAGAGGCACATCCAGGATCCTGGCCAGCGTCTTGACCAGGTAGGTCTTGCCGGAACCAGTGGGACCGATCATCAGCATATTGGACTTCTCAATCTCAATATCATCCATAGAGTCCGTCGCCACCCGCTTATAATGATTGTAAACAGCCACGGACATGGCTTTTTTAGCGTACTCCTGACCCACTACATATTCATCCAGGCTGGCCTTGATCTTGTGCGGCGCCGGGATCTTGCGGATATCAATAAGCGGCTTGTGCTCTTCGCCCTCTTTTTTCTTCTTGATCTTTTGCTGCTTCGGGATCGCCTGTTCCAGATCCGCCATATTCATAAAATGCACACCCGGCATATTCAGAAGCTGGCTGTAATCGATCTGCCCGTTTTTCATGGCGTCAAAGCTTCTCTGCATACAGCCGCTGCACACGGAAAATCCTCCCGGCAGGTCGATCATCTTACCGGCCACACTTTCCGGCCGGTGGCAGACGGAACAGATCTTTTCATATGCGTCTTCTTTATGGTGATTCTCTTCTCCGGTCTCTTTCCCGGCAGTATCGATGGTTTCTACTTCTGTCTGTTCATTTTTATCCTGTTCTGACATGTTTAACCCTCTTTCTAAAATCTGGTTCTTTTCCAGCCGCTTCCCATCACTCGCCGGCCTGCGCGGTCCCTCCTTCGCGGACCATCTGAAGGAAGGTCTCTTCTGAGATAATGGGAATCCCCAGTTCATTTGCTTTTTTGTTCTTGGAAGATGTGGATGTCACATCATTATTGATCAGATAATTGGTTTTGGATGTCACCGAACCGGTCACCTTTCCCCCCAGGCTCTCGATCAGTTCCTTGGCCTCGCTTCGGTTGGCAAAATGCTCCACACTTCCGGTAATGACGAAATTCACTCCTGCGAAGATCTGCTTTGCTTCGCCGGCCTCTTCCTCCGGGATCACCAGTTCCTTTAACAGGTTCCGGAATCTTTCCACATGATCTTTCTGGGCAAAATACCCGGTAAAGGCGCCTGCCAGCACTTCTCCCACACCGGAAATGGCGCTTAGATCCTCTTCTTTTGCCTGGAGCAGCGTTTCCACATCGTTATGAAATTCTCTGCAGATCATTTTCGCATTGGCAAGGCCGATGCCCGGGATCCCGATCCCGTAGATCACCCGCGCAAGAGTGGTGGTTCTGGCCTTTTCAATGCTGTCCATCAGATTCTGATAAGACTTTTCGCCAAATCCTTCCATCTGACAGATCTCCTCCTGGTAACGGTCCAGATGGAAAATGTCTGCATATTCTTTAATATAACCCATCCCGATGAATTTTTCCAGTGTTGCTTCTGACAGCCCCTCGATATTTAAGGCGTCCCGGCTGACAAACAGCGCAAAGGATTTTACATGCTTGGCCTGACAGTCCGGATTGGTGCAATACAAAGTCCTGGCGTTTCCATCCTGGCGGATCTCTGTCTTGCCGCCACAGACCGGACAGGCAGACGGGATATCTTTTACTCCGCTCCTGGTCAGATTCCGGGCGATCTGCGGAATGATCATGTTGGCCTTGTAGACTTCGATGGTATCGCCTGCGCCAAGCTCCAGATCCTCCATGATGCTGATGTTGTGGACACTGGCACGGCTGACTGTGGTTCCTTCCAGCTCCACCGGTTCAAAGATCGCCACCGGATTGATAAGCCCGGTCCTGGAAGGGCTCCACTCGATCTCCAGAAGCCGGGTCTTGCGCACTTCATCGGCCCACTTAAAGGCATAGGAATCCCGGGGGAACTTGGAAGTTCTTCCAAGGGACGCGCCATAGGCAATGTCATCATAGGTCAGCACCAGTCCGTCGGAAGGGAAATCATTGTCTGCGATCCTGGCCGCAAACTCCTCCACCGCAGCGCGCACCGTATCTCTTGTCACCATCCGGTATTCTACCACCTGGAACCCCTGGCTTTTCAGCCACTCCATCTGCGCCTTCCTGGAATTATGGAACTCCACGCCATCCGCCTGTACCAGCGTAAATGCGTAGAATTTTACATTTCTCCTGGCTGTGATCTCGTTATTTAACTGCCGCACCGAACCGCTGCAGAGATTCCGCGGATTCTTATATTTTGCGTCGGCGTCCGCGATCTCCTGATTGATCTTTTCAAAATCCCGGTAGCCGATCACCGCCTCGCCCCGGAGGATCAACTCTCCCTGATAGGGGATCTTCAGGGGAATATTGCGGAACACCCGGGCATTGGCCGTCACCACTTCGCCCACTTCGCCGTTTCCTCTGGTCACGGCTTTGTAAAGCGCTCCCTCCCGGTAAGTGAGAACGATCGTCAGCCCGTCCATCTTCCAGGACATTAAGGCTTCCTGTTCCCCGACGAACGCTTCCAGCTCCGCCACGTCTTTGGTTTTATCCAGGGAGAGCATGGGCCTCTCATGCCGTTCTTTTGGAAGTTCACTTAACACTTCGTACCCGACATTGACGGTGGGACTGTTGGAAAGTGTAGTCCCCAGCTCTTTCTCCAGATCCAGAAGTTCATCATAGAGGCGGTCGTACTCATAATTGCTCATGATCTCTTCGGCATCCTGATAATACGCCTTCCCCGCTTTATTTAAGATCTCTACCAGTTCCTGCATCCTGGCCAGCTTTGATTTCTCCATATAACTCCTTTAACTCCTGCTCACTTAATTCTCTGACATCTCCGGGCTTCATATTTCCAAGGCGGATATTCATGATCCGCACCCGAAGGAGCCGTTCCACCTTGTATCCGCACGCTTCGCACATCCGGCGGATCTGCCGGTTCAGCCCCTGGGTCAGGGTAATGGAAAAGGTATACTTTCCAATAGCCTTTGCCTGGCAGGGCCTGGTCACCTCATCCAGTCCTTTTTCCTCATCCCGAATATGCACGCCTTCCCGCATCTTTTTCAGGAACTCCTCCGTCACCGGACGGTCTACCTTCACCTGATATTCCTTTTCATGCAGAAATCGGGCCCTCATCATCCCGTTGATCAGATCCCCGTCATTGGTCATGATGAGAAGCCCTTCTGAATTTTTATCAAGCCTCCCGGCATAGGTTACCCGGATCGGATAGTCCAGGTAACGGATAATATTCTTTTTTTCTCTGCGGTCTTCGGTACACACGATCCCTGCCGGCTTATAGACTGCCAGCACAACCTTGCGGTTTTTCTCCCGGATCTCCTTTTTCCCGACTTTCACCACCTGCCCGGGCTCCACCTGCATGCCCGGCACCGCCTTCCGGCCGTCTACCGTCACCTTGCCGGCCTGGATCAGCCGGTCCGCTTCCCGGCGGGAACAGACCCCCGCTTCACTTAGGTATTTATTCAGTCTCGGCATTTTCCAACACTCCGCTGATACTGTTATCTTCCACAAACGTGTTTCCGTTATACAGGAACAATACACTGGTAATCTTATTATTCTCCATAATCTCATGGATATCCCCATAATAATAACGGGGATCCACCATAAAGATTTCCCGGTAGTAAGGCGTCAGGAACGGCACCAGACTGTTGGCGTAAGAATCCTTTACGATCAGCAGCCGGTCTGTGCTGTCCGCTGTGGTGCGGATATCGATCAGTCCGCTGTTACCGCCAAGGAACATGGCATATTTATCCTTTTCCTTTAATTTGGAGGTATCATAAAGAGTTGCCTTCTTTTCCTGCTCCTCTACATAACTTACTACAACCTCCGGCCCGGTTCCCTCTTCCTTGGGAAGATATACATACATGGGTTCCTCATAGCCGGTCTCATAGCCGCTGGTTGCAGACAGGGTGCCATTGAAGGAATCGCTGACTGCGTAAGGCTTAAGTTCCACTTCCTTGGAGGTATCCAGCTGGAGCGCCTCAGCAAGCGCCTCATATCCATATTTCGCCCCCAGTGAAGTCCAGTGATGGTCCGTATGATAATAAATATTTTCCGACTTGTGATCTTTCATCGCCGAGCTGACGTCCACCCAGGTCAGATGACCTTTCAGCGCCTTCTGGATCTCGGCAAAATCCTTGTCCTGATCTCTGGTCACCGCAAAAGACGGCAGCTTATCTGACAATACATTTGCTGCGTTGGGCACCAGCATCATATACATGGGAATATCCGGATAGGCTTCCTGGAAACTGCACATGGACGCAAGGTTATGCTCCATCTGCTCCTGATTCGGAGTCTTGATGTCCTCCATCAGATACTTGCTCTTCCCTTTATAGACGCCGTTGGACTCCCGTTTGCCCATAAGAAGATCCACCCTTGTTTTTAACTGTACCCACAGATCCCGGCCGGCGATCTGATCGGACTGGTAAGACTCGTATTGTTCCATGAACCGTCCGCTCTCAATGCCGGAAAGCGTAAGCTCCGGTTTTTGCTCCAGCATACGGTTTTCCTTTTCAGAAAATTCTCTGCTGGGCCATACAATATTTAAAAGGCAGATCAGGAACAGCAGGATAAGAAACATCCTGGCCATCCAGAGTTTTCTGCTTTTTGCTCTCTTATTCCTAGAATTTCTTCTTCTCTTTCTACGCTCTTCCATAATTGCTCCTAAAATCTGAAATATAAGAACGGATTATAGGTTTCGGTTACCAGATATGCAACGCACAGCAGGAACATTCCCGCATAGATCACCACATCTGCCACCGGTTTACGCCGTCCCACATATCTTTCATATACACCGTATACCAGCGGTGTCGAAGACACGATCGCAATCACCCAAAGCCCCAGGTTCGAGATCAGAAGATACAACGCTTCCCCGTCCATGAATCCGTGGCCGCCTGCTCCAAACATCAGCTTCAGATACTCCAGCGCTCCTGCAAAGGACGGACTGAAAAACAGCACCCAGCCGACCATAACCAGGACCAGACTGTAAATGTGCCTCAATACTTCCGGAAGTTTATCCAGCACACGGTGGAAGAAATACTTTTCAAAAATCAGGATCACACCGTAATAAAGACCCCATGCCACAAAGTTCCATGCGGCTCCGTGCCACAGACCGGTCAACAGCCATACCACCAGAAGATTGCGGATATGCTTTGGTACGGGCACACGGTTTCCGCCCAGCGGAATATAGACATACTCCCGGAACCAGCTGCTCAGGGAGATATGCCATCTCCTCCAGAATTCCGTCACGCTCTGGGCGATATACGGATAGTTAAAGTTCCACGGGAATTCAAATCCAAACATTTTACCAAGGCCCACCGCCATATCGGAATATCCGCTGAAGTCGAAATAGATCTGGAAGGTATAAGCCAGACATCCCAGCCACGCCGTCACTACGGACACATCTTCCGGCGCCATGCCGGATACATTGGTATAGATCATGCCCACCGTATTGGCCAGAAGTACTTTTTTTGCAAGGCCGCGGATAAAATACATCACGCCTTCTCCGAACCTTCCCCAGTTCTCCTCACGCACATGGAGCTGCTCGTCAATCTCCGCATACTTTACGATAGGTCCCGCGATCAGCTGAGGGAACATCGTAACATACAGGGCAAAATCCATCAGGTTCTTCTGCACGGGAACATTTCCCCAGTATACATCTATAATGTATGATAAAATCTGGAATGTATAGAAGGAAATTCCTACCGGAAGCGCCACTTCCTGGAACGGGATCTCCACCGGGAGCACCGCATTCAGGCTGTTCAGTACAAATCCTTCATATTTGAAAAATCCAAGCACGCACAGATTTACCACCACATTAAAGATCAGGCTTTTTCTGGCCGCCCGCTTATTTCCCAGATTTCTTGCGATATCCAGTCCGCTGATGTAATTAAACAGGATAGAAAACATCATCAGGAACAGATAGATCGGCTCTCCCCAGGCATAGAAAAGAAGACTGGCCAGAAGGAGCACCGGATTTTTAAACTGCCTTGGCAGCACATAATATAAAATTAATACAATTGGTAAAAACGTAAATAAAAATACGATACTGCTGAATAACATGCCAACCTGATTCCTTTACAAACTTTTCTTAAACGCTTCCAGCGCCTTATCTGCATCCTTGGAAACTACAAACAGGAAATAATTTCCTCTGGTATCCAGGATCGCGGCATTGAGAAGCTTCGTCTGGTTCACGCCATAGCCTTCAAAACTGGTCTTCTGCGTTTCCAGTCTCTGCTCGGCCGCCGCCTCTATCTGCTCGGCCTGCGACTCATCTTTCATCTTTACGATCAAAAGCTCGTCCACACTCATGATATCATTAGGAATATAGAGCGCCGCGCCGTCAAGATCCTGGACGTTCAATCCATAGAACCGCTTCAGATCCTGTGTGGTCCCTTTATCCATCCCCTCCTGGGATATGACCGCAAGTGTATTTTCCTCCAGGGTTTTAATCGGCACATCATCCGCACTTTCTCTGGAAAGAAGGAACACGATGTATCCGATAAAAACCAGAACCATAAAATATTTCAGTATATTCAGCAGATCCAGCCTGCCGTCCTTATGTACTCCCATTATAATCCTGCAACCTCCACCATACGGTTTACCCATTCCGTATAAAACTCCGGCGCCATATGTACGCCGTCCTGCGAATAGTATTCTTCTTTCACCAGGTCTGTATTGTCAATAAAGGTAATCTCCAGTTCTTCACAGAGCGCCTTCAGCCCCTCATTATACTGAGGGATATTGGCATACGGCGGCTCCGCCTCGGCTTTGGCCTGCTGTACCGGAAGGATACTGTTTACATAGATGGCTGTATCCGGAAGGGAGGACTTCAGGTCCTCCAGCACCTGACGGTAAGCGTCCAGGAAAGATTGCTGGTCTGTCACCATCATGTCGTTCATTCCGTAAGAAAGGAAGATTACCTGAGGTGCCAGTGATTTTGCCTGCTCCACCTGGCTTCTCATCAGGTCGCCGTTTCCATTTACCACTCCTGCGCCCTTCTCTGCCAGTACCTGGCTTGTGTTAAGCACCTCATATGCAGAAAGTCCCTGGGCAATCGAATCGCCAAGAACCACCGCATTGGCAAATTTTTCACTTGGAGGCCGGTTCGCCCATTCTTCATCCGACTCCCGTTCCTCTGCTTCCAGTTCCTGGATCTTTTTATCGACTTCTGTTACGTCTGTCTCTTCCATCTTCGCCAGACGTTTCAGGCCTTCGCTGGTATCTACTTTCTGATTCATCAGCCAGACCACCAAAAGAATGATCCCGACGATCAAAAGGATTCCCGCCGCCGGGACCACCACCCGGATGGCCGCTTGTTTTCTTCTGTCTATTTTCATGACTGATCACTTTTTCTCCTGTTATTTCCGCATGCAATACGCCGATTCTTCGACACAGTACGACATATACACATACTTCATTTTATTATACTATTTACTCCCACAAAAGTCAAACTTATGTTATAATAGAATGTCAGAATCCACATGAGCATAAAAATGGGGTGCATATCCCACATCTATCAGATATACAAAAAGGAGCCCGACCACATGAATGTCATCACCTTATCACCAAAAATCTGTATGTCCCATCTCCTTCTTCTGGAGACCTTCGACCGCTTCCTCTTTATCGAAGGAAAGATCACAACCTTTAATACCTTTGAAATAGACGGTTTTCTGCAGAAAGACTTTTTCGACACTCCGCCGGAATCCGCCTACTCCCGCTGGAAGGATGTGCGGGACTTTTGTTTCCGGCTCATCAAGGGGAAACGGACCCCTTTGAGCTTCAAGATCGTTCTGTCGCTGCCTCCGGAGCAGTTTGCCGCCTTCCTTAACTCCCGCAGCCTTTCTTCCTACCGTCCGGAAGAGGTCCAGGGGCTGTACCTGAACTTCCATTATGACGGAAGCAGCCTGACCTGCGTCTCCGGCGTATCCCTTCACACCTTCCGCCTGGACAAGGATCTGGAGCGGGAATGGGACCGGTACGCAGAAAAGATGCTGGAAAAAATGGCGCCGGGAACCGCGTTGGAAGAAGATTCCAATATAAACCGTACCAAATCCTGAAAGATACCGCTATGCTGATATAATGATTCATTTAACCGTACTTTTTTTTGGAAAATACGGTTTGTTATCCAAAACAAACTTCTAACCGTATAAAAAGCGTAACATGTACGGCCATATCCGAGAAATTTCAGTTTCAACCGTATATCAGGTCGAATGAGCACGGCTGCTAAACGAAAAGGCAGAACATAACCGTATGGCAGCAGCTGGAAGCACGGTTACGGATAAAGAATAACGAGAACTGTCCGTCAAACAAAGGAAAGTCAAGGGATTGGTTCTCTGGCATCAATAAAAGAATCCCGGAAACGGCAGCGATTTTACTCCGTTTCCGGGATTCTTTTCCCTTATAAGTTCTGTTATTTTACTTTGTCAACAGCATCATAATGTCATTGCTTCTCTGTACAAATGCAGTCATTTCTTCCGGGCTCAGCGGCTTGTGGGCCAGCATAGCCAGATCATAAAGCTGCTTGCAGATCATGCCGGTGTTTTCTCCGTCCTTATGCTCAGATACATACTGTACCAGCGGATGGTTGGCGTTCAGGATCAGCGTAACCTCTCCGCCCATTCCCATGCCCATATCGGCCATGCCGTACATCTTCATCATTTCCTGCATCCGGCGGCTCTGCTCGGACAGGGTGATCATGGCAGCTACTTTTTCATCTTTCAGCTTCTCGGTCTTGACTTCCAGTTTGTCATTGCCAAGCTCCTTGCGGAAGATCTCGGTCAGATCGTCCGCCTTCTTCTGGAATGCTTCTTTTTCTTCCTCGCCCACTTCCTCTTTGGACTGATCACTCAAATCAGCGTCAATGCGCTGGAACTGGATTGTGGGATATCTCTGTTCCAGAAGAGTGATAAACGGGGAGTCAATGTTGTGGCCCAGGATCACCGCATCCTGTCCCTGGCTCTTAAAGAGATTGATATACTGGCTCTGCTGGATCTCGTCGGTCACATAGAAGATCGTGGTCTTCTGCTCCTCCGCCTTTTCACCATTTTCACCGGTCTCGCCAGATCCTTCGCCGGTCTCTTCTTTCTTTTCTTCCTCCGGCTTCTCCAGAGTTCCGCCGTTTGCCTCCACATAATCCTTCAGTGTCAGATATTTATGATCCAGGTTCTTAAAGAGGATGGCGTCCTTCATCTTGTCACAGAATTTCTCGTCCTTCAGACATCCGAACTTGATAAACGGGCTGATGCTATCCCAGTATTTCTCATAGTCTTCTCTCTTGGTCTTGCACATGCCGGCCAGCTTGTCTGCCACCTTCTTGGCAATATAATCCGCGATCTTATTAACAAATCCGTCATTCTGCAGTGCGCTTCTGGACACGTTCAGCGGCAGATCCGGGCAGTCGATCACGCCCTTTAATACCATCAGGAATTCCGGGATCACTTCTTTGATATTATCCGCGATAAATACCTGGTTATTGTATAGCTTGATGGTTCCCTCGATAGAGTCATACTCCGTATTGATCCGCGGGAAGTACAGGATTCCTTTCAGATTAAATGGATAGTCCATATTCAGGTGGATCCAGAACAATGGCTCCTTGTAATCCAGGAACACCTTGCGGTAAAAGTCCTTGTAATCCTCATCGCTGCACTCATTGGGATGTCTGGTCCACAGAGGATGGATATCGCTTAATGATACCGGGCGCTTCTGGATCTTTACCTTCTCCTTTGCCGGCTCTACCTCTACCATCTCTTTTTCGCCATTTTCATTTTCTTTTTCTTCCATTTTAGCGTCTTCATGGATGTGCTCAACCACTACATCGTCATCCTTCAGATCCGCCTCATCGATGGTTTCATACTCCGGATCCGCATTTTCTTTGGACAGGAAGATCTCCACCGGCATGAAAGAACAATATTTCTCCAGCACCTCTCTGACACGGTACTCATTGGCAAACTCCAGGCTGTCGTCATTGAGGTAGAGGGTCATGGTTGATCCCACCTCTGTTCTGGAGCCTTCGTCCATCTCATACTCTGTGCCGCCCTGGCTGACCCAGTGCACCGGCTTTGCGCCTTCTTTATAGGAAAGCGTGTCGATATGCACTTCATCCGCCACCATAAATGCAGAATAGAAACCCAGTCCGAAGTGGCCGATCATGTCATCCTCCGTCGTCTTGTCCTTATATTTCTCCAGGAACTCTGTCGCGCCGGAAAATGCGATCTGGGTAATATACTCCTCCACCTCGTCAGCGGTCATACCAAGACCATTATCGATAAACTTCAGCGTCTTTTCCTCTGGGTTGACCTCCACCTTGATCGCCGGCTTATAGTCGTCCGGAAGTTGGTACTCACCCATCACATCCAGCTTTTTCAGCTTGGTGATCGCATCGCATCCATTGGAAATCATCTCACGGACGAAAATATCATGATCCGAATAAACCCATTTCTTTATAATTGGAAAAATGTTTTCACTGCTAATTGATAAGCTACCTTTTTTTGCTGCCATCATTATCACTCCTATTATTCATTATGATCATCACGGGAAACTCCCGTTTTTTTCATCTAAAGGATATGATAATACCAGCAAAAACAAAAGTCAATAGAAAATTAGCACTCTTTTTTAATGAGTGCTAACAATGGATGGGGACGGGGGATTTTCAGAAATCCCCCGTCCCCATCCATATTTTCATTTTATTCGATACTTTTTAGTGACTCTACCATATCGATCTTCCGCAGTTTGTAAAACATAACGAAGTTTACGATCATGGAGAATGCGATGGTAAAGGCCAGACTGTACAGGTAGCTGGGCATGTTGATGACCCGGCCGAACATGGCGGCGTCTACTTCTACGGTCTCGATCACGAAGATGTGAAGGACTTTTCCAAGGATTACGCCCACGCCTGCGCCGATAAAGGTCAGCAGGATATTTTCCCTGTAGACGTATTCTGCTACCTCCAGATCGTAGAATCCCAGCACTTTCAGGGTTGCCAGTTCCCGCTGCCGCTCTGTGATATTGATGGTATTTAAGTTGTACAGTACCACAAATGCCAGCATTCCCGCAGAGATGATCAGTACCACAATGACCAGGTTCAGGCTTCCCAGCATGTCGTCCAGCTGTTTTTCGATGTCATGCATGTAGGTTACGCTTAACACTTCGTCCCGTGCCACAAGCTTTTCGCCGGCATCTTCGATCTCTTCTTTGGAATCCTCCGGGTCCGTCTGGAAGAAGATGCAGTTATATTCCGGAGCTTCTCCTGTCACCTGTTCGTAATACTCCGGCGTCATGTACAGGTAATGTGCCATGTAGTTTTCGCAGATATGCTCGATCTTCAGTTCATGGGTTCCGGTGTCTTCATCCACAAGCTCGATGGTGTCGCCTTCCTCCGCGTTCAGAAGCTTCGCTGTCTTCTCACTGATAATAGCCCCGTTGTCGGAAAGATGATATTCCTCCTGGCTGACTCTGTCATGGAAATTAAAATATCTTCCCACTTCGCCGGTGTCGGCGAGGATCGTCAGATATGCGTCATGCTCGTATCTTCCATGCTCCAGGGTTACATTCATCATATAGCCGTCCATATAATGGCTGATGTCCGGATTTTTCTTCATAAATGCATCCAGATTCTCCCGGTCTTCCTCCGTCACATCGTCCTGCAGGTAGGCGCTGCCGTCATAGGTCTGGATCTCTTCATACTGAATGTCCGCGATCTCATAGATGGAATCCCGCAGGCCAAAGCCCACCAGCATCAGGCCCATACATCCGCCGATCCCGAATATGGTCATAAAGAACCGCTTCTTATAACGCATCAGGTTGCGGACCGTGGATTTCCAGGTGAAGCTCAATCTCTTCCAGATAAATGTTACACGCTCCAGGAAGACCCTCTTGCCGATCTTGGGCGCCGGCGGCCGCATCAGCGCGGCAGGCTGATCGCCCAGTTCTTTGTAGCAGGCGTACCAGGTGGCAAACATGGTGCAGGCCAGAGCTGCCAGAGAGGCCATAGCCGCATACCCCCAGTCGTAGGGCACCAGGATCTCCGGAATGTGCTGATACATAATGCCATAAGCGTAAATGATAATGTATGGCAGCACTTTTTCTCCAAACAGCACGCCCAGGATACTTCCGCCCAGCGTAGCCACGAACGCATACCCCAGATATTTGGCGGCGATCGCGGATTTGTCATACCCAAGCGCCTTCATGGTTCCGATCTCGATCCGCTGCTCTTCTACCATACGGGTCATACTGGTCAGACTGATCAGCGCCGCCACCAGGAAAAACAGCACCGGGAACACCCGTCCCAGCGCCCGCATCCGGTCCGCATTCTCTCCGTATCCGTCGTACTCCGGCAGATTTCCTCTGTCATACAGATACCAGTCCGGGTCTTCGATCTTATCGATCTCTTCCTGAGCGTCGGCAATCTCCTGCTCCGCATCAGCAAACTCGGCCTCCGCCTCCGCCTTTCCCTCTTCATATTCCTTCTTTGCATCGGCAAGCTCCTGCTCGCTCTCGGCAATCTTGGCCTCCCCGTCCTTTAACGTCTGCTCCTGGGTCCGAATCTCGGCCCAGCCATCATCGATCTGCTGCTGGCCGGACTGGATCTGACCAAGCGCGCTGTCCAGCTGCGCTTTCGAAGCATCCAGGGTGGCTTTTGCCGAAGACAACTGAGCTGCGCCGTCAGAAAGCTGCTTCTTTGCCGCCTCTATTTCCTGAAGTCCCGCCTGGTAGCCAGCCTCGCCTTCCTCCAGCTGCGTTTTCGCGGTATCCGCCGTCGCCTGAAGTTCTGCCCGCTCTGTCTGCGTCTGTGTCAGAGTTGCCTCCAGAACTGCCAGCTGTTGTTCCAGTTCTTCCTTAGAGGGAGGCGTTACCTGCCCTTCTCCGTCCGGATTCTCACCGGTCTCTCCGCCTGGGTTCTCACCAGCCTCTCCGCCCGGATTCTCACCCATGGCCGCCAACAGATCCTTGATCTTCTGTATATTTTCTTCCAGTTCCGCGATCCCCGCATCATACCCGGCGAGTCCGTCAGCCATCTGCTGATACCCGGCCCAGCCCTCATCCAGCTGCTGCCGGGAGGCTGCAAGCTCCTCTTCTCCCTGCTGGATCTGGGCCTCGGCCCCGGGCTTCCTTGCCTCATATTCCGCCAGGCCGCTTTCATACTCCGCCTGACCCGCCTTCCACTGCGACAGGCCGCTTTCGTACTGGCTCCTTGCGTTGTCAATCTCTTTCTGGCTTGCGGTAAGCTGTGCTTTGCCGTCTTCCAGCTGCTTTCTTCCATCCTCCAGCTGTACTTTGGCGTCGGCAAGCTGCTTTTCTCCATCAGCAATCTGGGCGGCCGCGTCAGAAAGCTCCTGATCCGCCTCCGCGCGTCCGTCCTCCAGTTCCTTTTGTCCCTCGTCGATCTCTTCCTGCGCATCCGCGAGGATCTCCTGCTTCCGGATCCGTCCCCGCTCACCGGTGATCTCCTCGATCCGGTCCGACACTTTCTGTACCTTATCTTCATAAGCATCCGTATAGGCAATCTCGTCTGCCGCGCCGGCCACTTTTATGTACGCTTCAGAATAGGTCTCCATGGCAAATGTTTTGGACGGCACTAGCATAAATCCGCTGATACTTCCGCTTCCGATGGTGGCGCTTCCCCGCTCAAAAGAGACATAGCAGGGGCTGCTGGCCAGCCCGACGATCTCATAGGTATCTGTCTTCAGCGTATCCTCCAGCGGGTCACCGGTGCCGGACTTTAACGTCACCGTATCACCCACCTTATATCCCATATCCGCATCCATCAGACACTCGCCCACCTTCTCGGGCATCCGGCCTTCCAGCACGTCGGGCTGGTTTACCTTGTCTGTCAGACTCATCACATGAAATACGTACTGCCGGTCCTCGGTATCAC